>CAIOKO010000280.1 GCA_903858935.1 uncultured Schlesneria sp. | reverse complement strand
GAGATTGGCGTCCCCTCTTCGCTGGCGTCCGGGATGACAACTCCATCAACGAAAGGGACGGATGATTTCGCGAATGTATTGGTTTTCGCCCCTTCCAGAAAACCTCGCTTTGGCGTCTTCGGCTTTCCGGTGATCGGATCGATTCCTGCATCACGAGTTCCCGTCCCTCGTCCGTTACCGCCACCAACGATATCGGCCAGGTGAACGTAACGGCCTGAACGACGGGCCAGTTCATCGCAAAGGTTTTGCAGTTCAGCCTGAAATCGTTGTTTTTGATCGGCAAGCTCCCGAATTTCGGCGGGACTGATTTCACGCTCGCCTCGTTTGACACCGGCGAAGACCGCCCACAGCGCGTAGTATTCTTTTTGCGTGATCGGATCGAGTTTATGATCATGACAACGGGCACAATTGATCGTGACGCCACAGGTTGCTGTCATGACTTGAGTGACAATGTCATCGAGATCATCAGCCCGAGCCGCTCGCTTTAAAACTTCGCTCTTAGTTTCCGCCTGTCCCACAAAATCCCATGGTCCGGCCGCCAGGAATCCTGTGGCAATCACGGCGTTGGGGTCGTCGGGACGCAGGACATCTCCAGCAATCTGATCTCGCAGAAACTCGTCGTAAGGCTGATCGGCATTCAAAGCCCGGATCACCCAGTCGCGATAGCGCCACGCATTATCCCGCCGCTGATCACGTTCGAATCCGTGAGTGTCGGCGTAATGGGCGATGTCGAGCCAATGTCGAGCCCAGCGTTCGCCATAATGAGGGGATTGCAGCAACCGATCGACCAGGTTTTCATACGCCTTCGGATCTCTGTCGTTGATAAAGGCTTCGACCTGTTCAGGCGAAGGTGGAAGCCCATGTAAATCGAACATCAGTCGTCGGATCAAAGTCCGACGATCCGCTTCAGGCGACATCGTCAGATTGGAAGCGGCCAGCCGTTGTTGCAGGAACCCGTCGATGAGATTTCCACCAGATTCCGCCCTGGCGAGCTTTCCATGATTCGACGAAGAACGAACCGCCTGCCAAGCCCAATGTTCATCGGGCTTGGCGTTGCCCGAAGTACGATCAGCCGCAAGAGCCACGTCGGCCGACGCGATACTACAGACGAATACGGCAATGTACAGACGACGGCTATGGGCTACGCTTTTCATATAATATTTCTTGCGGTCGTAAGAACAAATGAAAATCCGCGACTGTCAACTTTCGCATCAAATCCCCGTTCGTCAATCATTGCGGCACGATCCAATTTCCAGCAAGTCCAAGCCACCCAACGGAAGCCGAAGGCGCCCCTCAACGAAACCACATTGCCCCTGCGGCAGTGGTTAACGGGCTTTTGCACCAGCAATCCGACGCCGTTCGTCGCGACCGAAATCCAAATTCAAATTCGACCCAAACCCAATACACGGTCTCGATGCAATTCAATCCCCTGGGACAAAGGGACGTTAACCACCTCCGCAGGGGAGGTGGGGTTGCGTTTTTGTTCGGGGTTTGGTCAAAACTTTCGCGCTGGCCCACGTGCTGATCGAAGGCTGCGCCTTGAGTAGTGCCTTCGTGAATGGTGCTTCCGACGCTAGCGGCGTCGGCCACGGTCCCGGAGTCACAGCTTTTTTCGTGAATTAAATGTTTCATCCGGGTTTCATCGCTACAGAATTTTCGCTCTTCGCTGGAATTGCCTTTCGTTTCGCGTTGCGAAGTTGTCGTGTGCTAATCAGACTCTCGCAATTCTGATTGGTCCGCTTTTTTTTTCGTTTGTGACAGGATTCTGTTGGTATGTTGGTCAACGCGATTCTCCTGGCAATAGCCAGTTACCTGGCAGGTTCGATTCCGTTTGGCTACATCATCGGAACGGTGGTCAAAGGGGTCGATCTTCGTCAGCTCGGTAGTGGTAACATTGGAGCAACCAATGCCGGCCGCGTCCTGGGTAAGAAATGGGGAATCCTCTGCCTGATCCTGGATGCCTTGAAGGGCTTGTTGCCGGTTGCTTTGCTCCCTCAGCAGTTTTTTGGTTCGGAAAGTCCATGGTTGGCTCATGCCACGGTTCTGGCGGGGGTTTCCACCATCATCGGTCATATGTTCCCTTGCTGGCTGGGATTTCGTGGCGGAAAAGGGGTTGCCACGTCGCTGGGGGTCCTGGCGATTCTCAGTCCCTGGGGTTTGCTGGTGGCGGCGGTGACGTTTTTTAGTTCGCTTGCCGTCTGGCGGTTTGTTTCAGTCAGCTCCATGCTCGCCGCAATCGGTTTCGGGACATTTGAGCTCGCCCGTTCGATGCCAAACCCATTTTCGGAGGCGAAGTGGAGTCAGGGGGTCTTCGCCCTGATGGTCCCACTGTTGATCATCGTGCAGCATCGGAGCAACATCAGCCGACTGCTGAAGGGCGAAGAATTGCGGCTCACCAGCAAGGACAAATCGGTCAAAGACGAGACTGCTCAGTAGTCGCGGCGGGTTTTCTCGGGCCTGTTTCTGTCTTGCTTGGTGGGATTGGGCGAGAATTCAGCTTATTATATGAAAGATCCAGAAAAAGACTTTCACTCGGAGATTCAGCCGAAATGCGCTGCGAACGAAAAGTTCTGTTTAAGAACTGGCCTTTGACGTTGATCAGACTGATGTTCTGCCGTCAGTGTTTGGTGACTTCTGTTGGCATTCAGGGGACGTTCGCAGCAATTCTCGTGTTGATTTCCGGGTCAAAAATTCTGGACGCGGCAGATCCGCCTGCTGTGAAAAGTCCGCTTTCCACCGATGACGCTTTGAAATCGTTCGTGCTGGCATCGTCCGAACTGAAAGTGGAACTTGTCGCGGGTGAGCCTGAAGTGATCGATCCGGTGGCCATCGCGTTCGGCGCAGACGGTTCGATGTGGGTCGTCGAAATGCGAGATTATCCTTACGGCCCCAAACCTGGCAGTCAGGAAAAACCCAAATCGCGAATCAAGCGATTGTTCGATCACAACCATGACGGCCGCTACGAAACAGCGACAGTATTTGTTGACGAGTTATTGTTCGCCACGGGAGTCTTGCCGTGGAAAGACGGCATCATTGTCACACTGGCCGGTGAGATCACTTTCTTCGCCGACCGTGATGGAGATGGAAAAGCCGAATTCAGGGAAACATGGTTTCAGGGGTTCAGTCAGGAGAATTCTCAGCTTCGAGCCAATCATCCGACGTTCGGTCCCGACGGTTTCATTTACGTCGCCAACGGCCTGAGGGGTGGAACCATTGTCGCAGCCAAGGCGGAATGGCGCGATAAGGCACTTCCTTTGCCGCTGGCGGGATTCGACTTTCGCTTTAACCCGCTGACGGGCGAATATGGAGCCGTCTCGGGGCACGGTCAGTTTGGTCTCTGTTTTGACGATTATGGAAACCGTTTCATCTGTTCGAACCGCAATCCCGTACAGCACGTCGTGCTGGAAGATTATTACACCAAGCGGAATCCTTTTTTTGCTGTGAAATCGACGATCCAGGATGTCGCCGCTTCGGGTGAGCAGTCAAAGCTGTACCCCATCAGTGCCGCCTGGACGACATCGACATTGCACGCAAATCAGTTTACAGCCGCTTGTGGAGTGACGATTTATCGGGGTGACGGACTGCCACCGGAAAACAAGGGGAATGCCTTTACCTGTGATCCGACAGCCAATCTGGTCCACCGGGAAACTCTCGTTTCCAATGGGGCCACGTTTCTCAGCCATCCATCTGACGGAACTCAAGAGTTTCTGGCGAGTCGTGATACGTGGTTTCGACCGGTGAATCTTGCGAACGGGCCTGATGGTGCCCTGTACATCGTCGATATGTACCGGGCCGTGATAGAACATCCTGACTGGATGCCAACTGAACTGAAGACTCGCAAAGACTTGAACGACGGCAGCGATCGAGGCCGGATCTGGCGGATCAAGTCCGACGAATCGATCATGCCTCAAGAACGCCCTGATCATCCCCTGGACAAACTGTCGATACCTCACCTCATCCGCTTGCTTGATCATGGAAATGCCTGGCACCGTGAGACAGCCGTTCGGTTATTACTTGAACGTGATCGAGACGAAGTTCTTGACGCGCTGAAGGTCAACTGGAAACAGAATCGACTGACCCGTAGTCGGCTTCCCGTCCTCTGGCTGATTAAAACACTCGACCCACGACTGACCCCTGCTGTCCTGGCCTGGTCCGAAACTGACAATCGAGATGCACGCGTCCGGGAGCAAGTCGTCTCATCCATCGGAGATAACCTTGATGAACTGCTGCCCGACGACGTGGCTCAATTAGCAGCAGATGAAACTGACGACCGCGTCCGGTTTCGCATGGCTCTGGATCTCAGCGGAAGAAGTTCAGATGCCGTGACGGAACGGAAGGCACTGGTTCGATTGCTTGACCGAGGAGTTGAAGACCCGTGGTTGCGTGTTGCCGTTGGAACGATGAAGGCTGACCCGCCGCATGCTTTGATTACGGACCTGCTTGAACACTGGAAAACATTAAAAACGCCACCAGCGGGCGGAGCTGAATTAATCGAACAATTGTGTGAGGTTGCCGGGTCGCAGCTTGAACCCAAACCGGCCAAGGTCATCCTGGAAAAGTTGTTCGAATTCCAGAAAGAGGAATTTGGTGAAACATCCATTGGAATTATGGCGGCAGGCGTGCGAGGTCTCGGACGAGGAGCCGAACGGCACGGCCTGACCTTTTCGCTTTTTCGAAATGAGTTAAGTGCCAGTGAGCGAGACAAATTGCAACTTCTGATAAGTAACCTTCAGACAATTGCAGCCGCACAAAAAACGGTTCCTCAGCAACGGCTGGCAGCGATAAAAACGCTCCCGCTCGGCGAAGGTCCGGAAACGATCAACTCGCTGCTGGAACTGGCTCTGGCGGGAAGTGAAATCCCGATCAGGCTGGCGGCGATCGAAGCCTTGGGACGGGTTAATGATCCCTCCGTCGGCCCGAAAGTGATGGCTGCTTACGATGCACAGACACCTCAACTGCGCCGTGCCATGCTCGATTTGATGCTGGGGCAAGAAAGTCGGACCGCATTACTGGTTGATTCGCTGGAAAAGGGGAGCATCAAAGTCTCGGAGATTGACCCCACTCGACAAGTTCGTCTGACGAAACATCGCAACAAGGAACTGAGCGCACGGGCTGAGAAACTTTTCAATCTGGCCGCAGCGCCTGACCGGGTTGCTGTACTGGCCAGCTATCAATCCGCCCTGGAACAAAAGGGTGACCCGGCCAAAGGCCGCGCGGTTTTTGAGAAGAACTGCGTCACCTGCCATCGTGTCGCAAATGTGGGTGTCAATGTGGGGCCTGACATCGGTGACACGCGAGACAAGCTTCCCGCGTATTTGTTAATGAATATTCTTGACCCGAATCGGGCTGTTGATGCGAACTACTTTGGATACACGCTGATCACAAAGCAGGGAAAGCCTTACACCGGCCTGATCAAATCAGAGACCGCCGTCTCCATCACGATGCGATTGCCTGAAGGTAAAGAAGAAACGATCCTTCGATCGGATGTTGATGAACTGAAAACAAATGGCCTGTCCCTGATGCCGGTCGGATTCGAGAAGAATATTTCCATTGAGCAGATGGCCGATTTAATTTCCTTCTTGAAGAACTGGCGCTATCTGGACGGCACGATTCCGATGCAGCAATGAATTCATTGTGCAATCCATCGGTTGCAAACAGTTTTTGGATCGAACGTGTTTTTTTCATAATAGTTGCATCATGGTTGGTCGAATCAGTCACGCGAGCGAACGTCGCAATAAAGTTCGCCATTGAAACCTGAAGCCCAATCGTAGTTTCATCCTGAATGGGACGGCAAATGAATCTTCATCGAAAGAGTGTCATTTTCCTGGTGATATCCCTGGTCAACGGCTTCTCGTTGGTTGCCGCTGAAAGTCTGGCCATACTGCCGAATGAGATCCGGCTGAGAGGACCTGAAGCACGACAAACAGTGCTGGCGGAAATGGCAGATGGTCCGCTGGTGACACAGTCGATCCGATCGGGCATGGTATGGACATCCGGCGATGAACGGATCGCGAAAGTTGTCGATGGTCAAGTTGTTCCCGTCGGAAACGGTACGACGACCATTTCGGTGACCGCCAATGGTCAGACTGCAACGACCAAGGTTGTCGTGGAGCAGTTTGGTGAATTGCATCAATGGAATTTCCGTAACCACGTGCAGTCAGTTTTGTCCAAAACAGGTTGTAACAGCGGTGCCTGTCACGGGGCGGCGGCTGGGAAAAACGGATTCAAACTGTCACTGCGAGGCTATGATCCTGAGCACGATTTCTTTTCGTTAACGCATCAGGCTCGCGGCCGTCGCGTTGTCCCCAATGATCCTGGTCGAAGCCTGGTGCTGACGAAACCAACCCAGGCCATTCCGCACAAAGGGGGGCTGCGATTTACCGAGGATTCACTTGAGTACCGGGTAATCGCCGAATGGGTTGCCCAAGGGATCAAGGCCCCGTCTGATTCCGATCCCCGAATTCAGCGGCTGATGATTCTTCCCGAATCATCACGATTGAAGGCTGGCGCCGAACAACCAATGATCGTCATCGCTCATTTCACCGATGGACATACCGAAGATGTCACTCGATGGGCCAAATACACTTCGACCAACCATTCGGTCTGTTCGGTAGATGACCAGGGACTGGTCAAGGTGAACGGAAGCGGCGAAGGGGCAATCGTTGCCTGGTATCTGGCTCAGAATACAACGGCAACTGTCACTGTTCCTTATCTGAATGCAGTTCCCGCTGAAGCGTTCAGCCAGTCTCACCGGGCGAATTTCATTGATGATCTCGTGATCGAAAAACTCGCTTCACTGAATATGCCTCCGTCACCGAAATCCAGCGACAGTGAATTCCTGCGTCGGGTTTATCTGGACACGATTGGCGTTTTACCTACCGTCGATGAAGTGAAGTCGTTTTTGTCGGATGCCAGCGAGTCGAAGCGAGAAACGTTGATCGAACAGCTGCTTTCTCGTCCTGAGTTTGTCGACTACTGGGCCTACCAGTGGTCCGACGTATTGCTCTTGACGGGAAGCCGTCTGCGACCTGATGCGATAAAAGCTTACTACAAATGGATTCGCGACCGCGTGGCGAATAATGCCCCGTGGGACGAGTTTGCTCGTGGCGTGGTCATGGCAAAAGGGAGCACGTTTGAGAACGGTGCTGCAAACTTTTACTCATTGCACCAGGACCCGCAGGACATGGTCGAGACAACGGCGATGGCCTTTCTTGGAATGTCAATCCAGTGTGCTCATTGTCACGATCATCCCAATGAAAAATGGACGAACGACGACTATTACGGCATGGTCAGCCTTTTCGCTCGGGTCCGAGGTAAAGGCTGGGGTGGCGACTTTCGCAGTGGCGACGGTAACCGGACGATTTTCCTGGCCGATCAGGGCGAGGTGTTACAACCCCGTACGTCACGGCCACAGTTACCGAAGCCTCTGGATGGCCGAGCCATCCCGTTTGATGAACCGGGCGATCGACGCGCGCATCTGGCCAGCTGGCTGACATCGCCTGACAACCCTTACTTTGCCAAGGCAGTCGTTAACCGGATCTGGGCGAACTTCATGGGTCGCGGTCTGGTCGACGCGGTCGACGATATTCGCTTGACGAATCCCGCCAGCAATGAAAAATTGTTTGCACGTCTTGCTCAGGAACTTATTCACAACAACTACGATTTGAAGAGTCTGATGCGGACGATTTTGAAATCGGAAACGTATCAGCGTTCTCACGCCATCCTGAAAGAGAACGAAGCTGACCAGCGATTTCATGCTCACAGCCAGCCTAGACGCCTGAAAGCTGAAGTGATGCTTGATGCCATTTCGCAGGTTGCGGGGGTTCCGACCGTTTTCAAGGATCAGCCGGCGGGGACCCGCGCGATGCAGTTGCCCGATGCGAGCGTGGCGTCATATTTCCTCGATACCTTTGGGCGTCCTGAACGGGTTTTGACCTGTACGTGTGAACGGTCGGATGAACCAAGCATGACCCAGGTATTGCATCTTTTGAATGGGAAGACGATCCAGGAAAAGCTTGAATCCAAGGATGGCCGTGTTGCCAGGTTTCTCGAGACAAACACTCCCAACAATGACTTGATCGACATCGTATACTTATCTGCCATCACCAGGTATCCGAATGAGACCGAGCGGAAACAGCTTTCGGCAGTGCTTGACGAGGCGACCGGTGATGACAAGCGAGCCGCCATCGAAGACCTTTACTGGAGCGTCTTGACGTCAAAAGAATTTCTGTTTCAACATTGAGATACCGATTGAAGTCTTAAAGGAGCGTTTTCAGACAATGAGCGTTGATATTCAAAGGATTAAGGAACAGGTCCTCAAGCATTCGGATCAGTTAGAGCGAGTCAGATCTGAAGTTCGTAAAGTTCTCGTTGGACAGGATTTGATGCTGTCGCGATTGTTGATCGCGATGATCACCGGTGGACATGTTCTGCTGGAAGGTCTGCCTGGGCTTGCCAAGACGACTGCGATCAAGGGATTGGCAAATGCCTTGCGATGCAAGTTCAATCGAATCCAGTTTACGCCAGATTTGCTCCCTGCGGACCTGATCGGCACGATGATTTACAATCCACGTGAAGGTTCATTCGGAACGCGAAAAGGGCCGATTTTCGCCAATTTGATCCTGGCGGACGAAATCAACCGTGCTCCCTCCAAAGTACAGTCCGCATTACTGGAAGCGATGCAGGAGCATCAGGTCACAATCGGCGACGAGACCTATCCGCTGGAAGAGCCGTTCCTGGTGCTGGCGACACAAAACCCGATCGAACAGGAAGGGACCTACCCATTGCCTGAAGCACAAGTCGATCGATTCATGTTGAAAATCATCGTTGACTATCCGTCGAAGTCTGACGAGCGGAAAGTTGTTGACTCGGTCTTGGATGATATTCGGCGTGAAGTGCAACCGGTGCTCGAGCCGCAACAGCTTATCGAAATCAAACAGACGGTCTCAACACTTTACATGGATGATAAAGTCAAGGACTATGTGCTCGACGTTGTCACGGCGACGCGTCGACCGGAAGAGTTTCGTCTGAAAGAATTGAAGCCGCTGATCGAATACGGTGCGTCACCCCGTGCTTCGATTAATCTCTGCCTCGCAGCGCGAGCGAATGCATTTCTAGCGGGTCGTGGTTACGTGACGCCACAGGATGTTAAGGACATCGCGCTAGATGTCATGCGACATCGCGTGATTTTGACGTATGAGGCCGAGGCCGAGCAGATGACCTCCGACGATGTTGTTCGTAAAGTCCTTGAGTCGGTTCCTGTTCCATAGACTGATGCCATTGGATCTGCCGACTTTGGAATTTTGAACTCTTGAATCAGGATTGCATGGATTTTCGATGTCCGCACGAAATCTTGAAGAAGTCTTAAAAGATGTTCGCCGGATTCAGATCGTTGCCAAACGACAGGTCAACGATCTGCTGGCGGGTGAATATCTCAGCGCATTTCAGGGGCGGGGAATGGAATTCCACGCTGTGCGAGAGTACGTACCCGGTGATGAAATTCGATCGATTGATTGGAACGTCACGGCGCGAACTGGAAACCCCTACGTCAAAACGTTCTGTGAAGAACGGGAAATGACCGTTCTGCTGGTTGTTGATGTGTCGGCTTCCGGCGCGTTCGGTTCGCAGCGATTAAGTAAAATGGAAACGGCTGTTGAGGTCGCTGCCGTGTTGATGTTCACGGCGCTCAAAAATAACGACAAGGTCGGGCTGCTGTTTTTCGCTGACGACGTCATCAAATACATCCCTCCCCGAAAAGGTCGAGCCAACGTACTGCGATTGATCCGCGAATTACTGGCTACCGAACCTGTCAAAGCACAGACGGACATCACGAAGGCACTCGAATACCTGGGTCACGTGCAACGTCGGAAATGCGTTTTGTTTTTGATGAGCGATTTTCTGGGACCGGATTGTTCTCGGGCGTTGGCAATTGCCAACCGTCGACATGATTGTGTTGCGGTTACATTGGGCGATCCTCGCGAAGCGACATTGCCGGATGTGGGGTTTCTGACGCTACGTGATGCGGAAACGGATGAACTGCTCGAACTGGATACTCGAAACCCTCATGTTCGTGCTCTGTTTGCCAAGGCTGCCGACGAGCGCGAGCGGACACTGACGGAACGGTTACGACGAGCCAACGTCGATCGACTTGCGATCCGAACCGATCAGCCTTACGCCCAGAGCTTGCAGAAATTCTTTCGAGCTCGGGAGCGGCAACGATGAGTCGCTGGCGACTTTTTTCATTCACGATCGCGTTATCGTTAGTGACGCTGATTGGGTGTCAGCGTGACGGTACAAACCCACCCGCCTCGGCCGCGAAAAAGGATGCACTCGAACGAGTCACCGAAAAGGGACCGGTTAAGCTGACGATCCGTGTCACGCCGCCTGAACCACGACTTTCCGATCTGGTTGAGATGGAAGTGGAAGTCATCGCGCAGCCGGGCGTCGAAGTCACGCCCCTGACATTCGGCCAAGCGGTCGGAGACTTCCTCGTTCGCGATTATTCGGAAAAGAAACTCGCTTTACCAAATCCGCAGCCCGGCTCGCCCACGACTCATCGTTTCCGTTATCAACTGGAACCGGCGCATGCCGGTCGACATTTGATTCGATCGCTGGCCATTGAATTTGTCGACAATCGCCCAAATTCGGAAGCCCGAGGACAAACCTCAGCGATTGAATCAGAGCCACTGGAAGTGAATGTTACATCCGAGCTCGGTGACACCCTGCCAAATCTGGCCGATCTGGAACCGATGCTTCCGCCGCGCCCGCTTCAGCAGTCGACAAGCTGGTATTGGCGGTTGCTTGCCGTGGCTGGTGCCATCGCTGCGAGTCTCGCCTTCTGGATTCGGCGACGAAATAAGTCTCAAGTTGTTGAGCCACCAAAACAGACTCCGGAAGAAATCGCTCACGCGGCTCTTGCGGCTCTCTTGGCCGAAAAGCTTCCTTCGCAGGGAATGGTCAAAGAATTTTACCTTCGTTTGACGGGGATCGTTCGTCAATTTATCGAGGGGACGACAGGTTTGCGGGCACCTGAGCAGACAACCGAAGAATTCCTGCAAGCGATGCGATCAAAAGATGTCTTCACGGCAGAACGATCGACTCGATTGAAGGAATTTCTTGAAGCGGCAGACATGGTGAAATATGCGGCCCAAAAGCCGGATGAAACTCAGATTGAACTATCGATCCTGCGTGCGCGTGAATTCGTCGACTTGCGAACGTCCGACACCGCTGCGACGACTCTTTCTGCCGGGGAGGTCTGAGTCATGGACTCGTTTCGCTTTTATTCGTGGCTTTGCATGCTTCTCATTCCTTTGGTTCCCATACTTGGCTGGTCCAGGCTAAGGCGGAAGTCACGGTCGGCTGCGATCTTTTCCAGCATCGCTGACCTTAAGGGTCTACCCGTAACACTGATGCAACGGATCCGTCGTTTGATGCCGCTCGTCTATGGACTGGGGCTTTGTCTGATCATCACCGGTCTCGCCCGGCCACAGTCGGGTAAATCCGAATCTCGAGTTACGGGAGAAGGGATTGCCATCGAGCTGGTGCTGGATATTTCGGGTTCGATGGAAGCGATCGACTTTCAGCTTGAAGGAAAGGACGTCAGCCGACTGGAAGCGGTGAAGCATGTCATTTCCGAATTCGTACTTGGGTCGCGCGCAAGTGGCCTTGCGGGGCGTAAAGACGATCTTGTCGGCGTTGTGGCGTTCGGTGGATTCGCCGACAGCAAATGTCCATTAACTCTCGATCATGGAGCACTTGTTGACATCGTTCACGGGCTGGAAATCCCCAAACCGATCCGTGACCGGAAGGGAAAAGTCATCAATGCACAGGCCCTGCAGGAGGACCTGGCGACAGCGATTGGAGATGGATTGGCGTTGGGTGTCGATCGACTACGCGGAACAAAAGCGAAAAGCAAAGTTCTCGTTCTTCTCACCGATGGTGACAATAATGCCGGAGCGATCGATCCTCGAGAAGCAGCCGGGATCGCCCGCGATTCTGACATCAAAGTGTATACGATCGGGATAGGCCGAAACGGCGTCGTGCGAGTTCCGAAAGAAGATGAATTCGGAAAACGGGTCCTCGTCCCCGCTCAGTTTCGAATAGATGAAGAACTGTTACGAGAAATTGCGAGTACTTCAGGGGGAGAATACTTCCATGCCTCGGACTCTGCCGGCCTGACCAAAGTCTACGCCAAAATCGACCGTCTGGAAAAATCTCAATTCAATGAAACAAAGTATTCCGAGTATACGGAATTATTCCCCTGGTTCGCCGGCCCAGGCCTTGCCTTGGCTTTGGTTGTCGGAGTCCTGAACGAAACCCGATTTCGTTCGCTACCCTGAGAAAGTCAACGCGGAATAAAAAAAAGAAAGGAAAAGCGGGAAGAGGTTTGGGAACACTAATCTTCGCTAATTGGCACTAATCGGAAAAAGACAAAGAAGGGTGAGAAATGCCTAGCATCTTGAATGAGACATGTCTGGTTTGTTCGAAGTATTCTTTTCTTCAACTTCATGTCTTCTCGGGTATTTTCTGATTAGCGCAGATTAGTGGTCCAAACTCTCAATTCTTTAGCGTTTTTGGCACGACAAGATGGAATGGCAACACCCTGAGTATTTGTATTGGATTCTACCGCTTTGTGCGGCGTGGCTCGCGCTTGCGCTGAATTCAAATCGGCGGAGACGGCGGGCTCGTGAAGCCTTTGCTTCGCAGGCGATGTGGTCGCGAATCCTTCCGGCCGAGTCTGCTGTACGCTTCTGGATTAAGCTGTTACTCCGTGAAATCGCGATCGTGACGGGACTCGTGGCACTTGCCGGGCCGCGGTTTGGAACCGAGTACGAACAGGTCATTCCGCGCGGTGCAGACCTTTATGTATTGATTGATGTCTCTCGATCGATGCTGGCCGATGACGTCCCTCCATCGCGATTGGGTCGAGCCAAGGCTGACGTGTCATCGCTGCTCAATCGATTGCAAGGTGAGCGGGTCGGCCTGATTGCCTTTGCCGGACAGGCTGTTGTCAAATGCCCGTTAACCGTCGATTACGATTCGTTTCGTCGGTCGCTTGAAGAACTCGACCCGGATAGCGCCCCTCGAGGTGGCACTGCAATTGGTGATGCGATCCGTAAGGGGCTTGAAGTTTTTCATACCAATGCAGATCGTGATCAGGCGATGATTTTGATTACCGATGGTGATGACCAGCAATCTTATCCGCTGGAAGCGGCTGCAGTGGCGCGAGAACGCCACGTCACGATCTTTACTATCGGGTTAGGTGACGCTGAAAGAGGAGCGAGAATTCCTCAAAAGGGTGACAAAAAGTCGTACATCGAATACCAGGGTGAACAGGTCTGGAGCAAACTTGATGGTAACTTGCTGGAACAGATCGCACTGAACACGTCCGGCGTCTATGTCCCCGCAGGAACTCGCGCCTACGATTTAGGCGAACTGTATACCAACCATCTTCAGGGCCGACACGGTCCCGATTCCGCAACTCAACAAAAGATTCGACGTTCAGAACGATTTCAGATTTTCCTTGCCATGGCCCTGGCAGCACTCTTGATCGATCTGTGGATACCTCTCTATCGCAATGCGGCGACGTTGCCTCAATATGACCAGAAACCTGTAAAGCCACAAAACGGGAAGCAGTCGCAAATGAAAGCAAATTCGCGATCAAACGCGGCAATCGCCGTTCTTTTTATGTTGAATAGTCTGGTCTCTGTCTGCAGCGCGACGGAGCCGAGTGCCGCCATCCGTAACGGATTGCGTTTTTATTCCAAGGAACAATACGACGAGGCCAAAACGGAGTTTGCGGCTGCGGGTGAAGAACTTGATAAGCGAAAATCCGCCGCGACGGCGATCGCGGCCTATGACGAAGCCTGTGCCGCACACCGCAAAGGTGATCTGGAACATGCTCGTGAATGTTATCTCCGGGCAGGACTCAGCCAGGACCGATCGGTCGCGACTGCTGCACATTTCAATCTCGGTACGCTGGCTGCGGAAAAAGCTCGGTCGCTCAGCGGCGAGCAACCTGAATTAGTCCCCCCGGATAAGCAGAAAGAAATCCTCGATCAGTTGTCTCATGCCGTTCAAGCTTACCGGCACTGTTTAGAGTTGCAGTCGGACCACGCACCGGCCCGGCGTAACATTGAACTGGTTCGGCAATGGATTAAGTACTACACCGACAAGTGGCGAGAACGAGAACGTCAGAAGCGTCGGGACGAATCGAATCTGGTGAAATTCCTTGAGTTTCTGATTCAGACTCAGTCGGCTTTAAAAGAAACGGTCATGCAACTGCCTGAACTGGCCCCTTCCGACATGTTCGCGGAATTGAAGCGAGCCCAGGAAGAACTTCGAGAAGAACTCCCGACATTACGCGAAAAGATTGAGACCGAGCTACGCCCTCAAACTGATCCTCAAGCGGGGGCTGCAAACGCTGTTTCAAAGGAGTTGGAAGAAGGGATCAAGTTACTTCAAAGCTGGGCTGACGCGGCCGGAGAAAAGATGACTTCGGCATCCCGGCGACTGGGTGCCAAAGAGCCTGCGAAAGCGTTGACTGATCAACAAACGGTCATCGACGAACTGGATAAGATCTGGGAGGCGGTGATTCCCTTTCACCCGCTGCTCGCGAAAGACCTGGCTGACCAGACGGTGATTGCCGGAGTACTAAAGCCCGGTAATTCTGACCCGCATGATTCACAGGGGAGCAACCAAAATTCTGGCGACACGAATACTACGAACTCGGTGAGCCAGAACGTCCAACAGCCACCAACGTCGTCTTCCCCTCACGATTCACAAGGTCGTGAAATTAGCGACGAGGATTTATCGAAACTGGAAGAGGTCCAGTCGAAAACTCTCAAGCGAACGCAGCTGTTAATTCCCAAGGCACAGTCCGAGCTTAGTCAGATGGAAAGCGCCGCATCGGCTCAAGATGCTGGGGCCGATAACAAAGATCTCAAGGAAGATCCGAACGATACCCCCAATGGACAAATACAAACTGCAGAGACACAAGCGGCAAAGGAAGGCTATCTTAAGGCGATTGAACTTGGTCCACAGGCAGTGGGAGAGATGGAGTCGGCCATCAAATCAATGAAAGGAAAAGATCTTCCACAGGCAGCTGCCCATGCTGAAGAGGCACGTAGAATCCTGGAAGAAATCCAGAAGACGCAACCCAGGAACGAACAGAAGCAGGATCAGAACAAGCAAGACCAGGATAAGAACGAAGATCAGAAAAAAGACGATCAGAAGCAGGGTGACGACAAAAAAGACGATCAACAGAAATCTGACGAAAAAAAACAGGATCAGAACAAAAACGACGACCAGAATTCAAAGAAACAGGATCAGCAAAAACAACAGTCACAGGCCTCACAGGACCGGATGGAAGACGCTCTGCGTAAGGTCCGGGAACGACAGCAGGAAAAACGTGAGCGAGATCGAAAGCTCAAGGGGCAGTTTCTCGGCAGAGTGCCTGTTGACAAGGATTGGTGATGACAGACTTGGAACTTCGACACAATCTCAAACCACCTCATCAGTCAGGATTACGGGCCGTTGTCCTGATCCTGGCGACGGTCTGTCTTTGGTTGACGGCTCAAAGGACAGAGGCTGCAGAGACTCCGGAAATTCTGGCCGTCACGAGTTCGGAAGAGATCTTTATCGGAGACAGTATCGACTATCAGATCGAAATCCGTAATGTCCAGAATCCGCCGGCTCCTGATCTTTCGGCGATAAAAGAACTGTTCGATGTCGTGGCAACGGGAGATCAGTCACGTGACCAATCGTCGATTTCGATCATTAACGGAAAAGTGACCAAGTCAAACGTTTTAAGTCATATCTATCAATACCGATTGACCCCCAAGTCGGCTGGCGAATTGATGGTTCCCGCGTCAAAAATCACGATCGAAGGCAAAACGCTTACGAGCAGTGAAGTGCCGTTGAAAGTCATCGAAGCCGAAGAACAGGACCTCGTCATTGCTGAAATAAAGACGAGCCAGACCAAGGTGTACCCGACTCAATCATTCGACGTGACGCTACGCGTCCTTGTTCAGCCACTTCCCGACAATGCCAAAACCGATCCGTTAGCACCGCTTCAAAGGCGACCTCCGCATTTGCAGGTGAACTGGGTTGATCCGCCAGCGGGATTAGCTGCAGCAGACAAGGCGAGTTGGCTACAACCTCTCGTCGCAGACGACGGTGTCGGCTTTACCTTAAACGACGTAAGTACACGATCGGGGTCGTTTTTTGACGGGCCTCGCGCCGCGGTGTTCAACTTGCGAAAAGATCGGGAAATTCGCGATGGACTTGATGGAAAGAAAATCAAGTACTTTGTCTATGAACTTTCCCGTACGCTGACTGCCGAACGGACGGGTAATTATTCACTGGGGCCCGCACTTGTCAAAGGAACATTTGTTACGGGCCAGCAGCGGAAGGAATACACCGCTCGTCGCCTTGTGGCGAGCGGATCTGCAGTCAACATTGAAGTTCGCGAGGTTCCGATGCCTCGACCTGTGACTTTTTGTGGCGGGATTGGGGACTATAAAGTCTTTGCATCGGCCAGCCCTGCCAAACTGCGAGTGGGCGATCCGCTCACACTGACACTTGAACTTGAACGGGGTCTGCAAAGTGGTTCACTGGAACTGATCTCGGCTCCGGATCTGACCGCCATTCCAGAGCTCGACGCCGACTTCGATCTGATCGATAAAAGCCCTACGGGACGCATCGATGGAACTCGTAAGAAATTCGTCTATGCGATGCGGCCAAAACGCCCGGGTACGGGCATCCCCGTGATAACAGTTTCTGCGTTTAATACTCAAACCGAGGAGTTCGAGAACATTCAAACGGCGGCGATTCCGCTGGAAATCACCGAAGCCGAACGACTGAACAGTGGCGAACTGATTGGGACTCGACCGACGATCGGTTCAACGTCGATTAAAAGTCGAGCTGAAGGGATCTTTCAAAATATTACGGACCCTTCACAGGTTCGCGATCAACGAATCAGCCTGATCGCCTGGAGTGAAGCCGCCTTGGGAGTCTGGTGTGCCGCAGTATCTCTTCTCGGCCTTGTGACTCTTTATCGGCGAAGGTCATCTGATGCCGGCCGCGTCCGCCGTCAACAGGCGCGAAGCGCAGCTACGCGGCGACTGGCGGACGCGAGATTGCTGGCAAACAAAGGACAATCGACAGAGGCATTAAGGCAGGTTCGATCAGCAATTGTCGGCCTGGTTGCTGACGTTCAAGGCCGGGTCGCTGAAGGGCTGACTGCTGCCGATGTTAATACAGCATTGGTAGAAGCATCGGTAAACGACGGCGATCGAATGGCGATTGTCAAATTGCTGGAATCTATCGAATCTGCTGAGTATGGAGCAGGCCAATCGACAGATCCCGTCAGAGCAATCGATGAAACCGCAAAACTGATTTCGAGTATCACGCCGCGATTGGAACGTGGCGTTAACGTGCGGTCTCTCGTGATAATCTGCTTGCTCTTGAACGGCCTCGTCTCTGGTGAAGTCATCGCCGCCGAACCGGGAAGCTACGAGCGATCGTTTGTTCGCGCACTTGAACTCTTCGATGGTGCCAAATCCCCGGAAGAATACCGCGAATCGGCACAAGTCCTGGAATCGATTCTCGCTGACGGACTTCGTAATGGGGCGGTCTATTACAATCTTGGCAACGCCTACTACCGAGCAGGGGACTACGGGCGGGCTATCTTGAATTATCGCAAAGCCAAACCGTATCTCCCTGGCTACCCCTACCTGGCGGCTAATCTTGAACAAGCACTGGCTGCAGCACCCGGCCGGCTTGCGGAGCCGCCAGATGCCTGGTGGAGCCATGTCCTGTTCTGGACCGATTGGCTTTCATTTCCTGCAAAAGTCTATGCCTTTTTCTGGGGCTTATCACTGGCCGCGGTCGCCTTGGCAGTGGCGGCCTTCCTTCGCGTTTCTCGCCTCTCGCTTCCGATTGCTCTGCTCGTGTTTTGCAGTCTGGCAATCGGTCTTGATGCGGCCTTAAGCGACACCGAAATCACTGGCTTTCGCCGTGGCGTGATCACCGGCGAAACAACAGCCCGAAAGGGGACTGACACTTCGTACGAAGCGGCCTTTGATCAGCCGCTGCGCGACGGGGCCGAATTCCAGATTCTGAACGAAACTCACGATTGGACCTTGGGTCATTTCGAAGGGATCGGCGACGGCTGGGTTCGAAACGAGTTCGTCGCGCGTTGACTTGCTGCATCAGACGACACAGTGACATTTACACGTAGACATTGAAGTTGCACCCGCGGCGGATAATAAACCTGGTTTTGAGCCCAGGTTACTGCACCACTGCTTTGGAGTCTTCGGAGACGCAGTGTGTTTTCAGCTTGCCAGTCAAAAGAGCACTGCATGACCGAAGCCGCTCATGCAGTGGCGAACTAATTCCGAAAATCAAAACAGCTCACTTGATTTCGTCTGGCTAATCTCCAATTACTTCGAAAGAGCCAGTTTCTGAGCTGCCTGCGTGAAGGCACCGTGAGCATTGTCGCCATCTTGAGGAAATCCCGCGTGCTGGATCAGCCAGACGGTTGCAATGCCTTGCTTGTAATTCACGGTCATGTTGGTGCTGAGTGCTCCACCGTGACCCAGCCAGCCATCGCCGACAGCCCAGCCGAGTCCATAGCTGTCTTTAATCCCTGCACCGGTTTGTCGAGTGGCCATCTCCTTCACTGCCTTTTCGGAAAGATACCGTTTCCCTTTAAGCTCTCCGTTGTTGAGAATCATCTGACAGAAAATTCCCATATCTGCGGCAGTTGAAAACAGGCCGCCTGCCGGCATTGGACCACGTCGACGATCGTTTAAGGGATAGGTCAACTGACTGATCTTGATCTCTTTCAACCCCTGTTTGTCTTCGGTTGGGGAATAGGCTTTGACGACTCGTGTGACCTGTTCGTCGTTGGGCCAGAACGTGGTGTCTTTCATGCCGAGCGGATCGAAGAATCGCTTCTGCAAAAAGTCTTCGAATGATTGTTTCTCGACAACTTCGATGATCCTGGCTGCGGTGTTGATCCCGGCGTTTGAGTACTGATACTTCGTTCCCGGTTCATAAACGAGTGGGGTCATCGCGTAACTGCGGACAGCGATTGAAAGGGGCAGCCCATCCAGTGTTGGTTTTTCCATCGCCGACTGGAACGGCATTCCGCTGGTGTGCCGCAAGGTGTCTCGAATCGTAATGGGCCTGGATGGATGACGCAGAATCTGATGATCATTGTCCTGCTCTGTGATCATCCAGGTCCCTTTGAATTCCGGCAGATATTTTTCGACAGGGTCGTCGAGTTGTACCTTGCCTTCATCAACCAGCAACATCAGTGCCGTTCCGGTAACAGGTTTGCTCATCGACGCAATCCAGAAGATCCCGTCAGTCTTGATCGGCTGTTTCGCGGCCACGTCGGTGTATCCAGCAGTCTCCACTGACAGAATTTTATCTTTGTCAGCCACGAGCATCACAGCTCCGGCAAGAGCCCCCTTTTCGACGAACGGTTGCACCGCACCGCTCAATTGATTGCTCTGCTGCGAAAAAGCCGCTTGCCCGCAAAACAGCAATCCAAGGACCGCAATCAAGAACCCGTTTTTGAAATGAGAAAGGCGTAAACCGGACATCGAGCGAACTCCTGGTGTTAATAAGCTGTAAGTTGAATACGTAGAAACCGATCCTGGACCCGTAAAGTGAATCTTCGTTTCATCGCAGGACAGCATTAAGCGTTCGGAGTTATCCTGAATTCTGCCTGAAAACGAAGTCTGGCTTGTCCCGCTTCAAACGCAAAAAATGCCCTGCGGAGAGTACGGAAGTGACTTCCACAAGTCCAGCATTCAAAGTATTGTCAGGGGTTGTAATTCATTTTTCGGCGTGGCCTGTTGGCCATCTCAATGAGGAGTCTCAACTGTGGAAAGCATCGAATCGAACAGCGGCGTATCGCGCCGCGATCTTCTCAAAGCAACCGGCACTGTTGCCGCCGCATCGGCGCTCGCCGGAATCGTGATCCCTAAGCACGTTTATGCCGGCGAAACCAATACGATCCAGGTCGCTCTGATCGGAGCCGGCGGACGTGGTACTGGAGCTGCCGAAAACGCTCTGTCGACCAAACTCGGCCCAGTCAAACTGACCGCCATGGCCGATGTTTTCCCTGAAAAACTGAAGGGAAGCTTTGATTCGCTGAAAGGGAAATTCAAAGAAATGGTCGACGTTCCCGAAGAACGCAAATTCATCGGGTTCGACGCCTACAAGCCTGCCATGGATTCGCTCAAGAAAGGTGACGTCGTCATCCTGACGACTCCCGTCGCGTTTCGCTGGGTCCATTTCAAGTACGCGATCGATCGCGGCTTGAACGTTTTCATGGAAAAGCCCACGACTGTCGACGGGCCCAGTACTCGCAAGATGCTGGCCCTGTACGAAGAGTCGGTCAAGAAGAACCTGAAGGTCGGCGTCGGCTTGATGTGCCGCCACTGCGAAGGACGTGGCGAACTGTTCAAGCGGATCAAGGATGGGGAACTGGGCGAACTGAACATGCTGCGAGCTTACCGAGTGACCGGTCCCACGGGATCGGCTTTCGTCGGCAAGAATCAAGGCAAGCTCAGCGAGCTGATGTACCAGATCCAGAACTTCCACGGATTCCTGTGGGCGAGCGGCGGTGGATTCAGCGACTTCCTGATTCACAACATCGACGAATGCTGCTGGATGAAGGACGCCTGGCCTGTGGAAGCCAAAGGTTATGGCGGGCGACATTTCCGCGGCGACTACATTGATCAGAACTTCGACACGTACTCGGTCGAGTACACTTTTGCGGACGGTGCCAAACTGTTCCTCGAAGGTCGCGGGATGATCAACTGTGCCAACGAGTTCGCCAGCTACTGTCACGGCAGCAAGGGTTCCGCCGTGATTTCGCAATCCGGCCATGCTCCTTCGAAGGCTCGAATCTTTAAGGGACAGAAAATGACCGAAGATCAGGTCGTCTGGCGCTGCAAAGATCCCGAACCAAATCCCTACCAGCTGGAATGGGATCACATCATGCACGCGATCCGTCAGGACACGCCGTACAACGAAGCCAAGCGTGGTGCAGAAGCGAGTCTTGTCACTTCGATGGGCCGCATGGCCTGCCACACTGGTCGCGTTGTGACCTACGACGAAATCCTGAACTCCGAACACGAGTTCGCACCGGACGTCGATAAGCTGACCCTCGACGGTCCAGCCCCGCTGCTGGCCAACGCCGAAGGAAAGTACCCGATTCCCGCACCAGGGATCAAAACAACCCGCGAGTATTAATCGCTGGTCCGACAGACAGTATTTCAATCGGCTCGTTGGGGATTTTTTTCCAACGAGCCGGTTTTTTTCTTAATAACTTAGCGAGCCGGAGTGCGTCAGCCCTCGGACTCTTTGTTCGGCGAATACGAACCGCCGGTCGTTCTACATAAACCACCCCTCACTTGCGTGGAAAATTCCGTAGCGAGAATGCGAGGATGAAGAGTCCGGCTGACGCACCCCGGCTCGCCTGGATTTGGAGCGTTATTCATTATCGAGTTCAACGTCCGTCGGGCTATTGCTAACCACGTTTACGGCGTTTAATAAGATTGCAGTCAACGATGCAATGTTCATATTGCCTCGCCCCAGAAACAGGGGTGGTTGGGCCTCGAAGACGCTGCCTCACCCTAGATTGCAGCAATCTTCGTTTCCGGGTCGTCGTTGCGTGACAGGCTCAGGACAATTCCGATCGCGAGCAGGCTGACAACAAGGTTACTGCCACCAGCGCTGATCAGTGGATGGGAAATCCCTTTGGGTGGGACCATCGCTGTGACAACGGCGATGTTTAACATCGCCTGGCCTGCTAATTGTGTCAGCAGTGTGAAACTGGCCAGGTAAGCGAACCGCCTTCGGTCGAGATGGTTCAGCATTCGCAGGCCTGACAGATATAAGCCACACCACAGTGCGATCAGGCTGAGAGTACCGATCAGGCCTAATTCTTCGCCGATGACCGCGAATACGAAGTCGGTGTTGGCTTCGGGTAAAAAGCTCAGCTTTTGCCAGCCGCGGCCTAAGCCGACGCCGTGCAGTCCACCGGCACCCAACGTCACAAGTGATTGCTTCAGTTGATAAGGTGCGGCGTCAAAATTGGCCCAGCTTTCCAGAAAGCCGGCAATTCGACGCTGCTGATACGGCTTCATCGCCAATGTGCCGATGGCGACCGGGACGCATACGCCAATGCCAAGCAGAAAGTTTCGCAGCGGCCATCCACCGAGGAAAAGAACCAACGTGGCACTACCAAGCAAAAAAACCGCCGTTCCCAGGTCGGGTTCGATCAGGACGAGAGGAACTGCGATCAGAACTGGAATCACAAAAGGGACTGTTCCAGCGAACCAGTGGGAGAGTCGATCTCGATTCCAGTCGACCAGCCAGCACATCGTCAGCGGGACTGCGATTTTTGCCAGTTCAGAGGGTTGAGCGGAAATCCCTGGAACTCGGATCCACCGTTGTGCCCCTTTTACTCGGACTCCGATCCCCGGGACCAGGACGAGCACCAGCAGTGCGACCGTGATGACGAACAGCCAGGGAGCAAATCGCCTCCAGAATTCCGGGTTTTGGGAGGCGGCGAAGCGTGCGGCGATCACTCCGACAATCAGAAACACCAGGTGTCGCGAGAGATGTACCTGTTCAAATTCGGTTGGCCATGAGGTGACGCTGGAGCTATGCACCATCAGCAACCCGAACCCGAGTAACAGGGCGGCAAAGGCCACGAAGAGCTGCCGACTCAATTCCATGTGATTCCTTCCGACGCTGGCAGCGTCGGTTGCGACACCCTGATCGATAATTCGTCCCTCTCGTGCGAGCCATCGGCAGACGGATATGAGATCTTGAGGAAGAAACCAGCGATCGGGGACGCGACCGCAATTATTCCAACGTTTTTGCCAGACCGTGACGATTGTGAGAGATTTGTGCCACTGCTTGACCGTGCTCGGTCAAGCAGTGCTCTTCAATTTTACTTTTACAGGGCAAAGACACAGCGTCAGAGAAGACTCCGATCCAATCGCACGTTAAGACTGAAGAGATTTTAAACATCGTCCATGGCTTTGTCCTTCGGGCAACGCTGTGGACGACTTTCTCTGCGGGAAAACATCAGTTCCAAAGTAGGCCGAACCACTGTTTGACGGTCTTCCGTCAAACTGTGCCGAGCGACACAGTAAACGTCGATAGTAAGCTACTGCTTTTCCGAGGTCTGCAAAGCAGTGTCACATCAAGGTCAAGGCCAGTGAAAAATCGTTCGTGGCATTTCCCTTCGTGGCAAAGAAAATCAGAAAGTCAGCTAACGTCATTTCCTATTTGCAGGTCACGAAATAGAATTAGTTTCAATCATTGCGGATCAGAAATCAGGATAGAACATGGAACTTCCCGTCATTAATACGAACGCCCCCGTCGCGGCCTATGAAGATCCGCTGGATTTGATGGATGAGATTGAGGCTTTGAAAAAAGAACGCGATGCGTCGATCCTCGCTCACTTCTACGTTGACGGAGACTTGCAGGATATCGCTGACTTTACTGGCGACAGTTTGAAACTCGCCCGCGATGCGACGCAGGTGAAGACCTCGACGATCGTGTTCTGCGGCGTTCATTTCATGGGTGAATCGGCCAAGATCCTGAGTCCGGAAAAAAAGGTTCTAATGCCTGATTTGCACGCTGGCTGTTCGCTGGCCGAAAGCTGCCCTGCGGATCGCCTTGCGGCCTACCAGGCCGAACTGCGAGCAAAAGGACACGACTTTCAGACCGTGGCGTATATCAACACAACTGCTGCCGTGAAATCATTGTGCGACTGGATCGTGACGAGTGGGAATGCTCGCGAGATCATCGACCGAGTACCTGCCGACAAAGAAATCTTGTTTGTTCCCGATCAGCATCTGGGACGGTATCTGAGTTCGGTCACTGGTCGCCCGATGATCCTGTGGCCCGGCTCGTGCATGGTTCACGAAGTCTTCAGTGTGCAAGACCTGTTGCGAGCCAAACGCAATCATCACGGTTCGTTAGTGATGTCTCACCCCGAATGTCCCGCGAACATTCTCGAAGTATCAGACATCATTGGTGGGACCGAAAAGATGCGAAAGTACGTCGCGTCAGTCAAAGAGCCTAAAACGTTTCTTGTCGCCACAGAAGCGAACATGATTCATCCACTGAAGAAACTGGCTCCACAACACGAATACATTCCGGTTCCTGGAATCATGACGTCAACGGGCGAAACGTGTGCCTGCAACCGTTGTCCGCATATGGCGCTGAACACCTTGCAAAAGGTACGAGATTGCCTGAAGTATTCTCGCCCCGAAATTGTCTGGCAGCCGTATTTTTCGCAGGCTCAAGATGTGTTGAAGAGAAGTCTTCTTCAGTAGTGTATGCCACGGTCTTACCGTCTTCGGTATGACCGTGCTCTTTGGATGCGTTATCGAACCAGGAAGACACGCCCTTGTCGAGGATTCCAAAACCGGGCCACCCCGAGTTTCGATCGCCATTCCGCCGGTAAGGCGCAAAAGTGTTACTCGACACATCGTCGATTACTTGAGTACGAAATTCAGCGAGTTTGAGACTCGTTTGCGACTCAGTTCGTCGACGATCGTCAACTTCAGTGCGTATGCGCCGGTCGAAAGATCTTCGGGAATGTAGAACTGGTAGTTGTGGAAATAATCGCGACGCGGGTTTCGACAAAAGTCTTCCGTCGAAGGAAAACTCTTGGTCCAGACGATCTTTCCTTTGGAATCAGTGATTTCGATTAATGACTTGAGCGACGTGCGGTATTCTCCGTCGACTGTTGGCGCACTGATAAAGTTCTCGATTTCCGTGTAGAGCAGTACCTCGTGACCTGGAGTGAATTCATTGCGGGGAAACCGATCATAGTTACCGAAATACGAGATCTTCCGGCAAAACGTCATGTTCTTGATCGACAAGGCAGACTGTTCACGCATTTGCCTTAGCGCGGCCGCGAGTGGAGGAACCGTTTGAGCCGCTCGGTCCGTCACCTCGGGGAATTGGACTATGTCGAGCGAATTCGACATCGCCCAGATCAGTTGCTGCCAATATTCCTGTTCATAAGTCTCGACACCGGGGATGGCCGTCAAAGCCTCTTCCTGTCGCTGTGCCATTAAATACAGAAGACGCAGATGAGCATGTTTCCTTAAGTATTCGCCCTGACTGCTTCCTGCGGATTCCGGCTTGGCTGAAGCAAGGTCTCGTTCGACGCGAGCGATTAACTGCTCCAAGTCAGCTTGCCAGGGAAGTGAAGGAAGTACCATCGTGGACTTCGGGGTTGCCGACGCACGAGAGGGTTCATTCTGTACGACCTGTTGAACCACTGATGAATTCTTTGAATCAGGCTTTTTCACGATAGGTGAAATTTCGGGACTTCGATCCTTCGGGCGATCTGCCCACATCGGGACCAATGACGGAGGATTTGTCCTCGTTGGTTCATCTTGGGCGATGTCTATGTTTCTTGCCGGACTTTGGGTTGTTGGTTCATCCCAATCCAATGAACGAGATTCAGCGGTCAGGGATTCCGTGACTTCGCCTTCCAATCCAACGAGTTCAATTCGAGGCTTTTTTTGATCATCGCTGATTTGATAATCGGCGTGGTTGACTGTTGGCGAATCAGAATCTGAATCAGAGAACGAGTCCCGGTTTGACGCGGGAACGACTTTCTCTTGTTTCACTGTCAATTTTCGAGACGTCGAAGAAAGGTCATCCAAAGTAGATGGAACGGAGTCGGATTCAACGACGTCGGTCGACTGTTCAAGGTCGAATGAATGACCCGCCACGAATTTTTGCGGACTTGTGACCCGTTTCTCGGCTTTAAAGTTGACCAGATTAATCGATTTGCTGCTTTCTGAGCCGCTCGTATCGACTTCGTTATGCACCGAATCACGGATTGTCGTTGGCGAACCGAATTCGGGGGAACCATTCGACGCTGCGAACTGTGTTCCCCGTGAATTTGGCAATCCTCTTGGTCGAAATCTGAGATCTTCAGACCGGCTGAGGGATCGATCGGGCAATGCGCAGCCCACCGCAATCAGCGGGATTAGCCCGAACAACAGCGGACCGACGACGGATCGCATACCGATATCCAAGGGAATAACAACGAAATCGGCCAGAAGAGCTGTAGCTCAACGGGTTTGATGGGAACCAACGAATTGAATTGGGACGGGAGGAGCGGAAACTAGCCGAATCCGCCGAATCGAACAAGACCGATTTCCATTTAACCTCAGGCTTTGATTTGTTCGCAGCCACATTCCCTGCAGGAATTCATCATTGCTAATTATTCCCGAATGTTCGCGGGCGGTTGAGAAGTCAAAACGACTATATGATACTGATTTCGGAAAATGCCCTTATCGCAATGAGTTAGAAGAATCACGGAACAATTCATGGCAAAACCCGCAACTGACAGGTCATCATCAAGGTCTGATGTGAATGTGGCTGGTTCAGTGTCAGACCGTGCGTTTGATCATGTAGTGGTCATCATGTTCGAGAACCAATATCGCAGTTATGTACTCGAAAATCCCTATTTACGGCGGTTGGCAAGGCAGGGGATTCAGCTTGGAAACAGTTTCGGCGTGATGCATCCATCACAGACCAATTACATTGCGTCGATCGCCGGATCGTTGTGCAATGTCACGAGCGACGGTCGGCTTCCGCTGCTTGACGAACGCACGATCGTTGACCTTCTTGAAGAGGCACCTGGACGTCTTCGGTGGAAAGCATACATGGAGAGCTATGTTCCGAACGCCACCCCGTGGACGCCGACATTGACTCCACAGGACGCGTCCCCTTACTTCATCAAGCACAACCCGTTTTCGAGTTTTTCTCGCATCGTCCGTAACGAAAATCGGTGGCGACGAATTGACAATGAAGCGGGCTTTTTTGCCGACGTGCTGAATGGTGAATTACCTGAGTATTCCTGGTTTACGCCAAATATCTGGAACGATGGTCACTGGCTGGACGGTACCAACTCTGATCCGCAACCAAGAGCTCCGGTACTGGTCGATCAGTTGTCTCGCTGGCTCGAATCATTTTTCGGGAGATTACGTTTCCCTGGTCCGAATTCACATTTGCCACCACGTACGCTGGTGGTGATCACGTTTGACGAATCTGACTTCGAGTCGAATTACGAGCCAGGGTTGAATTCGACGTATGACGGACCGAATCAGATTTACACGGTCCTGCTTGGTGATTGCGTCAAACCAGGCTTTGAAGAAGAAGGCTACAATCACTACAGCCTGCTCCGCACAATTGAAGAAAATTTTAACCTCGGAAATCTTGGCAGGAACGACGCCGCCGCAAACTGGTTCCAGTTCCTTTGGGGGCGGCAATTTGAATGGAGTGCCCCCCAGACGACGCCGTTTGAAAATTGTGATGGGCCAATTGCCGCAGCGGGCTTCGCGGGGGCACTCTTCGTTGCTTGTACTGCGACCGACGCCACGATACGTATCCGCACCTATTCGGGCGAACGAGGAGAATGGTCTTCGGCAGATGCGTTACAAATTGATGGATCAGGTGGATTGGCGATCGCTTCGACCTTCACAGACCTGTTGCTGGTGGCTCGCTCAAAAACTGGTCAATTAAACTGCTTGAAATACGATCTTCAGCATGGGTGGTCAGCCGAAACATCACCTGTTGACGAGCCGATTGCGGGGATCGCTCTCGCGTCATTTGATCATGAAACAAAGATCATGTTCGTTTTCAAGGACGCGTCAGGAAAAGTGTCATCATGCGTTCGTGCCAGTAACGGATCGCCGAATTGCTGGGCCGACACAGTACCGGTACCTGCCGCGTCTACCGACGGTTCGATGGTGCTAGGTTCGCTCGGGGCATCGCTTTATCTGGTTGTAAAGTCATCCGGTGCCCACACGATGAATGTGATCTCGTACAATTCGGCACCCTTTAACGTGGTTACCGTTCCGGCGAATAAATACGGCGGACCACAAGACAACACGACGATTTACCAATGGTCACTAAGCTCATTTCCAGTAGCCCACTTTTCCTCGTGGCCCGACATGGCCGGAAAGCGCCAACCGTTCGCGCGCGCTTACGAAGGCTCGGAGCCAATGGCGATTGCCACGCTCAATGGCGTAATGCACATGGTGCATCCTGGTATCAGCAATTCCCTTTTGCTGACCGAAACATTTTCAATTGCAGGAGTCATGACTTCGGCGAAACCGGTCTCATACAAGAGCGAAGACTCTGCTGACGCAAGCAACGGTTTTGGCACTCTGGCAGAAGCGGGTTGGACGCACCAGAAACCGATCTTTGGTGCTCGCTGCCAGCCCGGCGGGGCCGTGGCGATGGGGCGATCAGGTAACCAGATCCAACTTCTTTTCCGGGATTGTGCAAGTTCCGAAATACGCTTGCTGACAGGGCAGTACTTGCATCAAGGGGTTTGAAGAAAAGGACCTATTTGAAACCTTTTATGCGGGGGAGTGAACGACGTTTGCTGCCCGCGTGGAAATTGGAATTTGCAGGATTCAGGCATAATTCTGCAGGAGATCCAAGCAGCATCAGGCGGGTTATGCTTCACTCTCGGCTGAACTCGGAATACACTCCCCGCTTAACTACCGATTGATCGTTTTGAAAGGAATCTCCCGTGCGCTGGTCCCAGACGTTTATCCCGACGATGAAGGAAATCCCGTCGGATGCTGAAGTACCGAGCCATCAATTGATGCTGAGAGCTGGTTTTATTCGGCAGCTCATGGCCGGAGCGTATACATATTTGCCGTTGGGTGTGCGCGCGTTGAAAAAGGCGGAAGCAATCGTTCGTCAGGAAATGGACGCTGCAGGAGCACTTGAAATCCTGATGCCCGCACTTCAGCCGATCGATCTGTTCGAGCGAACCGGGCGTAAAGAAGCGTTTGGAAACGTTCTGATTAACTTTAATGTCCGGCGAGGGGATCGAAACGTTCATATGGCGCTCGGACCGACTCATGAAGAGGTTGTCACCGATCTCATGTCGCGGCACATCAGCAGCCATCGCCAGATGCCGCTGACGGTCTATCAGATTCAGACCAAGTTCCGAAATGAAGAACGACCCCGGTTTGGGATTCTGCGGACCAGCGAATTCCTGATGAAGGATGCTTATAGCTTCCATTCATCGCTGGAATCTTTGAACGAAGTCTATCAGAAGATGTATCGCGCCTACTGTCGTATCTTTTCACGATGCGGCCTGGAATTTCTGCCAGTTGAGGCTGAGAGTGGCCCAATCGGTGGCGATGCGTCGCACGAATTCATGATCCCTGCCGCGAATGGTGAAGATCGAATCGTCTTTTGTCGTAAGACAAACTACGCCGCGAATCTCGAGAGAGCCGAAACAGGTCGGAAGCCGCCTGTGATCGCGACATCCGCCGATGCAAAGCCGGTCGCGAAGTTGCAAACACCCAACGTCGGCAGTATCGAGACCGTCTGCAAACTGCTGAAGTGTAAGCCTGAGAAGCTGGTGAAAACGCTGATTTACGTGGCTGATGGAAAACCCGTCGCCGTCCTCTTGCGAGGTGACCACGAGGCCAACGAAGGCAAAATTCGGCGTGCATTGGCCGCGAAGAGTCTGGAGATGGCTGATCCTGCCGTAATCCTGCAAGTCACTGGCGCTCCGGTTGGCTTCGCCGGGCCAGTGGGAATCAAGTGTCCGGTAATCGCCGATCACGACGTCCCCCTTGTTGTGAACGCCATTACCGGGGCAAACGAAGGGGATTATCATCTCGCGAACGTGAACGTGGGGCGAGACTACGAATTGACCACGACGTTTGATCTTCGCAACGCAGCCGCAGGTGACCCCAGTCCACGCGGTGAAGGGACCCTGGAACTGGTCCACGGAATCGAAGTCGGGCACGTCTTCAAACTAGGCACGAAATACAGCGTTTCAATGGACGCGCTGTATGACGACGAAACCGAAAATCGCCAACCGATTATCATGGGCTGTTACGGAATCGGAGTGAACCGAATTCTGGCAGGACTCGCCGAAACGAAGCACGACGAACAAGGGTTAATCTGGCCGCTATCGATCGCCCCTTATGAAGTGATTGTCAGTGTTATCGGGGCGAACGAGTCCGATACGATGTCAGCGGCTGAAAAATTCTATGGGGAACTCAAGTCGGCCGGGGTTGATGTTTTGCTGGATGATCGAGATCTTCGCCCCGGTGTCAAATTTAAAGATGCCGACTTGATCGGAATCCCGTTACGAGTCAATTTCGGTGGCAAAGGGTTGAAAGAGGGGATCGTCGAACTGAAGTGGCGAACATCGGCCGATTCAGAACGAGTGGCAATCGACGATGCCGTAAAGACAGTCCTTGATCATCTCGCCGCTCGACGGAAAGCCGATTTGGCAGCCCTGCCAGTTTAGCTTGTGACCGTCGAATAAGTGGTGTCAGACTGGATTTGAGGTGATCGTTTAACACGCCTCGCAGAGAAGCGGAAACGGTACGGCGGAATTGGCGTCGATCGAGGTGTACTCGTTGAGGCCCTGCGAAAAAAAAGAGGCTGGGACAACGCTTGAAGAGATCGGCTGCACGCTGATCCCCCTTAGGCGATGGGCTGCGGGTTTAACTAAGGAACTCGTGCAACAGTTCGCTACAGTGCCAAAAACAAAAACCGCCTGGCAATGATTTCTCACTGCCGGGCGGTTCTTTTCAAAGTTCGATCAGTTCTGGTCTTCAGAAATCCGACGAGCGGCTGATTTGGAGATATGGAAAATTGGCAGAATTACCAGCTTTGCACCAGGTTCGACGTCGTCAGGCATTTGAAGCGCAGCGGCTGTCTCATCGGCCAGTTTAATTTGCCCGTCATGCCGGTAGCAGTTGCTCAGTGCCAGTAGAGCTCTCTGGTTGAAAGGAGCGGGGAACATCTGTGCGGCCCGATTGAGTGGCTCAATCGCGTCGGCATATTTTTCTTGAGCTTGCAGAGCTTCACCACGAAACAGCTCGGCAATCGGAGCGAAAGCGCCAGCATCTGGCACACTGTTCAACTCTGCTATCGCGTAATTCGGCAGACCTAACTCAAGATATCCTTCGGCAGCAGCCAACCGCCGAACGATAATTTGCGGATTCAAAACCTTCTCAGATCCAGCGTCTTCAGTAGTCATCGCAGCCTCCCTCCCATGGGGTAGAAGACCAAACACAACACATTGCAGCAAGTTTCTCGCCAACACGGCGAACAATTATGATGCACCAAGCGTGCCAAAAGTTTCAGCAGTTTCTTAAAAACCGCCATAGTGAAGGATAGACGTAAGTTAGGACACGTCAAGACCGTCTCGGTTCAGAATTGCGAGTTGTCAAAATGACAATTTCAGGGTCGGAACATCGAACGCGAACTCGTTGCTTTTTTTTGAGGAATTTGCCGCTCCCGTGCATCTTTACTTCGTCAAATGAGTTTGGAAAAAATAGATTGGGATTCCCTGTCAGCAACTGTCCGATTTCAAATTTGCCTGTTCGCTGGGAGAACTCTGCTGAATTTTCAAGCACAAATCTGATGACGGAGCTTGAAGAAGTCTGATTGAGTGAGTTGACCTTGCGAGATCAGGGGGGGGCGGCCAGTCATCGATTATCAAAAAGTTTTACTGAAAAGTCCTAAATTGTTGTCACGAAAGGGGGCTTGTCAGATGTGACAATTCAAAATCAGCCTTGTCAGCCCTCCTTGTCTATGCCAAACTGATTGAGATACCGTCTCATTTTATGGAAATAGAAAGGGTTCGTTTCATGCGGGGACTTCTCTTGAGGAACTTGACGGTAGAAGTGGCGCCAAAGTTCTTCAGGTTCATAGAGCGGAAGCTCCAAACGAACCGTCTGCGGCGGCTCACCACTGTGCTCGCCGGAATTGCCTGCATGCTGGGGAATATCTGTTGGGGCCAGGGGGTTGTTACCCAACTGCCTGCCGACGGGACTTGGGTACGGTTCGAAGGGACGTATTCTCAAGTCGAAATCCGCCCGGAAACAGCTGCGGGAAAGGTTGAAATTGACCCGTGGATCGAGCACGTGACAATTAAGTCGGTCGGAGCCGAAGCCGCAGAATATCGCGGCGAGACAGTTCCTTGCCGCTGGATCGAAATAAAAATCGAACGCGGACGTGAGCGAGACGGCAAAGTTGACACGGGCCTGACAGGGCTTGAAATCTACAAAGTCCTGATTCCAGAAACCGCAGTCATCGCGACTCACGTTGACTTAGATGGGGTTCCAGTCAGCTTCTTACCCCTTGTTAAAGGATTTCGGAAGGTTGGCAAGGCTGATCCCAAACCATTGACAGAACCGGCATTGCAACTTTATCCGTTGGGAATTCTCGTTGGTTATTATCGTGAGTTGAAGGTTGTCGGGAAAGACGTTGATGCGGAAGTTGGCCTGGGTGCCATCAAGTCCACCCAACTTCAGGGCGAAATCAAAATCGAACGACCAAACAGCCGAACGGTACAAGAATCGACGGTCTGGAAAAGTAAAGACGTTGCCTTCGGAGTCGCTCGCTGGTCGGCGAAAATGATTCGCGAAAGGAAAGACGATCAGTCGCCTCGCAGCGACTTCAAGCCGGTAACTGAAGTCACGATCGAAATGAAGGCGAAGGAAACAGGTCAGGACGCGAAAAGTGAACTGAACGTGCCGTGACAGATTTTTCAAGGCGGCATCGATCGGAGGCACCACGGCAAAGAAGGCCTCTCCCATGCCGAGATTTTCAACCTGAAATCGAAGAACACTGTTTGACGAAGCAGGTCAACCAGTGGCAAAAAGCGTTTTATAATCGTCCTTGTGTTACCAATGACAAGTCCGTTTGTTTCATTACAGGGACATCCGACAGCATTGTTTCAATCTGGTGTCGAGGGGTGTGTGAACCGACAACTCTCCCTGAACCTGTACGTAATTTGCTTCGCAATTATTGCGACGGGTTCGCGAAGCATTCGGGCTGACGAAGTCAGCCCCCCAAAAAAAGTGCTACCTCCGGCCGCGACTCGGCCGATCATCTTTAAGCAAGATATTCAGCCGATTTTTCAAAAGGCATGCGTTCGATGTCACGGCCCCGAAAAACAAAAAGGGGATTATCGACTTGATGTTCGAGAAACGGCTTTCAAAGGTGGCGAGTCCTTCGCGCCGAACATTCTTTCAGGACAAAGCGATAACAGCCCGCTGATTCGATTCGTCGCCGGAACTGATCAGGTTGTGATGCCGCCGGAAGGAGATCGGCTGACTGCCAACGAGGTCGGTCTGATTCGAGCGTGGATTGATCAAGGGGCATCCTGGCCGGACGACGTCGCAGGAACCGTCTCCGATAAAAACGATTTATGGTCGTTGAAACTGCTTGCCCAACCAAGTGTCCCGCTGAGTGAACTGACGAACGGCCAGTCGGTAGATGAATCTCCGATCGATGCTTATATCCGGGCGAAGCGGACCGAAAAGAGCTTCCGCTCGGTCGGACAGGCGGATCGGCGGACATTGATCCGTCGCGTCTCATTTGACTTGATTGGCTTACCACCGACCGCAGACGAAGTCGATGCGTTTATCGCCGATCCCGATCCCAACGCATACGAGGCGCTTGTCGATCGATTGTTGAAATCTCCGCGATACGGCGAACGCTGGGCTCGCCATTGGCTCGACGCTGCTCATTTCGCCGAGACACACGGCAACGATCAGGACCGAATACGCGAGCATGCCTGGCCTTATCGGGATTACCTGATTAAGTCTTTGAATGACGACAAACCTTATTCCCGCTTCGTTGAGGAACAAATTGCGGGGGACGTCCTTTTTCCGGGCGATCCATCCGCCATCGCAGCACTGGGATTTCTCGCCGCCGGACCCTGGGATGAAAGTTCGTTGCGTGATATTCGAGAAGATACGATCGACCGTCAGGTCGCCAGATACCTTGATCGTGATGACATGCTGTCGAATGTTATGAACAATTTTTGCAGCCTGACTGTCCAATGTGCCCGCTGCCACGACCATAAGTTCGACCCGATCAGTCAACGCGATTATTACTCGTTACAAGCGGTGTTTTCAGGTGTTGAACGAGCCAATCGCCGGTACGACGCTGACCCTGAGATACACCGGCAGCGAACGGAATTGTCCCGTCGCAAACACGACATCGAGCAACGTTCGCCGTCGGAAGTCGAAAGATTGATGTCGAGCGAAGTCCAGCAGAGAATTGCGATCTGGGAGCAAAGCCGAGCGTCGAAGGCGATCGATTGGCACGTCGTCGATGCCGTGTCTTTCACATCCTCGGACGGGGCGACGCTCGAAAAACTGGAAGATGGCTCGATTCTCTCTTCGGGGTTGAGGCCCGAAATGGACACGGTAACAATCGTTTCGGCACCACTGCTGTTTACCCAGTTGACTGCAGAACATACGGAAAACGGCAACCAGAAAGACCAAGATTCCGGACCGGGTCAAAAGAAAGAACGCACTCTTGAGGAAGCTGACGTTTTAAGTGCTGCCAAAGTTCCCAGGGATCATGGAGCAGGAGTTCCCGGCAAACCGGCAGGGGCGGCCTTCGAACAGATCACCGCGATTCGCCTGGAAGTTCTTACTCACGACAGTCTGCCTCATGGTGGTCCCGGTCGGCAACCAGATAATGGCAACTTGCATCTCTCGGAATTTGAGGTGTTTTTGGAGGGAAGCAATCAGAAGCTTACACTCATAAATCCGACTGCCGATTTCAATCAGCAGGACTGGGAGATTTCAAAAGCGATTGATCAAAACGAACCGACAGCATGGGGCATCCATCCGCAAGAGGGGAAATCGCATCATGCTGTTTTCGAACTGAAAGAGCCAATTCGATTACATGAACCCGACCGTACCCATCGTGATTCTTCAAACACCAAGGCGAACCCCGATAAACCAGCTAAAACAATTGGCCTTCGCTTTGTCCTGAAGCAGCGGCATGGTCGGGGACATCTGATTGGAAGAGCCCGGCTATCGCTGACAGGAGCTGCCAGACCCGTTGGCGTTGAAGCGATCCCTGACGCAATCGCGATGATTCTGGCCATTCCACCAACCAGGCGTAACGATACTCAACGTTTCGAACTCGCGAGGTTTCAGCAGCTGGATGAGGTTTCGCGCTCGTTAAACTCATTGCCGAAGCAAAATCTCGTCTACGCTGCAGCGGCAGACTTCGAACCAGATGGATCGTTACGGCCACCGCCAGGTCCCCGGACGATTCACATTCTCCATCGAGGAGATATTCGTCACCCGAGAGGGGAAGTCACCCCTGGTGCCCTGGCATGTGTCACAACTTTGCCGTCTCAATTCGAAATTCCTGCAACCGATGCTGAATCCGCAAGACGTGCGGCGCTGGCGCGATGGCTCACGAATAAAAATAATCCGCTGACGTGGCGATCGATTGTCAATCGCATCTGGCACCACCACTTTGGGCGCGGGCTAGTCGGGACCCTCAACGACTTTGGGCACATGGGTGAAAAACCGACTCACCCGGAATTGCTTGACTGGCTGGCAGTAGAATTCCGCGACGGCGATCAGTCGCTAAAGAAATTGCATCGAATGATCGTGATGAGCCAGGCATACCAGCAAAAAGTTGAAAATCCACTTTCAAAGAGTGGTCCATCATTGGACGATCCCTCGACGCAGGATTCGCGGCTGTCGCTCGACGCCGACAACCGTTTCCTCTGGCGAATGAACCGAACTCGTCTGGATGCAGAGTCAATCCGTGACGCCATTCTGGCGATTTCTGATCGCATAGACCTGCGCATGGGTGGGCCGTCGGATCGACAATTCGATCTTCAGCCTGGAATTCACGTCACGCCCCGGGTCGACTATTCAAAATTTGACCCCGGTACGGAGGCGGGTCGGCGGCGGAGTATTTATCGGTTTCTTTTCCGTACGCTGCCCGATCCGCTTATGGAGTCACTCGACTGCCCGTCAGGTGATCAAATCGTCCCCGCCAGAACGAACGGTGTCACCGTTCAGCAGGCCCTGTCGCTATGGAATGACAAATTTATTTGTGAGCATTGCGCGTATATTGCAGTTCGAATCGATCAGGAAATTGCCCGTGAAAATGAGAATTCCAATGAGGTTGCTCCACTCCCGCAGGCGCAAGTCAATCGGGCTTTCCGGTTGATCTTTTGTCGCCCTCCCACAAGCAATGAAACACTCGATGCGATCGCTTACACGAACCGGCACGGGCTGGCGAATTTGTGCCGATTGCTTTTAAACAGCAACGAGTTTCTGTTCGTAAACTGAGACTCAATAAGGAGTTTTCAAAGTGACCTTTTGTGATGTTAAGTCAAAATAAACCGGCTGGTGAAGGCTTGCCACCTTTTCTCATTCTCGCTTTTCCTCGGGTTCGAGATTGATCGAATACGAAAAATTCAGCCCCTCTTGCTTGCATGGGGATGGACAGGGCGTATGATATCCTATCGGTTTAGTCGACTATAACGCGAATCGAATAGTTGTGCTTAACCGTCAGAAGACTTGATAAAGAGTAGTCCCGACCGGAGCTGGGAACTTGTTACTGAGTAAGCTGGTGTGACCGAACCTGTTGAGTGTTCGGACATACTGGTTTTTTTTTTGCTCGCCCGAACGTCATTGACGGTGATCTCGCCCGAGGCGGGACGACGGCGAATCCTGGAAAAAGGCGGATCGGCACACCGCCGAATTCGACAGAGGTTTTACACGATGGCAATGTTGATCACGGGTCTTGGAACCGCTGTACCTGCGGGAAGTGTCGAACAGAATCTCGCGTATGAGGCGATGCAATCATTGTGCTGCGATTCAGACGAACATCGCCGTGTGATGCAAATGATTTACCAGGGTGCCGGGGTCAACGAACGAGGCACCGTGCTGCTCCAGGAACACAATGGGATTCCAGCAGATATTTCTGAAGGTTTTTTCCAACCACGTAGCGACGAAGATGATCGTGGTCCGACCACTCATGCTCGTATGGAAAAATATGAAGAACATGCCCTCGCGCTGGCCATGGAATCCTGCGAGGCAGCTCTCGCGCATGCCGACCAGGATGTCTCGGAAATCACTCATCTGATCACCGTTTCGTGCAGTGGCTTTTATGCTCCTGGTTTCGACATCGGCCTGATTCAACAGTTAGGTATGTCGCCAGATACGGCTCGAACTCATGTCGGGTTTATGGGATGCCACGGATCGTTTAATGCTTTGCGAGTTGCGAAGGCATTCGTCGAAGCCGATCCAAAAGCAGTGGTTCTGATCTGCTCCGTTGAATTGTGCAGCCTGCACCACCATTACGGCTGGTCGACCGAAAAAGTGATTGCAAACGCTCTGTTTGCAGACGGCTCAGCAGCCGTCGTCTGCCGATCCGCTCCTGAAGGTCAAAGTCCGATCCAGTCGAAGTACGAAATGATTCGCAGTGGATCGCATCTTCTGGAAGGGACCCTCGGTGCGATGAGCTGGAAAATCGGCGACCATGGTTTCGAAATGACCTTGTCGCAAAAGGTGCCTGGCTTGATCGAAAAGAACCTGGGACCCTGGATGACGTCCTTTCTGGCGAAAGAAGGTCTGACGATCCAGGACGTGAAGGGCTGGGCAATTCATCCCGGTGGCCCGCGAATTCTGGATGCCTGCCTGGCTGCGTTATCTCTCTCCAGTGAAGACGTTGCACCGGCTCGCGAAATTCTCGCTCAGTATGGCAATATGTCGTCTGCAACCGTCCTGTTCCTGCTGAATCGAATTCAGGAAGAACCACGACGTGGTCCCGTTGTCGCCTTGGGATTCGGGCCAGGTCTGACGATCGAAGCGATGTTGCTGAATTCGGAAATTTAACACGGTCGAGTCACCTGTGGTAAAAATCTTTCTGGCACTGGTTGGCTTTGCCTACATCGGGTTAGCCGGCTGGTGTTCGCTGCAACCGGACAAAACGGCGAAGGGGGTTGGCTTCTCCCTTCAGCCAGGTTCGGGACAATCCGAATTTCTGGTTGTCTACGGCGGTCTTGAACTGGCTTTGGGGCTCATTTTTCTCTGGCCCCTTTACCGACCTGAAGAGTCCGCGTTTCCGCTTTTTGCGTGCTTGGTAATTCACGCATGCCTCGTCCTCTTTCGGACGATGAGTTTTTTTCTTTATAGCGGAATTGAATCGACCACATCGTACTTGGCTGCCACGGAATGGCTGATATTCCTTGGTTCGGCCTACTTCTTCCTGCGCAAGGCCTGATTCACACGAACGGCGTAAGTATTCGGGAGGGCGAGGCTCCCGCCGAGCCGATGCATGTACTCACTTCGTGTCTCAGCAGGAGCTTCCTCTTCCCGGGATACACGACTGAAAAGTCCATTTCAAATGATTGGAACGGCGCGAGCCAAATAGGCTCCAAACCAGACGGCAGCCAGACCGAGCATCACATTTGCGGTCATGTGCCCCAAACTTATCGCGATTCCGCCGCCAGGATTGTTAGCGATAAAAAACGTTTCGTACGCCAATGACGAAAAGGTCGTCAGGCCACCGAGTACACCGACTACGAAAAAAAGTCGCGTTGATTCGGCAACACTTTTCGAATCGTGTGGCGCACCCAGAACGTAACCGATCGCCAATGATCCAACGACATTGACGATCAGTGTTCCCGCACCCATATAGCCGGGAAGCCATGCCTTCATCATCGTGCTGATGCCGAATCTCAGCATCGCGCCCAGGCTGCCGCCCATCCCGACAAGTAACAGATTCCACATACGTTACTTCGCCGAAATTTTCCAAAGGTTTTGATCGCTGCGAACGTAAATCGCACCGTTGGAAACGGCTGGCGTACACAAGAAAACTTCTCCATTGAGGTTTCCCGTGTGGACCACTTCGCCAGCCTCGTCACCCAGCTTCACGCAGTGTCCGTCACCCTTTTCGTTGAAAACGTACAAGTGCCCCCCAGCTGCAACGGGAGAACCGCTGAATGGGCCGGCCACTCGAGTTTGCCATTTGACATCACCCGTCTTCAGATCCGCCGCGAGCAAGACTCCCGCACCATTGATCGAATACAACCGACCGTTGTAAACAAGTGGGCTGATTGTGCGAGGGTCAAGTTTGTTCGTTTGCCAGATCTTCTCCAGACTTGCGCTTTCACCAGGTGGTTTCAGAGCAGTGATCCCCTTTGAGGCTGCGTAAAGTATTCCATCCGATGCAACCGACGAACTAATCGTCGAGGCACCGTCAGTGTATTTCCAGACAACGTCGCCAGTCAGTGGTCGAACGGCAGCGATTCCCTCGGATGACTGCAGCAGCGCCAGGTCTTCATGGCCGCCATACCGTTTCGGCCAGACGATTGCCGATGACCAGTTTGCTTTCTTCGGCCGAGCCGAAGTCCAGCGGGACACGCCTGTCGCGACATCGATTCCCGTCGCCAGAGACTCGCTGTCATTCTCAATTTGAGTGATCAGCGTTGATCCGACAACGATCGGCGATGACGCCATACCAAGACTGTTTGAAGCATTCGGGTGGTCGTACGTCAGACCTCGAAACCATTCCAGGTTTCCGTCCAGATCAAGACAGGCCAGATCATTGCTTGAGAACAAAGCGAAGACCCGCTGCCCGTCGCTGACAGGTGTCGACGAGGCAACACACGTCTTCTGATGATGCGATGTCCGCCCCGTCGCCGAGAACTGTCGTTCCCACAACTTCGATCCATCTGCAGCGTTAAAGCAAAGGACATGTAAGCGATCGCCACGATACCCGCTGGAACAGGTCACAAAGACTCGATCACCCACCACAATTGGTGACGAGAGACCTCGACCTGGAAGAGAGCTTTTCCAACCGATGTTTTCGGTGGCGGACCAACTGGTTGGCGGAGCGACATCATCGCCGAGGCCGTTCGATTCGCTGCCACGGAATTGACGCCAATCGCCCGCCTGGACAATCGCAGCCCATCCAATCCACGCACAGATAACGATCAAACTTCGCATGAACGGCTCCCCATTTGGTATCAAACTGGTCTCGCCCCATTCTCTCGTCGCCAAGCACCAGCGGGGCGTTCGAATATCGTGGCAGCAATTCAGGCGGAACTCAATACATGGCACCGAAAACTAAAGCGAATCCCCACCACCCCCGCAGTGGTGGTTAACAGGCCTTTGCCCCTAGCCTGAAGAAAATGTGTCAGGCTAATTGGGTCATTCGCGGCCATCGAGCGTATTTCATGACGCGCGTTTTTTCCGTATTCTCGAAGGATACTCATTTACGAGTCGTTAATAAGGCTAATTGGTTCTTTTGTCTCCGCGCAGCTGAGCAAGCTTCCGCCGCCACTGTGTCAGGTGCCGCTGGGTGTGGCCCTGACCAAACGCCGGGTTCCAGGTACCGTGGCACAGACGCACCAATTCGTACCCCTCGTCGGTCAGGTGCGTCCGATAAAACTCGAACTCCAGCCAGTCAGGGACTTCCTGACCGAGCGTGGGTTCGGCGAGTAGTCCCTCTACTCGTAGAAAATCGAGCAGCACAGTGTAAATTTCCCGAAAGTGGTCGAGCGCCCGCTGCTTGTTCGGCTTAGCCTCAGCGTCCACATGCCAGCGGCAAGCGTCAATCATCAGATCCTTCATGCTCGCTCCGCAACTTCAATGCCTCGTTCGGCCTTCCAACAATCAAGAAGTAAAACGCCGCCAACGAAAAGTAAGACCGTGAAATGTGTGTTGATGAGTCCCGACTCATTTGAACTTTCGGCGAAAAGTTAAACTTCATTGAGGGGGCAAGTCGTCGTCCTTCAACGTATATCCGTAAGACGTTGATCCGGTAAAGATCGCACCATCCAAGATTGCGCCGGCAAATTCTGAGCACTCGAGTGCAGCTTCACAAAAAACAGTATTCCGAAGATCCGCCCCGCGAAAGTCGGTACATTTCAGATTACAGCGTCGAAAGCTTGCGTGTTGCAGTTTGCATCCTCGGAAACTTGCTTCTGATAGCCATGTTCCATCAAAAATCGCTCCTTCAAGATGTGCATCAGCAAAATCCATTTCGTCTTCCAGGTCGAGATCAATGAATATGCGGTCGCAATCCCGATACCTTGCGATAATTTCTGCGACAGTCGTCGGTTGATTGTCATGAATCATTGGCAAAATTCCTGACATTTATTCATAAGAAAACTTTGCTCGATGATCGACTAAGGTAACCCGTTGGCGGCCAAGAACCATTGATGGCGGGATCCGTCCGATCCGCCGCGCGGGTTGCTCCCTTTGTTGCGCGTCGTTTATGTTTCGTTTAAGGTGAATTTCCATGCAATCGACCTATCGACCCAGGGCAACGCGAAATTCGTTCTGGTGAGTGATAACAAACCGTTCTGCATGAACCATGATGTCGGCGTAATCAATTTCTGATTCGAGTTTGCCGATTTCTGAGTTTGCCCGTTCCCATTTCTCATCGTGGAGTTGCGCGAAACTGGTGATAACGTATTCTGAAAGCCCTGAACGATCTTGTTGAATCGTATCGTAAGTCATTGCCGCAGCCGCTGCGGTCTCCAGAATTGTTTTTAATTGTTTCGATTGATTGGAGCAGCCAATCAGCTCCAACGCGGCAACAGTTTCTTTGGCGTAAATCCCCGTGCTATTTCCTATGAAGTTGTTGATTCCATTCATTGAGACTTCCGTCTCAAAATCGAAGACCAACATCATGACAGCGATTGGATTCGACAGATCGCGGATTCCGCCGTTGTTGCGCATGTCTGACAGCGGCCGCTCGTAGATTTTGATCGATAACTCACTGAGAAGATCGTCGGTCGTCATCGTATTCAGCCGTTGATCGAAAAAGAGTGTGTCGCTAACTACGGTGGACCCCATTGTCTAGACCAGAAAACGGATTTAATTAGAGAGACTGGCGACAGCCAGGCGCCCGCTCTTTCGATTTGGGGCAGTGGCTCCGCGCAGGTGAGCG
>CAIOKO010000279.1 GCA_903858935.1 uncultured Schlesneria sp. | reverse complement strand
CGTCCAGACGTCGGTCTCGTTGAAACCAAACAAAGGTTCCGTCGATTGAAACAACCGCACAACATTCCCGTGGGTGACGACACATCCCTTCGGCTGGCCTGTTGAACCTGACGTATAGATCACATACGCCGCATCGTCGCTTGACACCTCGACCGGTGAAAAATCGACTTCAATTAAGTTTTTGGACGCTTGGATGAAGGATAAAGGAATCGGCGAATTGGCGAATATGGGCGACGTCGTTGCATCGCAAATCAAAACCTTGATTTCTGAGTCTTGAATCATATAGGAAAGTCGGTCCTGTGGATATCGTGGATCGAGCGGAACGTAAGCGGCTCCTGCTTTGAGGATCGCCAGTATTCCGACAACCATCTCCAGCGAACGTTCCAAGCAGATTCCGACCCGTGATCCGATTTCGGTCTGATTCTCGACCAGTTCACTTGCCAACCGATTTGCGAGGCAATTCAACTGAAAATAACTCAGTGATTCGCTGTGGTAAGTAACGGCGATCGCGTTCGGTTTTCGTCGGACTTGTTCCTCAAAAAACTGATGAACCGAAAGATTCGCTGGTGAAAATGACGGAAACGGATTCCACCCCTGAATGATCTGGTGTCGCTCATCGCCGTCGAAAATGTTCAACCGACCAATTCGCGTCTCAGGGGCTTTGACAATGGAATTTAACAGTTCCACAAAATGATCAGCAAAACGTTCAACCAAACGTTGGCTGAACAAGTCGGTGGCATATTCTATCCGGCAGAACCACTCATCGCCTGTCGCTTGAATATCGAGTGTCAGATCATTTTTACTGGTTCCGGTCGGAGCCCATAATGGTTGGCCAATCGCGGTACCCAGTTTCAGATCTTCGACCGGCTCTTCGAGCAGGACAAACATGACTTGATAAATCGGGTGCCGGCCGAGCTCGCGTTGTTTGACGACCAGTTCGACCAGGCGTCCAAAGGGGATTTCGGAGTGTGTATAACCGTCCCAGAATGTCTGATGAATCTGTCGGAGCAGGCTGCGAAAGTCGAGGTTTCCCTCAAGTCTCGCGCGGATGGGGAGTGTATTCAGGAAGTATCCGATCAGGGACTGAACTTCCGGTCGTTCACGGTTAGCCAACGGAGTTCCGACGATGATATCGGTTTGTCCGGTGTGGCGGGCCAGCCAGACATGGAACGCGGCGAGCATCAATGAGAAGAGAGAGGTTGATTCGTCGCGGGCCAGTCGCCGAAGCTGGCTGGTCAAGGCCGCGCTGAGTTGGAATTCGTGAGTCGCACCCTGTCCGCTTGGCTGGATTGGCCGTACCTGGTCTGTTGGTAATTCGAGTGCGGATGGCAAATCGGCGAGTTGCTCTTTCCAATAGGCCAGCGACAGCTCCCATTCGGAAGTGGCTTGGCGTGCACGTTGCCAACTCGCGTAGTCGGCGTACTGGATCGGTAGTTCAGGCAGCGATGCCGACTGGAGATCTCCATTCGTTCGATACAGGGCAACGAGTTCGTCGCAAAAGATCTGTACTGACCATTCATCAATGATGCTGTGATGGAACGTGAGTGCCAGGGTGTGATCGTCGTCAGCCGATTCAATCCAGAGAACCCGCCATAGAGGTACCACAGCCAGATCGAATGGACGACGAACTTCCTCGAGCAAAACCTCTTGAAGCGTCTGCTGTTCGATTGTTGGCGGATTCAAAGAGACCTCGCGACGATTCACCACGAATTCTGCAGGGTCGCAAATGAATTGTACGAGCGTTTCGCCCGATTGAACAAATGCTGTCCGAAGCGATTCGTGTCTGCGTGCAAGCAGTTCGATAGACTGATCCACCAACGCTCGGTTGATTCGCCCTGTCAGACGAATTGCGATGGGCTGGTTGTACGTGGCGTGCTCGGGGAGCAAGGCCTGGACCAGCCACATGGCGTGTTGACCAAAGGAAAGTGGCAGTGGCTGTCGGCGATCAACGAGCGGGATTGCTTCTCGTCGCCCTTCGTTGCCTTCAAGTCCCTTCAGCTTTTGAGCAAACTGTTGGACGGTTTGGTTTTCGAAAACCCATTTGACGAGAACCTCGCGGTTTAACTGTTTGCTGACGATCGAGACCAGTCGCATCGCTAGCAGTGAATGCCCACCGAGTTCGAAGAAGCTATCGTCAATGCTGATTCGTTCAATTCCGAGAACGCTTTTCCAGGCGTCCACCAGGATCTGTTCCAGCGGTGTGCGAGGAGCGATATGGCGACGCTTCTCGCTGTCAAGCTCGTAATTGGGGACAGGCAGAGCCTTTCGATCGACCTTACCATTCACTGTCAGTGGCAGGCTTGGTAACACGACAAAGATCGACGGGATCATGTATTCCGGCAACTGGTTTTGCAGGAATAAACGTAAATCGTCGGTCGCTGGAATCGCATTCTGATTCGTGGGGACGATGTAGGCCACCAGGCGTTTCTCGCCCGGGTGATCTTCCCGCAACATGACGAGTGCCTGCGTCACTTGCGGAGCATGATTCAGCGTTGCTTCGATCTCGCCAAGTTCAATACGATAACCACGGAATTTGACTTGCTGATCGATACGCCCCAGGAATTCGAGTTGGCCGTCGGCGTTCCAGCGGACTTTATCTCCTGTCCGATAGAGCCGCGAGCCGGCTTTGTTGCTGAAGGGGTCTGGCAGGAATTTTTCTGCTGTCAATTCCGGTTGATTCAAATATCCGCGTGCCACACCGATGCCACCGAGATAAAGCTCGCCTGTCATTCCGACGGGAAGTGGCTGCAGATCGGGGTCCAGGACGTAAACCTGGATATTGGCAATGGGCCGCCCGATCGGTGGCAACAGCGGCCAGTCAAGTGGCGAACCATCCAGTTGACAGGACGTGACAACGTGTGCCTCGGTCGGACCATATTGATTGACCAGTCGACAGTCTGGATTGTTTTCAAAAAAGCGGACTAATTGCGGCGTGATTCGTAGTTGCTCACCGGCTGTCACAACTTCGCGCAGTGATAAAGTCTTTCGCAAGTGATCTTCACTGGCTTCAATGAATTGTTGAATGACCACAAACGGAACGAAGATCCGTTCGAGCTTTTCACTCGCGATGTGTTTGAATAAGAGTGACATGTCCCGACGCGTGTTCTCGTCAATCAGGACAAGCGTTCCGCCAGAACACCATGTGGAAAAAATCTCTTGGAACGACACATCAAATCCCAGCGAAGCGAATTGAAGCGTTCTGAATTTTTCGCCTGAAGGATATTGTTGAATTTGCCAATAAATAAGGTTTGTCAGTGCGCGATGTTCCATCGCCACCCCTTTGGGTCGGCCGGTCGATCCCGAGGTGTATAACACGTAGGCGAGATGCGAGGGACCGACTGCACTGTGCGGATTTTCCACGGCGAACACGTCATTGGCGTCTGAAGGTTTCAATACGACGCGATGAAAATTTTCTTCCGTTATCTGATCGGCAAGATGTTCTTGTGTGACGATGACTTCGATTTGCGCATCATGGATGATCGATCGCAATCTCGCTTCAGGATAGGAGGGATCCAGAGGGACATAGGCAGCACCCGCCTTGAGAATTCCCAAGAGACCGACCAGTGTTTCCGGGGAACGTTCTGCAATAAGGCCGATAAGACTGTCTGGCTTAGCGCCTAAACTAATAAGTCGATTCGCTACGACATTGGCTCGCTCGTTCAGTTGGCGATAGCTCAATCGGGAACCATTGAAAGCGATCGCGTCCTGATCTGGCGTCCGTTCGACCTGACTCTCGAAGAATTCGTGTATTGTTTGAACCTCCGGAAAAGCAATCGAAGTTTGATTCCAGTCCCTCAGGATCTGCTGCGTTTCACGCTCGGACAGTAATGGAAGATGCTTAATCGAGGCTTCGGGATTTGTCGTAATCTCTTTCAAAAGGGATTGAAAATGGACGGCAAATCGTTCGATCAATGGTTGAGTAAAAAGTTCGGTGGCATATTCGAGCCGACAGACCCACTCGTCACCGGTCGCTTGAATGTCGAGAGTCAGTTCATTTTTACTGGTTTCAGTCGACGTCCATAGCAAGTGGCCAGTTGCGTCGCCCAGTGGCAGTTCTTCGATTGACTCTTCCAGCAGCACGAACATGACTTGATAAATCGGTTGACGACCTGGATCGCGTTCTTTGACGGTCAGTTCGACTAACCGTTCAAAGGGGGTTTTGGCATGTGTGTAGGCATCCAGTAGTGTCTGATGAATTTGTCGAAGTACTCGACGGAACCTGGGTTCTCCCTCAAGTCTGGCGCGGATCGGAAGTGTATTGAGGAAGTATCCCATCACGGACTGGACTTCGAGGCGATCGCGATCGGCCAGCGGAGTTCCGACGATAATATCGGACTGACCCGTGTGACGCGCGAGCCAGACGTTGAATACGGTAAGCAAGAGTGTGAAGAGAGTCGTGGATTCATCGCGGGCCAGTTGCCGAAGCTGACCGGTCAGGGGATTACTGAGCCGGAATTCATGAATGGCACCCTTGCCACCTGGCTGGATCGGTCGTACCTGATCTGTTGGCAATTCCAGTGGGGGTGGCAGATCGGCAAGCTGCTTGCTCCAGTAAGCAAGCGATTGTTCCCATGCGACAGTGTTCTGCTGCGAACGCTGCCACACGGCGTAGTCGGCGTACTGGATCGGTAGTTCTGGCAGCGATGCCGACTGAAGATCTCCGTCAGTCCCATACAGGGCAGATAGTTCACGACAAAAAATCCGCACGGACCACTCATCAATGATGCTGTGATGAAAAGTGAGTACGAGTAACTGGTTGTCGTCTGCTAACTTAATCCAAAGGAATCGCCACAGTGGGGCCACGGTAAGATCGAACGGGCGACGAGCCTCGTCATACAAAGTCTCTTGCAGCGCCTGATGTTGCTGTTCCGTCGCAGGCAGATTCAGGGAGACTTCGCGACGATTCACCGCAAAATCTTCAGGCCCGCAAATGTGTTGAACAAGCGTTTCCCCCGATTGGACAAAAGCCGTCCGAAGTGATTCGTGTCGGCGAGCAATCTGTTCAATGGACTGATCAATCCATGTTCGGTTGATGCGGCCTGTGATGCGAAGTGCGATAGGCTGGTTGTACGTCGCCGAGTCAGGTAGCAGAGCGTGGACCAGCCACATGGCGTGCTGCCCAAAGGAAAGTGGCAGCGGCTGACGACGATCGACGAGCGGAATCGCTTGTGGCTGGTCCTGATTGCCTTCTAGCCCCATTAGCTTTTGTGCAAGCCGTTCGATCGTCGGGTTTTCAAAAACCCATCTGACAAAAACTTCACGGTTTAACTGTTTGCTGACGATCGAGACCAGTCTCATCGCCAGGAGCGAATGCCCCCCCAGCTCGAAGAAATTGTCGTCGATGCTGATCGTCTGGATGTTTAAGATGCTGCTCCAAGCCGACGAAATAATTTCTTCGACCCGGTTACGTGGATGAACAATTGACTGTTTTCGATTAAGTAAAGGCGATTGCGGCACTGGTAATGCATTAGTGTCGAGTTTGCCGTTGATAGTCAGCGGCAATGTTTCCATCTCAACAAAAAACGACGGGACCATATATTTTGGCAGCTTCGTCGCAAGAGTTTGCCTTACGATGGAAACATCAAGCTGCGCTGCGGGTCGAGGTACGATGTAAGCCGCAAGAACGTTGCCAACGGACCCGTCGTCACGAGCGACGACGACTGCTTGGGAAACAAATTCCAGTTGAAGTATCGCAGCTTCAATTTCGCCAAGTTCGATCCGGTGGCCTCGGATTTTAACCTGACTGTCGATGCGACCGAGGAAATTGAGACTACCGTCTTTGTTCCATTGAGCCAGGTCACCTGATCGATAAAGTCGATCTGAAGAGCATCCGTCGAACGGCGGAATTACGAAACGATCTGCGGTCAGTTCAGGGCGATTCAGGTAGCCTCGGGCCAGCCCCGCACCACCCACATAGATCTCCCCAGGGACACCCTCGGGTACTGGTTCCCCCTGGGGGTTCAGCAGGTAAACCTGCAAATCGTCCAGCGGGAGACCGATCGGACTGCCGCCGCGCTCGACATCTGCATTGGAGATTCGATGATAAGTGACGTGGACAGTGGTCTCGGTGATCCCATACATGTTGATTAACTGGGGACGTTCGACACCGTG
>CAIOKO010000278.1 GCA_903858935.1 uncultured Schlesneria sp. | reverse complement strand
CCCCATAAACCCAGGGATGCCCCCGTTTGATCATCCGCACCAAATCGCGATTGAGCCGCAAAACAACGGGCGATGATGATGTTTCAATCAGCGGCATGGGAGGCAAATCAGGCGAAGGAATAAGAAAGTAAGGCAAAATCGCGTCAGGCGGAGATTAGACGATGGCTGAGTGACCGTCGACGCCCCGGATCTGAATCCATTGCATTTTTCAATGTTCGTTCGCGATCGAATCCTCCATGCTTGATCCGTTCCGACCATGACAGTAGAATTCCCGACCCGTCAGCCCCTATAGCTCAATTGGTAGAGCAAATGACTCTTAATCATTAGGTTCTAGGTTCGAGCCCTAGTGGGGGCAATGGTTTTAAAGCCGCAATCATCAATGGATTGCGGCTTTTTTCGTGATCGTACGAGGTGCCTTACGCGAGGTTTGAAAAACTGTGACTGTTGGCACCAATGTGTGTCCCTGAGCCTGCAAACTCAGCTTCAACACGTTTACTTTTTTCCGCTGAGAATAATCCTCAGGGGTTCGCGGAACGCGATTTGACCGAACTAGTTTGTGTGACGAGCGCCAGTGTTACACATCGGTTCGCTCCCTTTGGTAACACTGCTTTATCATCCGCGTTGATGTTAAAAAGATTGGACGGATTAACACCAATCTTCAGGCCTGAGGCGGCGTGCTGATCGTCCAAACCCCAAGTGTTTTTCATATCAATAAACAGATCGTTAGTGCTGTTGAAGAATGGTTTCTCGCTTGCGACGACTAGTTTCGACACTAACTTGATAAAAACAAGTTGGCTTCTACGAAGCCGATAGTGATGGGCCGGCCACCAAGTACATGTTGGTGAAATCGTTGCAATCGGCTTTTTCCTGAACCAACAATTCACAATCATTATCGTGTTGATAGTCCGCGCACAGATAAAAAATACCGACCGCGACCTATGCTTCGATTCTTTAACATTGTTCGCCGCCGCAGTCTTGGAACGCCGATTGGAGGCCAAAACAGCTTCAGCCAGTTAACCCGAAGACTTCCAGGGGATTCCGGCGACGAAACCGTTTCAATGCCATCTGCGATGTCATTCCATCTTTTTGATGTATTTCGCATCTAATCCAAGTGGTTTTTGAGTTTAAGCAACCACCGAATGACAGGCGGCGATAGGATTTCGGTCTGTTTTGTCGATTGTGCAGTGTTTTTTCGTGCAAAACAGCGCAACGCGTTCCGGTGGTTTACAAATGAGATCGAAATGGCTACAAACACAAGGGAGTTTGCTTTCCCAAAGCCAACTATGCCAGACGAGAAGACCTTCTGCGGTCAAACACATTCGCGACAAATCTGCAATCGCTTCGTCCTCAAGTTGTTTCGCGACGCCTTCTTTAATCTACGAGGTGCCTTATGTCGAATTCTCCGTTGAATAATGACGCGTACGAAGCCGTTTTGCGGGTAGCGTTTTCTGCGGCTCGCGCCGTTGTCGACCGATACCGGACTAAGTTGCTGCGTGATCGAAATGTGGTCGACGTCCAAACAGGTTTCAAATTTACCAATGGCTGGCCGACGGATACGCCATGTGTTGTCGTTACAGTGTTAAACAAGCTCCCAGAGTCGGCATTAGGAGATCAGTTGCTCCCTACTGAACTGGATGGAATTCCAGTCGACGTGGCTCCTGCGACTCCGGCGCAGCAGTATCTTCATCTGAACAAAACCAAGGCAGGAACTCGAGCTGCCGTGGCCACACCGTCGGGCGTTTCAGCCGAACGGTTACTCGCGCACGGTGAGACGCCAGCGGTCGAGGAAGTCACGCGAGGCACGGCCAGACCCGGTCGCGCGTATCTTGAGCCGAAAGATCTGAAATTAGCTCCCGTGACCGGCGCGATGACATTGCTTTGTCATGCCAGTCCCGACGCCGGCTGGTCAACGCTGCAGAAATTTCTGAAGGATACAAAAAAAACGTTGACGATCGCGATGTACGACTTCACCGCCAAGCACGTTTTTGAAGGTGTTAAAGACGCGGCTGTCAATTCCAGTGGGACATTAACGCTCAATCTCGACCGCAAATCGAATCCGAAGCGTGAAGGTGAAATGACCGAGGAGCAGGTTGTCGACGAGTTGAAAGCCGCTCTTAAAGAGAGGTTCGATTCCTCAACGGCTGCCGTCGGAGTCCTGTATCCAAATGCCTATCACATCAAGGTTGCAGTTCGCGACAGCAACCAATTCTGGCTTTCGAGCGGAAACTGGCAGGGGTCAAACCAGCCTTCCGAGGACGCATCGAAGCTCGATCCTGCCGCACAGCGGAGACTGTTGTCGGGTCATAACCGCGAATGGCACGTCATTTCCGACAATGCGAAGCTCGCGAAGACCTTCGAGGGATACATCAAGTTCGACGTTGCCGAGGCGCGACGGGTTGCGGCCGACGGGACGCGCGGGCTCGTTCCCCCAGCACTTCCTGATCTTGTCTTGCCTGATGAAAGTACTGTCCGTGCCCCGATGAAAGAAGTGAAGATTTTTCCCGCCAAAAAATTCACGTTCACCGCCGCTGATCCCGTCCGCGTCCAACCGTTATTGACACCTGATAATTACGGCGAGAACGTCGTCAAGTTGATCCTCTCGGCAAAAAAATCGCTGTATTTTCAAAATCAATACATCATGGTCCCAAGCACGTTTCCGGACGGGATGGGCAAGCCTGGACTCAAGGAGCTAGTCGAGGCACTGCTCGACCGTCAAAAAGCGGGAGTCGACTTACGAATTATTCTGCGGAATGGTGGCAATGCTCGCGAAATGTTGCAGTCGATGAAGTCGTTTGGTTTCGATATGAGCAAAGTGAAAATGTTGGGGGGCTGTCACAATAAGGGGATTGTGGTCGATTCCCAGGTCGCGATGGTCTCGAGCCAGAACTATTCCGCCGACGGAGTTCGGTTCAATCGCGACGCGGGATTGATCATTTACAGTCCCAAGGTCGCTAAGTACTACGGGCAAATCTTCGAGTACGACTGGGACGTTCGTGCCACACAAAACCTCACCACGGAACGGGGAGCGATGCCATTACTTCCGGAAGTGGCGAAGTTGGACAAAACTCGGGGGACACGCGCCGCACAACAAACTATCTCTTGGGATGAATTCTACCAGGACTGAAAGCGATTTGATTTCGGAAGTTTTCGATCCCGACTGTTTTCAAAACTTCAGCAGGTCAGACAATGGCGAAAGCAAAAAAATCCGTTGAAGCTGTCAAATCGCCGGTTGTCAAGAAGAAAGCGTCTGTCGCCGATGCGGTCGTCAAAAAGAAGGTAGCAACCAAGGTCGCGGGTACTGCAGCGAAGAAAACGCCGAAAAAAACCTCAAAGAAGACGGCTTCCAAGTCCAGTTCCAAAAAATCCGAACCTTTGGCCAAGCCGAAACCCGTTTCCAAAAAAAGATCAGAAAAGAGGGTTGAAACCAAGTCAGTCAACAGTTCCAGCGTCGTTAAAAAGCCCGTCGCAACGGCAGTGGTGAAGTCTGGTTCAAAATCCTCAAAGGGGCCCGTGATTCATGCCTTGGTCATTGGATGTGATCTGTACTTACCCAATTCACTCGATGAAGGATCCTACCCGAGTCTTGGCGGCTGCGTGAGCGACGCCCGCCGAATTGCAGAATTGTTGAAGAAGCGGGCGAGACTCAATGACCAACACCTGATTCTACTCACGTCGACAGACAACGGGGCTGGTAAACCCAAAGAGCCAGTCGAACAGTTGCCGACCTACGAGAACATTGTCGGTGGATTTCGTACTCTGTTAAAGAACGCCGCTCCCGGTGACCACGTTTATATACATTATTCGGGACATGGTGGTCGCTGTCCGACGATCGTTCCAAAAATCAAAGGAGCCAACGGTCTTGATGAGACGCTCGTCCCTGTCGACATTGGAAATTCGTCGGCGCGATACGTGCGAGATGTCGAAATCGTCAAGCTACTGAATGAACTGTCAGATCAGAAGCTGGTCGTGACCGTAGTGTTTGATTGCTGCCACTCAGGTGGGGCAACTCGTGCGGTTGTACGCGGTGAACAAAATGTGCGAGTTCGCGGTGTCGAATTCGTTGACCGAACAAAACGCTCCCAGCAAAGCCTGGTCGGGACGCCGGCCGAACTGGAGGTGTTAGCACGTCGCGAGGTTGGCGGCAGTACCCGTGGATTTCAATCAACACGCGGCATGGCAGCCACCGCAGAGACGGGTGGTTCCGTCGTCCTGGCTGCGTGTCGTCCATCAGAGTTGGCGCGGGAATTTCCTTTTGACGGGGGGCCGTCACAGGGAGCTTTGACATACTGGCTGTGTAACAGTGTCGGTCAATACGGCGACGATGTCTCGATACGGCAGTTGTTCGACGTGATTGAAGCGCGTATCCACGGGCAGTTTCCGATGCAGACACCCATGCTGTTTGGTGATCCGAACCGAGCGTTTCTCGGTCAGGTCTCGACCGCTTCCGATGCGTCGATTCCGGTTCTCTCGGTTACCCCAGACGGACAAAAATTGACACTCAAATCGGGCCTTGCAGGTCTCGTGCAGACGGGTGCCGAGTTCACGATCCACCCGGCGGGTACGCAAAAACCAAATGATACTACGAAAATCGCGCTCGTTCGTGTCAGTTCAGCTGGGTCAACCGAGTCAAAGACAGATATCACAAAATTATTCGGAAAGCAGAAACCAAAAGTCGGCGATCTGGCAGTGCCTGCTGGAATCAGCCAGCGGTTGATTCGAACGGTTCGGGTCTTGCGACCCGATGGGAAAGTGCCTGCCGCAGAGGATCGCGTGCTGACACGTGTCCGCGATGGATTGGCCGGGTCCAAGTGGCTGGAACTGGCGACCAACGACTCTGGGCCTGCGGATTTTCTCGTTACGACAAACAAGAATGGCGAAACCTACCAGATTTGTGATTCGACCGGCGAGGCGCTTGCCATTCGTCCCGAATTGAAAGCAGCTGATCCTTCGGCCGCCAAGTCAGTCGTCGATCGACTGACGCACCTTTCACGGTACCAGGCTGTGCGACAACTCGACAACACCGATCCCCTTTCGACGCTGCGCAACCGGGTGTCAACCGAATTGTTGCAAACCCCCAAGGGGTTTCAGCTCGAACAGGATCTTCCGCAGAAACTCACGGCGTTCCCCGCCGGGCAGTTGGCACACATCAACCAGGGCGAGGTTGTCGTGTTGTCCATCACCAATAATTCGGCAGATGATATCAACGTCGTTGTGCTCGACTTGGGTCCCGATTGGGCGATTTCGGTGGCGCATCCGGATGATCCATTCATTCCGGTCGATCAAGGGGGGGGCAACTACAAGCTGAAATTGAAGGCTTCGCTTCCTGACGGCATCAAAGCTGGTCGAGATACACTGAAAGTTCTGGCCACAGTTGACCCGCCTCCAGCAACGGAAATGTTGGTTCTACCCGCACTGGATCAGCCGATCGTTCGTTCGGTGGCGATGCGGTCTGTGCGCGGAGGTTCTGCGAGCCCCTTGGATGCACTTGTCGCGGCGGTCGCCAGCGACACACCGACCCGAGGCTTCAGTTCGGCATCCACGATAACCCGAGGATGGATGGTCTCGCAATTCGAAATCGAAACGCAGTAGCGCGAGTCGCGTCTCAGATTTCCGGGACAAGAAGTCGACAAAACCGATAACGACTGATCCCGCTCTTTGGCAATCAAATTCCTGATGATTCCTTCGAACCCTATCGAGAATCGCATTAAAGCCGTAGAGTGCGTCTTCGCGGAGTGAGCTAGACGATCGCTGTAAGAAGAAGTTCGCTTCTGATTATGGAGGAAAGTCCGGGCTTCACAGGACACGGTGGTGGGTAACACCCACCGTCCGCAAGGACCGGGACAGTGCCACAGAAAGTATACCGCCAACGTCGACGTTGCATCCAGAAGCTTGCTTTTGGAAGGCTACGACGAGGTAAGGGTGAAACGGTGCGGTAAGAGCGCACCAGCGGATCGGGTGACCGGTTCGGCTCGGTAAACCCCACCGGAAGCAAGACCAAGCAGGGCGTAGATCGTCGAGTTGGTAACAATTCGACGGCGCGAGGCTGTCCGCCTCGTCCACCGTCCGGGTAGGTTGCTAGAGCCGCCGAGTAATCGGCGGCCCAGAGAAATGATCGTCCACGACAAAACCCGGCTTATCGGCTCGCTCCGCGAATTTCTTTTTGTCACAATCATCAGCAAGATCGACTTCCCAGCGAAAGAATCCGTTCAGGAGCAGACAATGCGTTTTCCATCTCGCTTGAAACGAGCCCTTTGGGTCGCTGGCCTTTCGCTAGGCATCGTTTTCAACATCCTGGCCAACGACCCAACCGCTGAATCGACGAAGAACGTGTCGATTCAAGCTCTGCAGGAATTCAATGTCCTGATTGGAGGCTGGCGCGGAGTCGGTCAGCCTAAGCGCGGATCGCAGACAGGTGCCTGGCAGGAACGGGCAGAATCGCTTTGGGAACTGAAACCCAAGAGCCGGGGAATTCGGTGGAACATCGATGCGGGCAAGCACTGGAAATCAGCTCTACTCAGCTATGATGAAACCAAAAAGCTGTACGTGCTTGTAGTCAATTTATTGGATGACACGTCGCGGACGTATCGCGGCAAACTGGACGAGAAACGGCTGATATTGGAATCGGAGGTGGATGAACAGAAAGAGATCCATCGAGCTACCTTGTCGGTACTGAATGACAACCGGGTGACTTTGTTGATGGAGAAGCGTCCCGAACAGCAGTCGTTTTTCACACGCGTTGCGGAAATCGGTTACCAGCGTGACGGTACGCGACTGGCCGTGGTGGGAACTGCGGGGCCCGAGTGTGTGGTGACTGGCGGACTGGGCACGATCACTGTGACACATAAGGGTAAGAACTATTATGTCTGTTGCACCGGTTGCCGCGAGGCATTTAACGATGACCCGGAGGGGGTCCTGGCTGACCACCAGAAGCGGAAAGAGGCTGAGAAGGCAAAGAAGTAACGCCGTTTACTTTGGATTACGAATCACAATCGTATCGGCAGCAAGATCACCAAGCCTTTGCTGGCAACTGGTGAACGCAATGGACAGTACTGCCGGAACCCATATCCAAGTAAAAATTGTATCAACAACAATTAGTATTTCGCGCAGTAACGACCGCAGAAATCCACAGGGTCGAAGCGTTGTTCTGACAGTCCGTATGCCACAAATCCATTTCCCCAGAGTGACACCCCAATACCCCTGGAACAAAGACGTCACAAGAAGGATCACAAGCTGAATAAGTAGTGAACCAAACGTGAGCCAGGCCAGTTGAAGAAACATCCCGCCCTGACTAAAGTCAAACATTTTGTCCATGTTTTCGGCGACTTGCTCTTTGGATGACATTCCCATGGCCATCACGAAAAGGTAAATGGGAATGATATAAAGAAAATAGTCGATGACACGAGCAAATCCCCGTCGAGTGATCGAGGCCAGTTCGACGGTTGTTAAGCCAAATTGATACGAAGACGGGCGGTAGTGCGACATCAGCCAATTGATGCCCAAAGCCAGCATAAATAGGGCGGGCCAATAGACACATTGGCCAATCAAAACTAATTGCTTCATCGGCTTTTCTAATGGGTGCACCGGCGCTTTTACGACGGCACCAGTTGGATGAATTTCATTTCCAATCACTTCATGCATGCGCAATGTCTGTACCATTGAAAGGCCTCCGACATAGGTCTTTTTCCCATCGGTGACGGTCAAGAGTTCTGACATTCCGGGGGTTTGCTTTTCGGCGGTTTTCTGCCACGTTGCATCAATTCTTCGATAGCCGATCAACGAACTTGTCTGAAATGGAACCGTGGTCGATGACGGTGTTGTAATGACGACGGGTTGACCATCCACCAGGCCCGCCTTGAAAAGATCCTTACCCCGAAGGCCGATTTTGGCGGTCGCAGGGCAGGCGACTTCCCAGTCTTTCAGGTCGCTTAAATCGACGGCCGCGTCGACGTTGTCTGGCGCGAGAGCGGAAGGAGTCGCTAGTTCAAGGCCGGCTCGATAGGCGACGATCGAACCATCCGCCACGAACACATGGAATTGGTCGTTTTGGGAGATGACTTTAATATCGTTCAATTGGCTGAGAACGGCAGATGCCTTGTTTGATGGAGTCAACACCTGCTTGCCGTCGACTGTTGTCCATGTGAGACTTAACGGGGTCGAAACGGTACCGAGATCCTCCCACTCGTTTTCTCGAAGTACCAGAAGTTTTGGCGTTCCCGATTTGGTCATGTCGATCACCGCGACTTTACCGTCATAGAGAAACGGATCGCATGGTCGGTTTAATAATACTTTCGGTTTGAGTTCGGTTGCTTTGTCACCTTCAATGCGGACCACCATGTTTGGCGAAACCGCCCATAGCCGATCGCCGTCTGCTAACAGACCCGATATCGGAAATGGAATCTGTATGCCGGATTCGGTTGATGCACCCGTGGCAGGATCAAAAGATTTCAGGTTCCCATTGCCATCGAGGTTTGACCCGACGGTTAAGGAGGAGTGCCAGATCCGGCCTTTCCACAATGCCGCGTGTGAATATTCAGGAACCGAAGTTGTAATCAAGTCTCCAGGTTTCACTGCACCGTAGATGGCGTAGTACAAACCCAGGGGAAATATGATTTGTGTCAGGAAGATAATTCCCACGAGCGCTAATGTCAGAAGAATATACATCGGCTGTTCAGCGACGCTTTTACGCTCGGTCGGATCGGACATCAGTCGGGTCCCGTCTATTTTAATAAAGTACCGTGAATCTTATGGATGCGATCTACGATAACCAGATTCTCGTGATTCTGGCTACGTGTCACTAAAGATGTCACTTTGATCGAATGATTTTCAAACCGGTGCGCATTGAATGAACGCAAGACACGACTGGCTGGATCAACAGCTTCAATTCTGGATTTCAGGAAGTGACAACTGAGCCGCTTTTTTAGCGGATGGTCAGAATGTGTGAATTTCGGCTAGGCGCTGTTCATTTCGCGGGTACTTTGGCTGCTTTTTCCGGCGTCAGAAGTGAGGCGGAGCGAAGTCGTTCGAGAATGGCGGGCATCGACTCACGCGAGACTTGTGTCAGCCAGCGGATTTCACCCCCTTGCAGGCAAGCCACGGGCAGACCGTCGAAAAAGGCAACTCGGTTGGATGCGGTGCAGGGAACGCGTTCTTGTCGGGTGATGATGCCGACGAGATTCAGCGGATCGGCACCAGAAACGACAACAAGTTCTTGCGTCGATCCTTCATCGCGAAGTCGTCTGAGGTGCTGAACGCTATCGGTCAACGCGAATTGTTCGCCGGCCACACCTGAAATAAATCGTCCACCGCGAATTTCACCTCGGGCTTCGAGACGCCTGAGGACTTGTAGAAGCTCGTACCAGGGGGGGGCTCCATCTTCGCGGGTGAGTAAATCACGGAATACGACACCCCAACGGCGAAGTAATTGCCACGCCCAGTCTTCGTTCACACGTTCGCGGCGTAACCGGGGATTCTCGCCGATAGGATCAATTGGATTTGCATCGTGTAAGGGCTGTGTTTTCGTGGCTGCTTCGGGCAGAACTCTCAGATCGCGTTTTGAGCCTGAAGCGGATTCAGTGTCGATCAATTGGTTGGCAGCAACACGTATCGACCATCTTCCGATCGCAGCCTTGGTAGTTCGCTTGCGTTCGACTTTTTGTCGGCCGGGCCTTCGCGACGGGCTTGGTTTTTCTCCGACGAGAGCTCTCAGGCCAGCAAACCCGTCTGCAGTCAGGAAACCTCTTGCGACTAACTCACCCAAGGCATCGTCGAGGTGGTCATTCAACATTCGCGTGGCAGTAAGGATATCTGCAGCGAACATCGCACCGCGGCTTTCCAACAGTTCGTAAACTTGCCTCGCAGGACTACTGATGCCGTCGAAGTCAAGCTCCGGTGAACGCGTACCAAGCCAAACCGCGTCCTCACGGAGGAAGAATGAGACCGGAGCAACTCGGGTCAAGCTGGCCATTGGGCGGGACTTATCAGGGTTTCTGGGTGGAGGGAATAATCGACCCCAGCCGACTTCCCCCGTCAGACAAAGCTCATCCAACCACTCTGCTTGATAATTTTCGATGCGTAACGGAAGGATGTCACGTTCCCAGGCGACGGAGGGAATATCGAGTCCTTGAAGTTGTGCAATGACTTCGAAAAGACCATTTGAACCTCCTCGGCGATGTGACCAAGAAATGCCTTGATGACGAGTCAGAAACCTGAAGAAGACATCGACGCCGACCGGTTCGATCTGCTTTCGCAGTCCATCCATCGTCAGTCGGTGAATACGAGCGAGTAAACGGCGATGACACCATTCCGTACTCGTCACGCTGGGGAAATTGCGGGATTCTCCCGATTCATCCGGAGCCTCAATCACGAGATTCGATTCGTGATCGTTTGTCACGTTTGAGGGCGGTGCGGAGAAGCGACCCCGCAGGACAACCCCTTCCCCTTCAAGTGCCTCAAGTGACGCGGTTGCCTGGCCTGCGGTGATGCCGATCCGTTCTTTCACCATTTCGCCCGTAATAGGGCCGCAGATTTCCAGTAATCCACGAACGAGTGCCACCCGCGCGTCGGTCGTTTCCCAGTCTTGCTGAACCTCTGCCGGAACTGTCACCGCAGGATTCCATGTGGAATCGGGAAATGCCGCGATGACGGCTGGTATTCGTTCCGTCGCGGCCCAGGCGGTTTGCTCAATATTCTCGTCTTTTGTCGACCAGCGGACTTCGGTGGCTCGTCCGTCAGCCACCAGTTCCTGGAAGAATTCACGCCAATCAAGGCCTTCTTTTTCCGGAAGCAGGATTCGGCTGAGCAGCGCGTCGTGCAGTTCATCGGCATTTCGAACCAGTGGTTGTGCTTCGGCGACCACTTGCGAAATGGCTTCGGGATCAAGCCGTCCCAGATCCTGGACGCTTTCGACGGTGAGTGACCTGCGCGTTGAGACGGCTCGTGCCCGACGTTCAGCAACTTCACCTCCGTCCAGAAATGCGTACGGATTCGCATTAATCAATTCATAACTGAAAGGGGACGGCTCACGCGTATCTCGAGCGAGCAATTCAATTTCGCCTCGCTCAATGCGACCGAGCACTTCTTTCAGTGCGTCCATGTCGTGAGCCTCGTACAGACAATCGTCCATCGTCTGTTTCACCAGGGGGTGATCCGGCAATTCGATATCTCCCACAACGTTTTCCTGACAGCCGGTCAATTTCGGAAACACGGCTGTCAGCAAGTCTTCGCTGCGGAAACGCTGCAGTGCAGGGGGGACCTTTTTGCCAAGTTTGGCACGCGAAACCTGAAGTGCCCGAGTGGCGTTCCAGCGCCAGCGGTTTTGAAAGATTGGCACAATCAGAACCGCTTGCTCGAACAATGCTTGCACGTTACGCGGGTTCAGCATGGGGAACATGCTCTCCAGGGGAAAACTGTGCTGAGGCCCCAATGACAAGACGATGCCGTCGTCGTCGGCATTCGCTTGTAGTTCAAAGTCGAATGAACGGCAGAACCGCTTCCGCATGGCCAGTCCCCACGCGCGGGTGATCCGTGTTCCAAACGGGGCATGAATAACCAGTTGCATCCCACCACTTTCGTCAAAGAATCGTTCGAAGACGATTCTGCGAAGCGTTGGCAACAAGCCGATTGCGGCTTTCTGAGCTCGTGCGTATTCAACAGCCTGATGAGCCGTTTCCAGGTTGACGTTGGCTTCCAGGACCAGCCAATTCTCAGCATCGGTTGGATCGTCAAGTCTCTTTTCGAGATCCTCACGAAGCCGCGATACTTCTTCGGAAAGTTCGAGTGTCCGGCCGGGGGCTTCACCTCGCCAGAACGGGATTGTCGGTGGAGCACCTCCGGCATCTGTGACGAAGAGATCGCCACCTCGCAGGTAGCGAATCCGCCACGAAGTGTTTCCGAGTAAGAAAATGTCGCCCGACTGGCTCTCCGTACCAAAATCTTCGTCGACAGAGCCAACCACGGTGTGGTCTTCTTCAGTGACAACTCGAATGGCAAAGACCTCGGGGATCGCGCCAGCGTTCGCGATTGCCGCCATTCGTGCGCCGGGGCGGGCTCGCACACGCCGACCAACCTGGTCGTGATGCAGGAACACTCGGCTTCGTTCACCCCCGGGTGTCATCCCCTCGCTAAGCACCCGCACGATTCGATCAAATTCATAACGAGACAGTTCATGATAGGGGGCGGCACGACGAACCATCGCAAACAGTTCGTCGGTGTTCCATTCCTGGCTTGCTACTTCGGCCACGATCTGTTGAGCGAGCACGTCAAGCGGCGCGACGGGAATCGGAACGATGTCGAGTCGACCGGCGCGAATAGCCCGCATGATGGCCATGCATTCAAAAAGTTCGTCTCGCGTCAGGGCGAATAGTCTTCCTTTTGGAATCAAGCCCAGTGCATGTCCCGAACGGCCGATCCGTTGAAGAAAGGTGGCGATATTTCTGGGTGAGCCGATCTGGATAACCAGGTCGACATAACCGACATCGATTCCCATTTCGAGAGACGCTGTCGCAACAACTGCTTTTAGCTGGCCTGATTTAAGCCGCTGCTCAGTGTCGTGCCGATGTTTATATGCGAGAGAACCATGGTGGCTGCTGATCGCATCCTCGCCAAGAAGTTCACTCAATTGATGAGTCAGACGTTCGGCGAGTCGTCGAGTGTTGACGAAGATCAAAGTCGCACGATGTGAGTTCACCAGATTGACGATCCGTTCGTTAACCTCGGCCCACTGTTCGTGCATGCAGACCGCACCGAGATCGCTATTTGGCACTTCGATCGCGAGATCCAATTGACGATGGTGCCCGATATCAAGAATGACTGGTAGATTGAATTCAGGAGCAGGATTGAGCAACGGAACGGGGGATTGAAATTCGGTTAAGTCATCATCGAATGGGAGCAAACCTTTTTTTCGCCGTGGTTTCGAGACTTCTGCAATGGACTCGCGACTGTCCTCGATACGATCACGCCCGAAGCCTACTAAAAAACGGGCAATCTGATCCATTGGCCGCTGTGTCGCCGACAAACCGATCCGCTGCAATTTTCGAGGGCAGATTTCTGCCAGGCGTTCCAGGGTAATTGCCAGGTGAGAACCTCGCTTATCTCGGACGAGGGCGTGGATTTCATCGACAATCACCGTTTCCACATGACGCAAGGTTTCCCGACTTTTCGGACTTGTGAGCATCAAATAAAGTGATTCGGGTGTCGTTACGAGAATATGCGGCGGACGCCTCAACATCGTCGCTCGCTGAGAAGCAGGAGTGTCTCCCGTACGCAGCCCGACACGAATGGGTGGAACGTTTAATCCCATTTCTTCGGCCAGTGCGAGGATCTCAGTCAGTGGTTGTTCAAGATTTCGATGCATGTCATTCGACAAGGCACGCAGCGGAGAAATATAGATAACACGAATCTGGTTTGTCAGACCTCCTTGTTCAGATTCCTGGAACAACCGATTGATCGCTGCGAGAAACGCGGTCAATGTCTTACCGCTGCCTGTCGGGGCGGCAATCAGAATATCGCGACCAGCGACAATCTGCGGCCAGCCTTGTTCCTGAGGCTCCGTTGGTCCGACGAATCGGTTTCGAAACCATTCCTGGATAACGGGATGGAACAGGTTCAAGGATGTTCTTGTTGATTTCTCAACCGTGTCACAGACGTTCGTCATATTGACCGTGTCCAACCTTAACTGCGTTGCCTGTTTGCTGACTCTTCGAACTAGGCGCGGGGAGAATGACTTCGATACCCTGATGGAAACAAACTCCGGTCTTGCAATCGAAAAATCCTACGAACATTCTAGCTTTCTCTAACAATGATCGACCATGCTAAAGAACATCCCTTCGGTTATTTCCCCTGAGCTGATGTCAACACTTATGCGAATGGGACACGGCGATGAGATCGTTCTCGCTGATGGAAACTTTCCGGCCGAAAGTTGTGCTCACCGGTTGGTGCGTGCGGACGGTCACGGAGTCGTCGAGTTGCTGGATGCAATCATGCGTTTTTTTCCGCTGGATTGGTTTGTTGATCATCCTGCGAGTGTAATGCAGCCGGTCAACGAAAGTGCCATCGATCCGCCGATCTGGACTGAATACCGACGAGTCCTCGCCCACCATGAAGGGCGAGAAGTGGAATTGCGACCAATTGAGCGCTTTCGATTTTATGATTTCGCCAAATCTGCGTATGCGATCGTTGCTACGGGCGAAACGGCAATCTATGCAAACCTGATCTTGAAAAAGGGAGTTGTCATCGGCCATGAAAACTGAAGCCGTACTCGATGACATCCGCTCGCGAATCGAATCAGGTTATCCACTCTTGTTTCTCAAGACGTCGGAAGAAGACCGTTGGGAACGGGAACTCGGGGAACTCGCGCTTGAAATTGAACGTGGTCTGGTGTCATGGACAATCACGCGAGGCCTTCAACCTTCGTTGTCCGGTGATACGCGCGAAGAGACGTCTGCGGCGCGATTATTGGTTCAGCTGAATGAATATCCTGAGGACCATTTGTTTCTGGTCAAGGATTTTCATCCTTTCCTTGCCGATCCGGTGGTGCTGCGGCAGTTGCGTGACTTGCTGCCAGATTTGATTGCACAGCGAAAGACGCTGCTGCTGTTTGGTCCCGTCATGAAAGTTCCGCTGGAACTTGAAAAAGATTCTGTTCGGATTGAACTGCCTCTCCCCGCATATGAAGACTTGCGTGAAGAATTTGATCAAACGATCGCGGAAATCCGTGGAAATGATGCCGATGCGCTTGAGTTGAACGCAGATAATGAAGACCGGTTGATCAAAGCGGTGATGGGGCTCACAGCTCAAGAGGCTCGCAAAGCATGGATGCGTGCACTTCGTGGTCGAAAAGAGTTAAATGACGACGTCTTCACCACATTGATTTCTGAAAAGCGAACGCTCGCGTCGGGTTCGGATTTGTTAGAGTTTTATGATCTCGATGAAAACGTCAACGATATTGGTGGGCTGGATCAACTGAAAGATTGGATGTCGAAACGTGCCGAAGCCTATTCGCCACGCGCACGCGAGCAAGGGATTCCGCTTCCCAAAGGGATGTTACTGCTGGGGGTTCAAGGGTGCGGAAAAAGTTTGACCGCCCGGGCCACGGCTCGATTGCTGAGTTTTCCGTTGATGCGACTTGATATCGCGGCTTTGCTTGGGGCGCAACGAGGTGAGTCCGAAAAGAATATGCGCAGCGTACTGAGTCTCGTGGAATCGATCGCGCCAGCGGTTTTATGGCTGGACGAGATTGAGAAGGGGTTCGCTGGAGTCGAAGGGGACGGCGCCGGTGCGGCGGACGCAACCATGTTGCGTCTCGTCGGTACTTTTCTCACATGGATGGCGGAAATCCAGAAGCCCATTTTCGTCGTGGCGACAGCGAACTCTGTAGAAAACCTTCCTCCGGAAATGCTTCGTCGTGGTCGGTTCGACGAGCTCTTTTTTGTTGACCTTCCAAATTTTGAAGAGCGTAAACATATTCTTGGTATTCATCTTAAGAAACGTGGCTGGAAAACAGACCAGTTTAATCTTGATGATCTGGCTCGCCGGGCCGATGGATTCAGTGGTGCCGAACTCGAACAGATCGTAGTGACCGCTTTGATCGACGCGTTCGGAAATGGACGGGTTTTGTCGCAAGAAGAATTGGAACGTGCATGGCGAACGACAGTCCCACTTTCGGTAACGATGGAGGACAAGATCTTTGCTTTGAGAAACTGGGCACAAGATCGATGTCGACGAGCGACTTCAGATAGTCGCGTCACCGCTATGCTCGAAGCGGAGCAGAGGATCGACACGACTCGTCTGCCCGATGATGACGAGTTTGTTCCATTACCACCTTGGGCTCAGTTGGCTGCAGCCGGTCAGTTGAAGGCAGGAATCGTCGAATTCATCCGTAAAGATGGTGATGTCTTGTTTCCAAAACTCGTGGAAGCGATGCAGCCCTACATGGAAGTTACGGGTGATCAGGGCCTTGCTGTCCGGTCCAACCCGAACACCGTGTTGTGGGCAGGAATGAGTCAACCGCTGTGCGAACTCGTCTGCGAACTGGTTTCTTCCAAGCGGATTTATGTTCACCCAACAGAACTCGACCGCTATAAGGAGATTCAAAAGGGAGTTCGACTGCCAATTCTCAAGGAACCAACCGACGACAAGGTTCCGCGCGCTGCGTGGCTCCCTTCCTCATTGAGAACGGCTCCGCACCAAGTCCACAGTGCTCGATTGTCTCGGATCGGTCGGATGAAGTTAGGGGGAAGTTAGTAACCCCTGGAAACGATTTCAGCCCGGCTTATCGCAACAAGCCGGGCTGAAAATCGTTAATCGAATTGAATCAGGAAAGCTGAAACACTTCTGTATTCAAGACAAATGGAAAGACTCGGGTCGGTTGTCGTGGTGAACCGATCTTGTCGGTATAGCAAATCTGTGCAGCCCGGTCGGCGGCGAACTGAAGCGTGGTGAATTCAAGACCGCAATAGAATTCGGTTCCCACTTCCGCAGCGACGTCGGCAAAGACCTCGCCTGCAGAAGCCGCATGACGTCGGACTCCGTGGATGCTGTTCTCGCGAACCTTTACACCAGCTGCTGAAAGCTTGACCAAACCTTTGAGAAAGCGTCCTACGGTGCAATCGTTACCGGTTGTTCTGAGCAAACGTTCCCAGTCTTCGTGCGATTCCCAATAGTAGCCGTGATTAAAGTAATCGAGCGCAAGCAGGTAGTGCCGATTCTCAGCCCAGTTTGCCGCAGTCAACATCTTAGGAGCAGGCTGTTTTCGCTGATAACTGTGACCCCGGGCGTCACGATAAGGATGAGGCGTGTCCGTTCCTGGAACGTAAGTGTAAGCAGGAAGATCGGTTGAGGGCAAAAGCCGTGGTGCAACCTCGGTCGGGGGTGTAATCATCATTCGACTTTTCGATTCGGTAACTTCGGACGTACGTCCGGCGCGTGTTTGTTTAGCGACTGTAGCCATCAACAAAATCCCCCCATCAAAGTGTCCAACAATTATTGCGCGGCGCAGACAACAATCCAGAGATTGAACTGCAATCCAATCTGCCAAGAACGACTTCGACACAGAAGTCGTGTTCCAACGCAATGCCAACTCGGATATCTCTGATCGCGAGTGGATATTCCATGACTGAATGAACAGAATAACCATTCATTCACAAATGTGGAGATGAATCTTAGGAATTTCTTGAGAACAGGAAGAAATCTGTAAGATGAAGCCCGCAGACTCAGTTGTGTAGCCGATTGCTGCAGCAGAATCGCCATAAACTGTCAAGATTCTTTCTGTTTCACGTCATTTTGCGCAGTCTGTAACTCTCTTTTAATCCGCGCGACGACGCCCCGAAACCCCTGTTGTCGTGTCATTCCCAAAACCGATGCCAAGCCCAAATGAGCGACCATATCGTCCGGAAGGTTAAGGCATTCCGGCACGGTTGTACCCTGCATACCGCAAACCAAAAGTGCCACCAGTCCGCGAACAGTCGGCGACTTTGCAGGCACGTCTGCCTCCAGTAACACGTGTCCAGCGTTTAAAGTAACCCACAAATGCACTGGCGTTTGACATTCTTGAATTCGACAAACTTCCGGAAATGGTTCCGCAAGTTTGTCAGCTGAGACAGGGGGAAGTTCTTTCGCGAACTCAACGAGCCATTGCAGTTTTTCATCAGGCTCTAATTCATCCAGTTCCGCCGTGAGTTCATTGAGACGCATCAGAACATCGTCCTCTCGTTACGATTGCCGAGTCTTTCAGAGAACATTTGAAGGTTCCGATCGAGCAATTTGTGACTCCAGAGCATCAGCATAAGTTTTCAAGCTCAATGATCACCAGAAAACGGAGATGTTCAAGTCTGGTGTGGTTGAAAGTCTCAACTTGATTGATCAAGATGCATGGATGAAACCACTGACCCACCTCCCATTTGCCCAGGTTTTTGTTGTTTTGTTGTTGGTACTTGCCGACAACGAATTCGGCGTTTTTACACCGCCGGTATCTGCCAACCAGGTTGTCTCCAAAACAAACGTCGAAATTCCCGCGACGGATGAAGGGCTTCCTGGAGCAGGCCCGATTCGTCGCGCCGACTGGTTCCGCAGCCATTGGTCCAAGCGCCGAAGCGACTGGTCCAAACGAGGCACTGCCGATCAAAAATCGGTTGTATTCCTTGGGGATTCTATCACCGAGGGTTGGGGTGACGACCTTGGTGGTACGTTCCCAGGTGTCAAAGTCGCGAATCGCGGAATCAGCGGTGATACGACGCGAGGCATGCTGGTTCGATTGCGTGATGATGTGCTCGCGTTGAATCCGACTGCCGTCGTGATGTTAATGGGGACCAACGACCTTGAAGAAAAAGCCGCACCCGAAACGATCGCTGGAAATGTGAAACTGATTTTGGCGGAACTTAAAAAGCATGATCCCAAGATGCCCGTCATTCTCTGCCAGGTCTTTCCAAGCTCCGCTACAAAGGCTCGCCCGGCCGATAAGATCAAAGAAATTAATCGATTATACGCGGCTACGGTGAAAGATGACTCTCAAGTCACATTGATCGAAACATGGCCGTTATTCGCCAACGAACTGGGTGATGTAAAGGAAGCGGAATTTCCAGATTTGTTGCATCCGAACAAAGCGGGATACACCAAGTGGGGCGCGGCGTTGCGACCGATCCTTGCGACGCTCGATTATCTTGAAACCGCAGACGATGAATTCAGTTTAGAACCTGGATTTGAAAGCCTGTTCAATGGTAAAGATTTTACAGGTTGGGGTTTTCGAGATCAGAAAACCATGGAATCAAAAGGAAATTTCGATGGAAAAATTACGACGACGGACGGTCGTTATATTGCCAAGCACGGACGCGTCGTCGTTTCGACGCCTCCAGAAGGACGGCGAGTCCAGCAGCTTTGGACGACGCGTGAATTCGCAAAAGATTTCGTGCTGAAGCTTGAGTTCCGCGCAACTCCCAACGCTGACAGTGGCGTCTTCATTCGGAAACCTCAACTGCAGTGTCGCGATTACCCGCTGGCAGGTCCGTACAAAAACCTCAAAAACTACCGTCCACAAGATTGGAACGAACTTGTCGTGACGGTTAAAGACAATGTTGCCCATTGCACCTGTAACGGCGAAGTTCTTGAAGCGTCACTCGCTTTGCCACCAAGCGGCCCGATTGGCCTCGAAGGGGACAGCGGTCAGATGGAATACCGCCGAATCCGGTTGAAAGAACTTCCCTGACGGGTCGATCTCACGATTTCGTTCAGCCCGCGATAATTGTTTCAAGTTCGGTAACGACGATACTGGCTCACGCGATTCTGCTTTAGGCTCATATCAAACATCGTTCCGGATGTGAAAGAAACCGGCATTGTCAAAGGAGGCTCTCATGAAAATCGCAAGGTTCGTATGCTTTGCTGACGTTTTGCTGATCGCTTTCTTTTTGGGTTTTGCTCAGATTTCGCATGCGACTGATTCCCTGCAAGTCGGGATTGCGGTGGTAGACATTACGCCTCCTGTCGGTTTTCCGATGGCCGGCTATTACCACGAACGACTGGCTGAAGGGAGCATCGATCCGCTGAAGGCGAAAGCGATTGTTTTCAGGGACGGTCAAGTCGAAGCCGCACTGGTTGTTTGTGATTTGATCGGAATTGCGGTCGATCTGTCTCTTGCCGTACGCAAGAGAGCCTCAGAAATGACTGGCATTCCGGTATCAAATATTGTAATCACGGCGACGCATTCCCACACAGCGCCTGACTATATGAAAGAATTGTATTTACACCTCGGTAACGAGAATAAAGATCCCTTGCGATCAAGTTATATTGAGAAACTTGTAGCAGGCCCGGTCGAGGCGATTGCCAAGGCTCAATCCTCCGCCAAACGTTCTGTGCTAGAATTTGGATCAACCAGACAGAAGCCTACTGTTTCATTCAATCGCCGTTCGGTGATGCGCGATGGCAGTGTCAGGACATGGATTAGCCACGACAATCCCGACGTGGTTCGTGCCGCAGGGCCGATCGACCCCGACGTCGAACTGCTGACGATTCGTGACGAAACAGGGCAGGCGACGTGCGTTCTGAGCAATTTCGCTTTGCACCTCGATACCGTTGGTGGAATGAAGTGGAGCGCTGACTACCCTTATTTTATCGAACAGTCGCTCAGGAATTCAATTGGATCAAATCTGGTCTCCATCTTCGCGACTGGTACCTGCGGCGACATTAATCACGTCGACCCGAAAAGTCGAGAACGGAATAAGGCTGACGTCATTGGCAATTCGATTGGCGATTCGATATTGCAGCAGATTCCGAATCTAAAAGCAGTTAATGAACCGACCCTCGTCGTGAAGTCGCGAGTCGTCACTCTCCCGCTGCAGGATGCATCGAAGGAAGAAGTGGCGTCGTCTGTTGTGACGCTTCAGTCTGCGCGTCGAAAAGAAAAGGTCGAATTCCTTGATCACGTGACAGCTCATAAAAAACTGATGCTTGACCAGTTTCGACATCGCGATCCTTACGCCAATACGGTCGAACACATCACCTGGGGATTGAGCCGGTCGCTGGCAGGGGTTGGTGAAACAATTCCTGTCGAAGTAAATGTCATCACGATTGGACGGGACTTTGCGATCGTGTGTCTGCCGGGAGAGGTATTTGTCGAGCTTGGGTTAGCGATCAAACAGGGGTCACCATTTACGACGACAATGGTAGTTGAATTATCGAACTGCGTTGAAACTGTTTACGTTCCGAACCGGGCCGCGTATGCGGGGGGAAGCTATGAGGTGACCAATTCCGCTTTGAGACCGGGGGGCGGCGAGATTCTTGTTGAAACGGCCCTCAGTCTTCTTCGTGAGGCAGCAACATCCCGGCTGAAATAGCAACCATTCGACGACGAAATCAACCCAGTACTCTTTTCCATTTCCACGCGGAAGTTCGCCAATCCTTTCGGTAATGTGCTAAATCGAAATGAATCTGAAGATTCGGTGCGATTTTTGTCTCGAAATTGTGGAATATCAGCTTGCGTGATTTTTGGAACCGCGCAACGGAAGATTCCCGCTTTTTCGAGAATCTCGACCGTGCGCTCACGTTTCTGAGTGCCGGAGCGTATCATGTGCGACTTGTCGCAAGCCGTTTGTGACAAGTTGCCCCATGTACTTTTTTGACTTCGGTGTTTCGATTGTCTCATCAATTCTATGATCTGCCGCGCCCACCGACTCGTGTGGTCAACGAAATTCGGTTCTGGGCCGTTGGCATCATTCATTTTGGGGTCTCAATAGGTCTTCGCTCGATCGAACGGACTCAATTCGGGCGACGCTGTGTAATTGCATTAATCATTGGCGTGATAACGTTCGGAAAAAATCCCGTTCTGGTCGCGACTGACGTCGAACCGCCGGTACTTGGGAAACCGGTCGTCGGCTGGAACGGCAATTATCTTGTGGGACGTTGGACTCCGGTGTGGGTTCCAGTGACAGTTCACGATTCGAGATCCATTTCAATGGAACTGACCGCAATTGACCCGGACGGCAATCGCGTCACCTTCCTTTCTGCACCTGCTGACGTCAAGGAAGGTACTCAACTAATTGAGGGTCTGTTTAAAGTTGGTCGACTTGATGGAGAGGTCGCGATTGGTATTGCCAGTAAAACTTTACGAGGCATTCCAGATCGAGCAGACTGGCTGAAGTTACCGTTGGAACCTTCGACTCGACTGATTGTGACCGTTGGCGAACCGCGAGGTTTTGATTTCGAGACGAAAGCAGCGAATCCGGGACACGGGATTGTTGTCACGTCGATGAAGGCCGCTGAACTTCCGACAAATCCGTTGGCTTATGCCGGACTGACATCATTGGTACTGGCGGGGAAGACTGAGGTGCCAGAGGCGCAGTCAAACGCGATTCGTGAATGGGTCGCCTCGGGTGGCCGACTTGTGGTTTCGTTGCCAAACGACTCAGTCGCCGCAAGTCGAAGTTTGATGGAATGGTCCCCGATCAGAGTCGCCGAAAAATCCGTTACTGTGCGTGAATTTGGTAGTCTTGAGGCGTTTGCCGGGAAGAATATTCGAATCCCTCAGACATCGACGCTCTCGATCCCAAGTCTGCAATTCGAGGTTGGGGAAGTTCTGGCGGCCAGTCGCTCGGTTCCGTTTCTGGTACGTACCCCATTTGGAATGGGTTCGGTCACTGTACTCGCACTCGATTTGACCACGAATCCTCTGAGCGAATGGAAGGGTCTCTCGTCTTTTTGTTCTCGGCTATCAATTTCCGATGGTCGACCCGATGCTTCTGAAAAAGGGGTCAACAAGGGGACCCAACTCAGTTCGACCGGCATCACCGATCTGGCGACTCAATTGCATGCAGTGCAGGAGAAATTCGAACAAATTCATCGTGCCTCGCCGTGGTTTGTGATGGGTTGTCTTCTGTCGCTATTGGTTGTCATAGGTCCGATCGATTATTTGATCGTTCATCGAATTCTGAGACGGCCTCATTTGACCTGGGTCACGTTCCCCGTGTTTGCTGCAGTCGGCGCTCTGCTTGCCTCCTCTTTCGCCACGGCATCCAATCACAAGTCGTATCGCGCGAACCAACTGAATATCGTCAACGTCGACGTCGCCCTGGCCTCAGCCCGTGAGCGGAATTTTGTGAATCTTTACAGCCCGGCAACTTCACAGTCTTCTATCAATATTCAACCAGAGTCATTGATTCCGAATCCGAAAGTGAAACCTGCGGCTCGCGTCATCTGGCAGGGCGTTCCGGAAACAACGTTTGGTGGAATGCTTCGAAAAACAGGGCTCGAAAACGGAGCCCACTATGAACAACAGCCCGATGGAGAATTGACTCAGGTTCCTCTTCTGCAGTGGAGTTCAAAGGAACTGGTTGGCGAAAGTATACAGTCCGTTGAAGGACTGGTTGAATGCAATCTAAAAGCCTCGGCAACAGGAAGTTTGTCAGGTACGATCCTACATCGGTTTTCGTCGCCGATTGAAGATTGGATGATCGTTTATCAGAACCGAGTCTATCGCCATTTGAAGGCTCGCGACGATGTCGAGCCGTTACCGCTTCCTCCTAGACAAGTCTGGAGGGTCGAGCAACCTGGCGTGTTTCAGCGTGAACTGCGTCCATTTTTGACGGGAATTCTGACGATGGCGACAGACCGCTTCGGCTCACGTTCGTCGGATGTTGTACGTCAGAAATCAAATTACGACCCCTTGTCACGAGATCCGCTGGAACTCGTTCGGATCTTGACGTTTCATTCTGAACTGGGTGGCGAACAATACACCGGTCTGACAAATCAACTCTTAAATGATGAAGATTGCTCGCACTTGCTCAAGCTTGGACGGGCAATCTTGTTTGGAAGGCTTCGTCAATCGCTGGCGTCGATCGAACGCGATCACCAGCCGTTGGAGCCAGACCGTCAAACATCGTTTGTACGACTGATCCTTCCCGTCTCAAAATCTGGTGAAGTGATAAAAGACTTGAAACGAGTACTTCCCGAATAATAAGTGGTACTGCTTTAATTTTTACATCGTTCCAACGTAATCTTAATTTTGGTTTGACTGACGCTCATGATTGAAACTCGCCAACTCACCAAACGCTATGGCCATCTGATCGCGGTCAATGAGATCAATCTCTCGTTGAAAGAAGGCGATGTCTTTGGGTTTATCGGTCCAAATGGATCGGGGAAAACCACGACAATGCGTATGATTGCCACGCTGCTTGCTCCGGATTACGGCGAGGCCTACGTCTGTGGGAAATCCATCTATAACGATCCACGTGAAATTCGAAGGCTTGTCGGCTACATGCCCGACTTTTTCGGCGTCTATGACGATATGACGGTCATTGAATACCTCGAGTTCTTTGCGTCAGCTTATCGCATCAACGGCCCGGGGCGTCGAAAAGTCTGCGAAGACAAACTCGAACTGGTGGATATGGCGTTCAAACGGGACGCCATGGTCAATCAGTTGTCCCGTGGCCAGACCCAACGAATCGGACTGGCGAGAACACTGTTGCATGAACCTCAGGTGTTGCTATTGGATGAACCCGCCAGTGGACTCGATCCTCGTGCTCGGATTGAAATCCGCAATTTGCTGAAAAAACTGGGTGAGCTGAAAAAAACAGTCATTGTCTCCAGTCATATTCTGCCGGAACTGGCGGATGTCTGTACCCGCGTCGGAATGATCGAAAAAGGAAATTTGATTGTTGACGGCTACGTCGACGAAGTCATGCGGAAAGCGCGGCAACAGATCATGCTGCAGATTCGTGTCAAAGAAAACATGGAAAAGGCAGCGGCTTTACTGCAAAAACATGACCTGGTCTCAAACGTCGATATCGTCAAGGGGACGATTGATGCGACGCTAAAGGCAGATACGTTTGACTACAGCTCAATCCCCACGTTGCTGATCAGTGAGGGATTTCAATTGACGCTGTTCCGCGAAGAAGAGGTCAACCTCGAAACTGCGTTCATGTCGCTCACGAAAGGGCTGGTTCAATAATCTGTCAAGGATGATGTCATGGGCAAGATTTCAGTTCCACTCTCGTTGAAAAGCGATTGCTCACTGCGGGATGTGACGCAATTGTTAGAGTTACTCGAAGACCAGGGGACGTTTCGATTTCCAACACTCGCTAATGGGCTCTTCTCTGCTGCCGCCGGTGAAGGCGGAGATTTTGAATTGACCGGTTATCGGAATGTCTGGGTTCGCGACAATGTTCATATTGCCCACGCTCATTGGCAGTGGGGCCAGACGGACAAAGCCGTTGCCGCGACAAAATCGCTGATGGCCTTCTTCAAAAAGTATCAACATCGCTTTACTGATATCATCGAAGGACGCGTCGATCCCACTGATCCGATGAATCGTCCGCATATTCGATTTGATGGGGACCATCTCAGCGAACTGGGCGAGAAATGGTCGCATGCTCAAAATGATGCCATTGGTGCGTTTCTCTGGCTGGCTTCCCAGCTCAATGACGAGTGCCATTGGAGCGATTCCGAACTTGAGCTTCTGGCCGACGTGGTAAGGTACCTGGCTGCAATCAAGTATTGGGACGATGAAGACAGCGGTCATTGGGAAGAAGTCCGCAAAGTCGCTGCTTCCAGCATCGGCGTTGCGACTGCTGGACTGGAAGCTTGGGAAACACGATTTGACTCCTCGACGTCCAAGGAAGGTCGAAGAGCTCTTACAACGATCCTTCCGTCCGAATGCATTCAGGCAGATCCACAAAAGAATCGACGCTACGACTCGGCACTGTTGTTCTTGATCTATCCCTATCGCGTTGTTACCGGTGAAATGGCAGACCACATCGTCGCCGATGTGACCGGGAATCTTATGGGAGAACACGGCATTCGTCGCTATCTTGGAGATTCTTACTGGTGTGCGGATTACAAAGAAAAACTGACGGCGGATGTGAGAACATCTGATTTCAGCGACAATCTTGCTGATCGTGACAAGTTGCTTGAACCAGGATTGGAAGCCCAATGGTGTCTGTTCGATCCGATTGTTTCGATCCATTATGGACTGCGGTTCGAGCAAGGTCGTGACCCTGGGGATCGGGATCGTCAAATCCTGCATCTTAACCGGTCATTAAGCCAGTTAACCGCACCAGGCTCTCGATTCGGAGCCTATCGTTGTCCAGAGTCTTACTTCTCGGAACGGGGTTGTTACGTTCCCAACGACATTTGTCCGTTACTTTGGACACAGGCAAATTTGAAATTGGCGCTGACTCATCTGATTCGTGAACTTCGTCAATCTTAGGAATCGTACCGATGCCTGCCATATACGATTGGAAGCATGTTGTCAGCGAACGAGATCTCGACGACCTGGGGCACGCTAACAATATTTCCTATCTCAAATGGATGCAGTCGGCTTCGTTGGCACACTCGGCCGCACAAGGTTGGCCGATCGAAGCCTATCGTGCACTTGGTCAGGGATGGGTCGTCAGATCTCATTATATCGAATACCTGACCTCGGCATTACGGGGTGATGAGATCGTCGTGAGGACCTGGGTGGCGAACCTCAAGAAGGTCACTTCGCTTCGTCGTTACCATATGATCCGAGTAGCGGATCAGGTGACACTTGCCAAAGCCTATAGCGACTGGGCGTTCGTCGATTTTACGTCAAGTGTTCCAAAGCGAATCCCGGTCGAAGTTTCGCAAGCTTTTGAAATCGTGCCTGATGAACAATGATAGGGTTCTCGCTGTTCTGTGAGGGTGACATGGCAGACCTCGATTCGGCGACTAATCCAGATCCACCTGCCCCAAATCCAACCCGCGCGGTCCGGTGGCGAATCATTCCAGGGACATTTCTGGCAATCATGGCGTGCATTGGATCCGTTGGCATGCTGCTTCAACTCGCGATCGTCGTCTACTACAACATGAAGTACGGATGGATTCCGATTGATCCGGATAATCCAATTCGCAGTCAATTAGCAGTCACTCCAGTTCACGTTCTCCAGTGGCAGTTTGCGTGTTGGGGATTCATTTCTGCAGGTGTTGCGTCTTATGCATGGTTCTACGGCCGTTGGCGAGTCGCATGGATTGGCACGTTGCTGTTTTTCCTGCTGATGTTCATTTCAAAATGGCTGGATTCCGTTTAATTCAAGTGTTGAAACTGTCACGATACGCCCCGCAACCAAGTCAATCCGTCTTCTCTTTCGTGCGGGCGATCAGTATCGTAGCCCAAATTAAATTTTCGTCGCTACCTCGCCATGATAAAACGAGCCAGGAGAGACATCGATGTTCGGAGCCTTCGCCCTGCTGGAGCGATCCTTAAGAGTTGACTCTCGGGCTTTGTCGCCGCATCTGGCTCGAATGGGGCTGTTGGGAGCGATCTATTTTTCGCTCTGTTATGCCCTGACAACCTCCTTCATGTTTGGTGCGCCCGGCCTCAGATTTTTTCAGGGAATCGCTTACCTTGATGCGACATTCATGACTTTGCTGGGGATCGGATTTTTTTCAACGTCCATTACCGAGGAAAAAGAAGAAGACACACTAGGTCTGATGTTGATGGCGGGAATCAGCCCACTGGGGATTCTTGCGGGCAAGTCAGGTGGCCGATTATGGCAGTCGCTTTTGCTGATTGCCGTCCAATACCCCTTCGTCATACTTGCCGTGACGATGGGTGGTGTGATGCACACGCAAGTCTGGTCGGTAACCGTCGCACTGCTGGCCTATATGGTATTCCTCGCCGGCTTTGGTCTGCTTTGTTCGACGCTGGCACCACGAAGCCAGACCGCATCGGTCTGGATGGTCCTTGGTCTTCTTATCTATTTCGTCGTACCGAGTGTCGCGGCGACATGGGCAATGAGTCACGCCACCTGGATCATCAATCAGGGTGGCGTCACTCCTCCGACAACGCTGTTTTGGAGACTGATCGAAGGTGTCGGGGACACTTGTGTATTTCTTCAGATGAGTAAGATTCTGACGACGGGTTTTCACCAGTCTGCATGGAGCATTCAGGTCGTCACGAACGTCCTCTTCGGAGTTGTCTGTGTCGTTTTTTCTTGGATTTTCTTCGGAATCGCGACGCGAAGTCCCACGACGGAAGCTAGTTCGCGGGGTCTCGTGACGCGAAGTCGTCGGTTACCGCTATTTTCTGCGGGACGAACCTGGATCAATCCATTTATTTGGAAAGACTTTCACTTTGTTTCGGGTGGACTTGGGATGTTACTCGTTCGCGTCGCCTATTACGGCGGGTTATCCCTTCTCGCATTAGCCATTGAAGACAAAAAGAATGCATATGCCATGTCGTGGTTCGGATCGATCGTTTTCCTGGTCTGGTTCTCAGTCGCCATTGACGCTGCGAAAGTCCTCTCCCGCTCGATGCAGGACGAAGTCCGAGGCCAGACTCTGGCTTCGCTGATGATGCTGCCTCGATCCTCGAACAGAATCGTTTATTCGAAATTTGCGGGGGCGATGCTTGGATGGCTCTTGGGCCCATTCCTCGGAGTGATTTTCATCTTTGTCAGCCCGTCAATGCGAGAGGGGGTTACGGAAATGCTGACCGCGCAGGACGGCGATAACGGCCTCCTCATTATTACAATGATGGTGCTGTATTTCGCCTTGATTCCCCACTTTGCGGCGCTCTTGGCCTTGTACGTACGCTGGGGAGCGGTCGCACTGGCAATTGGCATGACGATCGGGACTTACTTCGTGCTAATGATGGGGATCAACATCTGCCTCGTGGTGACTGGTGGAATGCGTTCAATCAACAGCCCGAACCTGCTCTTCGCAGGCGTCTCGGTTGCGCTATTCTTCATCTGCGCGGCTTGCCACATCGGAGTATTACTCCGGGTTCAGGCACTCGGTGCGAAGTGAACGTCTAAGCAATCCGACGCACTGGAGGCTGGGATTTAATGTATTTTTGGTATGCGACGAGTTCACTATCCGTCTCATCAGCTTCAGCGTACCAGATATGCAGCAGAGTGTTTCGGACCCGGTCCATCGGCGGAATCGTACTTCGACCATGCCAGCTCTTGACCCCAATGTCATTGAGAACTGAAAACGCATAGGCATGGTTTGGAAGAAACGGCATCGTCTTGGCAATCGTAAATCCGCGCGGCTCACGAAATAGACTTAAGGGATTCGCGCTACGTGTGTAGAATTCCGTCCCGACACCTGCCAGTAAATGATCGGTGGGAAACGCAAACTGCATCGTCACAATTTTCTCACGAGTATCCGGATGGGGGGCGATCCGGTAGCCTTCAGTCTCACTATAGATCTGCCCGCGTGGGTATGCGGGGATTTTTGCAAGATCAGCGCAGTTGACTTTGAAACGGCGGCATAATCCTTTAGATAGCTTAAAAAAAATGGCATCCCGGATCTCGATGCTCCCGATCGCCGCTCTTACCGTCGCCCAAAGCCGATGATCGTTCTCGGGCAACGACTCGAGCGAGCTTTCGCAGAGAGTCATTCGTTGTCGGGTGCTACCACCGTACTCGTTTGTATGATGCTTCTGATTTGCTTTAACAAAACACTCCTCAGGCGGGAATGCTTCCAGCAAATGCTCGTAAACGTCGTCGGGAAAAATTCGTTTCAGCACAATGTGCGGAAACGGTTGATTGTCAGCAGGTGTCTCGTCAATCACATTAAAGCAGTGTTGCAAAACGCGATGGTACAAAGATCGATCGAGCAGCATTGACACGCCCCGGATAGGAAAGAGTCGTGGAAAAAGTATCTCTACCTTCTCTGACATGTATCACTACATAAATTTCTTAAGATCGACCGTCAATCCCTTTTTCTTTAGAAAAATTCTTTCACTCGATTCAACCTGTATTACCCGTTTCCGAATGAAAGCCACTGACCCGAATCACGGTCAGGAGGCAGACGAGGAACTGCGTCGAAAGTAAGGTGATCGACGGCAAATCCTTGAATTTGATATCCGAATTCGTGGATGTGAACTCTTCGAACTGGATCATCGTCAGCCAGATTAGCCATGGCAAAAACATGATCCACAGCCGAGCGGCTTCGCCCGAGTTTTTACCAGTCAGCCAAAGGGCTCCCCAAACGAATGCAATAGAAATTACAACCGCAATAATGTCGGTCTTCGCGTAACTGATCGGCGTTGTCAAATCTTTACGCTGGCGAGATCGGCAAAGCACGCTCCAGCATGACACAAAGGCCATAACTGCAACTGGCCATCCTGCCGCGAACGAGAGTTCCAGCGGATTGAACAACAGCCACTTCCAGTAGGTACGCGGGTATTGCTGATAAAACCCTGCGTGATTTCTATAGTTCAGCAGCCACACATTAATTAAGTTGATTTTGGTCGCGTACCACAGGCAAATCGATGGAACGATGAAACCAACTATGGCTGCCGCAATACAAACCCAATGACGAATTCCGATCGTCGCTGATTGGCACGATTTCAACAAATCGTTGGTCGATACGAGTCCTTTTGACTTTGAAAAAAAGCAACTCTTTCCCAACGTCATCAGGGCCGCTGCAAGCAACACCGGCAGAAACGCAAGACTGCAAAGTAAACCGGTCCATGTTACAAGTCCGGCAAAAAATGCCACAACAAGAGAACGCCGATCCCAAGCCGTCAGCCACAACCATAAAATAGTGAGCCCAAGTAGCGGAAACATCGTATCCGATTTGGGAATAAAGATTGCGACCGCAGGCAATGCTGGCCACAGTGCCGACCCGATCCACGCCGCCTGAATTGAGCAGGTACGACGGATCAAGCCATACAGGGGAATCACGGTCAATGACGCAGAAAGCATGATCAGTAACGTTGCCAGCCACAAGACCTGACGGTCGGAAGGGAGCAACTGTCGGGGTACCGCTCGTCGCAAATTCGTCGCCGCAATCACATCCATCGCTTCTCGAAATGAAGCCGGTTGAGTCGCATCAAGTGCCGCACATAAGCCGGGTGAACTGTGGCAGGCCTCGATTAATCCATGAAACGCGAGAAAAAGTCCTGGCGGATGAGTCCCTGTGTGCAGGACGTCCCCCTGTTGCATCAGATTTTCATACCCCGCCAGAAATTCGATTGGATCGGGCTGATCGTAGCGTGCACGAGTGAAATAGCCTGACGAGTTCGCGTAGTACAAAACGAAGGCGGCCTTCCCCAACCTGTTCTTTACTGGAGTGCACTCTTGAATAATCCAAAGCCACGCAAAACTGATTACAACTAATCCGAAATGCCATGCGATGACTTCAAGTCGATACCACGACCGATTGACAGTTCCAGTTAAGCGATGACTTCCCTTCAGGACAAATGCGATAAACAACGCGGAGGCAACCGCAGCACCCACCAGATTCCACATCAGGTCTGGTTCCGTAGGGACACGATCCCACGTCCATTCACCTGGAATTCCAAGAGGGAGCGAAGTGAGCCAAAGCACAGCAAGTGCCAAGCCGGAACCAACGATGATTGCTGGAAATGCTACGGTTTTCAGTTTTCGATTTTTCAGAAAAACACTGCTGATGTTGTTGAACTGAGTAGACAGTACAACATCAAACGTCGTCACTGAAGTCTACTTGTGAAAGATGTCGGGGCACTACTTTCGACGACGCGTAAAAACATCGATCTTCGGCAAAGAATCTGTTTTCAACACTTCGGAAAAGTCTTCTGCCGAAGGGACTACAGTCATAATCCGATGGCTGAGTAACAGAGTCGCAATCGGAATCGATCGACCTGAAATTTACGAATCCAGAAGGGATTCCAGACTCTTTTTTTGTTTAAGTTTCGACTCAATCAGTGAAATCAGCGCCGAAGATTGCGATCCCGCCGGGATCGACAGTCATCGCTAAAACGATTAGCCGTTGGCATCGCTTTCGCTCAGCCAACGGCTAATCGCTGATCTCCTTCCGCGGCGGCAGTCAAGGTTTGATTTACCCTGATATTTCCAGACGAAAACAAACTCTGATTGTTAGGGTTGCCGTCTAAATCACGGATCAATTTCAGGAACGATTTCGATTCGCTCCTGACGGTCCTTCGCTGTCGGTTCCCCAAGCAGCAGGAAGGAACCACCTCCGCCCGATCCTTGTGGCTTGCCGAAGTCTTCCGATTCGGCCTCCAGGATCTGTTTAATCCGAATTTTGGCATCAGCCAGATGAGCCCGGGTGTAGTCGTCAAGTTTCAAATCGGCTTTGTTCAGGACAGCTTCGGCTCGGGTCGCCAGTTCGGATAAATGAACGCGAACCAACATCCGGGCGTCTTCCGGCAGTTTCAGCTGACTTGACGTTTCCGTGGGTGTTTTCCGAACGATATCGCTTAGTCGCCTTAATGCCGCTCTCTGGGTGTTGCGGCGGAAGCTCGAAATGTACTGATTTCGGTTATTGAATTCACCAGCGGGAGGTGCATTCAGTTCCGAGAAAACTCCTTCAATTGAGGTTTTCAAGTGTTCCGCAAGAGTGTAAGCATCTTCACCGGCCGGTGTCTTCAATTCACCGTCTTGAAGCCGCGCCAAGACCTGAGCACTAAATAACCCGCCCAACATTCCTGTTTGCAGACCCGAAACCAGATCGTGAATCGGGTAATCGACTCGTTTCGTTTCCGGCGAACCCCAGTGCGACCAGCGTGTCGCCGCGAGAGAATTCAGCAGACTTGGCTCAAATTTGTGTGACACCAGTCCCTGCTCAAGTATCAGTTTTGCCGCCAGACGCTGCTGCGCCGCGTCCACGTTCTTGAATGGAGCGTGCGCCTGGTTATCACCTTTATGATCCCGATAGACGTGAACTCCACCGATCAACTTGGCTGCGAACCGAACCGTTCGATAGTGTTCGCCGATCAGGACGCCAAATGCCTGGCGTGCCCGTTGGAATCCTTCGCCGTTCTCAACAGTTCGCTCCAGCAGTTTGGGAAGAATCGCATTCACGATTGCGATCTGACGTTGTGCATAAGCGACTGGATCTTTTCCGAGATCAAATCGGATTGACAACGGATCGGGATCGTTGGCTTCGGTATCTTCGTCGGTCCCATAATCCAGGCCAGACTCCCCACTTCGAGCGGCGATTTTGGCGAGCTCTGTATTTTCGTCGCCACTGATTGGTTTGTAACCATATTCAATCGCCCAATAATCGTATGGGCCGAGGGTGGTGGTGTAGTAGGCGGGCTGTTTCACTCCTGCAGGAACGATGTTGACGGGCGAATAATCCATCACACTGGCGACAGTTGGCTCATTGGCTTTTGCGGCATCTTCCATTTCTGCCAAAGTCTTCCAGGCACTCGCTTTGAAGTTATGGCGAAGACCCAGCGTATGTCCAACTTCGTGCATCACGACTTCTTTCAGCGCTTGTTGAAGGTATTCTTCTGGCAGTTCGCCTCGCTTTTCCGTCAATCCCTGAGCGGCAAAAATGGCCGCAGCAAATCCGGACTGCTGTTGCATTCCTTCGGTCAATCGACACTCGTTGTGGCGACGGCTGGCTGGAATATTCAACATTCGTGATCGAGTGACCGGGACTTCGTCACCAAGTAAAGCACCGATACTGGACGGTGTGAAATTTTCGTAAGTTGACTTCCATGATCGCAGAAAACTCGCGTCGAAAATGATATCCGCATCGAGGATTTGACCCGTCTGAGGATTCGTTCGAGAAGGTCCCATGGCGAAACCCGCTTCGGCCGTGATCCAGCGGAAAGTGTTGTGCTGAACATCTTCAGGGTCCCACGTGTCGTCGTCACGCTGTTGCCGAACTTCAATCGCATTATCAAAGCCCAGTTTCTCGTAGGCTTTATTCCAGTCTTCGATGCCGGCCCGAACGATTGGCCTCAAGTTCACCGGCACTGTCTTTTCCAGATAAAACACGATCGGATCACGGGGAGGCGAGACCTTGGCGGCTGGATCAAGCTTCTGCAGATCCCACCGGTTGATGTAGCGAACAAAGTGCTGGTCGTCGCTGTTGTCGCTGAAATCTTTTGTCACCGTCAGAAAATAACCGACTCGATCGTCTGCTTTGCGAGGTTTGTAACCGGACTGAGGCAATTGGCTGATGCTGTAGTGCATCATGACTTGCATGCCGCGTGGATCGGGTACGGAATCTGATTCATTTGAGGGGTCGCGAGAATAGACACACGCGATATCGATTTCGACGTTCTTGGGAAACGTTTTGACGTTAGCAATTGTGCTTCGATCAAACACAAACGAGGCACTCAGCATCCGGCCGATCATCTCGTCATCACTCATGAAAATCCGTGTCATGTCTACCAGATGGCCACTCCCTGTGTCGGTCAGAACCGGAAGTGCATAGAGGACAGCGTCACTGTAAGCCAATCTGACGGCAGTCGCTTCAGGACTTCCTGGTTTGGCCTTGAATTTGACCTGACGTCGAAGAACTTGAATCTTGTCGCCTACTTTGCGAAATGACCACAAGACATCGTCACCCCAGGTCATCCCTCCTAGAACCAGACCCTGACTCACTCCGCGAGCCACCGAACTGAGCATCAGAAAGTCTTGACCCAACTGAGCCTGCTTAATTTCGACCAGGATTTGCTGGTCCTTCGTGTAGATGGTCCAAAAGCCGCCATCATACTTTTTCATCCCAGTCGTCAGAGTTTCAAATTTCGACGGTGTCGCCGCCGGCGTTTGAGCCTGTTGTGCAAATGCCGACGTCGAAAGAACAGACGCTCCGATTGCCAAAATGGCAAACAGGCCAACGGGTCGAAACATGTCGGATGCTCCAGCTGGTAAAAAACTCGGTTGTGGGATGCGCCGCAATCTTAACGCAATCTTCCCAATCTATAACGAATTATGGCACGCAAATGTGAGTCGTCACCCCTCCGAATCGGAAAATTTTGCCAGATTAATCAGAATCCGTAGTTTGCCCCCTTTTCTTCGGAATCGCGCACGATTGCAACGACTGGGCAGAATTAAACTTCTACGTCGACTTTGCCGATAAAAACCACGGCAGCGAACTCGACCGACCTGCGTTTTCTGACGATTCACGCGACGCGGACCTCATGAGTCTTCAACCTGAGTCCGTGTTGTTGCAGAAACTTGCAATGCTTCGGCAGATCGGTCGATATCCCCTTCGTAACGCCAGTTGGACTGACGTTTTTACTGATAATAAATTTCGAGATCGGACCCACGGAAGGGGCAGTCATGCCACAGCAAGGCGTCAGTGTACTCGCGTTGATCAAGGGACAAGAACGCTTCGTGTTTCTCTATGACGACGAAAGCGCTGATCAATTGCTGCAAACACTTGGTAAGTATGCCGCTGATCCCGAACTCAATTTTTCATGGTATGATGCCGCAACCCTCAGCCAGCGAGTTCGCAAACTGCGTGAAGCCGATGCGACAGGGGCTGTGGAACCCAAAAACCGCATTCGCCGCTCAGCCGCCTGAATGACGTGGCCTTGAAAAAAAGAGGCAGGCAGCGAGCAGTTCCTCAATTTCAATTCAATCATTGAATCAATTGAGTTGCCTGATACGCATCCCCTTTTCCGGGCGCTGTGAAGAACATGTATGGTGCCATTGATGGGTTTCTGCGGTACCTGAAGATCGAGCGAAATGCTTCTGAGCTGACGCTGAAATCTTACAGCGAAGACTTCGGCAGCCTGCTCGACTACTTTCGAGATCGCGTAGGCGAAATTGTTGAGCCAGGCCAGGTTCATATCGCCCAGCTTCGTGGCTATGTTGCTTACCTCCACGAATGTGATTACGCCAAAACCACAATTGCCCGTCGATTGGCAAGTCTTCGTAGCTTCTTTCGATATTGCCAGCGTGAAGGGCTGGTCACATCGAACCCCGCAAAAGTCTTGCGCACCCCACGCGTCGGTCGCAAACTGCCGCATTTCCTGACTGCTGATCAGGTCGTCAAGCTGCTCGAATCTCCCCCCGCCAACGAGCCAGAGGGGTTGCGCGATCGAGCGATTCTCGAAACCTTATATTCCGCAGGGCTCCGAGTGGCGGAACTGGTTGGCCTGAACATCGCCAACTGGGATCGGGACGCCAACATCATCCGCGTCTTCGGAAAAGGGAAGAAAGAGCGGATCGCACCGATTGGTCGACACGCCGCCAAGGCCCTTTACAGCTGGTTGGAAGTCCGGAAGGAGCAGCCAGATGCCGGTCCCGAAGATCACGATGCCATGTTCCTCAATCGATTTGGGACCCGACTCACGACGCGAAGCATCGGACGGATGCTGGAAAAATATCTGATGCTGACCGGCCTCGATAAACTGACAACGCCGCACACACTCAGGCATTCCTTCGCCACACACATGCTCGATGGCGGTGCCGACCTTCGAGCCGTCCAGGAACTTCTGGGACATAAAAGTCTGACGACCACCCAGATCTATACCCACGTCAGTACCAAGCGCCTGAAAGAAACCTACGAACAGGCACATCCGCATGCGGCAAAAAATCAGCGTCCGAAAAAGGGCGAATGAGTTTTTCTGAGTTTAGCCCGCGGGCGCAAATTCCGGGGTCGGGCGTTCCAATTCCAAAATTGGCCAATTATGCGGTTTGCCTAAATAATTTGGGTGCGTCGACCAATTTTGAAATTTGAACACCCGATCCCCTCTGCCTACCCACGCGATCAAGCATAGGCTCACCACCCCTCTAATCGGATTCAATCACAACCTACTGGTCTTTCGTCGCTGAATTCGGTAGTTCTTCAGTAACGTTGATGTTCCGGCATTCCCTCTAAATCCCCTGCTGTACCAATTACGGTCTTAAGCGAAAAACCTGACATGACAAGATTCACGGTTCTGTTCATTTCGTTCTGTTTCTTGTCATTCGTCCAAGCCGTCGCCCAAACGCCTCCGAACGTCATTATCATCCTGGCGGACGATCTCGGCCGAGGAGACTACTCCGCGTTCGGAACCAAAGACATATCCACGCCGAATATTGATCGACTCTGCCGCGAAGGGATGACATTCCATAACTTTTACGCAAACTCATGCGTTTGTTCCCCAACGAGAGCCGCGTTGTTAACAGGCCGAGTTCCCGATCGAGTCGGTGTCCCCGGAGTGATTCGGCATACTCCAGACAATTCATGGGGCTGGCTCTCTCCGCAGGCCGTCCTGTTACCTCAAGTACTCAGGCCAGCTGGATATCATTCGTCAATTGTGGGGAAGTGGCATCTGGGTTTGGCATCGCCAAATACTCCGATCGAACGAGGTTTCGACGAGTTTCACGGCTTCCTCGGCGATATGATGGATGACTATCTGACGCACCTGCGAGGGGGCCAGAACTTCATGAGAAAAAACCGGGATGTGATCGAACCAAAAGGACACGCGACTGACCTGTTCACCACATGGGCTTGTGATTACGTCAAAGATCGAGCCGCCGTCAACGACGGAAATAAGACACCGCAGCCTTTCTTTCTCTACCTTGCTTACAATGCACCGCATGACCCGATTCAACCCCCGCCGGAATGGATCGAGAAAGTCCGACGCCGTCAGCCGAAGATGCCCGAAAAACGAGTCAAGCTGGTAGCTTTGATCGAACATATGGACGATGGGATTGGGCAACTCCTGTTGACTCTTGATCAATTGAAACTGTCCGAAAATACTCTCGTGTTTTTTACCTCTGACAACGGTGGCATTCTCGGGCAAGGAGCGGTTAACGGCCCTTGGCGAAGCGAAAAGCAGCACATGTACGAAGGGGGCCTGCGAGTCCCCGGCATCGCCCGATGGCCCGGTCATATTGCACCGGGAAGCGAAACAAATCGCATAGCTGTCACGATGGACCTGTTTGCGACCGTTGCCGAGGCGGCGGGAGTTAATCCGGCGCCAGACGTGGAAGCAGTCAGCTTTCTCCCAACGATTTTAGGTAAACCGCAAACCGATCCAGTCCGTGATCTGTATTTCGTCCGCAGAGAAGGTGGTCCGGCTTACGGCGGAAAAACCATCGAAGCTCTGGTCCGTGGTGACTGGAAGCTGATCCAGGACAGCCCATTCCAGCCACTCGAGCTCTACAACCTGAAGACTGATCCTCTCGAAACGACGAATCTGGCCAATCGCGAAACCAAAATCTTTCAAGAGCTCAGTGCGGCACTCCGTCTCAGGATTCAACAGGGAGGCCAAGTCCCCTGGCAAGAGCCTTGAGCCTGCCTCGTTGAATGTCATCGTTAATGCGTTGTCGGCCTCCCACAAACAATCAACGCACTTGAGACTCCAACCTTCAACTGCGATGATAATTATCGCGAGAAGTCAAGACCAAGGGTGGGTCGAGTCTTCGAGGCCCAACATTTTTAAGAGTTGGTGGG
>CAIOKO010000277.1 GCA_903858935.1 uncultured Schlesneria sp. | reverse complement strand
TTTATCAGTGCCCATCCGCGTTATCCGTGGTTGAAAATCCTGAATCGAATTTGATTTCACGTGTAGAAGACACAAGACGGCTGGGGATGGGACCTCGCCCTCCCGAAGATAAGGCCAAAACGGATCGCGAAAATACGAAGTTATTCGAAGTCTGTCGAACTCGAACAAACTCGAACACCCGCCAAAATGCGAGGAAATGATTGCAAAGACTCTATGAAATACGAGGAATGGTCGAAGTCGAACGAACTCGAACAAACTTTGACACCAAATATCCCGCCGCGTGATGACAGCAGAACTGAAGAGAACGAAGAGTCCGAGAGCAGGCCGAAGCGGCAGAAAGTAGTAGTGAATGAGTCGAGAGCCGCTGCAAGCGGTTCGCCAGGAGCTTCCGCTCCATGAACCCGAGGAACTTTGGTGACACTTACAATTTCAAGTTCCTCAAGAGTATATAAAACAAGAAAAATCCTGGGGATATCCCGCCCGGCTCGTCTCGAAAAATGGAGGGATTCGAAGTCTGTCGAACTGCGTCGAACTTGTCAGAACCTGTTTATCATTTTGATTCCTGACACCTTTGTTTTCTTCTGCGGACTTCCGAGGAATCGTTTTAGATCGTGACTAACGGAGTTGACCGGTTGAACTTCTGTGACAATGATCCGAAGAAAGTGCATCGAGGCGATCGAAATTGTCAGTCTCGATGTCAGGCTGACTTAAAACGAATGAGGAATCCCCATGAAAATTGAACGCATTGAAGCGATTCCTGTTCGGGTCCCACTCAAAGAGGGGCTCACAACCAAGACTGCGCATGGCGTTCATGCGACGTCCAATTACGTCATCGTACGAGTCTATACCGATCAGGGATTAGTGGGGCTGGGTGAGGCCACCGTCGCGCCGCGCTGGAGTGGTGAGACGAGTGCCACTTGTCTTAACGTGATCAGTGAGCTACTCGCTCCGGCATTGATCGGTCAGAACCCGCTCGACATTACTCGGCTGCGGTATCGCATGGATCGCGTTACAAAGCTGAATCCCTTCACCAAAGCTTCTCTGGAAATGGCCTTGTGGGATATTGCGGGGAAAGCCGCAAACATGCCGATTTGCCAACTGCTGGGAGGGCCTGTTCGAGAGACGATGCGAATCAAGCTGGTGATCGGGGCACTTGAGAAGGATGCCGTGATTCAACTGGCAGAGCGATTCATGAAGATGGGTGTCACGTGTCTGAAAGTCAAAACGGGAATCAATCCGGAGGAAGATCTCGCACGGGTGCGGACCGTGCGAGAAGTCGCTGGTCCCGAGATGCCGATCACAATCGATTCGAATTGTGGCTGGAACATTACGACCGCGCGACACACTCTTCAACGGATGGCCGATCTGAATATTCTCCTCGCTGAACAGCCCATTCCACCGAACGATCCCTCTGCAATGGCATCGCTTCGAGCAACCGTGCCAATGCCGATCATGGCTGATGAGAGTGTCTTTACGCTGACCGATGCCTGGACCGTCTGTGCGGCGGGAGCCGCAGACATACTGAGTGTGTATCCTGGTAAACACGGAGGAATCGCAGGGACTGTGGAAATCGCCAACGTCGCCAAGGCTGCCGGAATTGTTTGTGCGATTGGCAGCAACCTCGAACTGGGAATCGGGACTGCTGCCATGCTGCATGTGGCGGCTGCGCTCCCCACCATCGACAGCGAGACTTACCCTGCGGACCTGGTTGGTCCACTGTATCACGAAGCTGATCTCCTGGTAGAGCCGCTACAGCTTGGACCTCCCAACGCCAGATGCCCGATGGGTCCGGGTCTGGGTGTGACATTGGACGAGCAACAACTTAAACGTTGGCGGATTGATTAACGCCTGATAATCACTGTGACTACTTTCGCATGACGAGGCCAATTCACAAATTGCACGGTATCGCCATTTCCCGATGGAACTGTTGTCAAACTGAGGCTGTGTGTGATAACAGGATTTTCGCGCGGAGTCTGGTTCGATGGCCGCTTTCCTGGTCATCGAATTTAATCGATCTTGCGGCCTGGCCCCTGATTAGGAATCGTCGGTAAGTTTGGAGGATGGGATGGCTGCACCGAAACCAACGTGGGCCTCGATCTTGATCACTCAAGGGATCGCGATCTTCGCATTTCTGGTCGTCCCGGCTTTCGTGACGTACATGGTTCCTCGAACAACAATCGAAATGCGGCGGATCAATGACGGGGCGTCCGCACGGATTATTCAATACCTCTTGCTGGTCATCCCCTGTCGCCTGAGCACGATTGAACCTGTGCTGACGGTGGAATGCGACGTTTGGTCGAGTCGAGAAGGTTACAGTACGGAAAATGATCGTATTCGGAAGCGAAAAGTGACGATGGCGGGGGATGGATCAATCTCGATTATTGGAGGTGAATCGAAATTCCAGGTTCAATCCACGCAGGACGACGCACCCCTCCAAGCGGCGAAAATCCAAGCCTTTCTGAACAATCCCGCTGCCGAGCCGCTGATCTTCACCGCGACGGCTGGATGGGGTCTAACCTATCTTTTGGGTGGGACGATGACCGCCCTAAGCGGCTTGTATTGTGCTGGAGTGATTTTGGCGGTCGGTCGAGGATTGTTGCGACTGGGATTCCCCTCAGGAACGGATACCGCTTTCCAGGAATAAGGAGATGTCCCCACCATCGTTCAACGAAGATCCTGGCCGGCACCGGCGGCTTGCTGCGAGCGAGAAAACTGTTCGCTCGGATCACGTCACTTCTTGATTAAACGGAGCACTGCAATCAAGACAATAGAGCCGACGGTGGCTGTGATCAGGCTTCCTAATACCCCGGTGGCCGAGAGCCCGAGCAGCCCGAAAAGAAAGCCACCAAGCAAGGCGCCGATCACACCTACAATCAGGTCTCCAACGAGTCCGAATCCGCCACCCTTCATGATCTGGCCAGCTAACCAACCCGCCGCGATGCCAATCAGGATGAACCACAATAACGCCATCTCATTCCTCCCAAAAAATTTGCGGCTGATACACGGGCGGTCGCACACCCGTTCGATAGACGAGCCCAGCAGACTATTATCGGGCCTGAAGTTTTGGGAACGCTGTTTGGGTTGTACAAGATAAACCCACAGCAACTATCCGTTTCATCCAACGTTCCACGTAAGTCCAGTATACGATGCTTGCCCTCTTCGCTCAATTGCCAAGGTCTCAATTGCGTCCCGCTGCACGCACGACCCAGGCAAGATCGTGATTGAGTTGAAGCAATGGCTGCTAGAGAAAACAAAGTGGCAGGTATTGAATCAAATTCCTGATTCCTGACTTTGTTCTTATTCGGTTTAGTTCGAAGATATGGGTGACGCGATGGTCAAGTTACGATGGACCCCAAAAACTGGACCAGGAAATAAGATAGAATTTCAGTGGTTCAGTTTTGGAGGGGAAGATGCCCGGTAAGCGTAAGATTCGGAGCGGGAGTTTCAAAGCGAAGGTTGCGATCGCAGCGTTGCGAGAGCA
>CAIOKO010000276.1 GCA_903858935.1 uncultured Schlesneria sp. | reverse complement strand
TGCTCTCGCAACGCTGCGATCGCAACCTTCGCTTTGAAACTCCCGCTCCGAATCTTACGCTTACCGGGCATCTTCCCCTCCAAAACTGAACCACTGAAATTCTATCTTATTTCCTGGTCCAGTTTTTGGGGTCCATCGTAGAGTTCTGACCACGAATCTGACGAATCGCAAGAATCAGAGTCAGCAGAAATCAAAAGACTTTTTGAATCTTCTGATTAGTGAAGATGAGTGCAGATAAGTGTTCCAATCTTTCTTTTCTTCGCTTTCGGGTCACCGTCCGAATTTTTGACCTGGAGACGTTTTTCTCGGATTGAGTCGATGATTTTCGATTGTTAGACTTCTTCTATGAGGACTATTTCTGAAATCGAGTCCGCTATTGAGAAATTACCGGCGTCGCAGGTCGAGGAGCTTGCGATTTGGTTAGAAGCACTTCGCGCGAAACAGCGTGTTCCGCCGTCTGTCGACGCTTGGCTTGAGCGTGCCCGAGGCGCTGCCCAACCTGGAATAACCACCGCAGAACTGATGAAGCTCAGACGTGGTGACGAATGAGTAAGATCCTCTTCGACACGAACGTTTTACTGGATATCGCGACCGCCGACTCAACATGGCTTCCGTGGTCGGAAGGTCAATTCAAAACAGCGATAATCTGGACTCCTGATCAACTCCTGGGGGATGATAATGACTCTTGACCCAATGCTTTTCAGAAGTCCGTCGCGTTCGCGAAGCATACGCTCAACAATCTAACGGCGATGTCAGCGCGATGATGGATGATTTACGCAGACGGCATCGCGAATCAGACCATAAATCCGCCACTCGGGCGCCAAAGCCTAGCCGCAAGACACCGGTATCTTCAAAAATAAAAGGCGAATGACAACGTATTGCACTCGGAGGACACAGAAACCGGGGAAGGTATTTTAGTTTGCTGGAGTTGTCCCCGCTTCTCCACCTTCCTTTTTCGACTCCGCTGCCGTTGGCTTTGCTGCATTGTTCGCTCACTTCTTCGGTACGCGAGACCGTCTGACTTCCGAGAGACATGCATGTCGGCATAGCGGCATCTCACTTTCTCCGGCCGATCCAACTCCGAGAAGTAGAATGTCACTGGGATCGGCCAGCTTCCGCGAGGATTGTTTCCGAACATGCATGCGGCCCAGGGCTCCGTGCTGGCAACGTCGAACTCGTCTTTAACGCTCAGCATCGCCGCTGGCGTTCCCTCGACACAACAAGGTCGGCCATCGCAGAAACTTGATTTCGGAGTTCAATACACGGCTTGGTCATTCCGATTTGAACGCTTCGAAACATGGGTTGCCCAATACAGCGTATCACTCGAGGCTAAGGCGATTAGCTGGATCTTACCTTTAGCGCGAAACCGGGCTGCAAAAGCGACTGAAACCGGGGCACGTTCCCGTTTCGTTCTCTGTACGCCAACGGCGTTACATATTAAAGCCCAGGGGCGTGAGCGTCAGCGAGCGCACCCTGGGTCAGGCCCGGCGAAGGGTGCTTTACACCGAAGGTGTTTCAAACTCGAAGAAGTCCGATGCTACGGCACATCAAGATGCAGGCCGGAGAAAAACCCTGGCGTTGCCACTCGGGGCGACCCTGACTGGATGTTCGTGCCAATCATCGCGATTAATCCCGCGTCTATTCTCGATTGAGAGGCTCCGAAACGGAGGCTGATACGAATCGATTGCCCCGTTGGTGCTTGTTATCTCTATTTATTGCGTTTCATCCTGGGGCGAAGGCGATCCTGCCTTGACTCGGCCGCCGCTCTGCGACTCAAAACCAGCGGTCCGCGTGCGAATCGCTTGACTATTTTAGGATATTTTTGTTACACATATTTCACACGCTCGATTAAACGAGTACCGGCCAGGCGCGGCGACGAAAACCACCTCAACCTGGAGAAGTCTTTTCCCTCTTTTTCAAATTTGAAAGGGCAGAACATGTGCGAAAACTTCGACGAACTTTCTGATGAGGACGATAAAATCCTCGACAAAATCTGGGATGAAATTGGAGCCGAATGGGAACTGGAAGAGCAGGGACGTGGAAAGCCGAAATGGACAATGAAAACTGCAAAAGGAAATCGCCCAGACCTTAAGAAAGAAGACCTGAAAGAATGGATGCGAGTTGCTAACGAAGAATACCGCCGGCTGAGAATTAAATTGATTGACCCCGAAGAAGCCCGTATCAAGGCTAAAAAGCTTGCGGACCGGAAAGTTCCGGTTGTGCCAATGGCCCCGAAGCCGAAGATTCCGAAGGCTATAAAGAAAAAGGCCTGATCTGCAAAAATGGACCGCGTTCGGACAATGACCTCCCGTTCAAGAAAACACTGGGATCACGATTTAATTAGCTGGCTTTGCGCCTCACCGCCCCGCCCGAGTCCTTCATCGTTTTGATTCCGCAGGTTCTGGATGACCCATAACGAAATCTTGCCGGTATGGCTATTTGCGTAGGGGAATCTCGCATGGGCTCCAACCTTGTGCCATGGCTTCGCCAGGTCGCTTGCGACTTATCTTTGCTCTGAGCGGTCGCGTCTGTTCGGCGACCAAATTGCATGTTTAGATGGCAAGGCAGCTGCGCGTTCAATATGTCCCTCGTTTCATTTCTCTGATAAAAGATTTGGGTGAGTCGTTTGTTGAATTCAGGCATGAGGTCGACTTCCTGACCGGACGAATCCGTCAATCGACGGGGAGGGACGTTTTATGAAACGATGGATATTTGCCCTATTGTTCGGTGCCGTAGCGTTTGTCGGCGTTCGCGAAAATCTCTATGTCGCTCTTATTGAAGGAGTTGAGTTTAAGGATTCCCATACAAATGGCGGTCAGCGCCTTCTGCTGAATAACGTCGCACTGATGCGATACAAGATTGTCATCAAAGCTATAGTGTCCGCTTTGTATCTGGGAGAAGGAGTGAAGCCGGCTGAAGTCCTTAAGGACGTTCCAAAGCGGATTGAAATTCACTACTTCTGGAACCTGGAAGGAAAAGAGATTGCGAAAGCCGCCGACAAACTGCTGGCAGAAAACATCTCGGCCACACGACTGGAAACTATTCGTGCTGAAATCGACGAGATGAATGCCCTTTACGAAAATGTCAAAGCGGGCGATCGTTATTCACTGACCTATATTCCTGGAATCGGAACCGAACTCGCTTTGAACGGCAAAAAGAAGGGACTGGTACCCGGGGCGGAATTCGCCTCGGCATATTTTTCGATCTGGCTCGGCAAAAAACCGATGGATGTTGCCATGCGTGATACTCTTCTGAAGCCGCGCTGAGCAGAAGAATTCGCCCTATTTGCGCCGATTTTTCGAGCAACGCGTCGAGCTGTAGCGGCCCAGAGTCTCCCTGTTCCCTCTCATCGTGCCGTGGGCCGCCGCTGCGAAACGAAGCCTGGAAGCGGTTCGTTCCGGAGCAGGAGCGTTTGAAGCTGCGTTCTTTTCCTCGATCCCCAGATCCCGCTTGGGAACTCACCTCCTGGAAGCTCTGCTTCTCGATCGGTTAGACGACTGCTGATGCGATTCAGCTGAAATGCAAAGAAACCATGAGTTGCATGGTCGCCAGACGAATCGCGAAGCGGAGCTTCCAAGAGATGCGTTCCCAAGCGGGAGCTTGGGAACGAGACGCTGAGCGACCAGACACTGAGGGACCAGACGCTGAGGGACGAGACGCCGACACGCAAAGAAAAAAACAACCCTCACACGGAAGTGTGAGGGTTATTAAAATGCCCGGCAATGACCTACTTTCACGCTGGTCGGCACTATCATCGGCCGCAAGAGCTTAACGGTCGTGTTCG
>CAIOKO010000275.1 GCA_903858935.1 uncultured Schlesneria sp. | reverse complement strand
GTTTTCCTTCGGTGGCGTCAGCGGCAAACAGCTTTGTACGTTCACCCGTCAATTGTCGACTCTGCAAGACGCTGGTCTGCCGATTCTGCGAAGCCTTCGTATCCTCGAAAATCAATGTAAACCAGGCCCTCTGAAAAGTTCGCTGATTGGTACCATCGACGACATTGAATCAGGAAGTACGCTGTCCGAGGCGATGGCCAAACAGCCCAAGGCCTTCGACAACCTGTACGTCAACATGGTGAAGGCGGGTGAGGCGGGCGGTGCCCTGGAAGTCATTCTTCAACGATTGGCCGAATTCAAAGAACGGTCTGAAAGTTTGAAGCGAAAAGTGAAGGGGGCCATGATCTATCCGTGCGCCGTTATTACGGTCGCCACTCTGATCGTCGGCTTCATCATGTATTACATCATTCCGAAATTCAAAAAGATCTTCGACGACTTCGGAACCGAATTGCCTGGTATTACGGTCGTGCTGATCCAGTGCAGTGACAGCGTTGTGAACTACTGGTATCTCGGGCCTGTGATCCCGTTTGCCTTGTGGTTAATGATCAAAATTATCAAAAAGAACAAAACGGGGGCGTTTGTCGTCGATTGGATCTCACTCAAAATCCCGCTACTCGGCTTGATCTTTAGAAAATCGATTATTGCGAGAACGTGTCGAACTCTGGGAACGCTGGTGGCATCCGGTGTGCCGATCCTGGAGGCCCTGTCGATTACTCGTGATACGGCAGGTAATGCGGTGTTTTATAAGGCTTATGAACATATCATCGCGGCGATTCGCGAAGGGGAATCGATGGCGGTTCCGCTGCGTGAAACGCGAACGGTGGACGAGATCGTGGTGAACATGGTCGACGTCGGTGAAGAAACCGGTGCCCTGGATACGATGCTTTATAAAGTCTCGGACGTGTTCGACGAAGAAGTCGGGGTGCTGGTGGAAGGTCTGGTTAACCTGTTGGAGCCACTGATGGTGGTGATCCTCGGTTTGATCGTCGGTTTCATCGTCATCGCCCTCTTCATGCCCCTGATCAAGCTGTTGAACGATTTGTCATAACAAACGAGGCAAGCCAGGAGAGTCGAAGCGACTAGAAAGTTGATGAAACGAAAGTGGAAAGTAGACAGATTAAAAAAAATGATATTAATTCATTGAATTCTCTACTTACTACTTTCTCGTGACTACTCTCTAGCCGCTTCGGCTCGCGGGTTCCTACACCCAGATTACGCCCGGCATTAATATTAGGAATGAATCATGGTGGGATCTCGAACGCGGAAAACAGACGATCGTCGAAGCGGGTTCACGTTGATCGAATTGATGGTCGTGATCGTGATCATCGCGATCCTGATGGCGTTGATCCTGCCTGCGATTGGCGGTGCGATCAAGAACACTCGCATTGCGGGGGTAGTTAATGAAATCAACCAGCTTGATTCAGCGATTGCCAAGTTCAAAGCGGATCATGGAATCGAGCCGCCAAGTAGTATTGTCCTTTGTGAAAAGGGTACTGATTGGACCAGCACTACGGCGACGAAGAACAGTGCGGCGCTGATTCGTCAGATTTGGCCGAATTATGATTTCGGTGACCATGATATCAATGGTAACGGTACGAAAACGGAGATTATCACCCTAAGCGTCGGAGAATGTCTGGTTTTCTTTCTCGGCGGGGTGAATGGCAATGATGCTACAGGTCCGACGGCTCAAAACAACATCGCTGGGCAGATCGGTCCGTGCACTGGTTTCTCGAAGAATCCGGCCAGTCCGTTTGATCGGGGTGGGTCCAGTCGCGAAGCGCCACTTTTTGAGTTCGTTCCATCCCGGTTTACTGATGTTAATAAGAACGGATTCCCTGAATACAAAGACAATCTTCCGTCCCAAACGAATCCCTACCTTTATTACAGCGGTTACGACGGTCAGGGTTATGCAACTGCTTCGGAATTTGGTGGGGGTGCGTTGACCAGTCCCTACCTTCAGGGTTCACAATTAACCAGTCAACCCTGGAAGCCCAATGGGCACCAGATTATTTCCCCCGGATACGATCGCGCTTACGGGTATGGAGGGCCTTATTTGCCTAAGACAACAGACCCTCTTCCGACCGCGAGTTCGGGTTCACCGACCATCAAAGAACGCCAGCCGGAATTGGACAACATTACCAACTTTTCAAACGGCCAACTGCAACCATAATTTCCTGTCGCTTTATTGAATTCGCTTGTTTTCGCTTCCAGGTGTTTCGAACATGTCCCGCAACACGAAAAATCGCCGTGATGGCTTTACGATGATCGAGTTGCTGGCCGCGATTGCGGTCATCGCGCTGATGATGGCATTGTTAACCGCTGCTTCGTACCGATTTATTGTCAGTGCGCGAGAAGCAGCCTCGGCGACGACAGTCGCGAAGGCCAGTGGCATCATCCAGGATCGGGTGCGGGCATTTCGTGAGTTTGATTTTTCCGATGCCGGAGCACTCGGTGCCAACAACTGGAACGCGAATAACCCATACGATCAGATGACTCCCAATCTGGCGGAAGTCATCTTTCGGAAGACGCGATACAAAAGAGCGTTTCCGCAAGCGTTCGTCGAACTGGATGCATCGCAAGTGAAACGCTTGTTTCCGGATTTCCCGATTTCATCGCCGACTTACCCCCTTCCAGTCCCATTATTACCAGCACCATATAATTCCAAATTTGAATCCGGAATCATACTTTATGCACTGTTATTAAGGGGTGAGACTTTTGGTGCGCCCTCGACCACGGACGATGTATTTACAGGGGCGGAAATTAAAACTTCGCCAGAAACAGGTGGTTTTCCTTGTCTAGTGGATGCTTGGGGAGAACCGATCCGATTTTACCGGTGGCCGACTCGATTGATCCGCTGTGGTGAACAGAATTTTTCCGGGGCATCCGGGTCATCAGCATTCGACGACATCAATCAAAACGGATCGCAAGACCCCAAAGGATGGGTGGAAGGTTCCAATAGCAATCCTGCAACGTTTAGCCCGGCAATTCGTCCGAATCCCAATTTCCCTGGCGCGACACCCGCGTCCCTGTTAATTGCAAACCTCCCTCCATTTGACCCGACCAGCTCTTTTTCCAAAGGTCCTGATGGTCAGCCTGGTCTTAGCGCTGCGAACGGAGGGGCATTGCCTTATACAACTTTAGGTTTTCCTGATACTGACGATCCCGAGTCACTGAATATCGATCCTGATGATCCAACATTTCAACTTTCCGCCTGGCTGTTTGATCCCAAGGCGACAGCGACGATAACTGCTACTCGACGAGCACAATTTGTTGTGGGCGTGCATGACTTCTACACCTTTCATACGCCTTTAATTGTCTCGGCGGGGCCGGATAAGCAACTCGGTTTGTTTGAGCCAACTGATGTCCCAGTTGTCCCAGCGGGTTCCCCATCAGGGACGACGCCAACCTCAGCAAACTTCGGGTATTTAGCCGCGCCAATTTTGACGCCGACAGCGAATAAAAGCTTGCAGGTGTTATTTGACAATATTACGAACTTAAATCAGCGCGCGGGGGGTAAATAGCCATGCGGCGCTTTCGGCAAATACAATACGCAAAGAACTTGAAAACGTCGAAACGACGTGCTTTCACGTTGGTTGAACTGCTGGTCGTGTTGGCGATCGTCCTCATACTTGCGGCTGTGACGATCGCTTCTGTGAATTTTTCGTATAACGCGGATCGAATGCGCGCCGGTGGCCGACAGCTCCAGTCGTTTTTGATGGGTGCTCGCGACAAGGCGATATATGCGAATGAAGTGCGTGGCGTTCGACTTCTCTTGGATCCAAATGACAATCATGCCGTCAGTGCCGTTCAATATATCGGTGCGCCGCAGCGAGAAACCGGAATGTTGACGATTGATAGCACTGGCCGAATTATTAATTTGATCTCGGGGACTCCCTGGTTCAACCTTTTTAATCGCGGGTTTTTGAAGGTTGGAAATCGAATTCAAATTCCACGAGACACCGGGTCGTGGTTTACGATTTCCGCGATCCAAACTGACACTACAAAAACACCCCCGATCAAATCTCTCATACTTAATCGCCCCAATTCTGATCTCGCGGGAACGGTTAATCCGATTTCGTTTACACTTGAATTAGCTTCGACGCCGTTGGGTGACGCTCAACCGGTCCAGTTGCCTCGCGGAACAGTGATCGATCTGGATGGTTCGCAGATACCGAGTACATGGCGCCCAGTAAGTCTGACGAAGTCTTATTCGCCGCAGATGGATATTCTCTTTACCCCTCGGGGAACGGTTGTCGGGGACGCCAGTGCGTACGGAATAGTCCACCTGTTGATCTCAGACGCCAGCGATGTCTTGAAATGGAAGTCAACGGCTACGCTAAATGGACGAAATTCGACATATCAGGCGAGTTCATTGCCGTTGGTTCCTGCCGAAAACACGGTTCCGTCACCCCCCATCGTGCCGAAAGACCGAATCATTGTGACGATTACCACTCGTACGGGAAACGTGGCGGTCTATCCCATCAATCCTGTGCCGCAGTCGAGTTCGGGCAATCCGAGCCTGGCCGCTGATCCTTTTCTTTTTGCTGAGTCGGGGCGGGTGGCAAACAAATGAAACGCAGACCTGAACCAATTCATCAATCGTCGACAAACCCACGACCGGGTGTGAGCCTCATCGAAGTTCTTGTGTCAGTGATGATCATGAGCATCGGCGTGGCGCTCCTTTCGACGCTGTTGCCCATCTCCATTCTGCGTACCGCTCAGGCAACGCAGTTAACGCAGTCAGTCTTCTTACGAAACAACGCTGAAGCCGTGATTGAAACCAGTCCGAATATTTTGAACTGGGTTCCTGTCGGCTCGCTGGGACTGATTGATCCCATGGGTGCTAGTATTGGGATGCCATCGACTCTATATGGGAATGCTGGTGTCGGTTCCATCTCGCGGTTCCCGCTGCCGAAAAACAACGGTAATCCCTTCCTTACCGTCGACAGCGCACAACAGATTGCGTCGCTACCTGATTCGTGGACGGACTTATTTGAAACGAATGTGACCGATTACACGTCCTCGCCGTCCCAGATCACCGTGGCCAAAATCCCGACAACGATTTCGCCGTGGAATTCCAATAACTCGAACTCGAGCAATGCCAGATATCGAATGATTCTGGTCGATGTGACGGGCAAATTTGCTGTCATACGCAGTGTGCTCGGGGTCAACGGGACAAATTTAACTCTCGCCTGGACCGACGGCACAATCACCGAGCCCAATTTGCCTTCAGGATTCGTTCCGATCAAGGCGCGGGTCGAAGTGCAGACACGGCGGTTCACCTGGCTGATGACGGTCGCAAAAAACTCAGTCCGCAAGTTTTCAAACGACACGTTTAGTTGGGCGTCAGAAATTGATGTCGCTGTCTTCTTCAACCGTTCATTTAACGTCGCCGAAGAGCAACCATTAACTTTGAGTTTGGTTTCAAACGGGTTTGATGGTAAGCCAGGCGTCGCCGGCGTTGACGATGATGGAAATGGGTTGGTCGATTGGCAGGATGTGCAAATGACAATTCCTGACCCAGGCGAAGTTGGCTGGCCTGGCTCCGATGATAATCGGACAGTTGATGTGACCGGCACACCGTTTCTTAAAAAGGGAAGCTACATGCTTGAGGCGTCGTTGCTCAAGTGGTATCGGATTGTTGATTATCCTGAAAACTCGAAATCTAACCCACGAATCTTATTAGACCGTGATCTTCGTACGGATGTTAGTGGAATAACTCCGACGGGGGTTTTTATGAAGGGGATTGTGGAAGTCTATCCCCTTGGCATTCGTACGGGACAGAATTAGTTTCGAAGTGTGTGCTGTCGACGTTTATCGCGAAAACAGAACGTCGCTGAATCGAATACTCAGTCAACCTCGTCGAAATGGCAAATCCGTTTGTCAGATATCACAGCAGCCTTATATGTGTCTTAAGTTCATTTCGATGATGTGCATTGTCTGCGGAGTCAAATCATGAAAAAGGTCACTACAAACGCCGATCGCCGGACACAGGACCGAAATTCCGGATTTACGCTGGTGGAATTGCTCGTCGTTGTTGGCCTCGTCTTATTGATGATGTCGATGTTCGCGCAAATTTTCGTGATGGCGACCGACACGTTATCACAGCAGCGCGGAATCGCCGAAAACGATCAAAGAGGGCGTCTGCTGTCAATGACGCTTCGCGGTGATCTGGATCGCCGGACGTTTCGCGATGTTCTGCCGTTCCGTGCCAATGAAGATACACGACAACTTGGGCACAGCCTTGCTCGTCGATCAGGGTATTTTGAGATTGACGAAGGGGATCCGGGCAACGGCGAAGACGATGTTTTGCAGTTCACGGCATCTGTGAATATTTCACTGCACGCGAGTAACAGTAGTCCGTTTGTGGGTCGATCGGCGGCACTCAGCGGACAGACGATCCTGAGTCTGACGAGTAATACCATTAACCTTTCCGGCGATTTGCGATCAGTGATCTCGCTTTCGAGACCACTTTGGATTGGGGGTAGTACATCATCTTCGGGTGCGACAAATAATGGTGGGTATATTCCAACAGCAGTCAGTCTGAATAATAATGTCACAACGATTACGTTCTCGTCGAGCACCTTTAACACAAGAGCCCATGATTCAACTCCAGGTGCCACGGCACCATGGGGTACGCTATATCTTTCCGAATCAGACCCCGATTTTGATGACGGTGTTTTTGCAAACAGCGTGGCGATTTCATCAACGGCAGAAATCAGCTATTTCCTGCGGAACGGTAATTTGTACCGCCGCGTCCTTTTGATCCGTGACACCGCCAATGGTGGTGACGCTCAGCCAACCTATTCGAATGGATCGCCGATTCTCTGGGGGCAGGCAACGGCCTCGACCGAAAACTACGGAAGTTCAAATACCGCCAACTCGTCGACGTTCTGGCGCGACTTCGATTTTTCCGCTTTTTACTTCGGCGGAGTCAATACCTCGAATGGCGTCGTCATGAAGGGTATTCGCTTTCATGATACTCGTGAATCCATGAGCAACAGCAGTCAGCCTGCGGTGATGCTGGTTGATGAAACAAAAACCCCCGTCACGATGTTCCCCATCAGTCTTGGGGTTCCTCATTTACGATTCGGGCATAGCACTTCCACCGGTTTTCCGCAGGATATGGTTAACCTCCCGACGCGATTCGTCTTGCAGGAATGTGCGCATTCGGCGTTTGGTTATCCGGGTAACGTCGATGGTGGGAACCCGTTTGATACGCAAAATCTCCAAGTGAATTCCAGCACGGCACTCGTTGATCCCGGTCTGGTCACCGCATTCTCAGGTCAGACATATCGGCGGGGCGAAGATCTCTTGATGGCGAACGTCTTGACGTTCGACGTGAAAGTGCTTGATCCGAATACAGGGTTTTTTGTGGACCTGGGTGATGACAGAGCGCCACTTGGGGCGAGTATGACGAAACCGACGTTTGGATCGTCATCCGCTGGTCGATTCAATACGACTTATGGCCCTGACGGTCATTTCCGGTTTGATACCTGGCATCCGCTTGCCAGCGTCGGGTCGAAAACAAATGACAATGAGCCTCCCTATGTCCCTTTCAATTTTTCAACTGGAACTGCGGTACCCCTTTCCGCAATTCAGATCACCATCAATTACCGCGATGTATCGAGCAACCAGGTTCGGCAGATGACTGTCGTTCAGTCGCTTGTTGATCGCTTGAAGCCAGTCAGCGTTACGAATGAATCTCCTGAAGAATAGCGTTTTCAACCTGCAGCGCTCGTGACTCGATCGCTGCAGTGTCGAAACGTCGAAAAGTTTATGTCCCGTTGATGACCGTTCGGGCAACGGTCGTCGTCAGTAGTCAAAGGTCCGCTATGCAACCAATTCCATTTGCTCGACGGTATCCCGCCCGGATCAAGACACGGCGTGGATCAACCCTGATCATCGTCGTTGCACTACTGGGGATGCTCGCCTTCCTTGGTTTTGTGTTCTACACATTTGCCAAACAAGAAAAGCAGAATGCGACATCCTTCGCTAAAGGGGCCCAGGTCCTGAAAGCCCCGTCGCTGGAACCTGATTCGTTATTTGACTTCGCGCTCCAGCAGATCATTCTGGGCCCTCCCGACGCGTATACTCAGAGTATTCTTTGGGGTGGGCGGCATTCGTTGCTGGCGAATATGTTCGGTCGAGACGGAATTCCCTGGAATGGGGAAGGGGTCAACCTGATACAAGACTCGGCGGGACAGCCGCATGTCGATATGAATTTTAATGGTACTAACAATGATCCTAATGACAATCCGCTTTTGTTAAATATTGTTGATTCGCCAGCGGCGAATTCGGGAATTTGGAGCTCTGTTACAGCGGATGCCGTTTGGGGGCATATAGGATCGACGAATTATAAGATCTTTCGCGGAACGGGAAACACAAGTGCGAACTTGAATTTTTATATTCCCGAACCGGACGTTAACTATAACTCACCCAATATCGACAGTTTGTTTCTGTCGTACGACGGAATAGCATTAGACAGCTCGGCAAACACCGCCAATTCCAGACGCGTGATCATTCCGTCGTACCTGCGGCCCCAATACCTGCGACTTGGGGGAACGGTTCCGCTTGAGGACGTCAATCGCAATGGCTACCTTGATCCCGCAAACGGGAGCATTCCCGGGGAAGATACAAACGGAAATGGTAAACTTGACGACTGGTATCAGTTGCCAGCATTTGCAAATCAGGTGATGCGGCCGCATCCAAGCCATGTCTGCGTCGACGGAAGCGGGAATCCGATTTTTGAGGACAAGAATGGGACAACGACGCTTGCCAGGTACATCAATTCAATTCGGTATTATGCCCTGAAGAACGGTGGCGTTTCCTTGCGGCGGCCGTTTACCTCACTTGTGTCACAGACTCAGGTGAACAACCAAACTATTCCTGGGTCATTCGCACCACCCGAAAGTTCGCTTTTAGCCACCCCCGGAAGTCTTGGAGTCTGGACCCCAAGTGCAGGGGCCGCCCCCAATAATGTCTCGGTCGTTGCTGGCGATATCGATCTGGATGTCGATACGGATGGTGATGGTGTGATGGATGCGATCCTGATGGATCTTGGCTTTCCTCCGGTTCGCCGGGGTGACGGTAAGCTGGTTGTGCCGCTGTTTGCCATCAGCATTCGCGACTTGAACGGCTTGCTGAACGTTAACGCGACCGGCAATCTTTCGGGAAATCTGAATCTCACCGGGCCCGCGGGTTTGGGGTCGATAAACTCAGGCACGACCCCGCCAGCAGTACCACCAACCCAACTCGGATTTCGCCAGACGGGAGGAACCTATTCGGGTAATAAATGGACCGGTCTGGTCTCGACGCCTGATAGCTTGTCCAAGTCGAATCTTGGGTTGAGTACCTACGAAATCAACATTCAGCGGGCATTGACCGCGAACCCTGACCGTAATGCGACGAACCTGGATACGTCACTGCTGGGGAGCGAAGCGGCGACCCAATTGAGTTACTTCCTGCAACAGTTTGATACGAGTATCAACACGTACAGTCTGTCGCAGCCGGGACGATCGATTACAGAACTGGCCAATCTGGAATGGTTGCTGTTGAATGTCGGACGGGCAGGCTTTCAATTGGGTCTGGCTCCGTCGGCGACCCATCTTTATGGGGCGATCAACAGCGTTTATGCTGGCCGACAAGGCGATCCGACACGTTTGTGGAACTATGCGAGTTCGCAAGTGCTGACGGACCTGCCCAAACCCGGTCTGTCAACGACCTGGGCGAGTGGAGTACCGACAAACTGGCCACTCGGTGCTAACTCGGTTTTGCCGAACCCCGACGACAACAATAATGTGAATGAGGGCGAGGCGATCTATAACACGCGTTGGGGCACCCCCTTGGACTTCCGCGGTTCCGGTCAGGCGTTCCAGCGATATTCATTCGGTCCAGATGGAAAGCCGGGCGCCGCCCAGAAGGATGATGACGCGAACGGGATTATTGACGACATTTCAGAAGAGGGTTGGAGCGGATCTGACGATGTGGCTGTGTATGGGAAATACCCCGAATTTGCGCATTATTCTCCCAACCCGTCAGCAACCAGTGCGATTTATTCGCTGGATTACAAAGTGAGCGGAAAACCAATCACGCCGTGGCTCTCATGGCCCGCTTACCAGGGGTATCACTCGTATAATGGTTCGGCAGGCGGCGGCGTTCGCTGGGGGGATCAGCAGGCGACGGGTTATTACCAATGGTTGATGTCGGGTTCACATTCAGATTCGTTGCTCGACGATCCCGCAGAAGCCATCATCGATCCCGTGTTGATGTCCTCATCGTATACGAACTTCGTGAATTATCTTTACAACCTGACGACCTATACGGGATCGCCAAGCCCCGTTCCACCATCGTTCCTGCCACCGTCCCCCATGCTGGGATTGACCGCAACGGCATCGGGATCTTTTTCAAGCTCAATCTCGAATGACGCCGTGTTTGGCCCGGAAGAAATGTTGTTCCTGCAGGGAAGTTCTGCGGACGGTCGTCTCACGGATTCACGATCGCGACTGGCGGATCTGATGCCAGGGAACCTCGTGGCAAGCCAGAATGCTCCCACAATCCGTAAGCGACTGACAACCGTCAGTCAGGATCGCCGCGAATTTGGTTTAGGGGTTGCTGAGGTTGGCGGCGTAACAACTCCAGCGGGTGGTAATCCCACTGCTGGCGGTCTGCGTTCGTGGGAAGTGCTGACAACAGGTTTTCCACCGTCACTCACAAACGGAACGGCAAACCCCTATCGACAGGAACTGTACTCCTTTCTTCAGCAGGTGACTAACGGGGGCATCGTTTCACAGAAGCTGAACGTTAATCGCTGGCTATATTTGGATGGACTAACGGGAACTCAATACGGGTTCGCCCCGCTGCCCGAGCAGACATCTCCTTCCGACTCCAGCGCGGCCTTGGCCCGGCAAAAGATGGCGCGTGACATTTATACGCTGCTTTATACGTTCTGCTCTGTTCAAGCAAACGGAACAAGTGGTGATGCTGATTATCGGTATGTCCCGACACCTCCGACTGCGGCCCAGGCGAAAGAAATGGCTCAGTTTGCCGTGAATCTGGTCGACGCGTTAGACGCTGACAACATCGTCACCGCGTTTTACTACGACACAGATCTCTCACAAAATGGCCAGGGATGGCAAACAACTTCGGCCGGCACGCAAGACTATATGTATGGTATTGACGGGATAGCGGGGAATGCTGATGACAATGTTGTCTATGGAGTTGAACGTCAGTTGCTGACATTTTCAGAAGCGGCGGCATTTATCGTGCAGCGAGTGGGTACCGATAGCAATATGACAATTTTTGACGACTCTCAGACCGTGCCTGAAGGGCGTCCGTACATATTCTTCGAATTACAGAACGTCTCGCCGATCCCTGTGGCGCTCGCCTCGTCCCCGAATATCACCACGGCAAACGCAACCACAACGGCGGATTGGCGTGTCCGTATGGTCTCGCCTACGGATGAAACCAAGACTTATAGCACGCTTTACTTTCTACCTGGTTTGACACAGACATCCGGCGCGACAGCAAGTAATTATCTTTCGACCGATCCGACCGGCGGCACAAATCCCGTCTTACTTCCCGGTGCGGTATTTTCAGTGTCATCGCAAGATGGTACCGACAAGGCCATGGGGGCCGCCCGAACAAGCGACTTTCGAGCTGATACTTCGTTGATGGGAACCTCTTTTCCGCTTGCCGTTCCCACGTCGAGTAACATTGCGGGGGGCTTGACCGATTCACCCATCACGCCAACAACTGATCCAAAAGACATGATCCCAAGATGCAATCTTGATCTTGTGTGGAGTTACCCAGATGGCAAGAACCGTTTCCTGGTGACAACAGGGACTAATGACACACCAGCAGCCACCCCTGGCGCCTTTGCAGTTCAATTAGGAAAGCTTTTTGCAGCAAATCCGAATAACACAGTCAGGCTGATACTTGAAAGACGGGCTGCTGCCGGTCCAGACGTGCCGAAGAATTTCGTTTGGGCTCCTGTTGATAAAACGTCGTCTACGGGGATAGCCGCGGCAACAAAAGATGTCGCTATCGGCAGTGTGACGCCGCCAGCAAATGCTGCGGGCGCCGGTGCAGTTACGTCAGCCCTTCAGAATGCGAATAGTTACCCTAGATCCTTGTCGCTACTCAGTGCAACAACGTCGACGAACACACAGCTGGATAAGAACACGATCAATGCTGCGAGCACCACTGCGGCGAACGCGAATCTCAATTCCGTCGCATGGCAATTGCATAATGACCGCGACTTTGGTTCGCTGAGCGAATTGCTGCAACTGCCTCTCTACGGGTCAGATAACCTGACTGCGGCGCTCGCCAACGTCGCCAGTCCCGGTTCAGGTCCAAATAACCCGCCTAGCATCTCAACCAGCGAGTTTTATGAAGCAAATTCCTTATATTATCCGACGATTGCGGCGGCCCGTTTCCTGCGTCCGGACAATCCTGATTACGCTAAAAACAACGTCACGCCCAATTACGGGAATCGCTGGTATCGCCTGTTTGATTTTCTGGAGGTTCCTAACCGCAGCCATCAGCATGCCGCGATCAGTGGTAGTCCTCCTTCTGGGGCGATCACCACAGGAACAGCGATCCCGAATTATGGTGTCCCGGTCACGTTTGCTAATGCCGGGATGCCTGGTGCGACGTCGTATGCCCCAACGGCCTATTCTCCGACGACGAATCCACCCGTGCCGAGCTCGCCAGTGACTTCCTATCCGACAACGATGATGTTTTCGGCACCGTTTGGGTATCCGCAGTTCTTTGGCTGGCCTAAGACCCATGGACAATTGAATCTGAACATGATTCGCGACCCGCAGGTATTAGCGGCCTTGATTGATGACGATCAAGTGATTCAAGATCCCCGTATTAACCTGTCGGGGAGTGCCGGGCCGTATCTCGATTCCGCCGATCCGTCAGATACCGGCAGGAAGTGGTGGTTTGAATTCCTCAAAGCCCGAGATTCACGTTACGTCATACCAGCAAATGGGACGGCATTTGCCGCCGATCCTGTGGCAGGATTTATCGATCCAAGCACGAACAAATTAGTTCCGCTTTATGTTCCAGGTACGGCCAATTCGCGGCCATTCCGAAGTATTGATGCTGTGGGGCCACAGGCTGTAAGTATCACTGCGGGGGCAAATCTCGATAGCCAACTTGAAAATACGATTTTCCGATCGCTGCCAATCGATTCTGTCTCGGCGACAAACGTGAATGAATCGCGTCGGCTGTTTGAAGTCGGTAATAACACGGATCATATTCCATCGAGTGGCGGTAATCCGCAGATTGTGGCCGAAGCGAGCGGGAATCCACTTCATCCCTCGTCTCGCTTTCGGTTGATGTCCAAGTTTCTGAACAACACGACGACCCGCAGTAATTCGTTTGGAGTTTACATTACGGTTCAGTACTACGAAGCGGTCCAGGTTTACGGTTATGTCGGCACTGGTCAGAATCAAACCAGAGCGACAGCCGTGCAGATCGGCGGTCGTCTGGATGATGCACCGACTCATCGGGGATTTTTCATCGTCGATCGCACGGGGGCGATCGAGCAAATGAAGATTCTTGCGACAAACAACGGTGGTACTGCCAATGCGGTCAGTCCGAACAGCTATAGTTTCCAGCCGAATACCGATACCACGGGCCTTCGAGCGAATCTGAACGGGATCAGGTGGAAAGATCTGGTTCTGTATCGTCAAACATTGAACTGAATTGATGTTTCCGTCGATGCGGTTCAAAACATACATCAGCGTGAAAACGCGCTAGCGAGAGGAGGCTAACGACGCAAAATCTAACACACTGTCCATTTGGACGGAAAAGCTGTTAATCTCGGTAACTCGATATCCTGTAAAGACTAAAAAAAACATTGGAATTGCGGCTTCTGATTTGCTAAGTTGTTCATGCGGTTGCGCGGTGCAGTCGAATGGCGGCTTCGACCAGAAGCGAACTTTTAAAATTCTTGTTCGAAACCTGTCGCCCACATCTATTTGGAGAGTCTGTCATGACACGTCTACGCCTTTCGACAAAACGCCAGCCGCGCCGCGGCTTCACCCTGATCGAACTCCTCGTCGTAATTTCGATCATCGCTGTCCTAGCATCTCTCATCGCTCCCGCAGTCCAATCTGCAAGGCGAGCCGCGAGAAAGTTGGAATGTTTGAACAACATTCGCCAAGTCGGTTTGGCAATGGTTGCGTTTTCTTCCAACACTGGTGGTGGCTTGCCATACCTCACCAGCGATATACCCATTAGTAATGCAAATGGAACCGGCTTCATTTACGGTGCTGGTTGGCCGATGCAACTGCTTCCAGCGTTGGACGCCACCGCTATTCTGAAAAATATTAAGTCAAATGCTGTGGTCGCAGGTGGGTCCGCTGCTCCGTACTCATTCGCGATTAATAGCGGCGTAAACGGTGAAAATGTCTGGTTGCCGGTTTTCACCTGTCCGGATGACGCAGATTCATTCCGTCAGCCAGGAGGTTTGAGTTTCGTTGTAAACGCAGGGTTCATTCCGAGCACGATATGGGGCGCTTCTACTAACCCTGAAACTGTCGCTGTCGGTGGGCCTTTTCTGCAGCCATACTTAATCGACTGGAACGCAGATTCAAGATATTCATTAGACGGTATTAGTTTGCAAGGATCGGGGTCGACGTTTGACGGTCAGGATCAAGCCGTTCAGACCGCAACTGGCGTGTTCTGCCGCGCTACCGCTGCTCCGAATTCGAATTCATTCCAGCCGTCCCTGGATTACCTTTCAACTGGCGACGGAACCGGATCGACACTCATGTTGACCGAAAATTTAAACGCGGGGCCATGGAATGGTTCCCTTGGTTCCCAAAACGGTTACGGCGTCAACCAGCTTGGGTTTGGTCTCCGTTTGCCAGTCTCCGGCTCTTACCAGGTTACCTCAGGTCTGTTTACTCCTCAGACATTGGCGACAATTGCAGGTTTCAGCGACCCCGCGACTAACCCCGATCAGTGGGTCATTAACCGAAATCTGAGTGCCCCTATCGGGACCCCACGACCAAGCTCGCAACATTCTGGTGGTGTCAATGCGATTATGGGCGACGGCGCAGGGCGATTTATCAGTGAGACTGTTGATAAGAACGTTTATGCGAAGCTGTTGACATCTAACGGGGTAAACTTCGGCGAACGCACACTTAATGGTCGTGACTATTAATTCATCGATCATTGGGTATTTGATTCAAGGTCCGTCAAGTCGGAATGGCTTGGCGGACTTTTTTAATTGGTTCTCAAGTCGTTCCTTAACTATGTTTTCCACAGTTCAAATCTCAAGATCGGGCGCGACGCCGCGTTCGCCAGTCGGTGAGCCAAGATTGCATTCGGGCGAGTTCTTGCGGCTCATACAGATGTCCGCACTCCTGGCCAAAAAGCTCACCCGCTTCATTACGCGTGAACAATTTCCCCGGCCAAAGCTCTGACCCCCAGTAATCCTGCCGAATCTCTGACCAGTCTGGCATTGCAAAGACGTCTGCGTTGCGAAACCAGAAGAACGCACCGCTGAAGAACCAGCGATGCTTGGCACCACCTTCCCACGGCGTGGTGCGAATAAACGGGCCGGTCGTCGGATGATGATCCAGCGAGGCCTCTACATAGGCCGGATCGTCAAGGCAAACCTCGTACAGCATCTCTGTCCAATCCCGCGTATGCATCGGGTCGTCGTATTTGACCCCTTTGGCGTGTCCGTAAAACGTGACCGAACCATCCTCTTTCGGAAGTGTCTCCAGGAGTTTTCCGAACGTGGCCACTTCGCCAAGCTGCGGGTCATTGGGGACGACAATCCAGTTGTCGATTCGAATCCCGTGAAAAGCGGCTTGAACCGTCTCCACCGACTCGGCCTCTTCGGATGTCGCGACACCGATCGACCTGATTCCGTCGAACTGATTGATTCGCTGAAGTAGCTGGTCGACATTCCATTTCCAGACAGAAGTCGATTTCCGGGGCCAGACGTGGTAGATCAGATTTCTCCTCCTGGCCCGACGTGCCAGCGAGGGATCTTTGTTCACATCGGTTTCGTTTCCGTCACCAATGCCAAAAGATCCCTCGCTGGCGCGTCGGGCTGAGGTGATGTCGGCCAGTTGTTGTTCGGCTTCGTCGGCACTGGCCGCGACGATGTGTGCGAATTGAGTGAATTCCAGCGACTGCACGCAGGACCACATCAAGGACGGATGGAAAAGGCAGACGCAAGTTTTCCCTTCGCGAACCGCTTCGGGGATGACCGCTTTAAACCAGCCATGCAGTCCCTCCCTGATATTTGGCGAAGCAATCGCCTGGCAGATGCCACGGTCCAGTCGGTGCTCGTTCTGCCAGTGTCCACGATGCCAGCCGCGCCGCTCTAACTCGATCGCAACCTCCATCGACGATTCAAGAAACACAGCGGGGATTGGTCGATTCTCCCAGCTTTGATCGACATTGGAAACATGTGCCGGGTCGACCCAGAACGTGGCAGAATTGGTGTTACCGCTGATGTTCGAGGGGCCGCCATCCTGACCGACCAGCCATTTTGCAGGACAGTAGATTTTCAGGTTGCCCGATTCGTGCAGCCGCCCGAGGTGATGATCGATATGTTCGCCATTCTGGAACGGTACCGTGTTCAAGTGGCGATAGAGTTTTTCATAGCCTCGTTTATGAACGGCAAAGCAGTGGGTCCGGTTGACGTTAAACGGGATGTAGACTTCGTCGGTTATTCTCTTTGGCGGATGCTGAACTTCATGCAGCAACTGGCCGCCCAGATAAACCTGTTCCCAGTCGTTGGGTAACTCGGCGAGAAATTCGGTCAATTGCTGTTCAAAGTCTGGGCGGAAAATAGCGTCGTCTTCGAAGACGATGTACGACTCGACCCCTGAATTATAACAGTACTCCAGGATTTGCAGATGGCTGCGATAGCAACCCCAGGCACCACGGCCAGAGGTCCACCATTCAGGGTGCAAAACAGTATCACCGTGCACGGCAGGCCAGACGGTCACGGGGCCGAGGGATTTTGGTACCGACGCTTGAAACGTCGTCAATCGATCGGACTTGAATGGGAGATTGATGACGAAGGCTTTGGTAAACATGTTTTATAGCCTGAATAATTGGAATCAATAAAAAAGGTTTTTGACCACGAAGGACCTGGGG
>CAIOKO010000274.1 GCA_903858935.1 uncultured Schlesneria sp. | reverse complement strand
GACGTGATGACAGCAGAACCGAAGAGAACGAAGAGTCCGAGGGCTTACGCCGCCCGGCTCGCCAAGAAGGAATGATGGGAATCGAACTCGATCGAACTGCGACAAACTCGAACAAACTCGAACACACCACAAAACGGGGGAAATGATTGCCAAAATCCTATGAATTACGGGGAATGATCGAAGTCGAACAAACTCGAACAAACTGTGACACCAAATTTCACGGCGACGTGATGACAGCAGAACCGAAGAGAACGAAGAGTCCGAGGGCTTACGCCGCCCGGCTCGCCAAGAAGGAATGATGGGAATCGAACTCGATCGAACTGCGACAAACTCGAACACCCGAAAAAACGGGGGACATGATCGCCAAAACCCTATGAATTATGGGGAATGGTCGAACTCGAACAAACTCTGACACCAAATTTCGCGGCGAGGGGATTGATTTCGAATCGAAGAGAGGATTTTGAACAGAAGTTAACAAAGGGAACGAAGGGGAGAAATTCACAGGAGACCTTCGTCAGTCGTTTGAGCGGGGTCAGGAGACCGCCGACAGAACGTGTTGACCAAGTTGGCCAAGTTCACACCTGCAAAAACGCTATGAAACAGGGAACTTGGCCAACTCTCCCAACTTTTTTTCGGGCGTTGTAACGAGCGTTTTGTTGGGGTTCTGGTGGGCGGCGCCGAAACGGCGAGAGAGTAGTTTTGTGAAAGTCGAAAGTAGATAAATCTATGAATCGTTTCTTTTCTTGGTCTTGTCTACTTTCCACTGACTACTTACCAACTTTCTGCCGCTACGGCTGGGGCCTCGAAGGCTCGACCGCACCCTACGCTGACCTTAACGCTCACTTTTAATAACTGGCGTCGCTTCATCGTTACGCAAATCTTCGGACCTCAAGTGAAAAGACCGTTGCGTCAGCGCCGGGATTTATCTTCGGGAAAACTCAGATGAAAATGATTCTCATCGCGGTTAATCTTGGTCATTGATTTCAACTCCCGCCTCATTATTCGGTCAACGTGAAGCCTATGATCCGATTTCTATCCATAATCGCACTGGCGTTTGTTCTTCAGGGGCTGACTTCTTTGGCCATCGGTCAGCCAACGCCGTCTGACAATTCAAATGGGGTCTGGTTTCCGGACAAGGACTTTCCGAAATTGCTCACACCACAATGGGTGGGTGAAGAGGGGGTCGAATGCGTCGTCGTGTTCGCGATCGATGACATGCGTGAACCTGCCAAGTACGAGGCTTACTTACGACCGATCCTGCAGCGACTGAAGGCGATCGACGGGCGTGCGCCGGTCAGCATCATGACTTGTGCGGTAAAGCCGGATGATCCTCAGTTACAGTCCTGGCTGCAGGAAGGGTTGAGTCTCGAATGTCACACGTTTGATCATCCCTGCCCGTTGCTGGCCGCCGGAGACATCGCGAAATCGAAGGCCACTTATGACAAATGCGTCGACCTGATGACCTCGATTCCCAACAACAAACCTGTTGCCTTTCGAATGCCCTGTTGTGATTCGCTGAATACGGTCAGTCCGAGGTTCTATTCCGAGATTTTCCGTAAGACGACGGCCCAAGGAAAATTTCTACAACTGGATTCGTCAGTCTTTACACTTTACACCGCTGATGATCCGAGCATCCCGCGCGACTGGATCACTGACGACGATGGCCGCGAAAAGTTCCGTAAGTATGTTCCACGGCGATTAAAGCGTGGTGAACAGGTTCATGATCGTTTCGTCAATACGATCCAAAACTATCCTTATCCCTACGTGATTCAGAATACATGCTGGGAATTTCCGTGCATGGTCCCCAGCGACTGGTCGGCCAATCACCTGCACAAGCCGAATAATCCCGATACTGTTCGTGATTTGAAAGTGGCTCTCGACATCACGGTACAGAAGCAAGGAGTGATGAACCTCGTCTTTCATCCGCATGGCTGGATCAAGTCTGAGCAGGTGGTCGAGCTGATCGACCACGCAGTCGCCAGGCACGGAAAGAAAGTCAAGTTTTTGAATTTCAAGGAGTGCGTCGATCGATTGAATGCGAATGTGCTGGGTGGGCGGTCACTACGGGATCTCGACGGGAGTGATCTTGGTCTTCGTCTTGTTGATGCGAATCACGACGGACGATGGGAACTCACTCAGGTTTCCATTTCTCAATCGGGACCAGCAAAAGAAGACGATGAGGGGCGTCGATATGTCGACATCAATGGTGACGGACATCTCGACGTCGTGCTTTCGAATAGCAAGGAATACGGTGTCTGGCTGTTTGACCCTCAGACAAAAGACCATTCCACTTGCCTGATGTCGGGACAGCGGAACAACGAAAAGCCCTTACCAAACACGTTGCCTTTGATTGTACAGAAGGATGGAACCGATAATGGATTTTTCGTCAAAGATCGGCATCTTTGCTGGATCAATGAAGAGACCGATGTGTTGCCCGACTTGATGAAGCAAGTCTCGTTTGACGATTTGCTGGGTGACCGAATACCCGATGCCAAATCACCCGATGCGGCTATCAAGTCGATGCGAGTTCGACCCGGATATGCCATTGAGCTTGTCGCACATGAACCGCTGACAATGGACCCGGTCGCTTTTGACTGGGGTGCCGACGGAAAATTCTGGGTGGCCGAAATGGCGGACTACCCGCTTGGGATCGACGGGCAAGGAACGCCTGGTGGACGAATTCGATTTCTCGAAGATACAGACGGAGACGGTCGATACGACAAGTCAACATTATTCCTGGACGGAGTTCCGTTTCCAAATGGAGTGATCGCCTGGAAAAAGGGGGTTCTCGTCTCGGCAGCACCCGACGTGTTCTATGCGGAAGACACGGACGGGGATGGCAAAGCCGATGTCCGACATGTGCTGTATTCGGGTTTTGTTGAAGGGAATCAGCAGCATCGTGTAAATGGATTTACGCGAGGTCTTGATAATTGGTTGTACCTGGCGAACGGTGACAGTGGTGGAATCGTCACGTCGAAGAAGACTGGCCAGTCGCTGGATCTACGAGGGAGAGATTTGCGCATACGTCCTGAAACAGGCGAGATGGAAACGGTCGCCGGGGCAACACAGTTTGGCCGAAATCGGGATGATTGGGGTAACTGGTTTGGCAACAACAACAGCAGGCCGATGTGGCATTTTTTGCTCGATGATCATTACCTAAGGCGAAACAAGAACCTGACCGTACCAAATCTCTTGCGAGATGTTTCCGTAGCACCAGGTGTAGCACCGGTCTACCCGTCCAGCAAGACGATGACTCGCTTCAACGATTTCCATACAGCGAACAGGTTCACCTCGGCCTGCAGTGCCATTGCCTATCGAGACAACCTTTTGTTTGGGCCGGTTACGGCGAAGACCGCAGGCGGAGATTTGAGCGAAGTATGGCCAGTCGTCTCGCATACGTTCGTCAGCGAACCCGTGCACAACCTGATTCATCATGAGGTGATGTCGGCTGACGGTATGAGTTTCACCAGCCAGCGAGCCGTTGGTGAAGAGGACTCGGAATTCGTTTCGTCAACTGACAACTGGTTTCGTCCGACGATGATTCGTACAGGGCCCGACGGAGGACTCTGGGTTGCCGACATGTATCGACTGGTGATCGAGCATCCTCAATGGATTCCCGTTGAGTGGCAGCGGAAATTGAACGTTCGAGCGGGGGAAGACAAGGGGCGCATCTGGCGTGTGATACCGAACGGATCAAAGCCGCGCTCGATCCCTCGCTTGGATCGTCTGGCGTTGCCCGACCTCGTGGCGTCGCTCGATAGTTCGAATGGATGGCAGCGAGACCTCGTTCAGCAATTGCTGATCGATCAAGCCGATGCCAAAGCGATTCCTTTGCTTCGATTACAGGCCCGACAAAACCCGAATCCGCTGTGTCGAATGCATTCGCTCTGCACTTTGGATGGCATTCAAGGGGGAATCACAGCAGAACTTGTCTCGGAGTCGCTGACAGATCCGCATCCAGCGGTTCGGCGCCACGCGATCCGGCTATTGGAGTCACTCGGAGAACCGGACCTGAAGACAATAGCAAGATTGAGCCGACTTGCTGACGATTCTGATCAACAAGTGCGACTGCAACTTGCCTATTCCCTCGGCAATTTTAAGCAACCGGACGTCGGACGGTTACTCGGTAAAATTGCCCGTCAATCGGCAAACGACGGTTACATGCTGACAGCAGTGATGAGTTCCGTTGGTAAAGACAATCTTGAGCAAGTATTGGTGGAGGTCACCAATGACGGCTCAGTGCCAGTGGAGTTGCTGGAAGTATTGCTCGGACAGGCGACGGCGCTTCGACATCAACCGTCGCTCGTGTCGTTGCTCTCCAGAGCGACGGAACCTACCGCGGACGGGGGCTATTCAGCTTGGCAATTTTCGGCAGTCCAGCAGTTCTTGAGCTCGTTGGCCCGAAGTGGTGAATCACTCGATCATTGGTTACGCGAACTGGGAGCTGAGGGAACTCCGATCAATAAGCGGCTGCAATCGATGTTCTCGTCAGCAAGAAGACTGGCAGAAAGTGCAGAAGCGTCGGTTATCGAACGAATATCCGCAGTGCGAGTTCTGGGTCATTCAACGCAGGACCTGGCTGTCCTTGGTGATCTGTTCAAACCCCAGCAACCTCCAGAATTGCAGTCGGCGTCCCTTGAGGCGATGGGACGGACAAGTGATCCTGAGGCGGCAAAAATCTTGCTCGACAACTATCGATCGTTCGGACCGAGCCTGCGAGTGCAGGCCTGTACTGTGTTACTCAGACGTGAGGCATGGCGTGATACATTGCTCGATGCTTTGGAAATGAAGAGGCTGACGCCTACTGATCTTGATCCGACAAGTCGTCAGCGATTACTTGCCCATAACCAGAAGAGCGTTCGAGATCGTGCAGCAAAAGTGTTTGCCATCAAGCTGGACACGGACCGTGCCAAACTGGTCACAGAATACCTGCCGATCGTTCGAAAGGGAGGAGACCCTCAGCACGGCAGTCAGCTTTTTCAAAAACGCTGTGCTCAGTGTCACAAGCTGGGTGACGTTGGACATGCCGTCGGGCCCGATCTGATGTCATTGACGGACAAGTCAGCGGAAGCGATTGTCACAGCGGTTCTCGACCCGAATCGAGCAGTTGAGACAAAATTCACGACATTCACCGCTGTAACGAAGACTGGGATCACTCATTCAGGAATTCTCTCTTCGGAAACCGCCAACAGCCTGACTCTGCGTGCCGCTGAGGGGAAGGAGATTTCCTTGCTTCGGAATGAGATCGAAGAATTACAAAGCAGTACCAAGTCGCTGATGCCCGAAGGATTGGAACGGGAATTGAATCCTTATGACGCGGCGGCATTGGTGACGTACATTCGGCTGAACGTCCCATTACCTATAATGAAGTCCTTTCCTGATAATTCGCCACGAGTCGTTCAGCCTGACTCGAAAGGGTCGATCACACTGACTCCATTTGAGGCGGAGATTTATGGCCCGACGATCGTGATCGAAGAACAGCACAAAAACCTGGGATGGTGGAGCAGTTCCGACGACATCGTTGTCTGGACGATCAATGTGCCCAAAACAGCGAAGTATACGGTTGCATGGACATGGGCGTGTGACGCTCAAGCGGCCGGAAATAGTGTTACGGTTGAAGCACTTGGCAGGTCATTCACTCGTAAAGTCGGAAAAACAAACGGATGGGACGATTACCAGACGATCGACCTTGGCGAGCTTGAATTACCTGCGGGTGAAGTCCGGCTGACACTTAAGCCAGCCAGCCGTCCATTGCCGGCATTGGGCGATGTGAAGTCTGTGGTATTACGTTTGAGCCCGTGATGAACACCGTTCCCAGAACAGCGAGACTCAACAACAGCAATTCAAATCATGTGGTCGCGCCGCTCGAATTCTGTCCTCGCCATCGGAGGTAATGGTCGGCGAGGACAATGGCAACCATTGCCTCGGCCATTGGAATAAAGCGTGGCAACAAACAAGGGTCATGGCGACCCTTGGTTCGGACCGTCGTCGGTTCACCCTGGTCGGTCACCGTCGGTTGTTCCAGCGGAAGGCTGCTGGTTGGTTTGACTGCCGCACGAAGAATAATTGGAAGGCCCGTGGTGATCCCGCCGAGCATCCCTCCATGTCGATTCGTGTCGGTGGTGATCCCATGGCGACCGTCTGGTCTAGGAGCGTTAGAAGGGATAAAATGGTCGTTATGCTCGCTGCCTCGCATGGTGACACAGCCAAACCCGATGCCGTACTCAACCCCCAGGACGGCAGGGAGGCTGAAGAGCGCTTTGGCGAGATCCGCTTTGATTTTGTCAAAGACTGGCTCACCCAGGCCGGCGGGGATGTTGGTGGCAACGATCTCAGCCGCTCCGCCGATCGAATCGCCCTCTTTTCGAATCTGCTCGATCAGTTCAATCATCTGAGAGGCGGCTGCAAGGTCGGGACAACGAATGATATTCGGCTCGCCACTTGGCAAAGTTTCAACCTGCGACAGTGTAATACTGGCTGGATCATCGATGCGGGCTTTGATTTCACCAACTTGTGTGACGTAACCGACTACGCGCCCGTCGAATGCCTGTTGCAGAATTTTCTTAGCGACAACGCCGGCGGCGACCCGGACTGTCGTTTCACGAGCACTGGAACGTCCACCCCCTCGATAATCTCGAAACCCATATTTTGCGTCGAAGCTGTAGTCTGCGTGTCCCGGTCTATAGACGTGCTGGATATTGCCGTAATCCTTACTGCGTTGATCCTGATTTCGAATAAGAATCGCGAGGCTCGTTCCTGTTGTACGGCCTTCGAATACGCCAGAGAGAATCTCGGGAGTATCCGATTCGTCACGTTGGGTAACGATATGACTCTGACCCGGTCGCCGACGATTGAGATCGATCAGCAAATCTTCGACGGTCAGCGGAATTCCCGGGGGGACGCCATCAATGATGACGACATTCGCCGGCCCGTGACTTTCGCCAGCCGTTGTTATCCGAAACGCTTGTCCAAATGAATTTCCAGTCATGATATCGTCGATTGTATCGAAGAATGTTCGGGCGGTCAGTGATGTACGTGGATTACAATTATATTTTTGGAAATTGAACCAAGGGTACTATGTTGATGTTTTGAACTCAATTACTTCGGCTCGACTTTGCGTTCGTAGGTAAATGGAAATGGCTGTTGCTGATCGATGCACAAATATGCTTTCAGTGTCCGAAATGGTCGACCTCCGCGAGTCATCTCAATTGGGGGCAATTGCTGAACTTCGCGAAAATAGGATTTGTACTCGTCACCAAGATCTGGTCTGGCCTCTTCGTCGATCAAGACTCCGTCTCGACCAAGCCAATCTTCGGGTCGACTCCAGAATGCAAAGCCTCGAGCATCCCCCTGACGGTAGCAGGCCACGGGGATCTTGTTGCGAACGGCGAATGCCAATTCACCGCTGTCATACCACCGATCCGTGAACAAAAATGTATTCGGTCGATCGACAAGACCACGTTGACGCAATGCTTCACCTACCGATTCCCACCCGCTGATTTCAATGCACGGGTCACGAAACGGAAACTTGACAAGACCGAATCTTGCCTGGAGAAGAAACGCGCCAGCGATCATTACAAGTGCAGTAGACATGAAAACCAACCAGCGTCGAACGGCAACAGGTTCGCGTTCCGACCGTGATGCCCAGATCGACCCGACCATCGGAAATAGCGGAAGAAAGCCGATAAGCGGCCAATGGGGTAAGATCGGACGAAAGCATGCGACAGCCGTGAAAAGACCCAGTGGCAATAGCGACAGACAAAGTAATAACCGATCGATTCCCGAAATCGACCTCAGTTTGGGAACGTGTGTCACGAGAATCGCCGCAAACGAAAACCAGATCCATGGGAACAAGAATCCCATCGGTCCGAAAAGCATCAGAGCCAGACCGCCAGGACGGAATTGCCATCCAACCGCCCGAGCACTCTGAAACGCGAACGAAGCCCAATCATGTTGTGAATTCCAGATTAGAACGGGAATGAGTCCCAGAAACCCTATCGCCGCGGCCACGTAAGGCCCGGGTGTCTTCAGATTCCACCGGGCTGAAGGAGTCGTCAGAACATAGAGCACAGTCCCCAGCGGCAAGAATACCGCGTGATATTTGCTTAGCATCGCTCCCGCACAGGCTAACCCAACCCAGATCCAAGGAAGGATGCGCCCGGGGGAACCGATAAGTGCCTCGCTGACTCCCCACATCGTCAATAATGCAAAGAACAACAGGGGGCCGTCAGGTAAAACAAATGCACCTGCTGCCGCCGTGTAATAGGCACTCAAATTCAGTGCAAGAGCCGCATAGAATCCTGCAAGTTCACTATAAAATCGCCTGGTCCAGCAGAAGAGAACCCACGTCGAACCCGCGAAGAGCAGAACGAAGCCCAAGCGGACGGACAAGGGATGGATCCAGCCGCCGCAAACCGAAATTCCAAACTTGGCGACATACATCACCATCGGTGGGTGGTCGAAGTAGCTCCAATCAGCATGAACCGTATAAAGAAAGTGATAGGCCTCGTCTTGACCCGTCTCAAGACCAGCGGCCCAAGCCAGTCGAATGATCATCGTCACGACGATCAACGTCGCCATATTGCGTTGCTGGCTTCCTGCCATACCTCAGTTTCCTAACTGCTACCAATTGAGATTCATAGCATTTCGAACGCTTCAGGGAACCAATTTAGGCACTGAATCAGAAAGACTATCCAACGATATCGATCAGTTATGATTGAAACCGAACTATTCTAAGACCAGTTCAACACGATCGCTGGATTCCTCGCCTGAGCCCCCATGGTCCTTGATCAACTTGACCAACCAGTCGAAAACCGTTGAACCGTGCCCCGATCGCGCCAGTTTCAGATCGTGTTCCACCGATGGCCGGCTTGAATGGTGGCATTTTGTTAGACGGTGCTCAAGCTGACGAACAGTTTCGGCAAAGCCGAGACGATCTCTTGATTGATCCGAATTTTTCCACCGAAACACGAAACCAGTCTCTGGCGTTCCAAATCCGCCTCGAAGTATGTCGTTAAAGGCATCTAGGTTGCGCCCCCAAGCCTTACCGGGAATCAACACCCGTCCTATTTCATCGTAGAACTCCTCCAGCGTACTGAAGTTCGCTCCATCGATTTCATAAGTTGGTTTCAGAATACCCAGAACTTTGTTTTTTAAACCCGGAACTACCGACAACCCGTTCCCTCCGTAGATTGTGGGATTTCCATTCCAGTCGACAAAATGCCCTCCGGCTTCTTCGACGATCGGCAAAAGAGCCGCAGCGTCCCACGGATTCATTGAAGGGTCGATCATCAGTTCGGCTCGACCTGTAGCAACCAGCATGTGCCCGAAACAGTCTCCCCATCCACGAGCCAGATGAACCGAATTCAAAAGTGTTTCGAGTTCATTCCAACGATTGATCTTTTGCCATCGAGTCACGTTTGTCGTGCAGAACGTCGCATCTTCCAATTTTGTTGTTGTCGCAACGCGGGCGCGACGGGGTTCGCGGTCACCAATTTGCCACCATGCTCCGCCTCCTCGAGCAGCATAAACAACTTCATTTAAGGCGGGAAATCGACAAACACCAATCACGCATTGCAAATTGTATTCAACGCCAATCAACGTCCCAAACAAAGGAACACCATGAATGAACGATTTGGTTCCGTCGATGGGATCGAGAATCCAGCGAAATCCGGTGGTACCCGGATGATCAGGAAACTCTTCACCCAGAATTGCATCATGGGGAAATGAAGTTGCTAACCGCTCGCGAATCAGCAGTTCTGCACCCCTATCTGCTTCAGTCACGGGACTGGCGTCACCCTTGCGTTCGACGGCGAGATCCGCCATCTGGTAGTATTTGAGAATCAATTCGCTGGCTTCCCGTGCCACATTCATCGCAAAATCAAGGCGAGGGGTCAATTCCGCAGAGTCAGGGTATAATGCTTTAGGGACGGGGGCTTTCGACTGAGTCACGAGCAGGTTCCAGAATCTGTCAGGTGGAAATCATTTTCGATGAAGATTAACGTCGAAATCGATTTCGAGCGACTCTCAAAGCCTGATTTGTCCCAATGAAACGTTTTTTTGATTTTGTGACTGAATCTGTCCGTATCAAATATCAGAAAAATGCGATCAATCAGAGAGTTTTGGGTAACTCGATTGTCGAGCTAGAACCGTCCCCTTAACATGTCGGTCCAATTTGGTCGTTGATTCGTTGTAGGATAGTTAAAATGCAGTTCGAAACTCGTTGTGTCCACGTTGGTGTCGATAAAGATTCGACTTTTAACAGCGCGACAACCCCGATTTATCCATCGTCCACGTTTCGCTGGGATGATCTAAAGACACATCGCGGCTTCGATTACACACGCAGTGGCAACCCTACCCGCCGCGCTCTCGAAGAGAATATCATCGCATTAGAGGGCGGAATCGATTGCCGCGCCACATGTACCGGCATGTCTGCGATTACTGCAACGATGCATCTATTCCAGCCGGGCGATCAAATTATTGCGGGGCACGATATTTACGGAGGAACTTATCGACTTTTCGATTCGGTCTTCCGAAGCATGGGACTCGATTTTGTGTTCGTTCGCATGGGAGACCCCGAAAACGTTCGCAAAGCTATCACTCCTAAAACCAAGTGCATCTGGATCGAAACTCCAAGCAATCCACTGCTCAATATCGTCGATATTTCGGCAATTACTTCAATTGCGAAGACGGCCGGGCTGATCACCATTGCTGACAATACGTTCCTTTCTCCATATTGCCAGCGACCGTTCGAGCACGGCGTTGATATTATCGTTCATTCAACCACCAAGTATTTGAACGGACATTCTGACGTTGTCGGCGGATGTATCGTGACAAACCAAAAAGTCCATGCCGACAAAATCAGCTACATTGTTAACGCGTTAGGCCTTGGTTGCTCTCCATTCGACGCCTGGCTCGTTCTGCGCGGTATCAAAACACTCGGTCCGAGAATGGAAGCTCATCAGCGCGGAGCCATAGCACTGGCAAAATTCCTCGATTCGCATAATCAAGTAAAACATGTCTATTATCCTGGCCTTGCGGAACATCCACAGCACGAATTGGCCAAGCGACAACAGACCGGGTTCGGGGCGATGTTAAGTTTTGATGTAAAAGGCGGGCGACCTGCCGTCGAGAAGATTGTCAGTCGGCTGAAGCTGTTTCAATTAGCTGAGTCTTTAGGTGGTGTCGAATCATTGATTGAATACCCCGATTCCATGAGCCACGCTTCAATGACCGAACCTGCTCGTCGAGAAGCTGGAATCACTGAATCAACATTAAGGGTCTCTGTTGGGATCGAGCATCCAGACGACCTGATTGCCGATTTTGCCAATGCACTTTCGGAGTGAGCTTGCCAATTAGCATCGAAAACCGAGATTTTGTGTTTGATTGTCCTTGGTTTGAAGCGGGCGCTCGAAGAACTTCTTTGACGAAATGAATCAGGCGTCGTACAAGCAACCCGCCGAACTCATCCGCTCCTGCATCACCTCTCGAAGCTCTTCACGAATTTCATTAGCGAGAGCCGAATGCCCAGCTCGATGAGCAACGCGATCACGTAAACGCCTCAACTTTTCCACCAGCGATCCCGATTCAAGAGATTTCGGACGATAAGGATCCTCCGGCATTTGCACAGGAAGAAAAACCGAGCGGTGCACACGAGGACGACCGACCAGAATCATGTCGAGAATCGCCAGCAGCCACCGTGAATTCTGTGGCCCGGAAGGTTCTTCTAAAACCTGCCGCAAATCACCAAGTAACAAGTACTCGAGCTCGCGATTCTCGGCATTTGAGGATTCGTAATGAGGGGCAGCGGCAATCATCTGATTTGTTCTGTTTTTCGGTCATTTTGGACATTGTTGAAAATGAGAACAAGCAATCAGCGTGCCATGGAGAATCTCTTAATGTTTCAAATACAATTACGATGTAATGTCCAGTAGAAAAATATGCCCGATGTCGAATTGTGCGGTAAACCGAAGTGCTTTATGCGTGAGAAATGCTCTGATCGCAGGCAGTTTTTCACTAACGTTGGGCGGAAATGATGAGTCCGGGAATAAAAATCGCCGTCGTAGAACCGAGGGGGTGGCTCAACGACGGCGACGTAGGAAAGGGCTCAACTACCAGTCGGACTATGCAGTCAATGTAAAAACTCTTGGTGCTTGATGCTCTGCATAGAAAACCAGTCAATTCCCGAATAATGTCTTCAGATGGTGGGAAATCTCGGCAGCCGTTGCGGGACAGACGGGTTTGCCGGGAATACAACTTCCCACGAGCAATCTTTCCAGTCGATCGAACCCTTTCCGATACTGCGAATTATGCCGGGGCATTATTCGCGGGCTCCTGAGTTATCGGGTTGCTTGATTCGCAAGTCCAATCCTTCAGTAAGGATGCACAGGAAATCAACTGTACCCGGCAATCCGCACGATCTCAGCAAGTCGATTGCACCAACTTTTCCGGCCGATCACGGATTTGTAACGTCCGTCTTAATCGCATCGGAATGACGAATTACCAGGAACTTTATCGTTTCCCAATACAGTACAACCATTCCTGGCGCTCGTTGCCGGAACTTTTGCCAACTCTCAGAAAAATCTCGCCTCCGCAAATGGCAGGACTCGGAAATGCATCACTTCCGACCTGATTCTCGGCAATAAGCTCAAACCGTTCGGGAGTCGCCCGAACGACGTACATAGTCCCCAGTTCGTTCGCCCAATAGATGTTTCCACCTGCAAGAACCGGCGAAGCACTGACCGGTCCCTTCAGCCGTTCCTTCCACATTTCTTTTCCATCTGATCCCCGCCAGCAATACATGACTCCGTTATCGGTCAATGCGAAGAGGTGGCCATCATGCGTAAGCATCGATTGCTCGTAACACTTCTGACCGTTCCGCCATAGAACCGCACCGCTTCCATCTGCTTTGACCGCCAGGGTTTCCGCCTTCGGATAACCACCACTTGCAAATACAATATCGCCATCCCAGACCATCGTTCCACAAGTCGCGAATGTTGTACCTTCGGTAGACCACAATGGCTTTCCCGTTGCCGGATCGTAAGCCCAAATCTTTTGAGCACCGCTCATTAACATCTGATCCTTGCTGGCCACATGAGCGATCACCGGCGTTGAAAAGCTGATCATGGTCGGTCGAGGCTCCTGCCAGATCCGTTCACCGGTCCTGCGGTCAAACGAGGTAAGAAAACTGTCTCCATCATATTCCGCCGAAATAATCACAGAATTTTCATAGATGACAGGAGAAGGAGCGTATCCGTATTCGTAAGTTCGAGGTCGAAAGCGGCAGACGTCTTTCGCCCAGAGCACCTTGCCATCTAAATCGAGCGAGACCGCCACAACCTTGTCGTGATGATAGAAGGCTGCAAACAATCGCTCGCCATCACTCGCGATCGTCGCCGTGGCTTCCGTGTTTTTGGCGTGATTCTTTGCGGGAAACCCTCCTTGATTCACGTCCTTTTGCCAGATCAATTTCCCTGTCAGACGATCAAAAGCCAGAACGTAATGGATCTCTTCTTTCGTTTCGGACGTGGTAAGAAAAACACGATTTCCCACGACTATCGGCGATGAATGCCCTCGACCCGGTACGGGAACTTTCCAGACAACGTTTTCCGTTTCGTTAAATTTCGTTGGGACCGGGGTATTATCTGCGACACCGTTTCGAGTTGGGCCACGCCACCACGGCCAGTCTCGTTCTGCGGAAAGTTTTGGAAAATCGGCAATCCCTTTCTCATCTGCATTGGCAGCCAATGCTGCCACCAATGTGTAGAGGCAAATACAAACCAACCAAGTTCGACACCAAACGACAGATCGCCAATTCATCTGAACTTCTCCATCAGAACAGAATTCTCGCGCTAGTAGCTGCGTCAACTTGCCGCCGACCAGACGACTAAGGAAAACAGTTAGCAAAGAGGTCGCTCATACCCATTTCAACCGCCATCGCTTCACGCACCTGATTGATCCGAACAACCCACGCACGCGTGACCATACCCAATCGCTCCATCAAAAACCAAATTCAGTGAGCCGCCGGAGGCGAATCCTGGAACGCACGGTTTCGGAACAGGAAGTCGACAATGTTCCCTTCATGCGGCTGTAGCCAGTTCAACTGGATGGTCTTCACAGGCCCGATATTTAATCGATCAATATTCGTAGCGTCGAGCAACTGCTGCTTGAACTTTGCGTCGTCGGTCAAGGCAGTACAAACCAGTGTCTGCTTGATTTGAACAATCATCTTGTTCTGCGGACATTCAACAACAGACACGAACGGAAACATGTATTCGGTATTCGCCAGCGGCACGTCAGGCCCCGTACAATGAATAACGGTTGGACGCAAATAGTCGCAAAGTTCTCGTTTTTCAAGACGAAGTCCATTCCGGTACTTGGCTGTCATTTCTGTTACGCCATTAGCCTGACAGCCTTCGTCGATTTGAGCATTCATCGCTTCGGCAGCGCCGGGTGTCGTAAAGGCCGCCAGCGACGATTTCGGGTCGTTTGGTGGCAGCGGAATAACCGAGCCAAGCCGCTGAGCAATTGCGTCAGCGATCTCGCGGGTGTGTCTCGACGCCCAGATCCCGCTGGCATTGATACAGCTTCGCCCGCTGTTCGCAAACACGCTGTCGACCATCAGGTCCAGATAATCTTCCCAGCGATCGACCACATCGTCACCGAGGATCACTTTCGAAAAACCGGGACCGTGAACCGAGATCTTGGGATTTCCAGCGTGTTGATCGACAGTCGTTTGCCCGCCGAAGATCATAGCACGCTGACAATCGGTCATGACCGCCCCACCGACATCGTGCCCGCCCGGATAGACTGAAATCGCTTCCCGCGGCAAACCAGCCTTAAAAAAGGCCTCTGTGATGCGATATGGTGTCCAGAACTCTTGTGATCCCGGCTTGATACACAAACCGATTTGCATCGGAATTGCCGGAAGCCACAGCGTATGGACGCCGGGCGAGTTATTTGGCAAGACCATCCCAAAAACCGACGTTGTAGCCTGATACGAAACCATCACCCCGCGAGATTCTTTTCCATACCCTTTTTCCAGGATCTCGTAGGGCAAACCACGCGTCAGCGCATCCAACACTTCGTCCATATGGCCAAGTACAAATGCGTTCTTCCGCATGTTGGCGGCGCACATGTTCTCGGGCAGTCCTGTTGTCGCCGATTGCAGACGGCAGAATTCTGCCGGTGTCAACGAGCCGTTGCCGCAGGGAAGCGTCTCTTCCAGGTACATTCGCGCTGCTGCTTTGCAAATGTCGATAAGCTTGGCAATCGGCACGGCACGCAAAGCTTCGCGGGCTTTCTGTGACTTTTTCAAATCAAGCTTCACCATCGCCCCGGTCGCCTGATGTAACTGCGCGACCGGTTCACCCGTGTCAAAATGAACAACAGGCTGCTTTTCCATCGACTCGTAGGTCTGGCCAAATCGAAGAATTGGAATATCAAACATCGTGATTTCTCAAGTAAGGTAAACGCCCGCGAAAGTTGACTTTAATAAGGTCCTGTAAGTGTTATACGACCCATTTCTGGCACCTGAACGAATCAATAAACCCCAACCGTCGTCGTTTTTGCATACTCATGGAACGGTCGAGTCCCACTGATCCCGTCCCACGGGTATTTTTCGTGAGGTAATTCACGTTCGCCTTCATCCCGTTCCATGAATCCGGGGATGAACAGTTCCTTGGTCATCGTATACAGTTTTACGCGGCCGGTTTTTCCATAACCCACGACCTGGTTATAATCTTCGAATTCGACCGTTTCGATTACCGCTCGAGGCTGTGGAGCATAGTACGTGATCTTGTAGTTATCCGCAGGATCATATGGCTTTCCGCAGGCCAGACCCATTAACGTATTCCCGTAGGTCGGAGTGATATACACATCTGGGCCGAGCAATTCTTCTCGGCAGGTGCGATACCACTGAGGAGTGAACTCGGTTCCCCCGGCAAAGATCCCCTTGATCCCAGACTCGGCGATACTCGTTCCATCGTCGAGCAATCGCATCGCTAGGGCTTCCAGCAGCTTCGGAGTCATGAACGCACATTGAATGTTGTGGTTGGCTGACAGGATCGTTACGGCCTGATCGATCACGTGATCTTTGTAGTCCTCAGCCTCTTTAATCTTTCCCTTCTTAAGCAACTTGACTACCCAGCGAGGATCTAGATCGACGCAGAAACAGATTCCACCGCGATACTGAGCCAGATGCTCGACCGCCAGCCGCAACCGGCGAGGCCCGGAAGGGCCAAGCATCAGCCAGTTCGCGCCGCGAGGAAAATATTCGTCCGGCAGGGTATCGCTGAAATTCTCGTAGTCGATCCAGTGGTCTTCGATCACCATACGGCTTTTAGGAATCCCCGTTGTGCCTCCCGTTTCAAAAACGTAGGCTGGCTTGCCCGCCAGCCCTTTCGGAATCCAGCGGCTGATCGGCCCCCCTCGCAGCCATTCATCTTCGAAGTGTGGAAACTTTTTTAAATCGTCGAAGCATTTCACCTCTTTCAACGGGTCAAACTTGTATGTTTTGGCTTTTTCGAGCCAGAACGGGCTTCCGGTCGATTCATGGAAATGCCACTGCACGTTTTCGTAGGTGTGGGCATCGAGTTGTGATTTGGCTTTGGCGGCGAGTTCGGCAAGTTGGCTCACGGCAGGACTTTCTGTAGCGGTGGGACGAAATCATTCGCATCGGAATCATAGTGGTCTCGGAAACGAATTCAAACTCTTGAACAATTCGAAATTCCTGTCGAATCGACAAACCACGCATTGCGATCCTGGAAAAAAGATTGTTCGAGCTGAGCCTTGATAGCCAAACTCCTTATTTTAAAGGCTATTTGCCTACTCAATCCTTGCACATTTTAACAACTTGCGGCTAGCCCGGATTATTCATCTCTCCCTTTGGGACGGGGAAATCCGTAGAAGCAACAGGGAATTCTAATTGTCGTTTGAATGAAAGGACGCGTGTTTGCGAATTTGTCGGTCAAGTGAGATTGAGGCGCGCACTTCTTCCCCCTCCCCAAAGCCTTATTACGACGTCAATTTGTGGGTGACAAGAGAACGCAAACGAGATGAAAGCAGGGCGTCCACCCGCTGAGGTGAATCACTCAAGTCGAGT
>CAIOKO010000273.1 GCA_903858935.1 uncultured Schlesneria sp. | reverse complement strand
CTTCCGTTCCGGCTGCTGCGGAGTCTTCCTCGCTCTGCTTTACGTTGTTCATCATCGTCAGTTCCCTACCGCCCTATGCACAGATCAAGGTTTGTTGAATTGTCTCAGTTATTATTGGCACACAGGGGACGGGTGAACCCGGTTGAAGTTGGCCATGTTGGCCAACTTCGACATCTGGCAAACCCTATAAAAAAGGGAACTTGGCCAACTTGGTCGAACTTTGCCAACTTTTTTATGATGTTGTACGCGACGCCAGGGTTTAAAATTGGTGGGCCTCGAAGACTCGACCGCACCCTACAAATCCGCGCGATGGGTGAACCCGGTTGAAGTTGGCCAGGTTGGCTAACTTCGACATCTGGCAAACCCTATAAAAAAGGGAACTTGGTCAACTCGGTCGAACTTTTTTTCATGATCGCCATGTTGACCAAAGGGCTTCAAGGATTCGGTTTTATGGGACAAATAGGATATATGGGACGCATGGGACTTATGTGACCACTATGTTTTATTGGGATTGTTGGCGCGGGAGGCTGCATCTGCGCAAGGGAATCCAAGTGTTGTCGTCGTGACAACTGTCGACGAATCGCCGATCGAACTCGTTCGAACTCGAACAAACTCGAACAAACGGAAAATTGCCCCGAAAAGCCTATAAAATTATGGGGAATGGTCGAAGTCGAACGAACTCGAGCGCGCTTTTCGGTCAAATCTGATGCTTGAGAAGGAGATACCGGTGGACGGCCCAGCCGTTGACGAGATTGAAATGCGGTTGACCGAAGTGTTTTTGAAGAAGGATCAGTAGGCTTCGCAGATTGGTACGCGTACCAGAATCCGCGAAGTCAGTCAGGACAACGAGTTGGCTATCGTTTTTTCATCCGCTGCAGTACCAGGAAGCCTGGAATTCCAAGCAGCAGGAGAGCCAGTGATGTCGGTTCAGGAACGGCTTGGGGAACGTAACTGAGATCTTTCATCGAGACGGTGAACTTATCAGCTTCACCGCCACCGCTTGTTCCGGTGATTGCGACAATACCCTGAATCGAAAAGTCGACGTAACGAAGATCCTGGTCAGTCACCAGCCACTCGTGCTGAAAGCTCGTCTGGATACCCGTGGTTGGTGTCGCGGTGAACGACGAGACGAAATCTTGTGGATTGAGCACGGTAAACGTATTCGGAAACGTGTATGACAAATTCCAGACTTGAGTGACGGTGTTAGCGATTGACGCTCGGGCTTCGAAATGGACTGCGTTAAAGTAGGCCCAGTCGGCAGCCAGGGGAGTGCTGTTTCCGTTCGCCAAGGTTGCAGTTGTCACGGTATGGTTCAGGCCACCATTGCTTAAATTGGCTGGAACTTCTGCTGAGGTGAAACCGGTCCCCCATGCTTCTGTGTAAATCCCGGCTCCCGATACCGGAGTCGAATTTCCACCGACGAGTGTCGGTCCGTTTGTCACATCTCCCTGAACCTGCTGCATCTGGAAAACGAATCCGTTGGGACCTCCATTATTGCTGTAGTAATGGTGTTCAGAGAATGAGTAAAGCTTGGTTGTGATGCTGTTGCTGACTGTTTGCTGAATGAATGTCGGCTGGCTGTTGATCAGACTCGTACCATTTCCATTGTCGAGCGACTGGTTGAAGTTGGTGGTGTTGCCGCGGTACTTGGCCTGTTCTTCCGCGTTATAGCCCGGAATGGGCTGGACGATATCGGCGAACAGAGTACTCGCGCCGGCTGGATTCGTCGGACTGAAAACCTCAATGGTTCCTGCCGATGCGGTGCTGACTGGAGCGAACAATGAACTGAGCCCCAGAAACATCGCGCAGGTCCGGACGGTAATTCGATGGCAAAGCGACACTTGAGAAAGTCTTTCACGAGTACAGGAGATAAATGATCCGAGAGTCGAATGAGTTGCGCCAGCAGTCTTTCCAAGTCTGAGGCGCACCCGACTCCTTCCACGACGTCACCCGTGTAGCGAGGACGGGGAATTTCGAGATTGTTTTGGACGGCTGGTTCCGTGTTTCCAGTTTCTTAAACCGGCAACGTTTGACGAATCAGACCGACGTGGGCTTACGGCGGCGAGCCGCAGCGATCAGGCACCCGATGCCGCCGACGACGGCTGAGAGAAGCGTGGACGGCTCGGGGACGGGCGAAACGGCATCAGGCAGGTCAAGTCCCTTGATCTGTGCGTTCCATCCGGTCGCGCTGCCTCCGGAGGTGTTAAAGGTCCCTGTCAGGGTAAAGTCACCCGAAATTCCGCTAAAGAGCTCGATGGTCACGTCACCCCCCGCGGCCGAGATATCAGCCAGGGAGGTGCCATTGTAGAGAAGATTCGTGTAGGACTCGGTGTTGCTGGTCGCGCCGGTGCCAGTGGACCGAATACGGAACTCCACCGCGTTAAGGTCGCTGAAATAAGTCTGAGATGACGAAGTCCAAGTGGTGCCTAAAGTTGGGCTTGAGCCGTGGGCCGAGGTCGCGTAGGTCACCACGTTGCCAGTGCGCGAGTACGAGAAGTCAACGGAGGTGGCGGCTGAGCCGAAGCTTGGAAGTCCACCACCGGTCTGGTTGGCAACTGATCCGCCGCCGTTCACGCCGCCGTTTCCGACCGGCCCGTGGTTTGTCAGTGCATCCCATACCCCAGTTCCAGTTCCGCCTCCGGTGATAATGTAACTGACGCCGGGCGTTCCCGATGCTGAGGTCGGGACAGTCAGCCCATTCGCATTGTTGCGAACTAATTGTGCGACTGCACGTTCCAGTTGGGGAAGGACTGTGGACTGGGTGGTGCCATTCGGTTTCGTGATACTTGAAAGTCCGTAGTGGTTTTGCAGAAATCCTCCAACGTTTTCGTAAGCCGCATCCACACCAGACGCACCTGTGGCGCTGTATTCCTGTATCAGTCCAGCCGACGCAGGAAGGCCGGCAAGCAGAAGAATCAACCCGCTTGCTGCAATAGAACCTCTGAAATGCATTGCGTTTTTTCCAAAATTTGATGCCTATCAACACATTCAAGACCACGCGACGGCATCCGAAGCGTGCGCAACTGCCAATTTCCCCGCACTGCGCGAGGAATTAAAATTTCGCGATCTTGATCAACGGGTGGTCATTCAACCCCCGTTTTTTCAAACAGAAATGCTTGATGAGTCAGTAAATCAAGCAATGTCGGGGGTAACCCCCGATTCCAGTGGCGCGTCGCTGGCCTTGAGTTCCTATCCGCGATAGAGGCTTCAGCTCGACCAAAAATATGGCTGAAAGAAACTTCGCTAGAGTTGTAGGCGTGGTCTTTAATGTTGCCAGTGTAAAAAACCTGAAAACCGATCGAATTTTTTGAGGTCTCAAAACATCGGATTTTGGGTACTGGACCGGCGAAAGCCTGAAGCATAACCTAGTGGTGCTTGGATCAATGAAATTCGCAAACCACTTTTTCCGCTGGAGACCATCTTGTCCGTCAAACCTTGGGGCGGTGCTTTCGACGAACAGACCGACCCGCGAGTTGAGAAGTTCACCGAGTCAATCTCGTTCGATTCTCGGCTGGCGGCCGTCGATATTCGCGGCTCGCAGGCTCATGCTCGAATGCTGGCCAAGGTTGGCTTATTAACGGCCGACGAATGCCGCCAGATTGTTGAGACACTGACGGTCATCGGTGATGAGATTGCACGCGGCGAGATGGTCTGGAAGACCGAACTCGAAGACATTCATATGCATATCGAATCGGCTCTGATTCAGAGGATCGGTGACGTCGGTCGCAAGCTGCATACGGCTCGAAGTCGCAACGATCAGGTGTCGACGGACCTGAAGCTTTACGTGCGTGATTCGTTGACCACGATTGATGAACTGCTGCTGGAACTGCAGCGAGCCTTCGTTGATCGCTGTGAACTGGACGCCGAGATCGTGCTGCCGGGTTTCACTCATCTGCAGCGTGCTCAACCGGTGATGGCGGCTCATTACTGGCTGGCCTATGTTGAGAAGTTTCAACGGGATCGAGAACGAGTGGCGGATTGCCTGAAGCGAGTCAATATTCTTCCGCTGGGTGCAGCGGCACTGGCGGGGACGTCGCTGCCGATCGATCGCCATGAAACGGCGGGACTCCTCGGGTTTACCAGGGCGACATCTCCTTCGACGTTCGAAACAGCGGTGGCGGCAAACAGTCTGGATGTTTCCAGCGACCGGGATTTTCTGGCCGAGTCGATTTTCGATCTGTCGCTGATTGCCGTGCATCTGAGTGGTTGGGCCGAAGAATGGATTTTGTGGTGTACTACCGAATTCGGGTTCCTCAAGTTGCCCGACGCGTATACGACCGGGTCATCGATCATGCCACAAAAGCGGAATCCCGACGTGCTGGAATTGATCCGTGGAAAATCGGCTCGCGTGATCGCCGATGTGACTCAGATTTTGACGCTGTTGAAGGGACTGCCGCTCGCTTACAACCGCGATTTGCAAGAGGATAAACTCGCTTTTTTTGATGCTCTGGACACGGTTCAGGCGTGTCTTGAGCTGGCTCCAAGCATCGTTCGTCGAGCGAAGCTGCAGGTGGAGACAATCAATGCCCGACTGGAGGAAGGGTTCCTGGATGCAACGACGCTGATGGAGTATTTGATCGGTCGAGGAGTTCCGATGCGAACCGGTCATGAAGTCGTCGGGAAGCTGGTCCGTACGTGCGAATCGAAGCGTTGTAAGCTGGCGGATTTGACTTTGCTAGAACTGCAACAGGCTTGCGACAAGATTGAAGCGGACGTTTCAAACTTTATTGGGGTGAGGAACGTTGTTTCGCGTCTCAGCAGTTTTGGCAGTGGCGGACGATCGCCTGTATTGCAACAGGTTGCGGTTTGGCGGGAACGATTGAAGGGGTGATGGACGACTATTCCGTTCTTCGGAACCTTTCAGTCCGCGAGTGAGATGCACCTTATGGGCGACTTCTTCCACGGTTGGCGGCGAAAGACAGGGTGTGTCACGCTCTTGATGGCGTTGGCACTCATGGCAGGTTGGGTCAGAAGTTTCACCGTCGGGGATGATTTCAAGTTTACCAGTGGTTTCGGCCATTATTTTTTGCTGACATCCTACTCAGGCGAAATTCAATTGCTGGGATGGGAAGATCGCTATTCGCAGCAAAAATTCGTTTTCTGGCGCTCATGGCGGCTATCGGAGGCGCATTGGTCTCAACCTGAACCACTTAAGAATCTCGCAGTTTTCAATCTGTCTCGAGTGATACGGTTTACTCGATTTACATTGATGATTGCGCCCACAACGACAACCCAGTTAACAGGATTCGTGTGCCCCTATTGGGTCATCGTCATTCCGTTAACGCTTCTGTCCGGTTTTCTGCTGCTGATGAAAGATCGCGTTTTGAAGCCAAATGTCGTTGGTGTGGCAACAAATCGTGAATGATCGGAATCGCGAGCCAAGTTTGAAAGAGTGTTGACTGTCTGGGATCGGATGTCTTGAATTCCCAAATTGGCCATTGCCGCGTGTTTTTGATGGTTGTGGTTCGTTGGCCAATTTTGAAATTGGGACGCCAGCCCCTCCCCTTTTGATTACGTGCCAGAAGAGCACTGCTTGACCGGGGACGGTCAAGCAGTGGCACAGGGAGCGGCTATTTGAACTTGAGCTGGCCTGCTTCGCGTCTTGATAGAAATTTTGGTGGGGGTGGTGAATCGCTGGAGTCGACGGCGAGCGGTTGCTGTTCTTCTTCTGAGAGCTGCAGACTGGCGGGCATTGTTTCGGGCTGATCAACGACTCGAACAATGTCAGCACCGACCTTGTTGAACTTCATTTCAAGTCGCTCGTAACCTCGGTCGAGGTGGTAGACTCGTCGAATGACTGATTCGCCGTCGGCTGCCAGTGCGGCAAGAAGTAATGCGGCACTTGCACGAAGATCGGACGCCATCACACAGGCACCTGACAACGTATTGATTCCAGCAATGATCGAACAGGCTCCTTCGCGGCGAACGTTAGCACCCATTCGCATCAGTTCAGGGATGTGCATGAAGCGATCAGGGAAGACCTTGTCGGTGACGACACTGATTCCATCCGCGATCGATAACAGAGCCGTGAACTGAGCTTGAACGTCGGTCGGAATGCCAGGGTAGGGTAACGCGGTGATATCGAGTGCTCGAAGTTTATCCGGGGCGGTGACGATCGCTGTGTGATCATGAATTTCGATCATGACACCCATCATTCGCAGGGCGTCGATCACTCCTGCCAGATGTGCTGGCACAAGATTGTCGACCTGCAAACGGCCGCCGGTCATTGCCGCTGCGATCAGCATGGTGGCCGCTTCGATACGATCGGGAATCACTGTGTGTTCGACCGCATTCAGATCATCAACTCCTTCGATTCGTAAAAGCGGCGTACCCAGTCCTTCGATTTTGGCTCCCATGGCATTGAGGTAATTACCAAGGTCGACGACTTCGGGTTCACACGCGGCAGCGGAAATCGTGGTGATACCTTTGGCAAATACGGCCGCACACATGACGTTGCAGGTCCCCGTCACGGTGCTGCCAAACGAGCCACCCAGGTAGATGTCCGCTCCGATAAGGCGATCAGCTCGTGCGAAGACATAGCCTCGATCGATTGTGATTTTGGCACCTAACGCTCGTAGTCCTTTGAGGTGCAGATCAATCGGACGATGTCCGATGTTACAACCGCCGGGAAGTGAGACGCAGGCACGACCACGTCGACCGAGAAGGGGGCCGAGGACACAGACACTGGCTCGCATCCGTCGGACAAGTTCGTAATCGGCCAGACACCGCTGTTCGTCGCAGGTTGAAAGAGCGATCGCGCCGTCAGGTCGACGCTCAACATTCATCCCGAGGGACCGAAGGACACTCGACAATGTCGTCACATCGACTAAATCGGGGACACCGTGAAGTACGGAGGTTCCATTGGCAACCAGCGCGGCAGCCATAATCGGCAACGCGGCATTTTTGGCACCACTGACGCTAATGCGACCGCGCAAGGGCTTACCCCCGCGCACAACAAACATGTCCATCCTTGGACCTCCCCCCGGTTGAAGTGCATCCTGCAAACCGCATTGAACCACTCATCCGAGATCCCTGCAACCCCGTTTTGTAATGCGTCGATGAATGCGGCATTTTTTGTAACGTGATCATGATTGGGGCATTTTCAGGGGCCTTTTACGCGCCTCATCTCGTGGTGACTTTTCTTTGACGAAATTTTTGGAAACAGATCCCTTGCTGGCGCTTAGGGCTGGGGTGGTTTTTGTTGGAAAACAGTTCGAAGGCGTTGTTTTGCCGTCCGGTGATTGCTCATCAACTTTCCAAGTCGCGGCCAGTTCCGTACAGTGGCGTGACAGCAGTGACGCGTGAATGGTGACGATTGGGTAAGGCGAACGCTTGGTCACGTCGCTCTGGAAAAAACATGAGGGGAGATCCGCCTTGGCTGAGAAGAAACCGGACTTTGACGAGTTCCTCGAAAAATTTCGGAAACACCGCGAATTGATGACGGAGGAGCTTCACAAAGTTATTGTCGGTCAGGATGCGGTTATTGAGCAGATCCTGGCAGCGATCTTTACAGGTGGCCATTGTCTGCTGGTTGGTGTGCCGGGTCTCGCGAAGACTTTGACGGTTTCGACGATCGCTCAGATATTGGATGTGCATTTCAAGCGAATTCAGTTTACTCCCGACCTGATGCCGTCGGATATCACGGGGACGAACGTCCTGGATGAGAACGATGCAGGGCGTCGCGAATTCCGATTTGTTGAGGGGCCGGTCTTCACCAATATCCTGCTGGCGGACGAAATCAATCGTACCCCACCGAAGACTCAGGCTGCTTTGTTGCAGTCGATGCAGGAAAAAGAAGTAACCGTCGGTCAGACCACATACCAGTTACCAGAGCCGTTTTTTGTGATTGCCACGCAAAATCCGATCGAGCAGGAAGGGACGTATCCGCTTCCAGAAGCACAGCTTGACCGGTTCATGTTTAATGTCAAAGTGGATTATCCAAACCTGGCGGAAGAGGAAAAGATTCTGACCGCCAGCAATTCTGGTGAGCGGCAAGAAGTTCGCAAAGTATTGTCTGCCAAGGCGATTCTTTATCTGCAGAAGCAGATCCATTCGATCGAGATTGGACCGTTGACGGTGAATTACGTAGCACGACTGGTTCGAGCAACCAGACCGCTTGACGATACGGCCCCGAAATTTGTGAAAGAACTGGTTGACTGGGGGGCTGGTCCTCGTGCCGGTCAATTCCTGATTGCGGGGGGGAAAGCCATCGCCGCTATGGATGGTCGGCCCAGTGTTTCGATCGAGGATATTCGTCGGGTTGCCATTCCTGTGCTCAGACACCGTTTGTCGACGAACTTTCAGGCTCAGGCAGAAGGGATGACTGCGGAATCCGTCATCGCCAGGCTACTTGACGAGATTCCTGAGCCGAAAATCCCCAAGTACGTCTGAAAATTGAATGAACAGGCTTCCGAAAACTAGTCGCGGTTGCTATGCTTTTGGGCTCGAACATTCCGGCCAGAATAGGCTGCCAACTAATCAATACCCACGAGGGGCGTGCGATGAAACAAGTCAAGTTGACCACCAAGCAAAAGCGAGATCGTCGGTGGAAGGTTAAACGTCGAAAAATCCGTAAGCAAAAGTATGGTATGTAATTGCAGCTGAGGCCGGCTAGCCTCGCTAAGGCGGATTTTGCCCGGAAGGGGTTTCCTCACCGGGCATTTACATTGGGAAAATAGGCCAATCAGGACTTTGCGACGGTTCAAGATCAGGTATTGGTGACAGCGCTTCAATGAAGTCGCGGCATCAACCAAATGATGTCAACCTGAAGAGAAACGGCGAGCCGAGGACCGCAATCCTGTGGCACCCGACAAAACAAGCGACATGAATGTCACTGCGTGACCGACCAAGGTTGAGCAGTGAGTTGGGAATCTTAAGATTGATAAGGCGTGTGACTGGCTGCGGCGCGATAGGCTGCGGCGTTATTCACGTAGTGCTTGTATGTTGCCGCGAGGCGTTCCCGCTGTTCCGGTGTCAGTTCCTTAATCTGTCGGGCAGGGCAACCGGCCCAAAGTGTATGTGGAGGAACGATAGTATGCTCCAGCACGACCGCTCCCGCAGCGATCAACGCCCCTTCGCCAATGACACATCGACTGAGCACTGAGGCGCCGATTCCAATTAAGGCTCCGTCACCAACGGTCGATGCATGCACTGTTGCACGATGGCCGAGTGTTACTCGATTACCCAGAATGCAGGGAGTGTCCTTTTCAATATGCAGAATCGACCCATCCTGGACATTGGTTTCTTCGCCCACCTCGATCCACTGTTGATCGCCACGAAGAACGCAGCCGAACCAGATTGAGCTGCGTGCTTTTAATCGAACCCGACCAATGATGATCGCTCCGTCAGCGACCCAGGCCGTCGGGTCAATTTCAGGGACCGAATTGACGGCCGACCAGTCCCAGTGGGCATCGGGGTAAGCCACTTTAGGTTCTGGGGGAAGGGGTGTGGTGCGCAACTGCCAATTGGACCAGGCCGTTTCCGCAGAATTATCTGAATTGATCTTCAAGATGCGTTTCCTGGAGAAACAGTTTTTTGTTAATTACTGTCGTTTTTTCACTTGTTTTTCAGCCGTTGCTTTTGGGTTTTCACAGAGGGGGTGACTTCCGCCTGGTTCGGCCAGCATTTCGGCGACTGTCGTTTGATTAAAGGATTTTTCGACCATTTCGAGTGCTTCATCCATCCTTTGATGCAACGGGCACAACTTCGTACCGTGAGACTTAAGTCCCAGGGGGCAGGTGTGGATTCGCTCGATCGGTTCAACGGCATTGACGACTTCCAGAATCGTCAGCTCGTTGGGCATCTTGACGAGCGTGACGCCACCTCCGATTCCGCGTTGACTTCGCACGATATTATTCCGCCCCAAGTTCTGTAGTACCTTGGACAGGTATGGTTTGGGAACCTGCGTTGCGGTTGAAATCTGGTCCGTGGTGCAGGCCGTTGGCGCGTGATCAGCAAGAAACACCACCGCACGTAATGCGTATTCAACAGTCTGAGAAAACATTACTTGAATCCGTCTTTAGTTAAAATGGACATTGACGTCCTGTTTTGTCGGTAGTAGAGTGGCGGAAGCAAGATGCAAGCATCCTGTTTCCGCATGTCGTTATCTTGTTGTTGACTTTCGGGCCCGGAAGTTTCGTATATGGACGCCTTGCAACATTATGGGAAGCGCGTAGTGACCATGGTTTGATCAACCGAATTGGATTCTGTCAGAGTTTATGGACTTTGGCGAGGCGGATGTCCAGTCAATACGCGAAGCCGCAGCCGGATTCGTTGTTTTGGACGCAGAACAACCTGATAAGTCGACGCAATGTGTTCTGAAAAATTGAGAGCATGCAAAGGGGGGAGTCAGATGAAAACATCTGCGGAAATCAGACCATTCGATGTCTCGCAACTGATACTGAATTGGATTGTCGTGGCTGTGGCCATTGCGACAGGCATGCTCGCCGAGGAAAGTCGCGTCGATGCTCAAGATTTTGAGCGAGAGCCGATCAATTACCTGACGGCACTCACCGACAACGCCGTCTCACGGCTGGAAGCGCGGCTGGAAACGGGGGAGGCACGTCTGGAGCACGACGAGCGACGTGGATATCTCAAGTCGCTGCTGACGGAACTGGATGTTCCGATCTCATCCCAGACCTTGGTTTTCTCGAAGACAAGTCTTCAACGAAATCGAATTACCCCACGTACGCCCCGAGCGATTTACTTTAACGATGAGGTTTACGTTGGTTTTTGTCAGCACGGCGAGGTTCTTGAATTGTCTGCGGTCGATCCCGCACTAGGGGCGGTCTTCTACACGTTAAGCCAGGAAGCCACGGACACACCGAAACCGATTCGTCAGAATGACAATTGTCTATTGTGTCATGGTTCATCGAACACTCGAAATGTTCCAGGCCATCTTGTTCGATCGGTCTATGTCGATGCGGGTGGATTACCGGTTCTTTCAATGGGAACTCACCGAGTTGACCACAGCAGTCCCATTGAGAAACGCTGGGGAGGGTGGTACGTCACCGGCTCTCATGGGAATCAGTCGCACCTAGGTAACCTGGTCATTACTAGCACGCGCCAAACTGAACCCGTTAACAATGCGGCAGGTCAGAACGTGTTGGAGTTGGACAGTCGTTTTAAAACATCGGCCTATCTCAGTCCTGACAGCGATCTTGTTGCACTGATGGTCCTTGAGCATCAGGCCGAGGCTCACAATCTTTTGACTCGAGCGAGTTTTCAAACGCGTGAGGCACTTCATGCAGAAGCTGGTCTAAATCGGGACTTGAAGGAGCCCCACGAGCACAGGTGGGACAGCACGACGACTCGAATAAAACATGCGAGCGAAGCGCTGGTGAAATATCTTTTGTTCAGCGGTGAAGCATTGATTTCATCGAAACTGAAGGGGACAACGTCATTCGCCGACGAGTTTTCGCAACGCGGCCCCCGGGATTCAAAAGGCCGATCGTTGCGAGATTTTGATTTAGAGCGACGACTATTCAAATACCCCTGTAGTTACCTGATCTATTCTCGCTCGTTTGATGCTCTACCAGATGAGGCCAAGAATGTCGTCTTTCGACGAATGTGGGAGATTCTAAGTGGTGCTGATTGCAGTCGAGAATTTGCTCATCTTTCCGATGAAGATAGAACCGCGATCCTGGAAATCTTGCGCGAAACAAAACCCGGGCTTCCAGCGGAATGGAATTCAGAACAGCCAAAGTCTCCTTGATTGAGGCGATAGAAGTCGCATAAGTCCCATGTTAAGAACTGTGCTTCTGCCAAGCTGACTGCTATTCGAAAACCAGGGTTCCGAAGTTTTTAAAGTCGTGAAAGCTGGGTCCCGTGGGGGACCATGACCAGTGCGTGGTTTTCTTATCGTCGTAATCCACGCGATAGAAGTTGGCTCGCCACTTTGTTCCTGGTTTTGGAGGGACGTTTTGCAGTGGTTCAAGAAGTTTGTATGGGATGAAAATCTCGGCTGTCCAACTGGTCGCCGCAGCGCCAGCCTGACTGTTTCCGCCTGTGATTGAAGTTGCCTTTCGTGTCTTACGAGGTCCCTCGTAGTGCCATGGACGCCAGCCGAGAAACTTCCCGTTGAAGTTCGGGACGATGATCGGCAGTTCTTTACTTAACGGCGATATTTCATATTCGAAGTAGACTGTCTGTGTTTCGTCCGTCCATAGGAAGACCTCGAAGACATCTTCTTCCCAGAGATTGTCAAAATCAGCCAGGTTTGTGACGCTCAGCCTTGTGTCAGTTCCATCAAACAGGACGTACAACCCGGTTGGCGAATAAAGAGTTTTAATTCGAGAATCATAAGGCAGGCCATCGGCCTTTCGGCGGGTAAGCGATACCCAATCGGTTTTGTCCCAGACCTTGTGATTTGGCTGGTCTGATACCTCAAAGTCATCTGTAACTTGAACGTGGATTTGGTTTTTGTTTGACCTTTCGTTTTCGACCTTTGCTGGTGGCGGAGTATATCCGGCAGCAATGAGAAGTTTCTCGGCATTTTTATAGTAGATCTTTTCCAGTACCTCGTCTGGCAAATACAGACCATAAATCATCCAGAATCCCTGCCGGTGATGGCTGGCTGAGCAATCGAAGTATTCATCATCGGTTTCTAGAAATCGATAATAAATGCGGAATGCGTCGCGCCGCGGAGTGGTGTCGGTTCCGAAGAGAATACGGTCCTGATACTTCAGAAAGAATTTTCTCGCCGTATACGGTTGACGACCGAGTTCTGAGATTCTGGCGTCGAAGTCGACGAACATATTTGGATATTTGTCGAGGTTTGCACCTACCGACGTCAGGTCTTCGGCATTGTTGCCGAAGTGCGTGTTGATGAAGGTTGTCTGGGGATGCCGCGCAATAACTCGATGCAATTGATCGAGGATCTCCTGACGTTTTGGAAATTGATAACCAAAGAACAGCCAATTTGGATGTTCGTTAAGTTCATGCCAGCGTTCATTGTACTTATCAAGCGGCGTAAAAAAGGCAGCCGGGTCAGATATATGGATGATGACTGGCCGTTTATGCTTGCCACAGACGGCCCAAATCGGATCGAGCCGGGGATCATCGACGGGGACCAACTGGCCAGATTTGTCCCGATAACGCAGTCCCAGCCGCTTATCGATCTTTAGGCCTCGTGCCCCCTGCTGAAATCCCACTTCCAGTCGGTTGGATTCACGTTGAGGCCAATCGGGGTCATCAATTCCATCGAAATTGATCAGAGCGAACGTGGCAAAGCGACCGGGATGCGACTTATCAAGTGCCTCGATCGTCTCTTTCAGGTTGTCTCCCCATCCTCCGTCGAGGTTCACAACAGTTCGAATTCCCGCTTCGTTCATTTCGTTCAGGTAGCGTTCAACACGTTCAACTGTCAGGAATTGTCGTCCGCCACCAAGATGATTATGAATATCAATCGCGGGGAATCGAGGCGTCTCGACGACGGTTTGTCTGGTCACCAGCATGGACCGAGGCTGCCAGTCACGCAGCTTCAATTCGCGGATATCGTCTTCCGAGAGAAGGCTTTGATTTGAGATCCAGAGTAGCGTGAAAGACAAAACGAATTCAAAACCGATCGTACGTTGCATGCTGATAACCCCACAGAGATAGAATGAAATTTGATCGAGTGCCTATCCTTGGTAACAGCGAAAACTGACTTTTGCCGGCTGTTGTTCGATTTAGATATGGCTGCAGGATAAAAAGGAGATTCTTTTCCTAGGAAATGTCGTGTCGGACGTGACAGTCTAATAGAATTAGACGGAAACAACGTTAAATAGAATGCAGTTCAATGCTTGAATTCACAATCCCTATCAACCGACGAAAAACGCATTCCTTAGTTTCCAGTCCCTGTCGTTTGTGTTTCAGCTTCATTCTGCTCGCTGTTTGCTACTGTAATTCAAACAACGCCGTTGCAGACGAAGGTCCAGCCTCGCGAGGTCGAATCGATGATCTGATTCGGGATCTTGACGCACGTACCTTAGGCGAACGGAGTCGAGCAGAGCGGCAGATTCTTGATCTCGGCCCGATTGTATTAAAGAATCTTCCGGCCCCGGAATTGATTGAAAGTACGCCCATTCGGGAGTCAATCCGGCGAATTCGAAAGCAATTAGAGCAACAGGCGGCGAAGGAGTCGTCGAGGCCTTCTCATGTTTCACTAAAGGGCGTGTTTTCGCTTAGGCAGATACTTTTCGAGATTCATCAGCAGACGGGCAATGAGGTTTCGCTCGCAAAGCGGGGTTCCGATCTCTCTGAGAAAGAATTCGCCGTCGATTGGAACGCTGTTACGTTTTGGGATTCATTGGACGACCTTTGTGATCGAGGGGCGCTCGTTTCCAAGTTCGTTTCGGGTTCGGATGCGCTTGAAATTTCAACAGCGTTTCACTCTCAGGTGAAGAGTCAAATCGTACAGTGCACGGGGCCATTCCGATTGACGGTGGACTCAATTGAAGTTCGATCCGTTGTTGGAAATCAACATCAGCAACTACTTCGAGTTAACGGTCGTTTGGCAATCGAACCCCGATTGAGGGCATTGTTTCTTTCAATGGCAGCCGATGACCTCAATGCCAAGGACGACCAGGGCCGGCCGCTGCCTGCGTGGAATCCCGATGCGAAATATGAGCTTCCGCTGCGAGAAGGAGCTCATGAAGTGGCCGTCGTCCTCGACTTCGGACTGCCTGCTGCCGGTCGAATAAAGGAATTCGCAATTCGAGGACGAATTCATTGTCAGGTCGCCGCGGCCATAGAACGGATTATATTCGACCAAACGTCGCAGACTCGCGGCACGATTCGAAGGCGCGGAGGGGTCTCGGTTCGTTTGAGGGACGTGGCGTTTAGCGCTTCGCGGGATAACAAACTGGATGCCGAGATTGGAGTCGCTGTCAGCTATGACAACGGTGGCCCGGCATTTGAATCACACCGCACCTGGATCTTTCACAATGCGGTATATCTTGAGACCAAGTCCGGAGCGAGGACTAGTTTTACGGAATTTGAAACTGCTCAACAGTCGGATGGAGTGGTTGCCGTCGACTACCATTGGCGAAATATCCTCGCCCCTGCCAGTCAGTACGTTTTCATCTATGAAGCACCCACGCTGATCATTGATGTGCCGATCGAGGTCAGCGTCGACAAAATCCCGATCGAGGTCACCGAGTGAGTGGCGGCGTGGACTATTTTGTGAAGGCCGCGGCGATTCCCATTCCTCCGCCGACGCACAGGCCTGCCAAACCCGTTTGAATGGCTCCTGACGCGATGCGATTCGCGATGTGCACGGCAAGACGAGCCCCGGATGCTCCAATCGGATGTCCGACAGCGATGGCACCACCATTGACATTGATTCGATCGGGACTGAGATTCAATTCTCGCTGGCAGGCGAGAGTCTGAACGGCAAACGCTTCGTTAATCTCAACGGCATCAAATTGATTGATGTTCCATCCATGATTGGCGAATAGTTTTCGAATCGCATGGATCGGACCGAGCCCCATCCGGGCAGGATCGCAGCCTTGAGTCGTTGCTCCCGCCAGTTTGGCGAGGACCGGCCACCCGCGTTGGCTGGCAAATTCGCTGTCGGCGATAACCAGCATTGCGGCTCCGTCATTGATTCCTGATGCATTT
>CAIOKO010000272.1 GCA_903858935.1 uncultured Schlesneria sp. | reverse complement strand
TTTGAAAAGATGTTTTTTGGTATTTGGCAGTTTCTCGAACAATGCTCATCACGCGGAGCGATGATGGCTACTTTAGTCTGATGCAAAGCCTTACTGGACTTCTTCGAGTTTGAAACTTGACTCATTGAGTCAAGCTTCAGGATTTCTTCCAAAGTAGCCATCATCGCTCCGCGTGATGAGCATGCGTCGGAAACGATTCAAACGTTGCCTCAGCTTCGGGGCAGAGACTTTGTTCAGATTTCTGATTTGAAAATATGCTGATTTGTACTTGCCCGGTTCTCGAACAATGCTCATCACGCGGAGCGATGATGGCTACTTTGGGCACGTCGCTTTTGCTGTCATATCTTTTTCGACCATACGACAGAATTCGCGGGTAATACTCGACCTTTCCGGGGATTGTCCGCGATGTATCGTCGAAAATGCTCGAACTGCGATTCTGATCTCACGAGGTGATCAAAGCCATCCTGTTGCCAGAATCGTCCCGACGTACCGATTACACGATTAATCTGAACCGCTTGATAATGCTTCCAGTTTTCGCATTGAACTAACATCGAGTCTTCGTCGCGAAACGCCGCTAAAAGATGAACGTGATTGGGCATAACAACGAAGTCGGTCAAGTCGTATCGATCACCATCGAACGTAAGCAAGCTGTCGGCGACGATTTTTGACAAATTCGACGATTTAAGGACGCATGCACCGTGGCCTGCGTCCAGTTCGTCGTGCCAGCGTTTGGAAAAATGGCGATAGAACTCTTCACGTGATTCCCGACTCAGATCCAGAAGTCGCTGTCTCCAGTTCACGTCAAGCGGATTGATGCCATGAAGCCTGAGCCATTGACGTCGCTCATGCTGCCAGCGCTGCAGCACTTCTTGCGGAATAGAATCATTCGTACGCCATGTTATGAAACATAGAACTCCGGCCTGCATCCAATGTGGCAACCGTCGTTCAAACACCGAGACTTCTGCACCTGGATCGAAGAAATGAAGCTCACTCATGCAATGCACTTCGACAAATTAGCAATCACCGCTCCACGTAGTGAGCATGTGTCAGAAACGATTCAATCGTTGCCTTCGCATGCTAACGAATCCTGCTTGATAGTTCCTCAATAATCAAGAACATCCGGTTTGGAATCTGCTTTGTCCTTGAACACGCCGCTTCAAGCAGCGCGGCATCTTCCAAAGTGGCCATCATCGCTCCGCGTGATGAGCATGTGTCGGACACGATTCAATCGTTGACTTAGCTTTGGAACAAATCCTTCGTTTGAATCCTTTTTTGAAAAGATGTTTTTTGGTATTTGGCAGTTTCTCGAACAATGCTCATCACGCGGAGCGATGATGGCTACTTTGTAGTTTTCGGAGAAGCGGAGTTTTCCCGTTCGATCAGAGAAAAAAGAGCACTGCTTGACGGAAGACCGTCGGGCAGTGGCACGATCATTAGATGATTGAAGATGCTCTGGAAGTTTCAAACATTTCGCCGATTTCATCCACGCTCCGAACGTCCTGAATTGCTCGCAATACTTTCACGCAGTGACTGTCGATTTCACGGCAACTTCAGGCCGGGTCCTCGATCGAATTCTTAGACTGGCCGCCTGAACGTAGAGAAAACATCCCGTGACGATCGACTCGATTACGGGAAGATCGACTTGAGTGACAATTGAAAAGCCGAGCCTTTGCCAGAGATAGCGCCGATGAAACTCAGTTGCTGACGGCCACCAGGTGAAAAACTCGCAGGCAATAATTCCCACAGTGCCGATCAGGCCAAATGAGATCAATATCGATCCCAGCGAACGTGTAGCACGCTCCCCGATCCTGGTCTGGATAAACACCACAAGTGGCAGCAGCACGACCAGCCATGAAAGATGGCAAGCCAAGAGTGCCGGTAGCGGCGGACCGCATCCCCAGGGGCCGCAGATGCTATGCCCCCAATCCGCTTTCACCTGACCGATCGAAAGCGTCGACAGGAAGACGAGACCCCAGACGACGATTCCCGCGATAATCTTTAAGCCTGAAAGCGACATGGAAATCCCGATTTCGATCTCAAACAAAGTGACATGGTGAATCAATTTCTCTGGTCTCAAGGCCGGTTAACCAGACCGACCATCAACTCACGACCGGCAGCATACGGCATCTCATTTTCATTCAATTCGATGCGTCTTTTGAGGGTTCGGTGTTTTCAGATTCACCGAGGGACAGTCATGTTGGCCGACGGGTTCATCGATCCAGGGAGCCGCGTATTCTGCGATTTCCGGAATTGTCGCCAGTGCAAAGTATCCACCAAACAGCAGCAGAATCGGCGTGTAAAACAGGGCTGTTAAGGTCTCATGGTGTTCACACCCACCAGAACAACTCATCGATTTTGATCCGACGATCGATTCGTCGGTTTGATTCGGTTCACAAGCGTCAGGCATCACAGGCATTTCAGGCATTCAAGGCTGTCCTCGACAGAATTGCGAACGGGAAAAGACATGTAAGTCGCGACGAGGCTGATACAAAACGAGAATAACTCGCATAACTTTCGCGAGCCCAGCCGCAGGTGACTCATTCATGACTTTGGGGTACACGAAACAGATCTGAAAACGATGAAACTCAATTTGATGGCATTCAGATGCTTTTACCCTGGCTTTCGTTACGGAATAAATCTGGAAAATAAAGACGAATCCGGAACCGCCGCAAACACTAACCCGATTTATTCGTTAGCGCCGAAGCGCAAGTTTTGAAGTGGCGCCTTTTCGATTTTTTGTTAAATCAAGAACTAAACGCAACGGTGCCAAGTCGAACGGACGCAAAGAATTCAAAAAGTCGGAAGCGCCCAAGATTTTTTCCAAAGTAGCCATCATCGCTCCGCGTGATGAGCATGTGTCGGAAATGATTCAATCGTTGACTTAGTTTTGAAACAAATCGTTCGTTTGAATCCTTTTTTGAAAAGATGCTGTCTGGTGTTTGGCTGGTTCTCGAACGATGCTCATCACGCGGAGCGATGATGGCTACTTTGAGAAGAAGCGAAGAAGTGCTTTCTCCTTCTGTCGGTCAAAGAGCACTGCTCGACCGAAGACGGCCACGCAGTGGCACGTCGAATTGATGGCCGAATGTTACTGGTGATCGTTCGGTGCAACATTGCCGCCATCGACCGAATCTCGTGCCGGCTTGTGGCGTTCGAGGTACGCCTGGGCTCGTTCTCGTTGTCGTGGCGACAGGCGAGGCTGGCCAAGAACGAGCGCCATTTGGAAACAGATAACCGCAGATCGTCGGTCCCCTCGAAGTTCGTACATTCTTCCGAGATTGTACTGAACCCAAGCGTTTTCGGGACACTTTTGGATCGACAGGTCGAAGTCCTCAAGCGCGTCATCCCATCTTTCTAAACCAGCTTTCGCCAGCGCTCGGCCGTTGAGCGCATACGCCACAAACGATTCCTCTTGCTCTTCGTCATGAGTTGCCAGTTCGATCGCACGATCCAGGTCGTGAATTGCCTCTTCGTATTCCCCAAGCTCAACCCTCACCTGCCCCCGACCACTGCAGGCAGCCAGACGATCGGAATCCCGCTCGAGAACTTGAGAAAAATCGTCACCCGCTTCGACCCAGTGTTCCAGATACCATTTTCCGCCCGCTCGAATCATCAGTCCGTCGACGGAGTTCCCATCGATCTGCAAGGCGGCTTCGGCCTTTTCAATCACCTGTTCGTAATTCTCACGATGTTGAGCGACTCCTGCTTCGATAAACAATTGCTGCAGTTGAATTTGTTCGGCGGATTCCGGTTGCAGTTGAATCGCTTCGGCGAAATCTTTCTCGGCTTCATCGGGACAGTCTTTGTACAACCAGACGGTTCCCCTTCCGATCAGGGCCGGAACAGACGGATTGAGTTCGACCAGTCTGTCGAAGTCTGCAATGGCTTTGTCGTATTGCTCGGTAATAATGAACGACCGAGCGCGGAGCGCAAGCACGATTTCGTTTTCGGGTTCAGTTTTTAAGATCGCGTCGAAGTCGAGGATCGCATCGGAAATTCGCGACATGCGGCCCAGAAGCATTCCACGTTCCAGGTGTGCCACGACAAGTTCCGGATCAATCTCCAGTGCTCGTGCAAATGCATTCAAGGCGTCGTCGAATTCTTCACGGCTGACATGGCACGATGCTAAATTCTTCCAGGCGTTAGGAAAACCGGGTATCAGTTCGACTGTCTTTCGATAATCATCTAATGCCTCCTGGTTACGCTTTAACATCGCCAGAAGATTGGCTCGATGAAACCACGGCAGTGCCCATTCAGGAGAAAGTGAAATCGCGTGGGAATAAGATTCCTCAGCCAGACTCCAGAATTCTTCGCCGTCGTTTTCGTAAAGCAGACCCCGAAGATCGTGTGCCCGGGCATGGTTCGGATCGATCTCAATGGCAGTTTCAACATCCTCCAGCGATTCCTCGAACTGCTGTCGCGTCAACCAGATCGATGCTCGTTCACACAACAAACTGGGGCTTGTCAAACCAAGTTCAAACGCACGGGCATAATCTGGTAAGGCCTCATCAAACTGGTCCAGTTGAAAATGGGCGGTGGCTCGAAGTCCCCACCCACCTGGCCCCTCTGGCATAAGACTGATGATCTGGTCGGCGGCTTCAATCACCAGTTCCAGTTTTCCTTCCGCCAGCAACACCTGCCCCCGATTAAATAAACAATCCACATGATCAGGGTGAAGCCGCAAAACCTCATCAAAATCGGACATCGCCGATTCATGGTGCTGTTGTTCCATGTGAATACGCCCCCGTCGCAAGTAAAACTCGGCAACTAAAGAACCAGACGAGCCGTCCGTCCATTTTATGCAGCTGGTCAAATCCTTTTCGGCATCTGACCATCGAGACTCGGTCGCGTTCAATGAACCTCGGTGGAAATAGGCAGAGACGCATCTGGGATCATGATTAATCGCGCGATTAAACCAATTGCGTGCGCTATTCGGATCTCCGCTAATCCAGCTCAAACGACCTCGTGCCACATCAAAAACCGGCGATTCAGTACCGATTCGTTCGGCTGTTTCCAGAGCCTCTTTCGCAGCGTCGATTTGATTGAATTCAAGCAACGTTTCGATCGCTGCGGCCCTGTTCTTGATATTCATCGGATTGACATTGATCGCTCGCCGGGCCGCTTCGATTCCGACGTCATCGCGCCCCATTTTCAACTGATTCCATGCGTGTCGCAGATACGCCCAGGCTCGCCCCTGATGATCAATTTCTTTGGGGCTCGACGCCACGTACAGTGCGTCTTCTGATGCCTGTTGAAATGAACCAGCCTCAGAGAAAAGCGCTGATCGCAGCATTCTTGCCAGATTGTTGTCAGGAGCAACGTCCAGAAACGCCGTGTACTGGTCGATTCCCCATGAGGAACTGGAGTCCATTTCCCTGGGCTGTTCTGCAAAGACCGAAAGAGCCGTGAAGAGTGACTCATGGGTCTCGGCCCCTTCAAGGGTCTTCGATTCCGACAAACCGGCAAAAGGGGCGCGCCAATATTCGGCCCACTCAGGCGACTGGCAGCCGAATACCGCAAACATACTGAATGCGGAAATCCCCTTGCTGAAGTTCGGGCGAGGAAGTTGTCGAATTGCCTCCACCAGTTGACGAAGCACATCCTCGGCAAGGAGAGATGGCTCCTGATAGATATCAATTAAAATTCGCTGTTCGGAACAGTACGCAATGTCCAGCCGCAAATAGTATTGTGTGGAAAGTGGCCCCTTCGGCTTTTGAGCACTCAAAAGAAAACGAGCCGTTCGCGAATGAACTTCGATTTCTGTCGCCGCATTGGGATCAACAAGATCTGCTGGTTCCCCGAATCGAATTTCGTATTCGAACCAGTCCCCATCAAGAGCCCCGATCGGGCGCTGGGGAATCAACTTTGCCCCCGTGAATCGAACTTGCAGATCGGGATTTTTCTCAATCAATGCCCGCAATTCGAGATCGCGCCGCAAGAACTGAAGTACGTTGTCACGATACCGCGATTGTCCATACCAATAATCCAGTCTGCGACCAATCGATTGCAGTTTCTTCATCGCCCGTTTCACCGGCTTTACGATAAAACGATTTGAGAACGATGCGGATGTTGCACCATTCTTTTCGGCTGACGGCGTGGCCGTCACACCAAATTCCGCCGCGCATTTTTTGCAAAGCGGTATCACCAGTTGATGCTCAATATCGGTGCTGGTATCGGTGGCGGGACCACGTAATTCGATTTCGACCCAAAGTTCACCGGGGTCCGAGTCATCGTTAGCACAGGATGGGTATCGGTGAAGCGGGCTGAATCGTTCCTCGCGGGGAAATCCTGGTCCGGTGACACGCGGAGCCATTCCAGGCTCCGTCACCTCGCCGCCGACGTAATGGGGACTCCCCTCTCCATTCGAACTCGTCATGGTTGAATTCTTTAAACCTTCTCGCGGCTTGCGCTCCTCATTTTTTCGATTTCATCTTACGCATCGGTAAGTGCGTCTCATAGAGAAAATCGGGAAAATGAATTGCTCTGTGTCCTCGCCCGACTCGGTAAAATCGGCAGCCTGCTCCATCGTGACTCTGTCTCCCAATTGCTATCATTCGCAAATGTCCAAAAGAATCATAGGCGCTCTGTATTGCCTTCCCGCTTCGCGCAGGAATTCTTCGGAAAAAAATACAACGCGCAAGCGACTTACTTATTCGAAACCCCTCATTCGACGCGCATGAAAAAAAATGGAAATATTGCCTGCTATTGATCTTCGGGGTGGTTGCTGTGTTCGCCTGCGGCAGGGGGACTACGCTCAGGAAACCGTTTTTGGTGAGAATCCGGCCGAAATGGCTCTTCGCTGGGAACGAGAAGGGGGAACCAGGCTGCATCTGGTTGATCTCGATGGAGCAAAAGCGGGCCGCCCCGTGAACGTTGCTGCCATTAAGGGGATTGTCGATGCGGTTAAGATTCCCTGCGAACTGGGTGGTGGACTTCGGGACGAATCAACGATCCAGGAAATGCTGGATGTTGTGGGGATCGACCGAGCGATCATCGGGACACAAGCACTGAAACAGCCTGACTGGTTTCGGTCGATGGCCAAACGGTTTCCCGGCCGGATTGCACTGGGCCTTGATGCCCGTAACGGCATGGTTGCCACGGCGGGCTGGCTGGACGTGTCGCAAACGTCCGCCTTCGAGCTGGCCCGCCAATTCGCCGATCTCGATCTGGCAGCCGTGATTTACACCAACATCGCCAACGACGGAATGATGCAGGGTGTCGATGAGGCGACCATAGAGGACATGTTACGGCTGGCTGAACTGGGTCTACCGGTCATCGCATCGGGAGGGGTGACGACCCTGGCGGACATCGAACGATTAACGGCGGCCTCACGCCAGCAACCCAAGTTGATTGGCGCGATCGTCGGACGAGCCATTTACGAGGGTACGATCAAGGTTGCAGATGCGGTAAGGATCGCAAGTTGAAGTAGCGTGGCAATAAGGCTCTCCATGAGGATCGCTTCGCGAGAAACAAAGTTCAGTCCAGCCGTGAGGCGTCAGTCGGTACAGCAGGTTCAAGAGCGTCGGATGACGGGTTTAGAATGGGGTTATCGTTCGCGGTTTGACGAGGTGAGCCGGGCCCAAAGGATTGTGATCGGTCGAGATCGATCACAAAGTGCAGGCTTGCTGGTCTGGCATGCCGTTGGTCCAACTACCAGTCCAGGCCGTATTCTTTCAAACGCTCGCGTAGGAGATCGACGCGTAATAGTCGAACGGCGGTTTCGTCTTCCACCAGAACTGCCACAATCCGACCGTCCAAACTTGCTGCCAATTCCTGGACCAACCCCGATAGAGGACCAAAGGCAAGGATCTCTGAAAGCTTCCCTTTGGACCACTTCCATAACTTCAGATTTTGATCCTGTGATCCAGAGACGACCAGTTCCGGCCCGGCAAACGTCACGGCGGTGACAGTGCTATCATGAGCATGAATCGATTGGCGAATCTTGCCCGAAGGAATATCAATCACCAGCAGATCGCCGTGGCGTGTCCCGGCAACGATGGTTGACTCGTCTGACGACATGGAAAGCGTATCGCAAATCGTCGGCAGTTCCTGTTTCGCGACGACGGAACCGAGCTTCGAATCCAGGAGGCGAATGGTCTGATCAACGGACGAGCAGGCCAGAAATTTCGATCCCACTGCCAGCGATAAGAATTTGCTGGCACGCAAAATTTGTTCTGATTCATTGTTGACGAACAGAGATTGAATTTGCCGCGTGCTGATATCCAGCGTTTTAATTTCGCCCGGTGGCCGGTCGGACGTTCCGGACAAACGGGATTGCGATTTCGACACGAAATACAAACGTTCTCCTTCGGGGGAGAATCGGAGAATGTTCGCGTCAATCAATTCAGGCGAGCGAACATTGAAGCCCTCACTTCCGTCAGCTTTCACTGACTGGAGAAGGTTGAGCTGTTGTAAACTGACACAAATCTCATCGCCGCCAGGAGAAAACTGAATTGTACCCGCCAGCGAGGTTTTCATTGAAAGTCGCCCAACGACTAAGCATGAATCCGTTAATCCGACCAATAATTGATTGATTAAACCGATTTGGGCAACAATCATGATTGCGGCAACTCGATCTCCAGACGGGCTCAAACTGATATGGTGCAGCGGGTGTGATTGCTGTAACCGCTGTTGCCAGATGCTCGCGGGAGAAAGTTCGTAAACGGTTAATTTTCGATCGCTACTGACGGCCAACACGTTTTGTGTGGGGTGGAATCGTGCCGTCACCCGTCCCCGGTTTCCACTGGAAAGTTCGCTCACTCGGTCACTGCCTGCCAGGTCCCACAGCTTCACCGATTGGGAGTTACTCGTGACCAGCCATCGAGCGTCGGCGGAAATTTCCATTCCATGCAGCTCGCCCAGATGTTTGTATTTCCGCTTTCGATCGATGAACGTTCTGATGGGATTTTGAGACTGCGCATTGAGGGCTTGAAACGTTGATCCAGAATCACGAATCCAACCTTCGCCGTCGGGATACCGCGCAATCACTTGGGCGTCTATTGGTCCCGTCGTGCTATCGTCGACTGTCACCAAATCCTCCGTTAAATCGGACTCACGTAACCATAGAGGCTTCGTTCCAGCCACTGCAATGTGACTTGATATTGGGTCAAGTGGGTTATTCACCACAACGAAATCCGTGAGTTCACAGTCGTGATGAATCTCATTCATGAGCTGACCCTCAAGCGACCATTTTTTTAGAAAATGATCCTTTGAGCAACTTAAAAGCGAGTTTTCATCGGACGTCAATCGCAGCCGGAAGACGTAGTCGCCGTGTCCTCGCCATTGGCGCGTTTCCCGAAAGGAAACCATGTCAAATACGCGAATCCAGCCGCTTCGAGTTCCAACATACAATTCTTTGCCATCTCGACTGAATAACATCGACCGGACACCGTCAGGACGTCCCCTCACATATTCCTTGTCGATGGGAAAGCTGACGATCTGGTTAACTTCCCACGTTGTGGTGTCGATCAAGGCAATTTTGACGATCGCATCCTCGTTTTGGTTTGCGCCGGCCGCGAGCCTATTTCCGTTCGGTGCGTATTCCAGCGTGTACGTGTCAAATCCCTGCAGCAGTTCACGTTGTTTCCTGACGTCAAAGGCAGCGAGCGCACGCATCGCTTCGCTCCGCAATCGATGTAGCGCCGTTTGATCATCTCGCGGGCGAATCGAGGCGACACGCTTCAAATCTTCCAGATTGCTCCAACTCCAGCCGGTTGGCTCCCGCGTACTCCGCTCGTTGATTCTGCCCAGAGACGCATAAAACTCTTGCACGTGAACTTTCTCAGTCGCCGCCGCCAGATTTCTCTCTTGCGTCAAAGCTCGATTCGCCGCATCGTGAATCCGCGTCACTTCCCAGGCTCCGAGGCCAATGGTTAGCACGAAGCCCAAGGCAATCGCCGCGATCAACCCTGCCCGATCGGGAAATCGTCTTGACCAGCGCCAGGCGAGTTCCAGCGAATTCAACGGACGGGCGCTGATTGGCTTCCCGGCCAGATAATTTTCAAGATCGGACGCCAGCGCAGCGGCACTCGAGTACCGCTGCGAAGGTTCTTTTGCCAGACATTTGAGACAGATTGTTTCCAGATCAATGGGTATCTCGGGTACGAGCAGTCGTGGTGAAACCGGTTCAATAGATTTTAGCTGCGCTAACGTCGCTAATAAGGTCGCTCCCACGAATGGAGGGCGACCCGTCATCAGATCGTATAGCGTGGCCCCGATGCCATAGACGTCAGACCATTGACCGATATCGCCAGCAACACCGAACGCCTGCTCAGGTGCCATATAGCTGGGGGTTCCAATCCCTTCGCCGGTGGCGGTGTTTACCGAATCGTTCTCAAGATATTTTGCCAGACCGAAGTCGCTGACTTTGATTGTTCCTGATTGGTCACGCATCAGGTTTGCCGGCTTTAAATCGCGATGCAAAAGACCGGTTCGGTGGACATCGGCCATCGTCTTCGCCACAGTCAGAGCGATTTCGGCAGCGGACCGAGGATCAATGGCCAATCCGGCTTCGCGTTGAGCGAGATTCTGTCCATCGACGTATTCGAGGACCAGGCAAACCGTTTCTCCGAGACTGATCACGTCATAGACCCGGACGACATGTTCATGATTGAGAGATCCCAGCGCGTCCGCTTCGCGTCTGAGCCGCTTGCTCAATTCCTTCTGATTCTGTTTGGCACCATTGATCACCTTAATGGCGACAAACCGTTTGACGCTCAGTTGAATGGCTTGATAAACGATCCCCATCCCGCCTCGGCCGATTTCCATTACGATTTCATAGCCGGGAATTTGCGGGAAATTGGCCCGGGCAAATGTTTCAACGGCACTCGGATCGTAAGAACGAGTTTCTGCAGAATGGTCGACCATCAAACGGTTCATCGACGCCAGCATTTCGATCCGTCGCTTTAGTTCGTCGGCAAGATCCATCCGATCGTGACAGAGTTCTTCCGGCGTCTTCACCGGAGGCGAGGATTGCGAGTCTTCCCAATCGAGCAGCAGATCGGCCAACAGCTCTTCATCGTCGGGCAACAAATCAGCCATTGCGAACCGATTCTCCTGTTTAGAATGCCCGGTATGAAAAAAGCGGTAATTGAAACACCGGATCATCCCCGGGCGCCGCAGCGTCCGGATATCTGCTGGCGCTAGAGAAATCGGATGGCATCATACAAACACGACATTAAAACATCTCACAGGATTCGCCGATTTGACGTTGCAGGTTGAGCCGAGCCGATTGCCAGATTCGCCGGAGTTGCCGCTCGGGGACGTTGATGACTTTCGCCGCTTCGGCCTGGGTCAGTTCGTGATACCACAGCAGATCGAACACCTGTTTCTCAACCTCAGGCAATTGATCAATGCCGGAATGAAATTCGGTCCAGAGTGCCAGTCTCTGCGGACTGCAACCGGAATCCTGCGAAGCCGCGTCAACCATCACCTCGTCCGCTCTTTCGCGTCGAGGTGCCGGAGTGGCATAATTCGCACCCAGCCCTTCCGGCCCCTGGTAATGTCTGGCAAGATCTTTCAGCTCACGCCGCAGTTGCGCTGCGGCGAACCGAAGGAAGTCTTCCACTGTCGGCGGCACGACATCAGCTAATGACCGATGAAGCCTGATGGAAGCCCGTTGAAAAAGATCCTCTGGCTCTTCCCAGCGACCAACCCGCGGGTAGTCTCGCAACATTCGTCTGGCAAGTGCCACAAGCCGACGTGATGCCCGACCAATCATTTCATCGCGAGCACCCAAGTCCCCTTTTTTGAGGCGACTTAAACAGTCTTCGAGAACGACAATTGTTTCCGACACCGAGGATTCCTACCGTAACAGGTTTCGCCAAAACTGTATTTCCCGAAAGGAACAGCATAGCGATAACGGCGGTCAGAATCATGGAAAACGTTTTTCTCGGGAGAATTTTTTTTGATTGTCATCCACGACATCGGAATATTTAGCGACCCAAATCGAATTAGCTTAGGCGGAAATCCGGCCATCGCATTAGGACGGAAGAAGGCAAAAAACGCTTCCTGCCAGATTGTTGGGTCGATGCGCCAAATCAACACCCACCGATTTTCAGCGGCGTACGCGACGCACTCAGAGGCCGTAACAAAATGAATGCAGGCGACTGTATCCAGTCGCCTGCTCTAAGTTCCTCGTTGCAAAATTGTTTGAATGAAATGCTACCGTGGAATTCGCCGTTTTCGGTATGCGGCGACCACTAATCCAATTCCACCCAGTCCCAACAGGGCGAAAGAAGAGGGTTCGGGAACCGCTGATGCGTCGGGTTGGAACGCGAAGCCTTCAATCACGCCGTCTGCAACAAACATCCCCACAACGTAGTCCCCCGAGACAGCCCTTGCTTCAGTATATAGTGCCCCCGATGGCTCAATCGTCGTGTATGTCGATCCATTGTACTCGAAGCCGTGATAGACGTTGTTGGAATCGACGTAGTAACCTACGACATTGTTCCCCGAGACACCCGTGACATAAGTCGTTTTTGACCCCGATGGATCAATCGTCGTGTATGTCGATCCATTGTACTCGAAGCCGTGTTGGACGTGATTGGCATCTTTATAAGAACCCACGACATTGTTCCCCGAGACAGCGGTTGCATTTGTATTAATTGACCCGGATGGATCAATCGTCGTGTACGTCGATCCATTATACTCGAAGCCGTGAATTATCCCGTTGACACCCTCATAAATACCTACGACATTATTCCCCGAGATAGCGAAGACAATTGTGTCGATTGACCCGGATGGATCAATCGTCGCGTATGTCGATCCATTGTACTCGAAGCCGTGTTGGACTTGGTTGGCATCCTCATAATAACCCACGACATTGTTCCCCGAAACGCCAGTTGCTTGTGTGGATCTTGACCCGGATGGATCAATCGTCGTGTAATTCGATCCGTTGTACGCAAAGCCGTGCAACGTCCCATTGGATTGATACCAGCCCACGACATTGCTCCCCGAGACAGCGATAGCATTTGTTGCTTCGGACCCCAATGGGCCAATCGTCGTGTATGCCGATTCATTGTACTCGAAGCCGTGAGACACGCCGGTGGCATCGATATAATAACCCACGGCGATATTCCCCGAGACGCCATTCACTTGTGTTTGTATTGACCCCGATGGATTAATCGTTACGAATCCCGCGGTTGCCGGTGTTATGTTGAGCAAGAGCGCCCCGCAAACCACGAGTGCTGACGCAACGGAATGAAAACGCATCTTCTCTTTTTTCACTTTAACTTCTCACTAAACTGGAAATTGGAAACACCAAATCGAGTTAGTCAGGCACACTGCCTGACTAACAACAGCCCTGCGGAATTCCTTCGATCAGAGATTGCAAGAATCACGGTGATTCATATTGCCATTCATGCAAAGGTTGACCGGTTCCGGCAAATCAGCGGCACAGTCTTATTGGCGACGTTCTAGAGTCTCAGCGAGAGAACCTCGCGACGAGTCACTCACTACATGCAAGACCATGACATCGAATGGGGCACAGCATTGTCCCCTGCCTGCCAGAGCGAGAACGAGCGTCGAATTAGGTCAAAGATTCCTCAGAAAAAATGAAAAGAACGAGAAATGACTCAAGTCGTCATCGAAGCGATGAGAATGCGACAGGATGGCGTGAGGGATTGGTCCCGGGGCAATCGAGCGTCGAAGTTATGGATTGATTGTTGCTTAAACCGTCGATTTGGGAAGTCCCAATTTGTGGGTACTTCAAAAATACGGGTATCAAGCAACGGAGTCAGATGTGTCCACGTCATTTATTGAAACAAT
>CAIOKO010000271.1 GCA_903858935.1 uncultured Schlesneria sp. | reverse complement strand
CTTTTCGAAGGGATTGCAGCCCAATCGCGTCGGTTGGCATGGGACTCGCTCTCCATTTGTCATCCCGTCTGAACGGCGTCCAGCCGAAGGTGTGTTGATAAGGTCGATGTTTTCCCCATCTGTTCATCCGTGATGATCACGCAAAAAATAAGCCGATTGGAGTCATCAATGGAACCACGTTGGATCGGGCCGTTTGAATTGCTGGAAAAAATCGGCGAAGGGGGGATGGGTGTCGTTTATCGCGCACGCTATGTCGGAAATAACCGTCAAGTCGCTGTGAAATTGATCCCAAGCGACATTACCGCTAACTCGACGACACTGGCGCGGTTCGAGCGAGAACTTGAGGTTCTTAAGCAGCTATCGCATCCGAACATCGTGCATTGCTTCGGTGGCAGATGTGAAAGTCAACAGCGGTACTACGCGATGGAATATATTCCAGGAGGAACTCTGGCCGATTATCTGGCGGAAAAGGGTTCGTTGCCCTGGGAAACAGTGGTCGATCTCGGTATCCAGATGTGTGAGGCCCTGCATTACGCACACGAACGGGGTGTGACTCATCGTGACGTGAAACCCGGAAACTTTCTGCTGACGAAATCCGGGCAGCTGAAGCTGAGTGATTTCGGTCTGGCTTCAATTGTTGCTCAAAATCGTTTGACTGCGTCGGATCGAACGGTTGGTACGATTCTCTACATGTCGCCGGAACAGATTCGGGGTGAGCTGGTCACGAATCGGGTTGATCTGTACGGGTTGGGATGCGTTCTGTTCGAAATGATGGCCGGATTCACCCCCTTTATCGGATCGACTGCGGGGGAAGTCCTGCAACGGCACTTGAGAGATCCCGTCCCTCATGTTGCGAGTCTGGTTCTCGACTGTCCACTCGAACTTGACCAATTACTTTTCGAACTTCTTGCCAAGAACTCAGACGCCCGGCCCGCGTCGGCCGCCGATGTCGCGAGTCGGTTGAACGGCATTTTGTTACCCAGCCGGCAGACGAAGAGCTTTGACCTGAAACTGTTTTCATCGCTCAACCGCAATGAAATCCCCTCGATACCGCCAAAACCAGTCAAGGCCAAGACTTCGCCCGTGCTTGACCGAAATGCTGCCCCACAGAAGCAACGTTTAAATCTCGTTCCCTGGATTTTGGCCGGCGTGCTGGCGATGGCATGCGCCTGGTTGTGGACTAGCTGGAACCAAACGGCGGAACAACTTCATCAGGCCGAGAAAACCTGGACAGACCTGTTGGAAAGTTCAAACCCTGATAATCGCATACTTGCCGCTAACGCACTGGGCAAGTTTCCAGCTCTCAGCGAATCCTCGATTGAAAAGCTGGTCAGTTCCACCAAATCACCAATCTCAGAGGTCCGCCTTGCATCATTGAAAGCCCTGAAAAGTCACGCCGCCGCGTCTCGGTCGATGTCGACCGAATTGATTCGAATCCGCAATTCTGACGAAAACACGTCGGTTCGTACCGAAGCGGGATTGACCGTTGCAGCGATTCTGAAGTCACCCCGTCCCTTCTCTTTGACCCTGTTATTGATACAGGCTTTGGCACTCGTGATCCCGGTAGCAACGATCTTCAGCGGCTGGTGGATCTGGAAAAAACTGAAACCCTATGCGTAATCGATTGGGACGATTGACCTGACACGAGTACTCTACAAGAATACTTTTGTGTAAAGGATCGAGAAGTTCCTGGCAAAGCGTGCGCATTATGGCGACATCACAGGCGATCGAATCCTTCTGGATACAACTTGCCGATAGTCGATTGGTGCCTGCGGCACAAATCAAAGTCATTGCGCGCGAACTTGAAACAGCGGGTGTGGCCTCGGATGCCGTCGCAGCAAAAAACCTGGTCCAGAGAGGGTTGATTACTCGATATCAGGCGGATCGACTGCTGGAAGGCCGATCTCGGGGTTTCTTTTTCGACGACTATAAGCTGCTCGACCTCTTGGGGGTCGGCGGCATGGGCTGGGTTTATCGGGCCGAGAACACGAAAACGCACGAGATCTTTGCCCTGAAAGTGCTGCTCGATCAGCTGAAGCACGATCGTGGTCTGCTGGCTCGATTTGAACAGGAAGCACGCGCAGGACAACGGTTCAACCACGAAAATATCGTTCGAACTTTTGGTTGCGGGGCTGCCGGCGGACTTCCGTATGTGATTATGGAGTATGTCGAAGGACCAAGCCTTTTAGAGCTACTTCGGTTTCGCGATCACAGTCGATTGCCATGGGAACAGGCCTGCGATATCGCCAGACAGGCGGCCCGCGGATTACACCACGTGCATCTTGCTGGATTCGTTCACCGGGATATGAAGCCGCAGAACCTGCTCATCGATCGCAAAGGGTTGGTCAAGATCCTGGACTTTGGTCTGTCGATGTTGAAGGATGGCGAAGAAGGGGACGAGTTCTCGATGGCCATGATTTTCGGCCATGAATGCGTTGGAACCGCAGCGTACACCGCGCCAGAACAGGCGATCGACAGCCTGACGGCTGACGCTCGATCCGATGTTTACAGTCTTGGATGTACCCTGTATGCCTCCCTGACAGGCGACACGCCGTTCCCTTTTGCAAAGACATCAGAGGTACTTAAGGCGCATCAAACACAATTGGCGCGAAACGTCAGCGACATCGTTCCCTCAATTCCACGCGCGGTGGGAAACATCGTCGCCAAAATGCTGGCCAAAAAGCCGGAGGATCGATTTGCGACCGCCGCTGAAGTCGTTGATGCTCTTTCGGTGTGGTCACAAACCGCACCGGTCGAATTTGATTTCCGTCGAATTCTGGCCGACCGGAACAAAGGAGCACAAGAAAAGCTGCAAGAGTATCAGAAGCAGCAACGCGCCAAGGCGGGGGCGACAAATTCTACGGCACGACTCACGTCAACCAGTTCTGTCGCCAGCACCGCATCGGGGTCATTGCCTTCCCTCAGTATTCCTTCTTCAGCGTCATCTGTGGCAAGGCGTGGTCCATTTGGATTCGAAAATCAGCCTGCGATACTTGTGCGACAACAAATCAATCCTGAAGCGCCCAAGGATTCCCAGTCGGCAAACGTGCGGAAGTCAACGATGGCACTTGTGCCACTGGCGGGTGGCGAGCCCATTCCACTGCTGAAAGACCCCTTCGTCATCGGCCGTCGCGTTGATTGTGATCTGCAGGTTCAGGATGCGTCCGTTTCAAGCCGACACTGCGAACTGCGGTTCGACGGGCAAAACTGGACGATTGTCGATCTGAACAGCCGAAATGGGATTCGGGTCAATGGCGAACCAGTTCAGAAGCAGCGTCTTCAATCTGGTGATACAATAATCATCGGCCCTTCGCTTCGTCTTCGGTTTGGCAATCCTCGAGGGGAAGCGGTTGCGAGAATGTCGCGTCGTGTTCGCCGTGTCTTGTTGGCTATAATAGTTTTAGCAGTCATTGCGACGACTGTCGGCGCGGGGTATTGGTACTGGCATTTCGGCCATTGAGAAATGAAAGCAGATTTCGATGTCGGTCTCGGTTGATGGGTTCCTGAAACATCTCAGTGACAGCGGCGTGTTGTCGTCTGACGAAATGCGGGAATTGGAGGCTCAAATCCCATCGGCGAAGCGATCAAACGATGCGATCTCGCTCGCTCGTGAACTGGTTCGATTGAAGAAACTGACCGTCTTCCAGGCGAATACGTTGTACGCCGAAAAACCGGCTCCGCTGATCCTGGGTAACTATGTACTGCAGGATAAGATCGGAACGGGTGGCATGGGTATGGTTTACAAAGCCCAGCATCGCCGCATGAAACGAGTGGTCGCGGTCAAGGTGCTTTCACCGACAGCACTCAAGACCGCGAATGTCGTCAAACGATTTCTTCGTGAAGCGGAAGCTGCGGCCAAACTGAGTCATCCTAATATTGTGGCCGCATTTGACGCCGACGAAATCGACGGTATTCCGTTTCTGGCGATGGAGTTCGTTGACGGTAAAGACCTTGCCGTGCATGTCAAAGAGCACGGACCGATGTCCCCCGAAAAGGGGTTGGATTGTTGCCTTCAGGCAGCCAAAGGTCTTGAGCACGCTCATCTTCAAGGGATCGTTCATCGCGACATCAAGCCCGCGAACTTACTGCTGGATGTAAATGGAACGGTCAAGATCCTGGATATGGGTCTGGCACGGTTTCACGAGGCAGGAACCGGCGCGGTTCCTGTGGCGGAAGCGGGGGGAATCACCCAGGCAGGCAGCCTCGTGGGGACGGTCGACTTCATGTCACCCGAACAGGCGGTTGACTCGCGACAGGCTGACCACACATCTGATGTTTATAGTCTCGGTGCAACGCTCTATTTTCTGCTGACCGGTCGGCCGATGTACGAATCAGAGACTTTGATGAGTCGCCTTCTCGAACATCGAGATGCGCCCCTGCCGTCAATCTGCTCGTTCCGGAGTGACGTCCCTCCCCAGGTCGATACCCTCTTTCATCGGATGGTGGCCAAGAAAAAAGAAGACCGCTATCAATCTATGACCGATTTGATTCGCGATCTGGGTGACTGGCAGAATGTTTCCTCACAAGCGTCGCCGAAATCAAGTGGCAGTTCATCTGTGCCGAGTAATGTCATCAATGCCATCTTTGACGACGATTAATAGATGGCACACGTCGAACCACGCGATGAGTCTTTGCCGTGACACGCAACGTCAGGATTTTTCTTCGAGAAAACACTGGTTCTCATGAAACCCGTACGACGGTTTGGCGGCCTTCAGCCAAGCGGTGCCGAGCGACACAACGAACGTCGATTTCAAGTAGTGCTCGCAGATCGGCAGAAATGAAGCCACTGCTTCGTCGATGACTACCAAGCAGAGGCACATCAAGTCGAAAGCCGACCTCGGTTTGATTCAAATCCTTCACCCCAATGCCCCGGCGGCGGTGGAGTTTCGTTGGATCGCCTGCTTCTCAGCGTTGTCACGACAGGGCAACTCTCGAATCTCCCAACGATTACCCGTAGCGGCGCTCGAAGTCGCGATTGCGCCGGACGATATCAGTCAGCCGTTCCGGCTTTGAATTGCACTGAACTAAAGCTCTTGCAGTGCAACGTTCGGTTTATCGAGTCTCTTCGTCAATCTCTCGTGGCGATGTCAACAACTGGCCGACGAACTGGGATGTGGGAAGATTTCCCAAGAGATAGGAATGACGTCCCGCACGGATCGTCACCTTGGTCGAGGCCGGGGTGCCAAAGTCCCCATGGCGCTGTGATGGACGCAGTGTGATCGTGTGCTCGCCTGCCGGCAATTCCACGCGGAAGACCTGGATTGTGTCTGGCAGCAAACCCCAACACCGTGTGTCTGCCGATTCTGAGGCTTCCCATGCGACGCCTGCCGCCATGACTCCAAGACTGAGAAGTGATCCTTTTTCGACATTGGCCGCTTCTTCGGCGACGTACAGAATCCCCTTCTTGATCACACGACGAGCGACCGCTCGACCGATGATCGCGGGATAATGAGCCTCTTGCTGTTTCACCGCCATGTCGCCGATATCAACGATTGTTGCCGTCTGTCCGACGACTTTGCCGTCGACGTGAACGGAAACAAAATCGGCGACTGGAACGAAATTCACAACCTGAGGGATTTTCACTGGCGCGAGTGTCGGGGTCACATTCCGTTTTCCGACAGCATCAAAGATTCGGTCGGCGACCAGTAATGCCGCCTGAGTCGGAATCTCGGCCGTTTCCTGCTTGATCGGCCCGCGACCGACTAACGCAAAGACGTACAGAGCCCCGTTTCCCGGGTGCATGGGAACTTCATGCTCGCAGCGTTCAATGTCTGCCTTGCCGTCACGGAAGTGGGGCTCCCATTTGGCTACTTGCACTCGGGCGCGGACTGCATCATCCAAGGCCATCGATTCCTCGGCGAGCATTCCTCGAATGTAGGGTCCTAAGGCGACCTGCTTGTACGACAGAACTGCATTTTGATTCTCTTCTTTGTACTTCTCTTCGACCGCCTGCATGATCTGCTGCTGCTTGTCGACCACCTGCAAGGCATAGGCACCGGCGTCCCCCCCTTCAGACATCAGGTTCGAAATCGACAGCATCGCGCGAACCAGAACCTTTTCGTAGTCTTCGCCTGCATACGGTCGCACTTTGTCGTCCGTCAGCATGGAAGCGACTTCTTTCGTCGCGTCGATCCCCTCGAGTTCGTCGAACTTGTCACGAACCTCTCGCAGCAGGCGTTCGGCTTCCTTCGGTCGCCCGGAGGCCAGTTCGATGATGGCTTTATCGAGCAACAAGACGTCTTTTTCGCCTTTGTGCTTTTTCAATTCCTTCTCGATGTGCTCATCCGCCGTGGCCAGATTGCCATCAAAGAATGCCGTACGAATCGGCTCAAGCCGGTTGAAGTGAGTACTGCAGCCGGCCAGTGCCATCAACAGCGAAAAGATTGCCCATGACTGGGCTGCCAGAGCAAATCGGCCAGCCAATACGACCGACAATCGGCTTGGAGAAGACGTTTGGGGATTCATCGCCACCTCGGAATTTGACAACTCGTTTATCAACCCGATCCGTAGTTGCGGATTTTTCCGAGTTTCGATTTGTGGTAGCCCTTACGAATTTTGGTCGATTCCTTTTCGGTATGACCCGTTTCGAAGTTCACCAGTTCCAGCGAGAAGGTGTAGTCCCGTTGATAGTCTTTACTGTTACTTCGAGTCGTTCCCGATGTAATCGTGGCGTACAGGAAGTAATCGATCGGCTCCCGTTCCTGTTCCATCACGGCGGCAAGTTTTCGCCGTGCACTCGGAGTATAAAGGTCATCGGGTCGAAGTCCGGCTTGCTGCAAGCCTGCTTTGACGGCGCGAATATTGACGAGTTCAAATGCTTCCGAAGCATTGACGATCGTATCGACCTCTTGATAGATCTGACCAAGGAAATCGCCGATTTCCTCGGAACTGTCGTTTTTGACCTCCAGGAAACAAATCCGTTTCTTGCAGGGTTCACCCGTATGCGAAGTCAGTTTAACGGACCCTTCTTCGCGGCCCAGCAACTGGGTGACGGAGGTTTGGATCAACGGTTCCCAGGTTTCAGCACCCGCCGTGTGGCTGCCGACCATATCGCGATCGGATTCGTTCAGGACGTGAGCATATTGCCGTCCCTTGCACCCGATAGCGACAACTGAACTGGCGAGGGAAACGCTGATCCATTCAAAGAAACGCCGCCGATCCATGGCTGGCTCCCGTTATAATCCAACTTTCATTGCAATCACGTTCTATCAACTTCGACCAGACCGCGAAAAATCTTCAATCGCAGAGCCAAACCTGACGAACGCGGCAGAATGATAATCGCGAGTTCAAAACGCGAACAGATGGGTTTTCTCCGTTATGTATTCTTGTCGGCAGAAACTGCCGGTTCAAAATAACAGTAAAACGATCATCGGTTTCGCCACAAAACATCGTCAGTGATCCCAAGTTTTCGCTGCGTCTCGGCGATTTCTTCCCGAAACCGCTTGGCATCGACCGGATAACCCTGGGTTGGCTTCAGTCCATCGATGTGGCTGGCCCAAAAACGATTAAATCGGGACATCGCCAGTTCCCGCACATATTTGGCGGTCATTGATGCAAGTGCAACAGGCCCATGCTCTTCCGCGCGTGGCTGAAATCGCAGCACCGTTTTTCCGACTCGATAATCACTTCGATCTGCCCCTTCCTCCAAACGAAAAATCATTTCACCGTCGAGGACTTCGGAAAGGAGTTGATCATATCGATTTCGACCACCGTGTTTGTCACCCACGACGAAGGTCTCTGCTTCGTCGGGACTCCAGACGGACCGCAATAATTGAAACGCGACGCGAGAAACAACCAGCGATTTATTGTCATATTCCCGGATCAATTGATTGAATTGCTGCGGTTCGACAATGGCCGCCTTGATCGCAACCAGTCGAACCCCATGATCTTGGCAGGCTGTGCGCCATGCGTCGCCTATCTTCAGATCGATCGGCTCGGTTGGCAGTTCCAGGGGATGATCGCGATACCACGGAGGGATTTCTGCGACGGCGTCATGTTGTGTACGACTGGCCGAAAGGGACTGACAGAGTTCCTCGAATGACTGAGGCTCAAGTCCGTTCAGTCGCAATGCAGCGAGAACACCCCGTTCCAATGCATCGAACCCGCGTTTCGGCTGAAAGACTTCTTTTGAATCGGCCACATGCAGCCGCGTATCACGTGCGACCGGTGAATTAGTCAGCACTTCCTCGAACGTTTTCCAGAAATCGAACTCGAACGGAGAACCCGGAACGTCCCAGACAGTCACCGCCACGACGAAGGGCCCCAGGTTCGGACCGAGTCCCGCTTCGTCCATACCAATCAATCGCGCCACGAGGACATCCTGAATTAGCGATGAGGATTTGAAATGGCAACATCGCTTCTACTCGAAGCACGCGAATCAAATTCGATCGGAGTTAGTTTACCCGAACGATAATACCTGCCACATTCCGACCGCTAAGATACCCGCAATCATGATGCTGGCAATCATGAGCAGGATTCCCAAAGAACGGGTCTTCTTAATTTGCCACCACATCAGCAATCCCGAGACTCCCCAGAACAGCATCACGCCCGACATCAAGTCCACGAAGACAGCCCAGAACCAGCGCGAATCGATCTTAAACGGATATGTGTGCGTCCTGTGAAGCCTTATCAGAAATCGTCGAAAGGTCAGCGGGTCACCCGGTGGATCGTTCTCAACGGGACGACCTGTCACGCTCCCTTGGAGTGCTTTGTAACGAGCCACCCATTTCTTGCCGTCAGCTTCGATATGGAACGAAAGATCCGGGATGAATCCAACCTTCACTTCGCCGGTTGCATAACCAAGCTTTGTCAGAAGGATGGGAATCGCCTGTTTGTACCGTTCTTGCAACGGATTTTCGAGAATCAGCTTCTCGACATCTTGAGGTCCGGCATCTGAACCACCGGCATTTTTTTTCGTGCTCGTGGACCCCGCTGAATTGGAATCACCAACCACGAACGGTGGCTTCTCACTGAGGGACTTTTCCTTTGTGGGCGAAAAATGAATTGAGCCCCCCCGCCCCAGGATATCGAAAAACAAGGTTGTCTGCAGACCCTCGCTTTTGACTGATGCGGAGGCGATGTCCTGAACGAATGCCGCTTGTTCGGGATCGACAAGTTTATAGTTTGCCGCATCAGGCAAGCGTTTCTTCAGAGCCTCGACCACGTCCCTCGCAATCTCAACGGCACTCAGTGGTTGGGCAAGATCCGTCCCCGACCAATCCGATTGAGTAAACGACGTGGCTTTCAGGTCGCTGAACACTAAAGGATGATTAAAGAGAAATCCCGTCACTCCATACAACACGGCCCAGGGCAATAGAAAAATCCCCAGATACAGATGAGTCCGACGGATCAAATGCAACACGTCTCTGACCCACCGATTTCGATGCCCGCTTTGGATCGGAATCGAATTGGTGATGTCGTCCAGGCGATCGATCGTAGAAGCACTGCCTGGCGTGTCGATGTCGAGCGTAATCTGCCGAGTGTTCGTCAACGGATCATGCAATGAAACATCGTTCATGAGTGCTCTTTCGACTATGCTTTTGAGGATCGCCTGCGACTTCAATAGTGATAACGTAATTGCGCAATCAACAAAGCGTCGCCGTCGATTTTGTAAACCATGCGGTGTTCTTCGGTGATCCGGCGCGACCAGAAGCCAGCCAAGGCGTGTTTTAGTGGCTCAGGTTTTCCGACTCCAGAGAACGGTTCGCGCATCGTTTCACGAATCAGTTTGTTGACCCGTTCGATCACGCGTTTATCCTGCTTCTGCCAATAAAGGTAATCTTCCCAAGCTTCGTCGGCAAAGATGAGCTTCACTGAGAAAGCTCCCGTTCCTTCCCTGTGCCTGCATTGAGCGAACCAATGGCAGACAGCAAACGACGCACATTAGCAGGGGTCCGCAACAAGTACGCCGTTTCTTCCAATGCGTTATAGTCTTCCATCGAAATCATCACGACAGATTGCTCGCCGTTTCGCGTAATGATAATCGCCTCATGGTCATCACAAACACGGTCCATCGTCTTCGCCAAATTGGCGCGAGCCGCAGAATATGTAATTGCATCCATAACAGAGCCCCCCAAACGGTGTTGTACAAAATATTGTACGTCCCTGCAGACCCCTTGTCTACGATTCCTGACCGAGGCACAACATGCGATTTGTTTTCGAAGTCATACTGCTGAAGCGATTGATAAATATCGTGAGAACGTATCGACAATGCGTCACCATTTCGGCAGTGTCACTTGCTTCAACGCCCCTCTTTGACAAACGGATGCGCTTTGCGGAATTCGTAACCCAGGTCTTCGGCTGCTTTCCACTCACCCGCAGACCCCTTATCGATAATTCTCGATAATTGCTCGAATTCCCAATCGGTCAGTTGTCTCGCCTCATGACGCGTCTTTGCGATTTCGGCGTCGTCAGCCAGCCACTTCTGGTTCTTCATCGTGATTGCCGTCAAAATTGCGTCGAGTAATCGCCGATTCTCACGCGCCGTTTCTGTCGGTCTGGAGCATCCAACGACCAAAAACGATGATGCGAAAAGAACGCAGAAAATGAGAATCTGTCGGAGTTGCGGCATCACGATACTTGTTTCTGAATCGACGTGGATCTGGTGCTTTCGATCTACTAACCCGGATATTCGTGCATTAGCTTGAACACTGTGTAATGTTAGTCCGATGCGCAAGAGAGGGAGGGATCGCAAAGCAAGACCCTTGTTTGCTCGTCGGACTATTGAATCATCCGGGCTAAAAATCGCCCAGCACTTCTCCGCCGTTTCGACTTGAGAGTGCCGCCCAGATTCCCAAATTGACGGTGTCGCTGATGAAACGCACTGAACCGTCCCCCAATAGGATATGAGCCCCCCCCGTGTGCAGTGACTGCATCTGGTCCGTATGGCCTAAGGGACTGTTCGGCGGATGAATCACAACCGGCGATTCGTAGATGGAAGGTCCGCTATGCGCACCAACATAGCTTCCGCCGCTGTCCCAGTTCGTTCCAGGACCACCTGAGCCGATACTTCCGAATGGCGGACGCGCGTAATGTGCCGAACCGGGCATTACGCCAGGCCAGACGGCGTCACTCAAATTTGGCGAACGTTCTCCGACGAAGACCGTATTACTTAGACCGTCAATCACGTCCGAAAATCTGACACTGCTATCGCGGAACATTGCGCCGTTTGCAGCCGCGCCGTAATCCTGCGCTACCGAAGCACCCCCACTCCAGAGATCATTCCACCCGACGTTGTGAACGTAGTTCGTACGGCCGAAAACGACGAGTGTTTTATGACTGACGTCCTCAACATTCACGGTGGCTCCCGGATTCACTGCTGTGGGACATAAGTAGACATTGATCCCCGTCGTGACGAACGTTGAATTGATCGGAGACCAGCATGACAAATTCATATTCAGTGAATTGTAAAGTGGTGCCTGATCGATGTTCGGCAAAAGATGAGTTAACCATCCCCAGCCAGTCCCCCAGTCGCCAGAAACTGCGTCCATCGTGCCCGAACCGGGGACGCTGACATATCCCGGCGGCACGCATCGGGACGAGGCTTCGTAGTTATGTATCGCCAACCCGATTTGCTTGAGATTGCTTTTGCATTGTGTTCGTCTCGCAGCTTCACGTGCCTGCTGTACTGCAGGCAGCAACAACGAAATCAGTACCGCAATGATGGCGATGACAACCAGTAACTCAATCAAGGTAAAAGCGCGGAATCGGGTATTTTTATAGGCCATTTCGATACTCAACAACAATCGTATTGACAATTTGAAAACAAAGTTTTGATTAATCAAAAACACATTTTAGAATATCCTCTTCGAAGACAGGTTGCAACCAGCAATCGTCGTCAAAGTTCAACTTGATATCACTTCTTTACTGTCAGGAAGAACTTAAACGCGATAACTTTTTTAAACTGGTGCGAATGTCAATATCCCGGATTATTCGTTCGCCCGACGCGTAAGCGAGTGGATCTTCTCTTCATATTGACGGCGAATAAGATCCCTCGCTTGCGTGTCGCGCTAACGTTTCAGGGCGTTTTTTGTGATAATGGTTTAACTCTCGATCGATAAAGACCTTGTGTCAAATCGCGCAGAATGCGTGAATAATTCGGGTCATGTGAAGTCTCGTCTTCGAAAGCACTTGTTTGTTCGAGGGATCAATCTTTCTTTCTGAGGCCCGCTTCGTGAAACTGCCGATCCGAGATCAAATCCTGTGGCCTTTACTGGGACTTTTGCTAGTTGCCGTAGCTGCCAATGCGATTTTTTCGGCCTGGTGGTTGTCCACTCGTAATCGGGGTGCCCTCGACGCTCGACAGCGGCAGATCATCGGAGTTCTCGAAGAGTCCAGCTTTCCGATCACAACAAACGTGATGGAAAAGCTGCGTCGACTGACGGGGGACGAGCTTGTTGTGTGGGACAACTTCGAACGACGAGTTCTTGTCGGGACGCTGCCAAACGAAGAATTGACCGGGGTAAACTTCAACGAAGAGACTGCGACCGGCCAAAACGAAACGCCACAACGAAAAACGATCGGTGGAACAACGTATCTTGTCCGAGCAGGTCGAATTCGCGGATCACCATCACATCGGCTGTACATCCTGACTTCGGAAGACTCGATTCGTAAATCCAGTCGCGACGCGATCTGGCCTCCGCTGGCGGTCGGGCTTGCCACGATCATATGCTCTGTTCCCCTGACGTTACTGCTTTCCTCGAGTTGGACTCGCCGCATTCGGAAGCTGGAAGGGCATGTCGAAACGATCGCGCAAGGGGATTTCGGCCTGGAATTAAGTCGCGGCCCGATCGATGACGAATTCTCTCGACTGGTTCAAAGCATTAATTCCATGAGCCGTCAG
>CAIOKO010000270.1 GCA_903858935.1 uncultured Schlesneria sp. | reverse complement strand
CGAAGAAATCGGCTGAACGCCGATTCGCCTTCGCCGATGGCTGCGGGTTAAACGACAAACCGATTTCATTGTTGCACCGCACCTCGAAGAGAGGCGAGTCAGCCGGTGGCAATGACAAGCCCGAGGTGTCATCGCTCGTTTGGCTTTTGCGATTCTCTTGTTTCATCGATCTCAAACAATGCCCCGCGATGCTCGAAGAAATCGGCTGAACGCCGATTCGCCTTCGCCGATGGCTGCGGGTTAAACGACAAATCGATTTCATTGTTGCACCGCGCCTCGAAGAGAAGCGAGTCAGCCGGTGGCAATGACAAAGCCAAGGTGTCATCGCTCGGTTCGACTGTATCAGCCTTGTTTCAACAATTCACGGATTACCTTTGCCGGTTGAACTCCTGTCAGCTTTTCTCGCAATCCATGCTGATCGACGTATAGCTCGTCGTGGTTCAGACCCAGCAGGTGCAGGATCGTGGCGTGCCAGTCGGGGACGCTGACTCGGTTTTCCACAGCGGCGAAGCCAAGTTCATCCGTCGTTCCGTATGTCATGCCTGGTTTGACTCCTCCACCCGCGAACCAGCAGCAGGCGGCGTTCTTGTTGTGATCGCGGCCCGACTTTTTCTCATCCTTGTCTGCGGAAAGCTGAGCGATTGGAAGCCGTCCAAATTCCCCGCCCCAGATGACGAGTGTCTCGTCCAGCAGGCCTCGTTGCTTCAGATCCTTGAGCAGGCCTGCAATCGGCAGGTCAGTTCGATCACAAGCCGCCTTCATGTCGGTCGCCAGGCCGGTGTGGTTGTCCCAGATCTGAGCGTTGATGAAAAGTTGCACAAAGCGAACGCCTCGCTCAATCAGTCGCCTGGCAATCAAACAACGTCGGCCGTACGAATCGGTCACCCCCTCGCCGATGCCATACATCTTCAAGGTGTGCGCGGTCTCATGCGAAAGATCCAGAGCCTCATGTGCGGATAGCTGCATTCTCGCAGCGAGTTCATAAGTCGCAATTCTGGCGTCCAGATTCGGCTGAGACCGATGTCGGTTCTTGTGTAACAAATCGAGTCGATTCAGCAGGTCTCGCTGCATGCCGGCAATTTCCGGAGGATCATTTGTCTCTGGTCGTAAATTTAATACAGGTGATCCGGTCGACCGAAAACGGGTCCCCTGGTAAATCGGTGGCAGAAAGCCCGAATGCCAGTTCTCGACACCGTTGATCGGCAGTCCGAGTGGATCATCCAGTACGACATACGCGGGCAGTTTTTGCGATTCACTACCCAAACCGTAAGTTATCCACGAACCCATCGTCGGATAGCCTGACACCATGCGGTTCGTCTGAATCAGATAAAGGGCCGGCTCGTGTGTAATATTGGTGGTGTAGAGCGACCTGATCAGCGAAATGTCGTCCACCTGACCAGCCAGATGCGGCATGGCATCGGACACCCACATTCCGCATTCACCATGCTGAGCAAACTTGAACGGGCTGCGCATCAGCGCCCCCGCGTCCTTCACGTTTTCCACCTCACCTGCAATCTTGTCGAAGTAGGCTTCACCATGATGCTTGTCGAGTTCAGGTTTGGGATCGAATAAATCCATCTGGCTCGGCCCGCCATTCATAAACAGATGAATGACCCCTTTCGCCGCAGCCGGTCGAACCGAACGACGAGGTGCCAGGCTGGGAATTTCTCGGTCGTCATCGCCCCGCAAATCTTCACCCAGAAGCTGCAACAAAGCCGCCCCAAAAATCCCCGTCCCAACTCGCTCAAAAAAATGTCTACGCCCCGGCACAGCCGGTTCATGCGCGTCGCATGACGGGTCTAGAATAGAGAAATCGCCCGCGCGTTGAGGGGTGGTTTTTAAGACGGCAGGCGAATCGGCACGATCCGCACTTTTCTGATTGATCCGCATTAGCTCGCCCCAATCATCTCAACTTTATTGATCTGAGAATTCTTCGTTTTCGCCTGATCTTCGTATTATTAGTGCAGATTAGCGAAGATGAGTGTTCCCTAAACTCTTCCGTCTTTTCTTCAACGCAAACTTGTTGGTTTCTCAATCAACGTAAAGAAAATCGGCCGAGTTCAAAATCGTATGGCACAACGTGGCCAAGGCACGACGTGCCGCTTCTTTCTGTGCCGTTTCGTCTGGCGTCGATGATTGTTTCATCCACGCGAGTTTCAATTGTTTCAAGGTATCGCCGCAGGTCGAAAGTTCGTCAGGAGACGGTGAACGACTGAGTGCGATCCAATAGACCTGCTCGATTTGTTGCGTCTCGCCCTCGCCAGCAAGAACCAGAACACGTTCTGCAAATCGGCTGGCCAGTTGCCGGATGGCAGTGTCGTTCCACAAATGCAATGCCTGAGTCGCGACGAGTGAATCCGAGCGTTCCAGGCAGTTTGGATTCATTGCTGGCAGGTCGAAACTTTCCAGTAGTGATGGCGGGTGTTTACGTAACTGTTGAACGTAAATGCTTCGTCGGCGCCCTGTCAGCACCAGGCCATCGGGACGGACTTGAACTGGTTCAGACGGTCCGCCGCCCGCATCGATTAATTCCCCCGCAGTCAGCAGGATTGAATCGCGTAGCTCTTCGGCATCGAGGCGTCGAAGCGGCATTCGCGACAACAGCCGATTTCCAGAATCCTGTTCCGGGGATTGTTCGCT
>CAIOKO010000269.1 GCA_903858935.1 uncultured Schlesneria sp. | reverse complement strand
GGTTCGCTACGCTCACCTGCGCGGAGCCACTGCCCCAAATCGAAAGAGCGGGCGCCTGGCTGTCGCCAGTCTCTCTAATTAAATCCGTTTTCTGGTCTAGACAATGGGGTCCACCGTACACTGGTTCGAAGATTCGTCAGAATATGTTGTTCATGCTGACCGGCGGCGCGCTGGTATTAATTGGCATGGCCATTTCGCATCGACCAACTGCGGTCGCCGTCTCCCCTCTCCCCAAAGCGGACGAATTGTCTGCAGCGTTTCGGCAAATTGCGGCAGATGCAATTCCAAGCATTGTTTCCATCGAGAGTCTGACCAAAGGCAAACGAGTTCAAGGGATACCTCAAGGCTCGCCCTTCGAAGAAGGTTCGCCATTTCGTCAGTTCTTCCGAAATGACCCTCAATTAGAAGAATTGTTTAAGAATCGGATGCCACGCGGAATTGCTGTTCCGCCGAGTCAATCGATGGGTTCAGGATTTATCATCGACGCGAAAGGTATCATTCTGACGAACAGTCATATTGTTAAGGGGGCTGATGAAGTCAAAGTCCGTCTGCATGATGGACGGGAATTTGTCGCAAAAGAAATCAAATCGGACCCGCGAACTGACGTCGCGATTGTCCGAATCGAAGCTTCCGACCTGAAGCCGATTCGGTTAGGAGACAGTCGCGCAGTGGAAGTAGGGGACTGGGTCCTGGCGATTGGAAGTCCGTTCGGGCTGGACATGACTGTCACAGCAGGGATTATCAGTGCGAAGGGCCGCCATCGAATTACTGAGCGTGCGGATTTCTTACAAACGGATGCGGCAATCAACCCCGGAAACAGTGGTGGCCCGTTAATCAGTATGCGTGGAGAAGTCATCGGGATCAACACGGCAATCGCAACTGAAAGCGGCGGATATGACGGAATTGGATTTGCGATTCCAACCCATATCGCCGGTTGGGTTAGCGAGCAACTGGTGAGTGCAGGTGAAGTTCGCCGTGGATACATCGGAACGCAAATCCAGGCGGTCGATGCGAAAGCAGCGAAGCAGTTTAATGTGAAAATCAATGAAGGAGCGATCGTCCATTCGGTTCTTCCCGGGTCACCCGCCGAAAAAGCAGGTCTCGAACCGGGAGACGTTATTCTGAACCTTAACGGGCAGAAGATTGACTCGCCAACGGCCCTGCAAGGTGTTGTCGAACAATTAACAATTGGAAAAGGATATCCAATGGAAATTGTTCGTGAAGGTCAACGACAGAAACTGAATGTCACGATTGAACAACTACCGAAAGATTTCAGTGCAGCAAGCGTTGGCGAGCATGGTGACGAGCCGCAAGATTCGAAGTTCGACAAGTTTGGTCTGGAGCTGCGGTCTTTGAGCAAAGACTTGGCCAAACAGTTTGGACTTAAAGCAACGAGTGGTCTGGTTGTCACCGGCGTTCAGGAAGGGAGTGTCGCGGAGCAAAGCGGCATCAAAGCCGGTGATATGATCGAGAAAGCTGGCGGCCGGGCAATGAATTCCGTCGAAGATTTTGAAAAGGCGAAGACAGAACTGACTGGAGGAGACGGTCTAGTTCTCAACGTCCGCTCATCAAGCGGTCGACGGTTTTTCGTCGTCCTTAAGGCTGAATGAACATCGCTTGTGTATAAGAACGAATCGGGAGTTCCAACATGTTGGAACTCCCGATTTTCGTCGTTTCAGAGACTTTGAAGAGGGGGGATCAGACTAACTCTGCGATCGGTTCTCGATGATCGACGAGGAACTGCGGACGTCCGGTTGGATCTTTCAAAGTCGTATTCATCGGATCGATTCCCAGGTTCCGATAGATCGTCCCCACGACTTCCTGCACGTGGACTGGTCGATCCTTGGCATATTCGCCAAGACGGTTCGTTGATCCAATCACTTGACCTGTTCGCATTCCACCACCTGCAAGCAGTGCACAACTGACTTGTGGCCAGTGATCGCGACCTGCACCAGGATTAATTCTTGGCGTGCGGCCGAACTCGCCCCAAACAGCAACGGTGACGTCATTGAGCATGCCTCGATCATCGAGATCCTGTACCAGTGCACTGACACACTGATCTAACTTTGAACCGTGATCACGGACCAGGTCAAAATTCGCACCGTGGCTGTCCCAACGACCGTATGACAAGGTGACGCAACGAACGCCAACCTCAACCAAACGGCGGGCGATCAGCAGGTGTTCGTTACAGGTTGGGGCGCCGTCGTACTGATACTTGTATGGTTTTCCGTCTCCATATCTTGCACGCAGTTTCGGATCTTCTTTACTCAGATCAAGTGCATCAACCAGTTTACTGGATGTCAGAACTCCGAACGCTGCTTCAGAGAACGCATCCATTCCGCGAAGCATACCTGTCCCATCGACTTCTCGTTTTAAGAGATCAAGACCCTTCAGCAATGATTTACGATCTTGGAGCCGATCCATCGACATGCCGTTCAGTCGCATGTCTGAAGTCCCTTCACCCTGCGGTTTGAAGGCTTGGAACGCCGCACCGAGATAACCGGCGGTTCCTGGATCGGACCAGGGGGCATGTTGAGTCTTTTCGGCCAGAGCAACGGCAGAAGGAACACCTGGGTCTTTGGGGCCAAACAGCTTTCCAGCTACCGCACCGATGCTTGGCCGTCCGCCAACCGAAGCAATGCTGTTTCGCGGCCACCCGGTATAGCACTGAAACGCATCGTGAGCACCATCATTACCGACAACAGATCGAATCGCTACGAACTTATCCATCATGGACGCGATCTGGGGAAAACATTCGCCAATTTCGATTCCGGGGACGTTGGTCCTAATCGGATCGAACTCGCCACGAATTTCTCTTGGCGCGTCGACTTTAATGTCCCACATGTCCTGGTGGGGGGGGCCTCCACCCAGGAAAATATTGATGACGGCTTTATGAGGCGAATGAGTTCCTGCTGTTTGTTCCGCTCGAAGCACATCAGCGAGTGACAAAGACGCTGCAGAACCGAAGGCAAAGCCACCAATCTTCAAAAAACCGCGACGACTGATGCCATCGCAATATTTTGAAGGTTGTCCGAAAAGTGTCAGCATTGTGGCCGTTCCTTTCGCCGCGTTGCATTTTTGCGGGTGGGATAACCGCGCGGCCAGCAACTCTGCCGTGCGGTGGGTGGGGAAGATCTTTATATTTCAGTAGCCGCTGATACGTTACAGACTAACAAACCAAGTTTAGGCCGGTCAAGCCTCTGTTTTTTCCGCGTGTCACATCACATACGCCGCAATTCAGCGTTTTTTGGCATTTGCCGCACGCCTCATTTAGTATCGACTGACACTATCGCATCGAGAGAGACTGATTTGTGATAACAACTTTCCTTAAGATTCACTTTAATCACTAAAGTCATCCCAGCTCGTGAATATTTTCCATATACCCCAGCTTTAGTGGTTTGTGGCAGTCATTCAATACGCGCAGAACCACCTAAACCTCACGGCTGCAGATGCTTCTGTAAAAAAAGCACTTCCACTGCACGTTGATAATCACTGTTATCTTTTTTGCTGAAGCCATGGCCTTCATTGTTTGCGAAAACCGTCCAGACATGGCGTCCGTTTGATCTCACTTTGGTTGCAATTTGTTCCGCCTCATAAAAAGGGACGCGCGGGTCATTACGACCATGGATTACCAGAAGAGCGGCTTTGATTTTCTCTGAGTTATTAAGAGGGCTGATTTTTTCGAAGGTTTCTTTCATTTGTGGATCGCGCTCATCGCCGTATTCGGCTCGACGCAGGTCGACGCGATATCCAGCGGTCTTTTCCAAAAACGTGATGAAATTAGCGATTCCAACGACATCGATCCCCGCTTTGATTCGATCGCCAAAATGTGTGAGCGACGCCAGGGTCATGTAGCCGCCGTACGAGCCCCCCGCGACAGCAATGCGTGACGCATCGAGTTCTTGTTGTTGACCGATCCAATCCAGCAAGGCGCCGATATCTTTGACGCTGTCTTCGCGTTTTTCCGCGTTATCGAGTTTCAGATAAGTTTTTCCATATCCGCTTGAACCCCGCACGTTCGGACAAATGACAGCGATTTTCAATTCGTTCAAATAGAATTGAACGATCGGTGAAAAAAATGGTTGATACTGTGATTCGGGTCCACCATGGATGCTGATGTAGACGGGAATCTTCAAACGAGAGTCATTCACGCTTGGGTTTGTTGAAGTGTCCTGCGAGTCAGGACGTGTTTTCGGCTTGAAGTAATAAGCGGGAATCATTCGACCATCGAACGACTTGAACTTGATTCGCGTCGGCGTGACGAATGAGTCTGGATTCAGTCCTCCGACTTCACTGAATGTCCATCGAGTCAGACCGCCAGTTTTCAGCAAAATTGAATAAACATCAGGTGGCGCATCGGGCCTGGCCAGTGTAAAACCAAGCTGCGTTCCATCGGGCGAGAATTCGATTCCCGAGACAATACCGAGGGGTATCTTGAATTCGCTTCGCACATCGTTCGAGCCGATCAGGAACAAACGGGTGGCTCCGTCTTCATTCACTGTGAACGCAATCAATCCCGAGTCATTTTCGACTGCGATGTCGGTGACGTCCCACGGGATATCCTCGGTCAACCATTTGTATTTTCTTGTTTCCAGGTCATATCGTGCGAGACGGCGGAATTCACTTTCGGCGTCGGTTGCGATCAGAATTGATTTTCCGTCAGCAGCGAACGCCATGGAGCCAATCGCAGATGATCCGGCCGAAGGCAATGGCAGGTCAGTTCGTTGCCCGGTCTGCAAATCGAGCAATGCGGGATATGATTCATTTGCGGAAACAAAGCGCGAGATCAACACCGTTTTTCCGTCGGGGGACCAGTCATGCGTGTTCCAAGTCTGTTTTTCGACCTGCATCAATAATTTCATCGACTCAGGTCGATGAATGTCTAAAAGAAACAGATCAGAGTCGCGGCCATTTCGCGTGTTGCTGGAGACGATCGCCTGGGAGCCATCAGATCGAATGGCACCCAGCTTGTTGCGGGACTTCCCGTCCGTCAACAGCGTTGTTTTGTAGTTTTGCCGATCGAGCAGTTGGATCTGATCATTTTCATTTCCGCCGGCGTCCATCATCAAAAGGATCGATCCATCGGTCGCTTTCGGTACAAACCTTCCCGAGACGGGTTCGTCGAAAAACGTGATTTGTTCGCGTCGGCCTGCAGGTTCATAAACACGATGTAATTGAGACGAATTGCCGAAACGAGTATTGATCAGGATTCCTGTTCCATCGGGTGCCCAACCCCGGAAAGTGGCTCCACGCACGCTTTGATACTGAGCCAGCTTTGCAAACAGTTCGGGCGGAACTTGCGGGACTTCTTGCGTTTCGATGGCTGCAGGTTTACGCGGATCTGTTTCAGCCTGGACAAACTCCAATCTCCAACTGAGGCAGCAACAAACGGCGACGATGGTCGCCGGACATCGTAGAGACAGGATCTTCATCAACAACCTCTTTCCAGAATCAGCTGACATTTGAATCAATCGCCATCCTCGCCGAAGTCCATCCTTGCCCTGACGAGTCCGGCCGGAAGTACAGGGTATCTTAGCGAGCAGGCTGCCAGGCGCAGAACTGAAACTCGATAATCTTCCATAGAATCACCTGATTCGAGGTTGGTTTGCTTCGGGTCTACGAAACAAAATCTTGCACGTGGAACTGTGGTCTCGTCATCGATACAATTCCAAGTGCAAATTCAGCCCTTCTTTTGTGCCGTTCGCGTCTCATTGTCACTGAAAAAATTCCATGCATGGATTCCTTGAACGAACGACGTACCGTACCAAGGCCGCGTTAAACGGGGTTGGCGAACGCGAATGGAATTGCCATCGCGTGGCAATTCAAATTTGTTTTCAGCGGCATGTCCGCGTCCGGTTCGTGTTGTTTGTTGCATACTTTTTTTTTGGCTTGACGGTGTGGGGACGTGCCGCTGAGGACCCCAGAAAATTAGGTCTCACCAGGCCAAATAAAGAGGTCAAAGATCCTGAGAAAGATGGCGAAACCGGATTGCCCAAGTATTCAGACATGGAATTACCGTCTGCGGAAGATTTATTGCGAGCAAAGCCGTTTGATTGGGTTGTTCTGAAGACCCAGGAAGTCTTGATCGTCGAACCGGTCGGACCTCGGCCCGATACTCTCGCCAAATTGACCAACGAATACGAACGTTATCTTTTGAAGGGTAAAGCAGGCTTTCTGGGCGGAGACGAACGACTGAAAGAACGTCGTCAGCAATTTCTTCGACTTCCAATAACGCTGATTGACCCTGGACAGGACCAGGATCCTGACTATCTTCTCGAAACAAAGATGGTTCAGAAAATCGAGTATTTCGAAGATCTTGTACTTCGTCGAACGAACTTATTAATCGACGAAGGTATGACCTCACTCGCTTATGACCTGCTGATGTTTGTCGATCGTCGGCACCGTGAGAACAATGTCCGCTTGACCGATGCTTATCAGGCATTGCGTCGAGAAGAAGCCGCGGCAGCGACCGCTGAAGATGAACAAGCTCGATACGTTGTCTCTGATCCATTGCCACTTAAACTTGCCAGGACATGGCCGAAGTTTGATGAAATCTATCAAAGGCTTCTCTTTACCGATGCCGGGCAGCGTTCGGCGCGCGGCGATCACGAGGGGGCACTGCGTTTGTTAGAAGATTTATGGGATCGTAATTCTGCTTATCCAGCCCTTTCGGAATTCTATGGCAAAGTGATCGACAACGTGATCACAGAACTGGTTGAACGAACTGATTTTCGGCAGGCTCGCTTTTTTCTTAGCCGTCTGGCAGCTCGCGATGCACAACATTCGATCGGATTGAAATGGCGGACCGAACTCATTGCTCGCACAACAGCTTTCATCGCGCAGGCAAGGAACGCAACGACGCAAGGGGACGCAGCAAAAGGGGCACAACTTATCGATTTTGCAGCGAAAATCTGGCCGGATACCCCCGGTTTAAGGGACGCACACCGCGAATTGAACGATCGTTATCAAATTGTCCGTCTTGGGGTGCTTCGATTGCCTGGTGAGGCAACGAAATATCCTTTCGAAACGCCAGCCGAATCCGCCGGGAAGAACCTGACTCTTCAACCTTTGTTTGAGCCGATTCGTGTCGACGAGCGCGGTGTGAGATACCGCTCGACAATTCTGGAGTCGTGGGAGCCAATGGACCTTGGTCGTCAGGTTCAATTTACCCTGCGATTGAATCGGCAGGACTGGGAAGCACGCCCGTTGATTACCTCAGCGGATATTCTGGGAGAACTGGCAGCGAAGATCGATCCAAATTCCTCTTCTTCTGACGAGCGATTGGCAGGAATCATCGAAAACGTCGAGGTTCAATCACCATCGCAATTTACGATACGTTTCCGGCGACTTCCCCTGCGACTCGAAGCATTGTTTCAGTTCCCGGTTTCACTGGTCGACTGGCGTACGCTCAACCCTGAAATTCCAGCGGGCGCAATTCCTAATGCTGGGAGAGAGCGGTTCTATGAGCATGATCGGAACGAGAAGCAAGTCGTTTACCGTCGCGTACGATCCCAGCCGATCACAACCAAGGCCCGCAATATCGATGAAGTTGTTGAGGTACGTTACGACTCGTGGGAACGAGCATTACAGGGTCTGTTACGCGGTGAAATCGTCGGGATACCTCACGTCGATTTTAAGGACCTGAAAAACCTTCAGGACGATCCTCGTTTTTTTGTGTTACCCTATGCACTGCCGACCTCACACCTGATTGTCTTCAACCCAAACTCCGTACAGCTTAAAGACGCTCAACTAAGGCGAGCATTGTCGCTCGCATTACCTCGTAGCGAACTCATCGAGAAGTCGATCACATCCGATTTCAATGGCCGATACGTACGCATGACAGCTACGCCGTTTCCCACCGTCAGTTATGGTCATAATCGAATGCTTGAGCCAACGCCTTATGACGCGCAGCGATCAGCGACACTGACGATGACGGCCAAAAAGCAATTGGGGGGCAAATTACCCGAGCTTCGCCTTGCGTGTCCGCCCGATACTGAAATTCGAAAAACAGCCGCCTCGATGATTGACCATTGGAAGCGTGTGGGTATTTCTGTTCAGCTCAATGACGACGCCAGTGATTCGTCAGAAGCTGACTGGGATCTGGCGTATCGTACGACGCGAATTATTGAGCCGATCACCGAACTGTGGCCACTAATGACATTGAACTCAGACACTCGGGTTGAAACGCTGACGCCACTTCCCGACCGAGTTCGCCGACAGTTGCTCGAACTGGAACGATCAAATGATTGGACATCGGCTACGAAACTACTTCATCGCATCGAGTCAGAACTGTTGATCGAAACGAGATATATTCCACTGTGGGAAGTCGACGAGTTTTTCGTCACACGCAGACATTTGATCGGCCTGCCCGCTCGGCTAATGCATCCCTTTCAGGACGTTGAGCGATGGACTTTGCAGTCCTGGTATCTGCAGGAAACTCCCTGATGCGAAAACCTCATTTACAATCGATTTTACTGGAATGGACCGGGTCCATCATCCTTTCATGCACATCAGGGCTCGCATGCCTGGTTCAATTTGCAAGTCGTTTCACGAATATGCCCAGTTCCCTTTTGGCGAACGATCACCATCGCACGTTTCGCCGAAATGTAATTTGCTTCTCGATGTGTTTTCTGAGCGTCGTCCTGAGTGTGCCAGGAAGCATTATTGGCTCAGTCGCTGCATCCGACCGTCTCGCTTCTTTGGAAGTTCCGGCCGAGCGTCGACCGTACCATGTACGACTGCTCGTGGCCTTCGATCCAACTTCGTTTGACTCAACTGCGAGGCAGATCCAACTTCGCGACATTCATCAGACCACTCGACGTTGTGTTGGCGAGCTATGGGCATTTGAAGCAACCGAAATTTCCTGGCTCGATCCCGTCAGCGAACAGGGACTCGTTCGACTTGATCGTTCGGTCCTGGAGAAACATCGACCAGGCGATTCGGCCGATGTCTGGTTCGTAGCGGCTATTGAAACCCTGCCAGTCGGTAAGCGAGTCAGTGTTCGATCCTGGCAACCAGAAATTCAAATAGAATCAATTGTCAAATCGACTGTCGTACATGACGAACGTGATCTCACGATTGCCCTGATCCGGCTGTGTCGCGATCTTTTTCGACCGATGGGAATCGTCGTGCAAGTCAACGACCGTTCGGTACAGATTCGATTGAATGGGGGTGAATATATCACACCTGATCCAACGTTTTCCCAACTTTCGCCGGACGAAGTTTTGATTCCAATGCTGGCATATCGGAATAAGGATCATGTGATCGAGAAACTTCAGGTAATTCCGTGGACGTATCTTACCGTTGACGAAGTCGATGGTTCACGAGTCGTTGGAACTGTGCAAAGCGGACTGAAACTTGCGCTGGGTGGTAAGAAGCGAGGTCGAATCGACACTCTGGTCGTCGCCGTGAGGCCGCAGTTCGAAGCAACCAGGATTCAATTGGTGACCCAGTCAAAACCACAATTACCTCTCGTCGCGCATCGAATTGAAGTTCGTACGGAAGCTGTGATTCCCCGCGTGACTGAAGAACACCCTGAGATCGATCCCGCTTCAACATTAATCAATGAAAAGCTGACAGATCGGCGTGGCTTTTCCAAGATCTCCGTTGAGCCGGATTATTCACTTGTCTGGCTATTCGCATTCAGCGGCCAACATATGCTGGCGCGAGTCCCTTTTGTTCCCGGTGCTGCCGCCGAGATTCGATTCGAGGTTCCTGACGATGCGACAAGACTTGCAGCAGAAGCCGATTTGCAGATGTTGCAGGGAGAAGTGATTGATGCCGTTGCACTTCGTAACACGGCAATTGCGACAATTCGAGCAGCGGCAAAGAAGGACGACTGGTCCACGGTGAGCCAGAAGCTGACGTTGTTAAAGCAGCAGTCGAGTTCAAGTTCTCTAGTTGACCGTTTGATTGCCGTTCGAGTTGCGGGGGTCGCTGCAGCGAAGGCAAACCGAGACAAAGCGGCCGAAACACGTATCAACCGAATGTGTGACGAAGCGGTCGCGTTGATCAAGGTTCATCTGGGCGAAGAAAAGGTCCGGTTGCTAACCGAGGAAATGGACGCTTTACAAAGTGCTGATGTCGAACCGAAATAATGACCACCACTGAAATTCGACCGATTCCTATCGTGACCGGTCACAGGAAAAGAATTTCAGACGGCAACTGGCTGGCGGAAGTCAACGAAGTGCTGTAGAGATGTGTGCCACTGGTGATTTTCGGACAGGTTCGAAATTCCAGCGCATTGTTTGATTTCCTCTGTAACGTTGTGAAAGGATCTCGATGAATTCCGTCAAATTGCTTTTTGGATCGTTGGCATTGGTCGGTTTGGGGATGGGGCTCGGCTGGTCAGTGAAACCGATTCTTGCTCAACCGGAAAAGCCTAACTTCGTCTATGAACTTCGGACTTACACGACTGAACCCGGTCGCTTGCCTGCGCTGCATGCACGATTCAGGGACCATACTGTCAAGTTGTTCGAGAAGCACGGCATGAAGAACGTGGTGTATCTGACTCCTGTTGATGCCGAAGGCAAACCTGTCGACAACAAACTCGTCTATTTACTTGCTCACAAGAGTCAGGCAGCAGCGAAAGCATCGTTTGATTCGTTCGGTCAGGATCCCGAGTGGAAAGCCGCCCGAGAAGCATCCGAAAAAGATGGCAAAATCCTCGCCATTCGTCCTGAATCGCAATTCTATGTTCCAACTGATTACTCGCCGATGAAGTGAGATTCGAGTTAAGAGCTTATCATGACTAACCCACGTCCCTCTGTTTCCTGGATTGGAGATGCCCGGTCGGGGCATCTCCAATTGATTGACCAGACGTTATTACCGGTCGAATATCGTGAACTCGCCTGCACGACTGTTGAAGTCGTATGGGACGCAATCAAGATGCTTCGAGTTCGCGGCGCGCCGGCAATCGGCGTGGCAGCCGCTTACGGTGTCGTCGTCGGATGTCAGACTGACGCCACTTCGACTCGCGACCAGTTGAATTCACGGTTGCAGCATGTCGTGACGTATCTGGCAGGTAGCCGGCCGACGGCAGTGAATCTTTTCTGGGCACTTGATCGGATGCACCGAACGGCCAATTCGGTTCCCAATCTGACTTCGGCAGAATTGCTCGAACGTCTGTTAGTCGAGGCAAAAGCCATTGAACGTGAGGATCGAGAGATGTGCCTGGCAATGGCGCGTCACGGACTTCCGTTATTGAGTCGTTGTCAGGGCGTTCTGACTCACTGTAATACCGGGGGGCTTGCCACGGCAGGCGACGGAACGGCACTCGCGGTGATCTTTGCGGCGGCGGCTCAGAATCCCTCGCTACAGGTTTATGCCGACGAAACACGTCCGTTATTGCAAGGAGCCAGACTTACGGCATGGGAATTGATGCAGCGCGGCATTCCTGCCACGTTAATCTGCGATTCGATGGCGGGCTGGGTGATGAAGGAAGGACGTGTCCAGGCGGTGATTGTCGGTGCGGACCGAATCGCCGCGAACGGCGATTCGGCGAACAAGATTGGAACGTATTCACTTTCCATTCTAGCCAAAGCCCACAACATTCCGTTCTATGTCGCGGCACCGTCGAGTACGTTTGATTTGACCATCCAGAGCGGCGAGGAAATCCCGATTGAAGAACGTGCTTCGACTGAGATTACCAACGCTTTTGGTCGGCAAACGGCACCGGACGGATGTCGTACCTACAATCCGGCATTCGACGTTGCACCGGCGACACACATCACGGCGTTGATCACGGAAAAGGGAGTGATCCAGCCGGTCACGAAAGAGAACATCCACGCCATGCTGAAGTCGTGAATTCAGGAGGTCCGATGAATTCCCCGGTGTTTGCAGCTCAGCCTTATTCGGGTATTGCATCATTTGGACGATGCCCGATCGTCAGTGACCCGCAAGGCTATGATATTTCGATCGTCGGAGTACCCTATGACGGCTCGGTTTCATACCGAAGCGGCACTCGGTTCGGCCCAAGGGCGATTCGCGAACAGTCGCTGCTGCTCTGGGGATACAACAATGCTCAGCATATCGCCCCTTTTAAGTCGCTAAATGTCGCGGATCTGGGTGACATTGATGTCGTTCCTCCAGATATCGTCGCCACGCACCACGAGATTGAACGCGCGGCCAGTCGAATTATTGGGTCGGGATCAAAACTGATATCACTCGGCGGCGACCATTCAATCTCGCTTCCATTATTGCGAGCGCACGCCAAAAAGTACGGACCGCTTGCGGTCGTACACTTCGACGCTCATCCCGACACATGGGATTCTGAATATCCCGGACAACGATTCAGTCACGGTACACCGTTTCGCAGAGCGATTGAAGAATCGTTAATCGATACTTCGGCCTATTTCCAGATTGGCATCCGTGGCCCGACAAATGGACCCGAGGATTATCTCGATGCCAAACGCCTGGGTGCCAGAATGGTGACTTTTGACGAATTTCGCCGGGTCGGAATTGGAGCCATCTTGAATGAGGTGACGTCGTGTATTGGACACAAACCGACTTACGTCACTCTCGATATTGATGCCGTGGACCCCGCCTTCGCACCTGGGACCGGGACTCCGGAAGTCGGAGGGTTCTCGAGTTATGAAATGTTGCAGCTCGTAAGGGGGCTGCGAGGCACGAACCTGGTCGGGTTCGATCTGGTCGAAGTTTCGCCCCCGTTTGACTCGGCCAATATCACAGCGATTCTCGCAGCGAATCTTGTGTTTGAGTTCCTTTCGCTGGTCGCCCTCCGGAAGACGTCACCTTAAATCAACGTGCGGAAACATATACAAATTATGATGTTGTGTTGAATTGGCATGGACGTTCAACAGTTTCAATATTGGTCTTTGCAGACTCGCCGGATGTTGCGATTCTACGCGCTCGTGTTGTCGTTTCCTGTTTCCAGCAACTACGTCGAGCGTCCATCAACATGTCGCATGGGTCGAAACGAACGAAGACGTCACGCCCTGACAGCTCCGTCATCGAGTTTGGCACCAAGTCTGCCATTTCATCGCAGCCGCTGTTGGTGACTGCGACGGACGTTTGTTTGTGGTTGACGATGTTCGCCGTTGCGATCGGTTTCGGAGGTCGTTTGGCCGGTGGTCAGCTGGCGCTGGTCATTGGTTCTTCGATTACGGCATTTTGCTGGATGCTAAATCAGTTTACATCCGCCGATTCGCGGTACTCGTGGACTGGAAGCGAATGGTTGTGGGCTGCAGGCATTCTCGTCGGATTATCCCAGATCATCTTTCTTCCGACAGATCTGTTACTAACAATTTCTCCTCAGATCAAAGAGATTCTCCCTCTTTGGTTTGATAAAGAGACCGCTAGATTGTTTCCGGCCGGCTGGCATCAGCTTTCTCTCGCCCCCTGGGAAACGTCGTCTGGCCTGGCGACATTTACGTCGTATGCTTTGTTGTTTGCAGTTGCCTGTCAGCGAATTCGAACAATTCGGGATATTGAACAGACGTTGTGTCGCGTCGCACTCGCGGCGGCGGCCATGATGGCGTTCGCTCAAATGCAATTCCTCGCCAGCAACGGGAAGTTCTTCTGGTTTTACGATCATCCGTTTATGAAGACTGATACCTATCCACTTGGTTGCTTCACGAACCGAAATCATCTTGCCCAATTCCTGGCTCTGGGAACGGCTCCGCTACTCTGGTGGTTATTACGTCGACTTCAACAACAACAACAGGACCTTGCGTCTCGACGGGGTATGCCGGCAGGTTTGCACAGGATTTCCGTTGTCCTGTTGCTGTCATCGTTAGCGGGGATTGCATTAACAGTCTTAATGACGCTGTCACGAGGAGGTCTATTGGCCGTTGCCTTAACCGCATGCATTTCAATTGGGCTTTTATGCAGAATAGGTCTGGCATCGGTCAAATTCGGGATCGCTCTTCTCATCATCGGTATCGCAACAAGCGGTTTGTTTTCGTTGAGTAAGTATGAATCCGTTTTGGCCGGCCGACTCAAACAGGATTCGGGACGAAGTGAGATTTGGCAGGCGAATATTCAGGTCGCAAAGGATTTTCCAATCCTGGGAACCGGTGTTGGAACACATAATGACGCGTATCAATTACATATCGATAGCCACACCGAAGACGGTTATGAGTACACGCATGCCGAATGTGGTTATCTGCAGGTGGCGTCGGAATCCGGCCTGCTCGGATTGACGGTGGCGGCACTCTTCATTCTGACGAGTTTCTGGTGGTGTGTGGTTTCGTTGAGGAACGCGGATACGAAAGCGAGTTCGGCTGCAGCGGTAATCCTTGCTAGCTTGATTGCAAACGTTTCCCACGCGATCGGTGATTTCTTCTGGTACACGCCATCATGTATGTTGCTGTTGGCAATGCAGCTTGCGTGTGCCGCTCGACTATATCGCCTCACGAGACAAGCAGCAGGCCGAAGTCCGCTTTCGTTCAGGATTCCCCGTCTGGTGACCGCGACTGCAATGTTTGGCCTGATCGCTCTTACGGTATGGATGTTCGATCTGAAATATCCAGCGTTACTCGCAGAAGCGCATCGAATGCAGGAAGTCCGGCTGGCTAACACCGATATCAGCGATTTCACCGACGAAGAAAAAGAAGCCGGGCTCCAACAGCGCCTGAAAGAAGTTGTACTCGCCGCGAAAGTGAATCCACGCGACGCCAAGTTGCAGGAATCTGCCTGTAATGCCTACATGCAGCTGTTTGAAATTCGACAACAGCATGCCGACAACACAATGTCACTCGCAATGGTACGAGATGCGATAAGAGCATCTGAGTCCCAGTTCGAAACGGCGAAAGCGAAGTCGGAATGGCTGGATCGAGCAATCGGAGCAAATCTCAAACTTTTGCGACTGGCCAGACGATCGCTAAGCCGGTCGCTGGCGAACAGTCCACTGCGATCGAAAGCGTATGTGTTGTTGTCAGACTTGAATTTTCTCAACAGCGCCGACAGCGACGACTTCAATCAACGGTTTCTCGGTCAATCACTCAGATTACGTCCCAGCGATCCTGATATGATGTACCTTGTGGGAAGCTCGGAATTACAAAACGGCAGGTTCGAACAAGCGCTGAATTATTGGCGGCCCGCATTTCAACGCAGCCCACGGATGCAGGAACGGATTGCCGGGATTCTTGCAAATCAAATGTCGCTGGAACAGTTTCAGCAAGAATTTCAGCCAGATTCAAAGGGGCTTGAAGTGATTGCCCAGTCGTTCAAAAAAGCGGGCCGCCCCGACGAGGCTGAGCAGGCACAACGCCTGTTTATCAACGAAGGGCTAAGGCAAGCCAAGTCGCTGGAATCTGACGAGGAACTGGAAGCAACACTGATCTCGGTTCGTAACGCGTGCGTCGAACTCGGCGACATCGACTCCGCAGTGAATGCGCTGTCCTATGCTGTTGAGCGACTTCCGCATAATTACTCAATTCATTACATGCTCGGCCTGGACTTGATGACGGCGGATCGAATTCCCGAGGCATCGGAGCACCTGCAGTGGTGTAGCAGTCGACAACCGGGCGATATCAATCTGCGAAAGCTCACCTCCCGTGCTGTCATCGAACGATTGAAGCAGACGCCGTCGACGGCTCAAGACGACGGCGGTGTCGTACAGTACAAGTGACGCAGAGTTGAGATCGCGGATCATTTCAAGAAGGTCTTGATTTGATGTCTCATCTCGGCTGCTGATGAAAATCGTTTTTCTGGCGTTTTCTCGAGTGCGCGATGAACGATCTGGGCCAGTGCATCTGGTACGGAAGGATTACGCTGCTGAATCGGAGTTGGCATCGCTTCGAGTATTGCGAGGAACTTACAGGGATGACCTTCCAATGGAATCGGTTCGTGACCTGTCAGCATCCAGTAAAGTGTTGCCCCGGCAGAGTAAAGGTCACATGTCGGGCGAGCGTCGCGAGAATTCAGAAATTGGTCGGGTGACATAAAGGGGAGCGATCCCAGAACATCCCCATCGCGGGTCACCTGGCTCATTCCTGCCGTCGTATATTGTTTTGCGATCCCGAAATCGGCCAGTTTTGCCACAAGTTTATCGTCTTTCCTGGTGATCAGAATGTTCCCTGGTTTCACGTCACGATGCACGAGCGACCGGTCATGCGCATAACCGAGGGCACTGAGGATCTGCGACATGACGCCACACGCAATTCGAACTCGCTTTTCAGGTGTGTAACGTGATACGAATTCGTCCCAAGGGTGCGAGCCAACGTACTCGGTGGCGAGAAAGATATTCTGACCGGCGGCTCCTAACTCAAGCAGCCGGATAATATGAGGATGTTGCAATTGATTGAGAACCGTCGCTTGCCGGAGAAATGCTTGAATCGAAGCTTCGTCGGTATGTGCCGCAGGTGAAAGAATCTTCAAAGCACACATTTCATTCGATGAGAGCTTTCGAGCGCGATAAACGATCCCCAGATCTCCCGCTCCAATCTGTTCGTGGATTTCGTATCCGGGAATGAAAACGGGCGAATCGCCCCCCTTGTGTTGAGGCGTCTTTGGAGCTTCCAAAGGCCTGAGCGGAATCAAAGGAGGCTGTTTCGATGGAACCGGAGGGGGACCTTGCGTTGGTTTGGAAGGCTTGGACGATCTGGTCGCGAGTTTTGATTTCTCTTGTTTCGGATCAAAGATCGAGACGACCATCTTAGTTCGTCCGCCGGAGACAATGTCGCCGTCGTGTAGAAACTGATCTTTGATCCGTTCGCCATTTACGAATGTACCGTTTCGACTATTGAGATCCATCAGGAAGCAGGTTGGTGGATTGACCTCTAAACGAAAATGATGACGAGAGAAGTGAAGGTCTTTTTCCAGCCGAAGCTGTGCTCTCGGAAGTCGGCCGGCGAATAACGTGTTGTGTTCATGAAATGTAAAACCAAGTCCCTCATGAGGACCTGCGATCACGCGAAATGTTACGCGAGCCGTATTATCATCACTAAACTTCTCTTTCTGAGATCCCTCCAACAATTCCATTGTCTGAGGAGCAGGGGGATCGTCGACACAGTCCACTTCAATAAACTCAAGCGTCTTTGGCCCTGTTTCTGAATTGATTGGATGACGAAGTGTCAGTTCTTGCTGAAGGCTTTGCAACGCATCCAAAAGTGAAGATCGCTCTTCAGCCTTGAACAGTGCCAGGTAATCTTCGATCTTCGGAACCCGCCCGCCGCGCCACGACTCTTCAAAACGATCACAAGTGGCGTCGATTCGCCTCAATAGATCAACAGAAGGTGCATTATTTAGATCATTCATCGTCATTCGAACTCATGATCAACAAAGTTACGGCAATCGATTAAAAAGTCATCTGAAAAACGGTGTTAATTGTTGGCTTTCAGTTGATTCCCAATTTATTCACCCGACCGATGTTGTTTGGAATCACTAGTAAATGCGGAAGCCCGATCCGTTCCCGACAAGGAATTTTTACGATTCCCAAATTTTAACTTCCTGCTCCCAGACAGCGCGAACCAACTGCAACTTTCGCTCGACCTTTCGTTCGGTACATTGAAACTGATCGGCAATCTCGCGGTTTTTGTGGCCCATTAACCGAAGCAGGGCAAACGCACGTAAATCGGGATCAAGCATTTCCAGTAATTCGGCACAGACGAGATCCAAACCTGCTTCCGAGCCAATCTGAGCCGTGTTTTCGAGCGGAACTCCCGTGATAACTTTGCCACCGCCACGCTTTTTTGCTTTTTCACGCTCTTGCAGTTTGATGGCTTTTCGAACGGTGAACAGCCCGAGAATATTCCACAAATCCTCGCGATCCATCTCATGCTCGAACCCACCGTTATCAACTCGGCCCCAGAAACTGATCATCGCACTTTGCAATGCGTCCTCAGCGTCGGCCACACGCTGAACGCGGCCACGCAGAGTCGAATGCGCAAGTGCCAGAAGTCGCGGCCAGAATCGCGAAATCAATTGGTTCAACGAGTCGGAATCGCCCTGACGCCACTGCTGGTAGAGGATCGTGATGGAGCCAGACGCGTCGTCAAGCGGCAATTGAGGTTGGTTCATCTCACCGTCCTGGCGAAAAATAGCGCATTTAAAGAGTCTCTGTCGATCTGTGGAATATACAATCTTGCACGAGTACGGTCCAATTAATTGAAAAACACTTGACTGCCTTGGCCGGAAATCAGGGGTTCGCACGGCACTAAGGCCGTCATTGTCAGTCCCTTCGTCGACAATCTTCAACATCCGCGAAGAAACGGACATTCGAGATGACTCGCATTTACACGGTCGGTATAGCGACGCTCGACTAAATCGTTGGGGCTATCGGTAAAATCAACGTTCGTTCGCCATAACTCTAGAAGTTTAATCGTTGTTGCCAAATGTCTGCGTTCGCAGCTGCGCGCTCTTTAAAACATCGCCTAAATTCGGTAACGAAATCCGCAATTCGTTACCCTTCAACAGCGACGAACGGCCTGTTATGAACCAACAAATAATTCTCATGGACACGCCGTGAAACTCAACTGCCTTGCAATTTAAAAACGTGTCGAACGAGCTTGGGACACTGCTTTTTGAAAAAAAGTGAACCTGTCCCAAATCGTCTTACTTGTTTGCGAACTGCCAGTTCTCGTCGAATAGACCAGCCGAAACGACCTCATACGCGGACGGGTCATTGGTCGTAGGCGTCGGCTTGATTACGGCCCAGTCTCCTAAACGGGGATAGAGCAGTGCGTTGGTCCCCTTCAAATCCGCTTCACGAAACGTATGACCGCTGTTGAGGACGATATAGTGCCCCGGATCAATCGGGTTGGGGTAGATCATCACCGGGATGTGTGTATTCGTGTCGTACTCAACGCCATTCATGACAATCGTTTTGTTCGTCCATTTGATAGGTAGTTTTGGCAGAATTTCTGCGATCAATGGATTGCTTTGAGGGTCGCCGTACAAAACCAGGTTCTGGCCTTTAAGGGTCTTGCTGACTACTACAGATTGAACTGGCAACGTGCCTCGAAAATATTTGTCCCACACTCGGGCGAACTGGTCCACAGCGGCTGAAGCAAAGTCGTCAGTCGCTGCGAAGAAACCTTTGTCCCTTGGCTTGATCACCACAAACTTCGAGGTGAAGGCGTCATCGATCGGTCCTTGAAGTCCTGCGGACTTCTCCGGCTTCTCCGCGAGTCGCTTGCTGAGTTCCCGCAGACTGTCGGGCAGGACCCATTTGTCGCCGAGCCATTCAAGCTGGACGAAGTCTACATTGCCGGGACTAACGTCTTTTGTCTCAATCCGTTGACCATCGATCGTTACCTGCAGCGGTGATTTTTTTTGTAGATCGAACCCGAGAGTGATTCGCCGCACATTCTTCGTGGTCACGTCAAAGATATTTCCCTTGCGAGTCCCATCCACCTCAGCACGCTCGTACGTCGTGCGTAACGCGTCAATCCGAGCCCAGTCGCAACGGCCGTACATAGGGGTGTAGGTGACGAATCGAACGCGTTCCGCGATCGATCGGCCGGCGTCAGCAAATTGACGGTATCCCGTTTCCGCCTTTTCCTGCCACTCTTTCGGCATCTGATGCTCGAGGCCAGGTGCGATGAGATGCGTAAACCTGAGCGGCTCTTTGAAATCGCTCAGTGCGTTTTCGATGTTGGTTACCGCTTTTTTTTGCGGGTCCTTCTCACCGCTATACGCGACAACGGGAACGTTGAACGCGTTCTCCGAATAGTCGACCGCGTCATAAATATGCAGACACTTTTCGATGTAAACGGGCAATTGCTTCGGCAGGTTGCCAACGTATCCTCGAGTGGTGGTAAAACCTGCTCCGGGGCCAAGCACGCAAAACCTGTCGGGGTGGTGCAGACCGATATGCCATGTCCCGGCTCCTCCCATCGAGAACCCGCGCAGGACAACCCGGTTGGGATTGATCGGTCCCGCTCCGTGCTGAATGGCTTCGAACACATCGGCTTCACCTGCCCAGCGGTAGGCGTTGTTTCCGCGACCGTAGACTTCTAACTGAATGTAACCCAGATCCTTCGGCGCATCACCGGTGTGCGTGGCAATGAACTTGGCTTCGGTTAACGACGAATCACGACCGTGCAACACGACATCCAGCCGCCAATCTTTCTTCGAGTGATAATCATGAGGCAGCAGCACGGCATAGGGTTGAATCGAACCATCCACTAACGAACGATAGGCGCGCACAACCCATTTCCCAGGAATGTTCGCCCAGACGGGCTGGCCTCCCTCCGCCTGTTTGGCTCGGGCGAGTCCCTGATCGAGCGTGGTCAGAGCCCACTTGCCGCTGGCCGCCGCATACCATTCGGAAAAGCGGACAATGTTTTCGGCTCCCTTCAAGTAGACTTCCACCTCGACCAGGACGTCGTCAGGAATTTTCCGTTGCTTCAGTTCACTGATGGCTTGCCGAAGTTGCTCTGTCTTCTCGGAAATCCGTTTCAGAGTGGCGTCATCCGGCATTTGAATATTTGGCGGATCATAATTGGGTTGTGGTCGCTGCTCTGTCTTGTTACCGGTTCCAGATGGAACGGCAGATTGAGCGAGCCCAATTCGAGTTGCGCCGGAAATCAATAACAAGATGAGAAAGAAAAATGATCGCATGCTGAGCTTTCCGCTGGTGACGGGGTCATAGCAACTGGATGACGGGCTTATCGAACGGGTGGTCGCTTTGGCCGAGAAAAAATATGGAAATTGTGAGTCTTCCGTTCCGGCGATCGGGCCGTTTGACCTGGCAGTGGTTTTTCGTGCTACGAAGCAGGGCTTCGAAGAGCTGCGTTACCAAGCTGGAGCCTGGTAACGAGAAATTCCAACTTAGAACCTATTTCTTTTCTTCGACCCAGATATTTCGAAATCGAATCGGGTTGCCGTGATCCTGCAAATAGATCGGACCGGGTTCCGGTCCTTCAGCGACCGGAGCCGCAGGCGTTGCTTTCGGTAAGGCAACGTTATCGTGAATTACGACGCCGTTTTGTTTGACAGTGATCCGGGCATCGGCGGTTTTCTTTCCACTCGCATCGTATTTCGCCGCTGTGAAATCAACGTCATACGTTTGCCATGTGAGAGGTGGAAAACACATGTTGACGTCTGGCTTCTTGATCGAATAGATCCCGCCACATTCATTGTTTTCACCCGTCAGGCCAAACGAATCGAGGATCTGGACTTCGTAGCGACCTTGCGAATAGAAGCCGCTGTTAGCTCGCCCCTGGCCTCGTTCATTGGGCATATACGACAGCATGAATTCGAGATGCAGCGAATAGTTCTGGAACTTCTGCTTGCTGGTAACCCCTTGCACCAGCAAGTCACCGTCCAGCTTGCCACCTACAAAACTATCGGCCGATTTCCCATCAAACAACACGACAGATCCTGTGGGGGGCTTATCGCCTAGTGTTGAACTCTTCCGAGTCACCTTTTTACATTCGCCGATCAAACCCCCTGCGTTGTCTCGAATGGTGATTACGCCGTCCTGGACGGTGACGTCCGCTTCGGTGGTTAATTCAAGCTTACCGCCTTTTAACAACCCCTCACTTCGAACCGGATCGAGACCATTCCATCCATCCCCCGGCAAGCCGCCAAAATACCCTACCCCAAGAAACCGACTGCCCCCTTGAGCGACCAGCTGAATACCAAGTTTGACATTGTTTCCGTCACGCTCGATCTCTCCCACATATTCACCTTGAATTGCAAAGTCGGCATCGGCTTTCTGTGGATCAAGAACGGCTCTCTCCTGAGCAAAGCTAACAGTAACACCAACTGAAAAAGCTGAAACGGCAAGAACGCAGGTCAATGGGAACGCAAAAGCCCAGCGCATGATCGAAACTCCCAAGCGATATTGAGGGACCGTAATCGGATTTGATCGAAACGAGATTGAATTGTGCGATGGAAGTCGAAGAGTTTCAACCAGCAACCGTTGCATCGACAAACCGGCCGGGATTTAACAGACCGTGTGGATCGAGTTGCCGTTTGAGCTTTTGCATTAATCCCCAGCTTGGTTCAGGATCACCGCACATTGGCATCTTCGATTTCCATTCGGGATCACAATGGAGCACGACAAGATTGCCGCGAGCTGATCTCGCGAAGTGTCGAAGTTCGTTGAGAATGGCTGTTGTCGAATCGATCGACGCAGCTTCGTCTGGCAGTTGACCGATGACAATTCCATTCCCCGCATGAACCTGAACAGCAACTCCTAACCGGGTCGCCAGGCTGGCAAATTCCATACTGCGTGACGGTAACAAATTCACCTGAAATGTCAGCGGGTCATCGGCACATGTGGGGAATTCCGTCAATTCCTCCCACAGCCGATTCGCATCGGGTCCAGAAATTCGCTCTTCAGAAAGCACGCCACATGGCGCTAATTCACGTCGAAGAGTTTCCATCTGCCAGTCAACTTCGCGTACGGACCCCTCGATACCGACGCAGAGAACCAGCTCAGTGGGATGAGTATGAGTTCGAGCGGCGGTACCGATCAGCTTGGCTGCCGGGGCGTTCAGAACGTCAATCGCCACAGGCCGTGATTCGGATTTCAATAATAGCTGGAGAGCCTGCTCGATCTGTTCGAACGAGGAAAAACCGAACCAGACGAGTGACGAAGTTTCGGGGAGTGGCCTGAGCTTCAGCGTGATTTGAGTCACGATTCCCAGGGTTCCCCGCGAACCAACCAACAGCTTGCATATGTCGTAGCCCGCGACGTTTTTGACCACGCGGCCGCCCGCTTTGAACAGTTGCCCGCTCGCATCAACGGCCGAGATCCCTATGACGTAGTCACGAAATGTTCCATGACCGAATCGTCGCGAACCACTGGTATTTGTGGCAACGGCACCGCCTAATGTCGCTCGACCGGGCTGAGCGATATCGATCGGCAACCGCTGTCGTTCTTTCGCAAGTTGCAACTGCAATTCAGCGATCCTCATCCCTGCTTCTACCGTGATCGTCATATCGCGGGCGGGGTAATCAATGACCCTCGTCAGTTCCGAAAGCGACACAATGACGTCAGCCTGAGCGGCCGATCCATAATGGAGCGCGGTCCGGCCCCCCACGGGACAAATTGTCTGCTTCGGTCCCGCCAGGTTCTCGGCCATGAAACGAGCCAATTCCGACTGTGTTGCAGGAACAAATTCGGCCGGAGTTGTGATTGCTGTCATTTCCACGAAGACTCAAAAAAGTTTCCGAAGCTGGCTCTGTCGGAAAAGAGCATAAAGTCGCCCGCGTCGAAATGAAAGCAGTGACAATTGATCGACGGCAGGGAGAAGGCAAACGCGATGGCAAAACGAACCATGACGCCACGGGCTTGTCATGGCTGCCGATTGACTCGCTTCTCTGCGAGGCGCGGTTAAACTTCCCAACACGGAAATCGTATCTGACGAGCTGCGACAAAAGTCGTGGTATCACGGAGGAACTCATGAGCGAATATCAATACGTCGGCTTCCGAGCGATTGAAAAACCCGTCAGCGAAAAAAATCTGGAGTACATACACTCTCAGTCATCCAGGGCCGAAATTACCCCCTGGTCATTCGACAACGAATATCACTTTGGCGACTTTCGCGGAAATGCTCTCGAAATGTTACGCCGTGGTTATGAGATTCACCTTCATTATTCGAGTTTCGGAACTCATAAACTATTCATCAGACTTCCTCAAGGTCTGCCGGACAAGAAGGGGGCGGCAGCGTACTTTACCGAAGACACACTGAAATTCATCGCGGACAAGGAAGGGCCAGGTGGCACGTTATGCGTCGAGCCTTACTATGAAACCGATGATCTCGGACCGATCTTTGATATCGAGAATCTTCTTGATCGGCTTGTACCACTTCGAACCGAAATTCTTGATGGCGATTTAAGACCGTTGTTTCTGGCTCATTTGGCAATATGTCTGGATTACGAATACGACGGCGAGGAAACAACAGAAGCCCCTGTTCCTGCCGGTTTAGAAAAACTGACAGATGCCCAGGAAGCATTGGCAGAATTTTTTGGTCTGGAGGATGCCTTGATTACAGCAGCATCCAAAGGAACTCCACCCACAGCAATTCACAATGAACGGAAAAACGAACAAATGGAATGGCTGAAGACCCAGTCGCAAGTAACAAAGGACGAATGGCTTCTGCAATTAATTTCTGATTCTCATTCAACAGTCAGACCTGAAATCCTGGCGAAGTTTCGGAAGAACAGAAAAATCCCCGCATGGCCAACCTTTAGCAAGAATCGAACGATCGCTCAATTGGAAGGAGCAGCCGACGAGATTCGACAAGCAAAGAAACTTGCGGTCGCAAAAGCCGCGGCGCGCCAGCGAGCAAAAAAGCTGGCCAGCATAGCTGCCGAACCCGAGAAAACTTTGCTTGAAACCGAAAAACTGGTCAAGAATCGTTCGACCGATTCCTATCGTGAAATCGCTACGCTGCTTTCAGACCTTCGCGAGTCTCTCGCCCAAACCGACCAGATCGGCTTAGCCGAGGTGCAAGCCGAAAAACTCAAAAGAGCCAACCCAACACTTCGGACGCTGCACTCCGAACTACGTAAAAAGGGACTCATTGCCAAATGAGTTGCATTCCGAAATGAATCGACATGCAACCTTGGCAATGCGTTACAGTACTTCGCAGTTTGGACTTATAAAAATGTCATCCGCATCTAACGAACTTCCCTATTTGACGTCCGACCTCCCAGGAATTGGTGGACTGCTCAAAAGCGAACCCGAAGATTTTGTTGTGGAAGAAATTCCCGCTTATGAACCAATTGGCGAGGGGCAGCATCTTTTTCTCTGGATTGAAAAACGTGATCTGCCCCATGATCAGATGCTGCGACGGTTATCAAAAATTCTGGAAATATCACAAGACGACGTGGGAACTGCCGGGATTAAAGATCGTCGAGCGTTGACGCGGCAGTATGTCTCGGTCCCCAATACCTGCGGACCTCGTGTCGAACTGCTGGAATCCGAGCAGTTGCATGTGCTGCGATCAAGTCTGCATGGCAACAAACTGCGGACGGGCCATCTCCGAGGGAATCGGTTTACCGTGGTTGTTCGAGGGGTCTCTGACGACGCCAGTAACCGCTCAACCGAAATTGCCAAGGTCTTGCTTCAGTTGGGCTTCCCAAATTACTACGGCGAGCAGCGGTTCGGCCATGATGGAGAAACGCTGACACTTGGACTGGATTTGCTTTCGGGAAATAAACGTCCGCAAGACATCCCGTACCAGAAGCGAAAATTTTTGCTGAGGCTGGCTGTTTCGTCTGTGCAATCAGATTTGTTCAACCAGGTGCTTGCCCGCCGCCTTCAAGAAGGTTTGCTTCACACAGTGTTAGACGGCGATGTCATGGAGGTGATCGAATCAGGTGGGAAATTTGTTGTGGACGACGTGGGTCGTGAACAAGCTCGGCTGGATCAGGGTGAACTGTCGGTTACCGGACCGATGTTTGGCGTGAAGATGCTCAGTCCCCAAGGTGTCCCTGCTGACCGCGAGGCTCGATTGCTCGAAGAAGCGGGGTTGAACCTGGACTCGTTTCAGAAATTTGCCCAGCTGATGTCCGGTGCCCGGCGAGCGTTTGTTGTTCGTCCAGCAGAACTGACAACCGTACCAGTTGACGCCGGAATCAAGTTCGAGTTTTCACTTCCAAGCGGTGTTTACGCCACCATGTTACTGCGTGAGTTTTTGAAGACGGAATTGCGAGCGGAATGAGACCGGAAATCTGTCTGAGCCGGGTTTGCCTATGACACATTTACTGTGACTGAATTCCCCGGGACGATCTTCTCGGACAATTATGGGGGAATCATTCTGGACGCAGCGCCGGGAACGGCGTTTCGATTACCAAACGGTACACAGGTCGTTCATTACTCCATTGACGCGACTGGTCCAACCTCATTGTCGATGAATCTGAATCCGTTTGGGAACACAGTCAATATCATCGGGTTCGGGTTTAAGTCCACCTTTGAAACGGACGTGGGCTTCACGTCATTAAACGTCAATTTCGGAGGGAGAACGAATCACAACGGTCAGTCATTGAAAAACCTGAATGCAGATGTGGTCAATGTGACAAACGGTGGAACGAGTAAGGTTGGAGTGACCGTCGATCACTGCTTTATTGGAACCTTGAACGACACCACAACCGGGGTTAACAGTTCTTTCGCGACAACCGCATCAGACTACGCAGGTCCAACGACAATTACGCTGGGAGCGGGTGGTGTCATAGGTCTGTACGGCTCACCGGAGGGACTGTTTTTCGGGCCACAGGGCGCTGATCATTTCAATAGCAACCTGACGATCAACGGACAGTCCAGGAACAAAACGACGCTCTATGAAGCAACTCCATTGGCCACGTCTTTCGTTATCTCGGGCAAGATAAATTTAAACAACGTCAACGTGAAGACGCTGAAGGCAAATTTAGCTCTCCCGAACGTAACCGATCCAAATTCATTCAGTTTAACGGCAACGATCAGTGGGACATGTGATCCAGGTACAGTTCAATTGGTGGTTAACGACGGAGGCGTATCATATATCGTAACGACAAACGGATTGAGTACGTGGAGTTTACAGCTGGGGTTACCGCTCCCAGCAAACAAAGCAAAGGTCGTGAATCTCACTGCGTTCGATAAGAACAGCAGCAGTGTGTCAAATACGGGGACAGTGACAACCCGCACGTTGGTTTCATGAGGCGACACTCTTAGACCGGATTATTCGTTAGCGAGGGGTCTTCACTTGTTTTAAAGGGAATTAGATCCCTCGCTGGCATGTCGGGCTAACGTGTCAGGGACCTCTTCAAGGATCGGATTACTTTTGTTTGATTCGGGGTGCAAGTTCGCCCAGAATCTGATTCACGTCAGGACGGAGAAAATCGACAGGATGAATTGCGGCAGCCGCGCGCTGATTTTTTTCAATCGTTCGGACACCTTTCTCTTTTTCTTCTCGCTTTTTGAGATCCCTGGGAATTTCCTTTTCCAGGGATTCCCGTAGTTTGATCGCAGGTGAATACTTCCGATTAAACTCGCTCACGATCAAGTTATATTTATTTTTTGCGGTGTCATATTGTTTCTGGATTGGGAGCAGACTTTCCTCAAGCATCTTGAGTTGTCTTTCCGCATGGGTCAGGCCAGTTCGATCGACGTTTCCAGCCGGCTGGCCTTTGGGTGCATTTTTCTGATTTGCCTTCTTCAATTCATAGTCCGCGCGTTTGCTATCCACCGATTTCCTCGCATCGTCGACCTGCTGTTGATGCTTAAGCAAATCAGGTTCTAAACGGTTCACGGTAGCGACGCTTGGAGCAATCGCTTGCTCAAATTCCGCTTGGACCGGGGAAAGAGTGTCATTCAACTCGGCCAACTTTTCCTTCTTTTTCTGAATTCCTTCATCCAATTTGAGTAATTCCGTATGCGATTTCTCCATTGGCAAAGCGATTTTCGTGGCGGTCGCTTCTTTTTCGAGCGCGAGAGTTTTCGCACGCCGTCTTGCAGCCTGCTGCCCGTCAGCCAGATCTTGCTCGTACCCCTGGAGTGTTTTCTCGCAGGCCTGCAATGCTTCCTTCACGTCCGAGTGATCCGACTGAGATAATCGGAGTCCTTCCAATGTCTGGCCCAACCACATCACATTCGCTCGTAACACGTCTGCTCGTGACTCTTTTTGAATAAGTGCTTCTGACATGACGGAAAGTTGTCTGGCGACCACTGCCTCTGGATGATCTATCGACAGCAGAAAAATCTTCAATCGATAAGCAGGCCAATACGTGGCGAGCTCCGCTTTCATTTGCTGTTCGAGGTGTTTTTTCGCTACCGAACCCAAACCGACGCGAATTAATTCGCACGAATAAATCAGATCAATCTCGGGTGCCCGCTTAAACTTCTCACTTAAGTTTCGGTAGCACGCTTCCAGCTTCTTCTGCCGCGACGCAGGGGATTCGCTCGCGGCAAGATGAAACTGCTTCAGTGCGTCTTCGAGTGCTCGGTCGTCGATTTGACCCGTCCGGACATCGACAGTCCAGTCGATCGCGGGCTGATCTTTGGCTGGTGCGAAACCGGGTTGATTATCGTCTGCCTGTGAGATGGCGAGGGCGATGAAAGAATGCAAGACTATCAACACAACGATGCGCATGATGAGTTCCAATGCGTTGGAGTTGCTGCAACGTGCCAAACCGCTGATTTATCGGCAAAAATGCTGCTTAAGACACTACGTGCGATTCCAATGTTTTGTCAAACCTCTCATTTCAGACTCGATCGATTTCAGTTCGTTCGTAAAAGAAAAAGTCATGGCACAATTTCACTTCATTTCAAACACGGGACTGGATGGGCCCGTTAAGGCAGAAGTCATTGAAGGCGATCTCTTTAAAATCGTCGATGATTGCCGATTGATGATCGGCGACGACGATTATCAATACAAAGAAACCCCGGGCCTGGGTGACATCATCCGAGCCGAAATCAATACCGACGGTCAACTTGTCTTTAAAGAACTTGTTAAGCCTGCCGTTTTGAAATCCACTGATTTCATATTGTGTCAGGAAACAGCAGAGTCGGTTGAGTTACAAAACATTCTTAACCGACTTCACGCCGATGAAGGATTTTGGGAGAGATGCTGTGTCGGGCTGCTCATTATCCATGTACCGCCCTCGCTTTCCTGGGATCCTGTCTCAGAAATCTGTGCCTTGGAAAACCAGAAAATAAAAGAAATCAGAGAAAAAAAGAGGGCCAACAATCGCACTCCCAATAGCGAGCTTTTCATTCCTGAGTCCCGCAATGAATAGCCCGGAGGATTCATTAGCTCGACGTGCACGTGAGAGTTTCACTTTGTGGTCCCGTGCTTGCGCGTCGGGGTAACGCAGGCGATACTGGGGCCGGGAGCGGCCGCAAGCGAACGCGACTCTATTTTTCAAAGATGAACGCGTGAGCTTCGCCGTCGCTGGTGATGTATCCCCGGTACATTCCTTCGGTGTTGTACGAGAAGGCCCCCTCTCCTTTTCGAGTCAGTACGATCACAGCACCGTCGCCACCTGCGTCTTTGATCTGGCTCATCACCTGCTTGCTGGCGCTCGCGATGGAAAGCCCTTTGTATTTCACGAGGGAGCTGATTTCATGTGCTGCGACGGCTCGAAGAAAGAACTCGCCGTCGCCTGTGGACGAGATAGCGCACGAGTCGTTATCGGCGTAATTGCCGGCGCCGATGATCGGAGCGTCACCGACACGTCCGTGCCGTTTGTTATTCAGTCCGCCGGTTGACGTACCCGCTGCCACATTTCCCGCACGGTCGATGGCCACCGCACCAACGGTTCCGACACGATCTTCTGTCCTTCGTCGAAAGGCAACGGAATTCACCGGATCGGGAATAACGGCTTTTCCCAGCTCTTTCCCTTTTGCGGCCTTTTCTTTCTCGAGAAGCTCCTGTTCTTCCTTCAGACCTCGCTCGTGCTGTTTCCAGCGGTACTCGGTCTTAAAATAGGAAGGATCGACGATTTCAATTCCCGATGCTTTGGCAAACTGGTCAGCTCCCTCTCCGACCATGAGCACGTGCCCGGATTTCTCCAAAACGATTCGCGCCGCAGTAATTGGATTCTTGATTATTGTCGTGCTGGCGACGGCACCAGCTTGCTTACTTTTGCCATCCATGATCGAGGCATCGAGTTCGTTCTTCCCTTCGCGAGTGAAGACCGAGCCTTTGCCGGCGTTAAACAGAGGGGAATCCTCCAGGACCTTGATTGCTTCGACAACTCCGTCAAGACTCGCTGCATTGGGTTTTTGGAGTGCGGCATAACCAGCACGAAGTGACGCTTTCAGAACTTCACGATGTTCATCCGCCAGCTTATCTGACATCTTATCACGTGCAATCACCCCGCAACCTCCATGAATCATGAGCACAACTTTTACTCCCGATGGAGACGACCAGCTATGGACAGGCTGGTCTCCCGCTGGTTGAACGGGATTGTCCGCCAGAGCGACGACTGATCGATTTGGTTTGAGTTCTTCTTCGCACCACGCTGTAACGGTTTGGAACACGCTGCCCAGAACTGTCGCCAGGACAAGGTAACAGGCTCGATTCATGAAAATCTTCCTTTATTTCTGGTGGGTTGAACCGTAAGTAACGCCGAATCGTCAAGCTATTTTCCAGCCGCCCGATTTGTGGTGGTTGGCAATGAAAACTCGTCGTTACAAACAGAGCCGATGATAGCTGCGGAGAATCGGTTTCGCGACAGGGCTCTGCAGACAAACCGTCAATTTTGGCGAGTTGGTTTCGCACCGTCCTGGTTCAGTCTGACACCACAACCGTTTTCCATGGAGAAGTGGCAGACACCTTGTTCGATGGTCACGCCGGTCGCGACGTCTTCGGCAAGCAACAACGCTCCGTCCATGTCGACGTAGTCGAGCAACGGCAAGAGCTGGGCGATCGAAGAAATTCCGACCGTCGATTCCGTCATGCATCCAACCATGACTTTCAATCCCAGCTCACGAGCCAGGCCAATCATTCTGCGGGCTGGAGTAAACCCGCCGCATTTGACGAGCTTGATATTGATCCCGTGGAAGTGACCTGCACAGCGCTCGACATCCGACTCGCGCTGGCAGCTTTCGTCGGCGATCACAGGTAAGACGGACTGCTGGTAAACTCGACGCATCTCGTCCCACTGATCCGGTGGGAGCGGTTGTTCGATGAACTCGACACCCAGCTCGGCCAGTACACGCGAGTTTTGAATCGTCTCGTCCGCCGTCCAGGCACAGTTCGCGTCAACGCGGAAGACGGCGTTTGTATGTCGACGAAGTTCCCGAATAATCGCCAGATCGTCTTTTGTTCCGAGCTTGATCTTGTAGATCGGCCAGTTCGGAAACTCCTGCATATGTGCGACCATTGTTTCGACGGTGTCGATGCCGATCGTATAGTTAGTCAGCGGCAGTTTCTCTGCCGAAAGGCCCCAGGCTTTCCAGGTCGGCTTGCCCTGCTTCTTTCCCCATAGGTCGTAGGCGGCCTCGTCCAGGGCACATTGTGCAAACGGATTGTTTCCGAGCCGAGGTGAAAGTTTTTCCCATAGCTTTGCCGGGTCATCCAACGTCCAATGCTCAAGATCGGCTCGCACTGCTTCCAGTGCTGCGGACATTTCGGCGATCGTCGCACCGTAGTAATCGTCCGACGTGGCTTCCCCGTATCCGCGCAATCCCTCTTCTTCCAGTTCCACGATCAAAGTGGGCTGGATCTCGACAGACTCGCGCGAAATCGTGAATACGTGGCGCAGGCGCAGTTCGAAGGAGTGAAGTTTGAGTTTCATATCGGCTAAGGCCTTTGCCAATCGCCCGAAGCTTTGAACTTGAGAATCGCTTCCACCAACTCACCAGGACCGTGTCGGATGACATCACAGACGGGCAGACCGAATTCGGCTCGTACTCGTTCCCGCTCAATTTCAGCATCGGCGGCTGAGAGACGGCGGCTGTTCATGGCAATCCCAATGACTCGACAGTCGTACTCAACGTTGACGTTAGCCATCACTTCATAGATTCGCCGAATCTCGGCCAGCGGCGGGATCGGAACGTGTTCGACATCCGTGACGACGTTGCGGCCTACTTCGTAGACGAGGATTAACGCGTGCGGGGCACACCCGTGCAAAAGACTGAGCGTGACACCCGAGTACGACGGATGGACAAGACTCCCTTGTCCTTCGACGACAAGTATTTCGTGATGCTGGTTCTTCAGCATCATTTTTTCGACCGCGCCTGCAACGAAGTCGGCGACGACACAATCGATGGGACAACCGTCACCTTCGACCATGATTCCTGTCTGTCCGGTGGCAATGAATTTTGCGTCGTGACCGCGTTGCTTCAGGCCGTTCGTCAGCTCGACAGATGCCACCATCTTGCCAACACTGCAATCGTGGCCGACGGTATGGATTCGAAGACAGTCCCCTCGAAGTCCTTTCCGGCTGCCGACATCGCGTTCGCTGTTCTTGCGGACGTCGATGAGTTGTATGCCATGTTTTGATGCCGCCGCGACGAATTCTGCATCATTCGACAGAAATTCGTGCAAACCGGACCAGATATTCATACCGCGAGAAATGGCATCCAGGATAATGGCACGCCAGGGTGCCGGGATCTTTCCACCGGCGGGAGCAGTCCCGAGAAGAAGCGTGTTGGCTGACGGGGCTTCTGCGAGCGACCCCACGACGGGTAGTTTGCCACCAACCCCCAGCAGATCCTGTGAGGTCTTTCCGCGTTGGGTTCCATCCAGGACCGCCACGATTTCGTCGGGTCTGTAACGGATCATGCAGCTCGCCGTCTTGGCATTTTCGGGATCAGTCTGTCCTTCGGTTAAAACGACAATCCGTCGCGTTTGAGTCATGTTATCACTCCTTAATCCGGTCTCAGCCATCCTGAAATCATTTTTCGCACTTACGGAATCGACACCGACAATCCAACGGGAAGCGGGCATTCCGATCACGGCCAATAGGCCGCAGACTCAGCAGCTTTTTACGTTACTTCCGGAACGACGTCAGTGGTGAGTCGACCAGTGCCCGTCGGTCATCGACCGTCTCATTGGCAGCCGTTCCTGACGGGCTGGGCGTTTCCTGCATCAGGTGTGGAATTCCTTCGCCGTCCATGTGAGCAACGACCGTATCCCACGCAACAAGCCCTTGTTTGTTGAGCCTCAATCGCAGGAGCCAGCCGATACGCCCTGGTCCTTCTTCGAATCCGTCGAACACAAAATTTCCAATGCTATGGACAATTAATTTCCCTTTGTAGTATTCGGTGGCTTGTGTGACATGCGGGTGGCCTCCCACGACGATATCGGCTCCCGAGTCAATCATCAGCCTGGCGAATTGCTTTTGGCGGTCGGTGGCAGGGTCGTACTCCGAACCCCAATGCAAAAACGGGATGACCAAGTCGGCTTTCGAGATCGTGCGTGCCGCCTGGATGTCAGCGACAACCTGTTCATCAACGCTCCACGCCGTCCCCGGCCAATTCGGCCCCGCTTCGAAAATGCGAGGCTTGAATTCGTTGTATCCCAAAAGCGCGATCCGCACCCCTTTAATCTCCAGGATGTGCGGCGTGCGAGCGTGAGCACAATTTCGGCCACCGCCGAAATACGGCAACTTCTGCTTCTCCAGCAAATCCAATTGTTCCAAAAATGCAGAATGGCCGAAGTCACCCGTGTGGTTGTTCGCTAGCGAGACAACATTAATGTGGCGGGTCAGGACCGGCAGCACTTTCGGATCGGCCCTGAAGACCCACGGCTTCTTGATCGGTGATCCACCAGTCGCGATCACGCATTCCAGGTTTCCAATGTTGCAGTCAGCCCCCTTGAAGATCTCGGCAAACTCTGCAAATGGATCAACTCCCTTGGCCATTGCCTTGCCAGGACCGTCGGCCAGCATAATGTCTCCCGCAAAGACGAGCAGAAGATCTGATTGAGGTCCACCGGGCGCTGCCGCACCTGCCCCGTTTTGCCGATTGTTTTCAGTGGCCCGAGATCGAGTGTCCGAACCAATCGAACTCCAGAACGCTGCGGCACAAAAAATCAGAATCGCGCCGATCGAAGCCATTGAGCGTTGTTGGGAAGTTTTCATGGAAGACCTCCTTGAAAATTAGGTGAAATGCGATACGTATGAAGACCGAAACAGTGATCCGGTCTTGCCCTGAGACAACTGCAGCCGCAGTGTGGCAACTTCACGCTCGTCAGGCAATCACGCATCGAAAGAATTGTCATTCGTCCCGATCGTACAGAGGTCCGTCGATGCGGATGGGACGAATGTCTAACCGGATATTGACCACGGTGTAATCATCTCCGCCGTAGGTTTCGGTATACCAGGCGACACTTTCATCGTCGCGAGTAAATTTGAATTCGAAACCGTCGACCGATTGCTTCCTGGCTGCATGCCCATCGAACGCCAGTCCTGTCGCGACGGGGCTGACGCTTTCCATCAGAGCACCCATCAGATCAATCACCGTCGTATTCCCAAGAATGTCGTTCGAGAATAACGGTGTCCGCGTTGTCGGTCGGAAATCGGGTGACTTGGGGTCGAGTTTTTCATCATCCAGTTTTTCCTGAGCCGGAATGACATCGAGCGTCTTCAGATCGAAGCGATCCCCGCGATCGAGGTAGGTCAGTCGGGCATTTCTCAAATTAAAACGTCCGAGCGTCTTATCGTGTTCAGCCCGCGACAGGTCGAGCACGAGTGCTCCCTTGTGTCCGATGACGCGGACATCCTTGCCGTTTGTCACGATAATTGCGGAGTTCTCGTCGACGCCGATCCCGTATTGAAATCCCTGGTCCTGCATGGCAACCAAGGTCCGCGCAAAGCGGCCGCGAACGAACAGATGCTGATCGACGAACCAGTTTTCATCGATAAAACCCAATCCGCGATCGATCTCTTTGCCCCATCGGACTCCGTGCAGCATGGTGTCGAGCACCGATCCTGCATCGCGGTACATGACGCGACTCATCACCGCCGCGCCGGCGCTCGTTCCGGCGATGACTCCACCTTTACGATAGACTTCCCAGATGGCATCGAGCATCGGAGTGTGCTTTCCGTCGGCTTGAAACAGTGCTTTGACAATCTTGTCCTGCGCGCCGCCGATCAGAAACACCCCTGTCGACTCACGGACTTGAGCGACCAGATCAGGATCGGAAACTGTTTCCACCGGCGTGCGGTCGAGTTTCTTCCATGCGACGGGAACCAGAAAAGCATCCGCACCCGCTTTGTTAAGCGCCGTGATGACCCAGCCTCCCTTTTTGACCGGGTCACCGCTGGCGGTTGGAAAGACGGCAATGCGAGCCCCAGGTCCGCCCGCCAATTCAACGATTTCTTCCCAGTATTCGCGATTGTTATACCGCTCGGAACCACCAATGATCACAAGCGATCCGGAAACCTTGGCGTCTTTCTGGTTCGCCTCTTGTATGGCGATATCTTCCGCCGCAGTCAAATTCACCATGAAACCGCAGCACAGGCAGGCCAGTAACCAAAGTCGCCACCTGCGGCCTGTCGCGGCACCGTATGGTTTTGAAGTCTGCGAACAGCTGATGTTCACGACAACGGCCTGGCACTCTGAGGCAACCCGCCTTTGAAAATCGTAGCCGGTTGCACTGCCGAGACTCAGCAAGCTGTTGACGGAGAAATTCGGCGACCCAAAAATGCGATAACTCCTGACGAAAATGCGAATCATCCTTTCCTCACATCCATGTGATCCGGCAAGTTTCAGGAAGACCAGTTTGAGTGGTCAGGTAATCTGCATCTTGAGAAACTCCCTGACCACAAAGAGGTAACTCTTCCCTTAAGAAGCTTACCGTTCCAGAGGGAGGTCGTGAAGTCGGCCCGTCCAGGTAGTTCATTCAGAAAATTTAAGATGTCGGACGGCTCGCACAATACAGGTATGCGAGACCGGGTCACGTCGCTCAGCGAAGGTTCAAGTCAGCCCGGTTCATGACGAAGAATATTTGTCGTGACAAGTGTCATCGACTTCTTATAATCGCTGCAGAGAAATTGTTCCACAAAATCGCGACGTGACCCATTCGTCTCAACGTCGCCAAGACCGCGTCTCGATCTCGACACTTCGAAAAACGAAGGATCGCTGGAATGAATAAATTTTGTGGAATTGCGACGATTCTCACGGTTTCATGCGTTTTTTTCGGTTGCGACGGAGTCACTTCGATAAGTGGGATTGTTACGGATTACGACGCCAAGCCGATTTCCGGTGCAAAAGTCGACGTGGTGCCATCAAAGGAGATCGCGGTTGGCAGCCGGCATCCCACAGACGTCACAGATGCAAGCGGCGCCTTTGAAATCGTTTTTACTCATGCACCGAGGGCTGGCAAAATAAAGCTGATCGTCTCACACGAAGATTATCAAATCGTGGAGGAAACCATGAAAAGTGGTCCACATCCAAACCACAACATTCGAATGGCGGGCGCGGCCGACATTGAAAAAGCGTTGGGTTATGGCGATCCACAAGCGCCCGAGCATCCGCCGAAGAACCGACCGGACGATGAGATAGGCACAGACTTGCAGAAATAGTAAGTCTTATGATCGTCGCGGATGCAAAAACGGAATCCAACCTCAATCCATCGTCTTAATTCCGTTCATCAGGTTTACTGGCAGACAAAGTACGATCCCACTGGGATCGTCGCATGTTGTTCGAATCACAACCGGTGGCGTCGCTACGCTTAGCCACCGGCTATTGGCTGATGTCCTTACAGGACGACAATTAAAGAGGGACCCACCCTGTTTTTCCCGACGATAAATGATTGTCGGCATTGCCTGGGTACCCCGCCGAATGCCGGTTCAAAACTTATTTGCGAAGGGGTGCCGTAGCTGGCTTTTTCGGCGATGCTGGGTTGGCTTTCTGTATCGCGGCGGGCTCGTCACCTGGCTTTGGGGGCTGTGCTTCAGGAGCGTTTTCCGACAAGTCAGCCGGTGCCGACGGATTTGGCTGACTGGTCAAGTTGGCATCTTCTGACAGGTCTCTCAACGCGACATCGACCGCAGCGAATTGCCGTTCGAGACATCGTTTACTGCCGTGCGAGTTTGGATGTAACCGCTTCCGCTCGTTTGGTATTGGTCCCTCTTCTGCCACGACGACTTCTTGTCCACCACCACCGACGCGGAGGCCGATGAAGGGGATGTTGACGCCAACGCCAGGCGTGACCACCGTACGCAGCACCGGCGGGCCATTCACAGGAAGCACTGAGCGATCACCGTTCTCCCATTTCGACAGTGTCGTTTTGACCTGTGAAAGCAATTCGTTCATGGCGGTGATTTGCCCCAAAAGGACATCGGTTTCGACGGGCCCCATTCGTAGTGCCTCCTGCATTTGTCCCGCTCGCGACCAGATTTCCTTGGCAGCACGATACGATTCGCGGTAGTCCGGCTGTTGCTGGTGAAAACGGTGCATTTCCCAGCAGAGTGTATTTGTCGATTGGACGACCTGTGTTGCCCGCTCGTCAATTTGTGTCGGGTCATCAATCACATCCACCGCCAGCACGGGCATGGCCACTATCAAGCTTAAAGCGGCCAGCATCGTTCGGGTGAGATTTCGTCGCATGTTCATTGAGATTCTCCTGGTTTGGGTCAAAAAAAAAGCCGACGTGACAAAGAACCCGGAGGTCTTTCGTCACGTCGGCTTACTTGTCACTGCGCCCACCAATAACCGCTGGCGTGCGTCGTGTACTGTCATCCAACAACGTCGGAACGCATGGCAAATGGCAAAGCATTCCTTCGATCGAGTCTATCACTGATCCGCGTGAACGCAATGACAGATTGTTTAATCTTTAAAGAGGGGGTCGGCCAATTTTGAAATTTGAACCCCCGACCCCGAAACACCGACGCTAGCAGCGTCGACCACGTGGCCGACGCTGCTAGCGTCGGAAGTGTCAGTTTAAGTCGGTTTAATCGATTTACTTGTATTTTCACGTAAAAACGGACGACCAACCCGCTTCTTTCGAGACATTTCAGTTTGGAAATGTGGGCGAATTGACACTCACGAGTAACCATCCCTAGAATTCAGGTTTTTCCGTTTTGTCGTGCACCTTGCAGCCCAGATTATTATGACGCAAAACTTTGATGAAGCCGTTCGCAAGGCCGATGTCCTTTTGCAGGCATTGTCCTGGATTCGCCAGTTTCGTGGTCGCCATGTCGTGATCAAACTTGGCGGCAGCGCGATGGAAGAGACCGAAGCGGTTAAACATTTCCTGTCGGACGTGATCTTCATGTCATCGGTTGGGATGCGGCCGATTCTCGTGCACGGCGGCGGCAAAGCGATTAACGCCGCGATGACCAAGGCGGGGATTGCCCCTCGGTGGGTTCAGGGGCGTCGGTACACGGACGATGAAACGCTGGAAATTGTGGCCAATGTTCTTGCGGGGGAAATTTGCCAGAGCCTGGTGGACGAAATCATTCGTCAGGGTGGCGATGCTCGGGGCCTCAGTTTTCAGACGATGAATTGTCTGATCGGCAAACGATTGACTCTTCCTGGGGAAAACGGCGAACCGATCGATCTTGGCCGTGTCGGAGAGGTGACCGACATCGATCGTGACTTGTTGCTGATGACCTGCCGAAACGAACAGATTCCCGTTCTTCCCTCGGTGGCACTCGACGCCCAGGGTGGAAAGCTGAACGTTAATGCGGACACGGCAGCGGCAGCCGTGGCTCGATTGATTCAGGCCGAAAAGCTGGTCTTTTTGAGCGATGTCCCTGGAATTTTTCTCGACCGGAAAGATCCCTCAACATTGCAATCGCACCTGAACGCCGCTCGGTGCCGAGAGTTGATTCGAGAAGGCATTATCGACGCGGGAATGGTCCCAAAAGTAGAAGCCGCCTTAGAAGCTCTGGAAGCAGGCGTCAAAAAGGTGCACATTATTGACGCGAGAATCCCTCATTCGGTTTTGCTCGAGATCTACTCGAACGAGGGGATCGGAACCGAGATTGTCCTTTAGAGAAACAGGCCCAGGAGACACCATGCATCCCGCCGCGACTCGTTCCAGCCAAAAAACCATTGATCAGTTCGCGAAGTACGTGATTCCCAACTACAAGCGCTATCCCGTGAGTCTGGTTCACGGGGAAGGGAGCTACGTCTGGGATGCCGAGGGCAAGAAGTATCTTGATCTGTTTCCTGGTTGGGGCTGCGATATTCTGGGACATAGCCCGCCGAAAGTGGTGAAGGCGATCCAGAAGCAGGTCGATCACCTGATTCATATCCCGAACACCTGGTACACCGAGGCCCAGGGAGATTTTGCCGAGTCGATCGTCACGCGAAGTTTCGGTAAGGTCTTTTTTGCGAACAGCGGAACCGAGGCGAACGAAGGTGCGATCAAGCTTGCTCGATTGCATTATGCGAACAAGTCGGGCGGTACTCAGAAGTACCGTATCATCACGTTTGAAAACGGCTTTCATGGAAGAACGTTCGGCTCGGTGACCGCGACGGCTCAGCCAAAATATCACGAAGGCCTGGGACCGCTGCTTCCTGGTTTTCGGTATGCGCCGTACAACGATCTGGATGCCGTCAAAGCACTGATCGATAACGAAACCTGCGCTATTATGCTCGAGCCAATCCAGGGCGAGGGTGGAGTCAATATCGCCAGTGAAGACTTTTTAAAGGGGCTTCGCCAGTTATGTGATCAACACGATATGCTGTTGATTCTCGATGAAGTTCAAACAGGAATGGGCCGGACCGGACATTGGTTTGCCTATCAGCATTCGGGTGTTCAGCCCGATATTATGACGCTCGCCAAAGGATTGGCTGCGGGGGTCGCATGCGGCGCCTTCGTTTGCCAGGACCATATCGCACCGAGTCTGAGACCGGGTATCCATGGGACGACATTCGGTGGGAACCCGCTGGCGATGTCCGCAGGAATTGCCACGATGAAGATGATTGAAGAAGAGGGGTTACTCGAGCATTGCCGTGAAATGTCGACTCGATTCCACCATCATTTTGCTCAACTGAAGGATTCACTTCCCATCATTAAAGACGTGCGGTCACGAGGAATGATGATTGGCATTGAATTGAATATTCCTGCGACGCCGGCGGTTGGCCAGTGCATGGAACGAGGAGTTCTGATCAATGCCACGCATGATACGGTCGTCAGACTGTTGCCTGCATTGAACATCTCAAAAACCCAGGTCGACGAAGGTTGTCACGTGATTGCCGACGTTCTCAAACAGATGGGGAAAGAGGCCTAAGTCGCCGTGAAACGAGACTTCCCTTTTGATTAATAAAGATTGAATCGAAGCTGCCTGAGCGTGTTTTTTCACTCATCAGTCGGCTGCGACAGAAAATTGAAAACTGCCAAACAGGCTTGGAACTGACTTTGTCATGCGTCATTTGAATTCGCTTCTGGAATTGAAACGATCCGATGTTGAATCGATCTTTGGATTGGCTCGTACTTTGAAGGACCGCCTGAAGCGCGGCGAACGGCCTCAGGTATTATCTGGCTACGTGATGGCTCAGGTGTTCGAGAAGCCGTCACTTCGAACTCGCCTGAGCTTTGACGCGGCGATGATGCAGCTGGGTGGCGGAAGCATTTTTCTCAATGCCAAAGACGCAGGTCTGGGGGGACGTGAAGCGGTTCCTGACGTGGCGAGGGTCATCGGCGGTTACAGCGACATCATCACGTTGCGTACATTCTCGCAAAAATTGATCGATGCCTTCATCGAACATTCCGGTGTTGCTGTCATCAACGGACTGTCGGACGAGCGACATCCGTGTCAGGCTTTGACAGACGTGTTCACGATGCAGGAAGTGATTGGAGATCTGCGAGGGAAAAAATGCGTCTTCGTTGGTGACGGAAATAACGTCGCCAATTCGCTGGCGATCGCGGCCTCTTTGTGTGGCATGCCGTTTACGGTGTGCGCGCCGGAGGACTATCGGCTGGACGAGAAATATCTTAAGTCATTGACGAAGCGAATTCCCACGGCCGAAGTCATCCAGACAGACAACTTCAAATCCGCCTTAAAAGACGCGGCGATTGTCTACACCGACGTCTGGACCAGCATGGGTCAGGAAGCCGAAGCGGAAGAACGCAAGAAAATCTTTGGTCGTTACCAGGTCAATGAAAAGCTGATGAAACTGGCTCCGAAGAGCTGCCGGTTCATGCATTGCCTGCCGGCTAAACGAGGCCAGGAAGTGACGGACGATGTCATTGATGGAAATCAGAGCATCGTCTTCGAACAGGCTCAGAACCGGATGCACCTTGCCAAAGGTCTGCTCTTGTGGGTGTTGGAAAAAAAGATCTGATCCAATGAACCCGGTCTGACGCTAGAATAAAATCCGATAGGAGGTCTGCGTCGATCTTTCAGGGTTGGAGCTGGTTTGCATGGATGCCGTTTCTTTGTCGGAACAAGTTGCCAAGAATGATCGCTCGCGCGGCTTGAGTTACCTGAGCCTGCCGTTTGCGTTTGCATTGGCAGGCGTTTTGGCGATGTCGATCGATATTCGTATCGCTTCCCTCTTTAAAAACGGACTGCCTCGTTCCTTTCACTCGTTGGGCGAGTTTCTGGAAATCTGTGAATCGTTCGGACATGGCTACGGCGTGACTTTGATTCTGATCGCCGTGGTTGTTCTTGATCCTCTGAAATGCAAAATTCTTCCCTGGTTGATCGCTGGATCATTGGGTTCGGGGATGATAGCAAACCTGCTGAAATTGACGATCCATCGATTTCGACCTCGTGATTTCGATCTGACGAATGCAACCGTCTGGGACACGTTCCGTACGGAAGGGGCTGACTTCAAAGGGATGCAAAGCATGCCTTCTGCACACACGGCAACCGCCGTGGGATTGGCCGTGATGTTGAGTGCAATCTATCCTCGCGGTCGATGGTATTTCGCTGTGCTGGCGATCCTGGTCGGCCTTCAGAGGGTCGTCACGTCAGCGCATTTTCCCAGCGATGTTTGTGCAGGGGCTGCCGTTGGTTGCCTGTTTGGAATGATTTCGTGTCTGTCGATGAAACCAAACCCCACCCATGCTGCGGGGGTGGTTAACGGGCCTTTGCCCTAGGATTTTACTCCAATCGTAACTGTGAATTATGGGCCGTTGGTGC
>CAIOKO010000268.1 GCA_903858935.1 uncultured Schlesneria sp. | reverse complement strand
CCGGGAACTCAAACGTTATGGATTGGACTACAACGACTCAATGATTTGTCCTTGGCGTGGAACACGTTTGGACCGGGGGCCGGGGATTGCTGATTTTTTTTTGCTCGAAACGATGTGTTGGACGATGAGGGTCAAGCCCAATGGAAACCAAAAAAACCAGGGACAACAACTATATTTACCGCGTAGCCTTTGTGTTCTCGCGCATCGCAACAATCCATGCAAGTGCCAGAAAGCTGACGATTTTATGTTTTAGGATTTCCGTTGGGCTTGCCCCAGCGGTATCACAACTGGTGAGCTACAACGAGCGGAGCGCATTGGCCAGCTCTCCATTGGGCTTGCCCCGATGGAAGCCACGACTGGTCAGCTACTCCGCCGACACTCGCCTTTGAATCGAGTTCCTGTCGTACTTTCCCAACGTTCCCAGATACCACGGGAACACTGCTCTTTCGAATAGACGGGCTTGGGAACAAAGCACAATCTCTGCTCCGAGAATTCTCGGCAACGGAGGGGCGGTTTGCTAAATTATTTTTCACGCGATAATTACGGCGAAATTGAGACCGAAGCTAGGAATATCGCCTCAGCAATCGAACACTGCGGAACGACGAACATGCAGTCTCCCCAAGACGCGTCCCCGAGCCCCTGAAAACGTGATGCGCGTGACGGTACACTGCTTCAATTCTTCAGCGAAGTACGATTTGGGAGAAGTGATGATGTCCGTCAACGAGCGGATCGGGAAATACCGGCTTTTCAAAATCTTGGCAAGAAGTGCGTTTGGGACTGTGGTCTATCTCGCCTTCGACGTGTATTCAAAACGGCAAGTTGAAATAAAGGTATCTCGCAAGTTAGAAGCACCGGAAGAGATCCAATCGTTTTTGGCCGGAGCGCCAACCTTAGCCAAGTTCAATCATCCCCAAATCGTGCCGATCTACGATTTCGGACGAACAGAAGAAGGCAGACACTTCGTCGTCTCGAAGTTTATCGATGGGCACACTTTGCGAGAAAAAATCAGGAACAAGCGTCCCACTCCCGAAAAGTCCGCAACGCTCGTGGCAACCATTGCTGAAACACTGCAATACGCTCACCAACAAGGTGTGATTCACCGGAACGTGAATCCAAGCAATGTTTTACACGAAAACAAAACAGGCAATCTCTATATCACGGGCTTCGGAAGGTCGATTCCCTCAATTGGCATCGAGGTGGGCTGCATATTTGGAACGCCATCATACATGAGTCCCGAACAGATTCGTGGTGAGAACCACCTTATCGATGGTCGCAGCGACATTTTCTCGTTGGGGGTCGTCTTCTATGAATTGCTGACCGGAATGCAACCGTTTCGAAGCAGCACAACAATAGAACTCTTAAATCAAGTCATCTCCATTGATCCCGTTCCGCCACGAAAAGTGAATCGGACAGTTCCTGTTGAACTCAACCGTATTTGTCTCAAGGCATTGGCAAAACAAAGGTCTCACAGATATTCCGCCGCGGCGGAACTGGCTGACGATCTGATCAATTGGCAAACGATTCCAACGTCGTGGTGGTCGAGGTTTCGACGTCGTTCGCCACAGTCATTCACATGAGCTAGACACTCACTTACCATCGCAGAGGCCATTTCCGCCTCAACGTCCCGAAGACAATTTCGACAAAGGGGACTGGCCCGCTCCTCGGTGCCTATCCCCTGGCCCGCTAACTTTTGCAAAATACATCAGCAATTTGCTTAATCGACACTCCGGCATTCGGATCGACATTCAATAGTGGCAAGGTAAGACAATCAATTTGGACAAGTCTCATGTAACATTCGATGATTTCATTCGCCAATTTATTTGCGCTGTTGCGGAGATCTGCAATCTCGTTTTGATCGTGACCGAACGTCTTTAACAGAAAATCGAGATGCCCTTTCCGCCGTTTACTGTCTTCGGACGCGATCATCAGTTTCTTATCGACATCATTTTTTGCCGCCGGTTGGTCTGAAGCAAGTTCTTCGATAGAAATGCCAAGTTCTTCCGAGGTGGGGTATTGATATGAGATGTCATTGCCACACTCACATCCGATTGATGAAAGCAAGTCGTTTAACCCCATTTTCCGCACCCTGTAAAATACCCATCAAATTGAGCTTGCGCATTTTACCAAGGCCATCCAAAATGTTTGCATGAGCATTACATATGGCGGTCAAATCGATGTTGTGAGCGCGGCATACGGCAGCTT
>CAIOKO010000267.1 GCA_903858935.1 uncultured Schlesneria sp. | reverse complement strand
TCTCGATACGGGGCGGCGAAATCGCCGCGCGATGTTCCGTCAAGCGCGCAATTGCGGCTTCGCCATCACTAACATATATCAGTTCGAGACCGTTCGCGCCAGACTACCCTGTTTACCTACTTATGCGCGCTGGCCGTGGGTGCCAAGGCTTGCGTTGGAAGCTGTATTATTTCGTTCAACGGAAGAACGAAACGAAGTGGAGAGAGGCATCGAGTCACTCTTACAATTTTCTATGGCTGAAATGCATGTGGCACCGTTAGACAAGCAGGAGTTTATTAGCTTGCCGCTAGTTGCGAGTGTTTTCGGTAAAAAGAAATTGAATATCAGTCCATCAAAAGCAGCGATTCAAGCAGATGTTGAGATTTTACAATTGCTTGGCCCGAGCCGTCGGGATGACGTGCATCTTGGGTTGGCGAAGCGACTTGAAAAGTTTATCGGAAACATCGCGAAACGGATTGAGGACGGCGCTAGTTATAAAGAATTCGCTCCAATAATCGAAGCAATCTGTCGTGCTTACAATTGGGGATGGTTCCTTCTGGCACGGTGGCATATGGAATTCCGAACCTACGACGCATTCCAGCTTGCGAAGGAAGAATTGCGACGATTTTTGGAAAACGGTCCGTCTCCCGAAGACGCAGCTGAAGCTTGGCGACTATTGGCGTACGCTTCGTACAATACGAACGACTCACTTGGGGAAGTGCACGCTCTCGTTGAGAGGGCGCAAGTCGCGGATATATCGTTCTTCGACTTATCTAATACCGCGAACAAGTTAAACCATTTTTTTCGAGACCAACCGACAGCAATCGACAGGGATCAAAAACAAGATCTAGCAGGTCGGCTGGTATCGATTCTGGCTACGCGGCGCGATGAGGCGGGTGAGGATGACCTGCCGCGTATGGCGTGGCTGGCGCTTCACGTTGGAAAAGAGACTATGGCACGAGATTACGTTGAAACGGGACTTAGAATGTCACCGGGTAATATTCATTTGTTAAATCTCGCACAGCGTCTAGGAGTTGCGAGTTGATTTCATGCGATTTAAGGATTCTAAGATTGAGTTTGGGGCGCTCGATGGGAGTTTAATAGAATCGTATGGTAATTTGTTTGGGGCATCTTTTCCTATCCCGCGTCAGGTTAATTGTTGCGTTTTGAAATATATCGGGGGTTCGTCAGAAAAAGGGAATCGCCGTTTGCGCGGGAATTCTTCGTACGACGCATAGCTGCATCATCACAACGGGCATCAGTTGGCCTGAAAGACATACAAAGCAGCCCAAGGCGGAGCGATGCGGCAATAGCCACAACGCCGCCCTGGGTTGGCTGTCTAAAGATTTATCAGCCCTGTTAAGAGCGACACATTCTTTCAACTCAGCGTCACGCCACGGGAAACCGTCGAACTGTTGGCCAAACCGTCGTTCAGCGTGATGCTGATCGAGCGTGTCAGCGTGTTTGCGGCGCTCGTGGTAAAGAACGTGACCGATTGAAGCACGGTCTGGTAATTGGCCAGTGAGGAAATGCCCGACAACGTCAACGTCCCTGTCGCGGCGTTGAAGCTCTGGGTGATTCCCGAAACAACCGTCGCTGCCAGAACATCCAGACCCGTTTGATAGTTGCCCGTGATCTGGATCGTGGCGCTGGCCATGTTGATGCTGTCGGGATCGTAGATCACGGCGCCTGGTGCGATCGCGGACGCCGTCGCGTTTCGGACGTAAGCGAGCGGCGCGTTCGGAATATTGGATAAGGCGGGCGGAAGATTGGCTGTCTGGACCGTGACGGTTCGCGTCGCCGACAGGCTGGTGGCCGGAGTCGGCGAGTAGTCGTCGGTGGCGTAGATTGTCAGGGTTCGCGTCCCCGTGCTGGGGGCTGCTCCAGACGTCCCGAATGTGACCGACCGCAATGCCGTCCGGTAATTGCTGACGGAACTTGTCCCTGTCAAAGTCAGCATTCCTGTCGCGGCGTTAAACGAACCAGTGATTCCAAGCTGATTCGTGAAGGCTAATACGTCTGTGCCATTTGCGTCGTTCTCGTAACCGGATGTGATCTGCACCGTGGCTTTGGTCAGGTTGTTGCTGTCAGGGTCACCGACCAGAAGCGTGCTTGAGATCGGCTGCGCAGGATAAGCTGGATCATTCGCTTTGCAGACTAGTGGCGTTGATTCGATCGATGTCAATGTCGGTGCTTGATTGACGGCAGACACAAGCGTATTGCGGGTGACGATGTTGCTGGTCGAAAAGCCGTCGGTGACCGAAAAGCTGGCAACACGAGCGGAGGTTGTTGGTGCGCCACTGACATCCCAGTAGATCACGGATCTCAAAAGGGTCTGGTAGTGATCAACCAGGTCTGATCCCACAATCGTA
>CAIOKO010000266.1 GCA_903858935.1 uncultured Schlesneria sp. | reverse complement strand
TTGGCGCTGGCCGCCTCCAGCAGCGTTCAAAAGAGCAGACATCGGGAACATGTTGTACGTGTCGTGGTAATTGAACATCGCCAAGCCCAACTGCTTCAAGTTGTTCTTGCACTGTGTTCGGCGAGCTGCCTCGCGAGCCTGCTGAACTGCAGGCAGCAGCAATGCGATCAGAACTGCGATGATGGCAATAACCACCAACAGTTCGATCAAAGTGAACCCTTTTCTTTGACTACGGTTGCGCATAAGACCTCCAGAGAACCTTAAGAAGATGTGAAATCCGACCCGAGAATTCAGGTTGGCTTAAGTATTCATAACATTGCGAGCGACGTCAAGCAACTGCTTTATGCGTCTTTTCGTACAAAAAATGTATCTTCAGTGCTTTCCGTGGCGTACAATAATTGTTCAGCTGTGACGAAATGCATCGTCTTTGCTGGCTTTTAGCATGAAGAGGGCTGGTCGGTTGCGTAAGCGTACGATGTTTTGAAGAAAGTAGTTGTCGTTCTTTATTGTCAAGTGCAGAGCGATGCCGACTGTCAATTAGCCACTGCCAATGGATGCTGTAAACCGATGATTGGCAGGATCACAAGTACAGAAGCTTTCTCAAAATCGAAAACTAACAAGAAAAACCACCGTTAATGATCGGAGAACTGCTCATACGCTGGACAGCGAGGATCGCGGTGGCCTGCTACGTTGCCAGGTTGGCTTGCGATGTTGGTCACCAATCGGAGGACGATTCTCAGAAATCGGCTCGATGGTGGTGGACGATGGGATGCTTCAGCTTTCTATTGCATGTGATCTCTGCATTTCACTTTGAGCACCATTGGAGTCACGCGGCGGCGCTTGAGGCAACCGCCAGACGAACAGCGGAGATAACCGGCTGGAAATCTGGTTTCGGCGTTTACATCAACGAGGCGTTTCTGGTCCTGTGGCTGGCGGACACTTTTTTCTGGTGGCAAGACCTGTCCTGGCCTCGCCATCGACGAATTTACTGGACGGTTCAGTCGGTTTTTGCGTTTTTAATGCTTCAGGCAACCGCGGTTTTTGGGCCACCCTTCTGGGTGCCTGTTGTCGCAATGGTAATCGTTTTTCTTTCGCTTCGAGGGTTTAGTGCGAACAGAGTTGCGTGACCAGAGCGGAATTTCGTCGCTCCGAAATAAGATCGCGCTGGGCGGTGTTTTTCAGCAAATCAGCGATGGACTTCTCAAAAAGTCGTGAGTGAATCAAGTTACAAGGATCTCTTCCAGCACGCGTGTCAGTGCACGCCGCGGACTGATCAGCTAAGTTGATTTCGCGTGAGATGTCATCAAGGCGCTCCACAGGCGTAGTAGCTGTGGGGGTAGTGAAACATCAAAGTCTCCGCCGAACTTTTTTCATTTCAATACCGTTTTCTCAAAGAAATTCCGTTCGTGGCGTTGCCTTTCAGCGCAATAAAATCGTTATGAGCCCAGTTCCAGGGCGGCGATTGGGGGCGAGTTTGCCCCGCGCGGTGGTCTCCTGTCTGGGCACGGCAGGGCAGGGCAAATACCCGGATCAAAACGCCTTCATTCAACTCCATGTTCTTTCGCAACACCCCGAAACAGGGTTAAAGAGACTCGCCGACCGGCGATTATACCACGCAAAACTACGCGGTTCGGAGCGTTCTCAACCCTGATTTCAGCACAAAAATTGAACCAAAATGGTTTTTCTTTGATTTTCCCTTGCGTTTGATTCGATACGGGAATACAAATACACGAAAGATAGTTCGCGTAACGGCGATCGCATAATGACAAGGGTTTCAGAAATCGGACGGGGATTCAGGATCAAGGGCAATTGCATCGGCTTCGTTTCTTCTGATGACCCGCAATTTTGAATTCCCCTCATGTTTGAAAGGTGAGAAAGATGTTTCGACGCTGGCCTGGATATCAAACTCCTTCCTGGTTTGTCGCTCTCTTGTTTGCGACTGGGTTCATGCTGGATTTCCAACGAACCTCCCCATCGTCACCGGATGATCAGGTGAATGTGCGAGAAGCTTCACGAAAACGCGTGACCAGCAGCGAGATTTTGCGTCCTTTGCGAAAAGACAACTCGATTGCAGAGAAATAACCCTGCTAACGCCGACCGGCTGTGAGAAACCAACCATGACAAGTTTATTTTCCATTTTGCCTGTTATCTCACCGATGCTTCTTTTTGCAGTCGGGTCCATTCCAGACATTTGGGCGAACCGCCATGTCGCTGTCATCCGTAATCTCGTCATGACAGTTGCGTATTTAACCTGTTGTCTTTCATTCGCGACGGCCGTCACTCTGGCATTGCAAGGTCCGCTCGACGTCGTTTTTTTTAAACTGAATTGGCCGATCCCAATCGGATTTGGGGTCTATATTGATCGTGTGGCAATCGTGATGTTGCTTCTGATTAGTTTTATTGGGCTGGTGATCTCGCGATATTCGCTGCGATATCTGGATGGAGAGGCAACTCAAGGTCGTTTTCTGCGGTGGATTTCCTTCACGCTGGGGGCCGTCATGCTGATGGTCATCTCGCGGAACCTGGTGATGTTCACCGCGGCCTGGATGTTGACCAGTTTTGGTCTTCACCAGCTTTTGACTCACTATCCCGATCGGTCGTGGGCCATCTGGGCCGCTCGTAAGAAATTTCTCGTCAGTCGACTCGGTGACCTGATGCTGCTTTGTGCATTAGGGCTGACTTTCTGGCAGTTTGGCAGTTCCGAGTACACGGATCTCTTCGCTGCAGTGAAAGAGGATTCGACGGAGACGACATTTCTGGTGACACTGATTGGAGTCTTTCTGGCACTCGGGGCGCTCTCCAAGTCCGCTCAGTTTCCGTTCCACACATGGCTACCGGACACGATGGAAACTCCTACTCCGGTTTCTGCACTGATGCATGCCGGGATCATTAATGCAGGAGGTTTTCTGGTCATCCGGCTGAGTCCGCTGATCTCGCACTCAGCACCGGCACTCGATCTTCTTGCGCTCGTCGGGGGCTTCACAGCTCTGTTTGGCAGCGTGGTGATGCTGACACAGACAAGTATCAAGCGTTCCCTGGCGTATTCCACGATTGCGCAGATGGGTTTTATGATGTTGCAGTGCGGGCTGGGTGCCTACTCTGCTGCCATGTTGCACATCGTGGCGCACTCGCTCTATAAGGCTTACTCGTTTCTGAGTTGCGGGAGTGTACTCGAGTCGGCAGCGCGAATGCGCACCGATTCAGGCCCTTCACCATCGTTGCTCCGCCGACTGGCGGTTCTTCCCATCGCGACAGTGTTTGCCTTCGGACTTTGCGCTGCCCCTTTGTGGCTGATGCACATCGACCAGCAGACCAAGTCTGGTGCGGCAGTCCTGGGAGTCGTTCTTCACATCGCGCTCATCCAAATGCTTTGGAACAGTTTTTCGGCCGGTTCGTGGCGAATGGCCGTCCGAAGTCTCTGTGCCGGTGCACTGGTCACCTTCTGTTATTACGCCGCTTTTCTGGTGATGAATAACATTCTTGCTGATACGGTTCCGCATCGGACGATGTCGCCGTCATCGATGGACAGGATTGTTTTCTGGCTGGTCACAATGGGATTCGGTTTCATCTGCGTTCTGCAGTCGATCTTTATTCCGCTGACGCATCTACCGTTTGTTCGGACGCTTTATGTCCACGCCATGAATGGGTTGTACCTGGATATCCCCGCCAGACGTCTCACCGCACGTTTCTGGGGACAGTCTGCGCCTGTTCAATAATGGAAAACCTGCGTTGAAACCGACTCTCTATTTCCTCGTGAAATCTGGACTTGAAACGTGATCTCCCCCATTGCGACTGAAAAACTAGTTCGGGATCTCGAAGTGTTCGAATTACCGACCGTAAACACCGATCAGATGGAAGCCACTGACGTGTCCTTTGATGAAATCCTTGCCGATGTCGAGCGGATCCTGTCGCCGGTCTGGCCGCTGAATGATTACGTGGCGGTCAACCCTTATATGGGTCTGGCCGATCAAAAGTTTCTTGACGCCCAGCAGACACTCAGCAGCGTTCGCGATTGCAGTCTCTTGATGCCGAAAGAATATTTCCGGTCATTGATTGAACAAGAGCGTCTGTCGCAAACTCAGATCGAGCTCGCCTTCGCCCAATGTCAGGAAGAATATCCAGAACTGTACGAGGGTTTTGACTTCACCCGGTTGTTCGACGAAATTGATGGGGACTTGCAGGCGAGCGAGGCCTTGGGATCGAGATTCTTCACAGTGGCGGGCGCTGTTGACCGACAACTTGGAAGTCATTGGTCCAGCCATATCATCAACGACATTTCTCGGCACTGTGCTGCTCATTTCGATGACGGGCAGGCGATCTGGTCCAGCCCATGGCGCGGACTGTCACTTTACGAAGCCTGGCACGCGGCCGCGCAGATCGGCTGGCGGATGGATCTGTTAGGTCTGACAGGTTTTCGAGCGTTCGTCGCACAAATGCCTGCGACGGCAAAAGACGCCATCCCACAGTTGCTGAATGACCTAGAAATTCCTCAATCCTGCTGGCGACAGTTTCTGCTGTGCGAGTTGTTCTCGATCGCCGGTTGGGCTTCGTTCGTCAAGTATCGAGTTCGTGAAGCAGAATTCAACGGCGAGCGAAACGAAGACCTGATCGGACTTCTCGCAATTCGGCTGGCGTATGACGTGGCGCTGAAGTCTGTCCCCGGCATTCCGCAGGATCTTGGGCTTTGTCCGGTCCAGGTTGAATTCGCCGAAGCGGCATTACCCACTCCAGGAAGGGATCTCCTGGTTCGTTATCTCCTTCAAGTTGCGGCTGAAAAATCTTATCAGGCAGAACTCAGTCAGAAACTCTTGAGACACTCTGAATCAGCGGTTGACAAGAAGCGAAAGACGCTGCAAATGGTCTTTTGTATCGATGTCAGGTCCGAGGTGATGCGACGTCACCTTGAATCCTGCAGTGACGAGATCGAGACATTTGGCTTCGCTGGTTTTTTCGGTGTGGCACTCGAGTATATTCCTTTCGCGGAAAACACCGGATCGGCTCAATGTCCCGTCCTGCTGAAACCAGGCTTTCGCATCCATGAATCATTGCGTGATGCCGATGAACAGGTGGCGTCGCGAGCCATCGTTGATCGTAAAACGATCCGGGTTTCACGAAAGTCGTGGAAGTCATTTCAGACTTCCGCCGTTTCTTGTTTCTCGTTTGTCGAGTCCCTCGGTCTCACTTACTTTTCCAAGCTTCTGATGACTTCTTTTGGACTGGTTCCACCAGTCCAAAAGGGAGATATGGATGGCATTCCATCAAATCTGCTCGAATCCCTGGGGCCTGAAATTGATGGAAATGGATCTTCGGGGATTTCGAGTAACGCGCAGGTCAACCTGGCTGAGGGGATCTTACAAAATCTGGGACTCAGGAAGAATTTCGGGCGAATCGTTACCTTGTGTGGTCATGTTTGTGACGTCGTCAATAACCCCTATAAAGCGGGGCTCGACTGCGGAGCATGCGGGGGACATTCGGGTGAGCCCAACGCCAGGGCCGCGGTCGCCCTGCTGAATTCCCCGCACGTACGAACTGGTTTGGGTGAACGAGGAATTCACATCCCGGATGACACCATTTTCATGGCGGCGGTCCACAATACGACAACCGACGAAATTCGGTTCTTCGATCCGCAAACTATGCCGGTGACTCACGCTGCCGACTTCGCTCAGGTGAAGACTTGGGTTGAGAAATCTGGCGGGCTTTGTCGAAACGAACGGACCGAACGATTCATCGATTCTGATGCCGATGACCTGTTGCGACGGAGTCGTGACTGGTCGGAAGTTCGGCCGGAATGGGGGCTGGCAGGCAACGCGGCCTTCGTGATCGCACCCCGGTCTCGGACGCAAGGGCTCGAGCTAAGCGGGCGGACTTTTCTTCACAGCTACGACTATCACAACGATCCCGATTTCAAAACGCTGGAGCTGATCATGACAGCTCCGATGGTCGTTACGAACTGGATTAACCTGCAATACTACGCCTCGACCGTTGATAACCGTGCTTTCGGAAGCGGAAACAAACTGATTCACAATGTTGTGGGGCAATTCGGAGTCTTCGAAGGAAACGGGGGAGACATCATGACTGGTCTCCCGTGGCAATCAGTACATGACGGCAAGCAATTCCAGCATGAACCACTGAGATTACTCGTCGTTGTGGAGGCCCCTCGAAGAGCGATCGAGCAGATCGTCAACAAGCATGCCAACGTACATCAGCTCGTGACAAATGGCTGGTTGTCACTGATGGCCCTCGATGATGAACGTTTTTACAGATTCAGCTCCAATTCGGTTTGGACGGAATAAGGTATGCTCGTTGGGTAAGCAATCACTAATGGATTGACAGCGTTGGACGACTCCGAAGTCTTTTAGAAAAAAGCAGTCGAAGATGTCTTGTGATAAAGACGATCGCTGATATTTAGTGCATTGACGCTCGTTTATTGCGCAACTCAATATTGATGCAGCGAGCAAGTCGATTTGAGCAGAAGGTCTTGGCCTACGCTTCCCGTCACAACGTGCAGATTTTTTTCAGGCTGAGCAGTTTGCAGAGCAATTCATTTTCCGGCCTGATTTAACGTTTTTTGTGATTCAACCGGTCAATTCACCTGCTGATTGTTCACGAAGCTAATCGCTTGACGCGGCTGTTTTTATTCATAACACACATCAAAATAATGAGTTAAGGCGATCATGTTGTGGTTGTTGAGCTTGTCAACCCGACGAGATCAATCACGTCACCAGAATGTCGATGGACCGCTGATTTTCCTGAATTTTTCGAAGGAAATGGCGATACCCGCACAATTGGCGTGCGAACTGCGTTTCGTGTGTGTCGTGATGCGAACGGTAACGCCAACCGTTCCTGCCAGTTTCCTGAATCTTTCGTTGGAAATGCCAGACCGCTGGAGAACAGGTTTGCCAATAATCGATAGATGACATATAATACACGAACTAGAATTCATGTATGTTAGTGCGTTTTTGCAGTGGGGTTAATTGATCCGTTGCGATGAATTCCATGGCCGAGATGTCAGTCTCGGCTCGAGTGGTAACCCAACAGGAAACCCTTTATCGAGATCTCAATGAGCTGGCTTCGCCTCGTTTAACCGACTTATTTGCATTGCTGACTTTCCCGTGAAAGTCTGATTACCCGCACGAAAAAAGAGAAAAGATTCAAATGAGATTTCCGTCGATTGTACCAGTTGCTCTCGTCGTCATCGCTTTGTCAGTCCCTGGATGCGCCAAGCACGTCGCGGAGCACCATCACGAGGCTCATAAGATCGTCGCGACCAGCCCCGAGTCGAAGGCGGTCACCCTCACCCAGCAGTATGTCTGCCAGATTCACTCGCAGCGTCACATCAAGATTCGCGCACTGGAGATGGGGTATCTGGAGGCGATTCCCCTCAAAGAGGGTCAGACGGTGAAGGCTGGGGATTTGATGTTCAACGTCATCCCGACGATCTATCAGGCGAAATATGACGCCGAGTTGGCCAGGAAGAACGTCGCACAACTCGATTTAAATTTTACGTCCAAGCTGGTTGCCGACAAAGTGGTCTCAAATAACGAGAAGTTAATGGCAGAGGCCAAGCTGAAAGAGGCCTCAGCGAAGGCGGAGCTGGCGGCGGCTGAATTGGGCTTCGCGACAGTGAAAGCCCCTTTCGATGGAATCGTTGACCGTCTGCTTCACCAGCAAGGGAGCCTGGTTCAGGAAGGTGAGATTCTCACGACCTTGTCTGATAACAGCCTGATGTGGGTCTATTTCAATGTCCCGGAAAAAGATTACCTGAAATATATGACAGAAATAAGTCATCGTGAGGATCTGAAAGTTGAGCTGATGCTGGCAAACGGTGAAAAGTTTTCACAGACCGGCAAGATCGGCGCAATCGAAGCAGACTTCAACAATGAGACCGGAAACATAAAATTTCGCGCGGACTTTGCGAATCCAGACCGTTTGCTTCGCCATGGTCAGACCGGTACGATCCTGATCAGCCGGGTTCAGAATGACGCGATCGTAATCCCTCAAAGGGCTGTTTTCGAAGTTCTCGAGAAACGCTACGTTTTCGTGGTCGACAAAGATGATGTGGCCCATCAGCGCGAGATCTTCGTCCAGAACGAATTAGAAGATCTTTATGTCATCAAGAAGGGGGTTGACGTTAACGACAAGATCGTGCTTGAGGGAATCCGTCAGGTTCACGACGGTGACAAGGTGGAATACGAGGATCGTCATCCGGATCATGTGGCTGCAAACCTGAAAAACCACGCGGAATAGCGACTACCTCTCCGCTCGGAATGACGGATCACAACAGGATTCTCTTAAAAATATGTTCTCACGATTCCTCCACAGGCCTGCCCTGGCGATCGTTATTTCGATCATCATTTTGTTTCTGGGGGGCCTGTCGATCGCGACACTCCCGGTCTCGCAGTTCCCTAACGTCGCTCCGCCGAGCGTGGTGGTTAACGTCTCTTTCCCTGGTGCCAGCGCTAACGTTCTGGTCGACTCGGTGCTGGTCATCCTCGAGCAGGCGATCAACGGCGTACAGGACATGCGTTACATGGTCTCCGCAGGGACCAGTGCCGGTGAGGCGCAGATCCTGATCGTCTTCCACCCGGGGACCGACCCGAACGTCGCCGTTCTGAACGTGCAGAATCGAATCCAGACCGTGAAGCAACGTCTCCCGGACATCGTGGAACGTGAGGGGATCGTCGTTCTTCAGTCCATGACCAGCATGCTGATGTACGTGAACCTCTATAGTACCGATCCAGGCCACAATCAGGATTTCCTTTACAACTATGCGTTCGTGAACGTTGTTCCCGAGATCAAGCGCGTCCGGGGTATCGGCAGCGCCAACATCCTCGGCAGTCGTGCGATGGCCATGCGGGTCTGGCTGAATCTCGAGCGGATGCGAGCCTACAACCTTTCCGCCGACGAGGTCATGAAGGCCGTCTCCGAACAAAGTATGATTGGTTCGCCTGGACGGCTTGGTCAGGCGACTGGCAGAACCTCGCAAACCGTTGAATACGTGTTGACCTGGGTTGGACGCTATAACAAGCCTGAGCAGTATGAAAATATCGTTTTGAAGGCAAATCCTGACGGCGAGATCCTGCGTCTTAAGGACGTTGCCCAGGTTGAGCTGGGCCCTTCGTATTACAACATTTACTCCAACATCGACGGAAACCCATCCGCGGCAATCGTCCTGAAACAGATTCCAGGCACAAACGCCACGACGGTTATCGAGGAAGTAAAAGAGCAACTCCATGAATTGCAGGAGTCATTCCCTCCCGGAATGAAATTTGAGGTCAGCTACGACGTCTCCACCTTCCTTGAAGCCTCAATCGAGCAGGTGCTTCACACGCTGCTGGAGGCCTTCGTGCTGGTCTCGATCGTCGTCTATATGTTCCTCGGCGACCTTCGGTCCACTCTGATCCCGACTCTGGCTGTGCCGGTCTCGCTGATCGGAGCCTTCTTCTTCATGCAGATGTTGGGTCTGTCGATCAATCTGATCACACTCTTCGCATTGGTGCTGGCAATCGGCGTGGTCGTAGACGACGCCATCGTGGTAGTTGAAGCCGTGCACGCCAAGATGGCAGAAAAGCACCTCTCTCCCTATCTGGCAACCAAGGAGGTCATTAACGAGATCAGCGGAGCGATTATCGCCATCACCCTGGTGATGACAGCGGTTTTCGTTCCTGTGACCTTCATTCCTGGTCCGGTGGGTCAGTTCTATCGGCAGTTCGGCATCACGATGGCCACGTCCATCGTGCTCTCGGGGGTCGTGGCATTGACCCTCACTCCAGTCCTCTGTGCGATGATTCTCAAGCCTCACGGTGCTCATGCAGAGAAGCGCGGGTGGCTGGGGTTTATTGCGATGGTTGTTGGGGGAGGAGCAGTCGCGATCCTGTTGAACTATCTCATTTATCATCTTTGGGGCTGGCCTGGTCTGTTGCTGAATATCTTACCTTTCATCCGGAAAACCTTCGACCGCGGCGTCGAGAAGGTAACGCTCGGTTTTGCTGCGTTCCTGCGCCCGATTGTCGCGCAACCGATTCTGACATTGGCGGCGATCGGAGCCTTCATCGTTGGCGTCGTCCTCGTGAATACTCATCTTCCCGCAGGCTTCATCCCGCTCGAAGACCAGGGGATGATCTACGGGATTCTGCAGACTCCTCCAGGCTCGACGCTCGAATACACAAACTCGAAATCCGAAGAACTGCAAAAGATTGCCAAGTCCATCGATGGCATCAACTCGGTTTCTGCATTGGCCGGTTACGAAGTTCTCACTGAAGGACGAGGCTCGAACGCGGGGACTTGCCTGATCAACTTGAAGCCTTGGTCCGAGCGCAAGATGACCTCGAAGGAGATCATTGAGGAACTGGAGCGTGAAGGCAAAAAAATGAGCAACGTCAAGCTCGAGTTCTTCGAACCCCCCGCAGTTCCTGGCTTCGGCGCGGCCGGTGGGGTCTCCTTCCGTGTTTTGGATAAAACGAACACGATGAACTACAAGCGGCTGGGAGAAGAGACGGAAAAGTTCCTGGCGGCTTTGGAGAAGCGTAAGGAATTGAAGAGTATCTTCACGTTTTTCGCCAGCAACTACCCGCAGTATGAGCTGGTCATCAACAACGATGTGGCCATGCAAAAGGGGGTGTCGATCAAGGATGCGATGGACAACCTGTCGATCGTCGTCGGTAGCACCTGGGAGCAAGGCTTCGTCCGCTTCAACCAGTTTTATAAGGTGTTTGTCCAGGCCTTGCCCGAGTTCCGGCGGTATCCCGAGGATTTCGACAATTTGTTCGTCAAAAACGACAAAGGGGATATGGTCCCTTACTCATCGTTCATGACGCTCAAAAAACAACAGGGCTTGAACGAGATCAACCGTTACAACTTGTACCCTTCGGCACCCATTCAGCTTTCGCCGGCTGCCGGGTACAGCAGCGGTGAAGCAATCGCGGCGATCAAAGAGGTCGCCAAGGAAACGTTGCCTCGGGGTTATGGGATCGGCTGGGAAGCTCTCGCCTATGACGAGGCAGGCAAAGGGAGCGAAGCGATTATCATCTTTTTGATCGTCGTCATTTTCGTCTATCTGGTGTTGGTTGCGCAGTATGAAAGTTTCATCCTGCCGCTGGCAGTCATCCTGTCGCTGCCGGTTGGGATCTTCGGGTCATTTTTCCTCCTTCAGGCAATGGGTTTGGCCAATGACGTCTACTGCCAGATTGGTCTGGTCATGCTGGTAGGACTATTGGGCAAGAACGCAATTCTGATCGTCGAATTCGCGGTACAACGGAATCAGGAAGGGGTCAGCATCAAGGAAGCGGGTATCGAAGGTGGAAAATTGCGATTCCGGCCGATTCTGATGACCTCATTCGCCTTCATCGCCGGTCTGATCCCGCTTCTCCGGGCCTCCGGCCCAGGGGCGATCGCCAACCGCACGATTGGTGCCACTGCAGTCGGCGGGATGCTATTAGGAACAGTGATCGGGGTCTTGCTCATTCCTGGTCTTTATTACTTGTTCGCGGTGATTGTCAGCAAGAGCGGCAAATTCATTCAGGACGAGCATGAGACGCCTTTGAGTGAGAGGGCCGAACCGCACGGCGCCGGCCATCACTCCACGGGTCATCACGCTTAATGCTTTGTCAAAGCGAAAAGATTGAAGGTGCCACTGGATGACCGTCATCGGTCACCCAGTGCATTTTGATTGCTACGAAAAACGAGAAGACGCTGCGTCTCCGAAGACTCCAGCGAGGCGTTTCAGACCAAAGTAGCCATCATCGCTCCGCGTGATGAGCATTGTTCGAGAACCTGCCAATTTCCAATCCGTGTGATTTCAAAACAGGAATTCAAATAAAGTCCTGGTTCCGTTACTGAGGCAACGATTGAATCGTTTCCGACGCATGCTCATCACGCGGAGCAATGATGCTTACTTTGGAAGAAGTCCGACGCGGTGGCACACAACCCGAAATTTACGTCTTTACAACGCCTTAATGCTTTGACAATTTTCAAATGGTCTCTTCATTGCCTGAAAGCGTCGTCGCAAACATTCTGCAGCTTCGCCGTGCCGGAATCTCGATCCGGGAAATTTCACGGCGTCTGGGTGTCCACCGCGAGACGGTCGGCAAATATCTCAAGCGGCTTGAAGGCCAGATCTCGAACGATCATGGCGGGCCATCTGTTGTCGCCACCGGGTTCACAGGTGCTTCCAAAAAACAAACCGGGCCACGTAGCCGCTGCGAACCATTCCGCGAGCTGATCATCGAACGAGTCAATCAAGGTTTGGCCGCGCAACAGATCTTTCAATATCTCGTGAGCGAGCAAGGCTTCGATGCGCGCTATTACAGTGTCAGGAGATATGTGGCAAAGCTCCTGGTCGAAAAGAGAGATTCATCAACGGTAACGACCGTCTCACCACCACCACCACCACCACCACCACAAACAAACCCTGTTCGATAGTTGCGAATGGCCGACACGCTCGTGACAGCGCTCCCGGGTAGAGCGTGAAATCGAGGTTTAAAACTCCTGGACTTCTTCGGGGCCGAAACGTAACTCATCGAGTTAAGTTAAAGGGCTTCTTCCAATGTAGCCATCATCGCGCAGCGTGATGAGCATGCGACGGAAACGATTCGAATGCTACTGCCGCATCGGGGCAGATATTCCGACGGAATTTCTGATTTGAGAACATGTGGATTGAAATCTGATAGGTTCTCGAACAATGCTCATCACGCTGAGCGATGATGGCTACTTTTGTCTGAGGCAAAGCCTCATTCGAATCTCTGCATGGCCGGTATGAACGCGCCCGTCGCTGAAGGCCAGTGTCTGATGCCCTGTATACCAGCCATAAAAGCGCCCACCTGTGGCCGGCATGAAGCGCCCACTTCTCGCGATGATCGCAGTGCAACTACCGCTTCATTCCGTTGACTGATTGTAGGATTACAGGCAGTCAACCATTCGTCTTCGACGTTGTCACCGAAGATGTGACGGATATTCCGATGATGGGTCGTTCAAATATTTCTATCCCGTAATCTGGGTGGCGAAACGCTGATCAGCGGACAACCGGTGAACCGAATCTATTCCTGGTGTGAAGGAACGAACTGAATTTCGCATGTATTGCGATTCGAATCTCGACCGTCGCTAAGAGGCCGGTGCAATCGATACGACCGGTATTTTCAGCACGTTCGGTATTTTCAGGGCCGTCAAGGGAAACCTTGTTCGGGATGACTGATATCCCGGTCTTCACCACGACGTCGGTAGGATTGCCGACAATGGAAATTTGCTCAAGGATGAGTCCGATGAACCGGTTACTGACATCGACGAATGCTTCGTTTAAGAGTCTCATTCTTACGACATCAATCGTTGCGAGCCTGGTTCTCATTGTCCCCGGCTGCCGAATCCCGCAACTGCAGCAGCCGGAACCGGCACACGAGACGCCAGACCGGTACAATGCACCGCAAAGCATGGAAAGCACGACCCAGCTGGACGAGAATTCTGCTTGCGTCTCCATCGACGAGTTTTTCGATAATCCGGTGATTGTGAGCCTGGTCGATGAAGCGCTCATCAATAACCAGGAACTGAGAATCCTGAATCAGGACATTCAAATTGCTCAGAACGAGATTCTGAAGCGGCGCGGTGCTTACCTTCCGTTCCTCAATTTTGTGTCGGGTGCCAGTCTGACAAAGTCCAGCGATTACTCACCCTTTGGAGCGGGCGAGCAGCAGCTCTACAATCCTTCAGGGACAACGTTCCCCCAACCACTGCCTAACTTCCTGATTGCAGGGGAAGTCTCGTGGCAGATCGACATCTGGAGGCAGTTGCGCAATGCCAGGGACGCGGCAACATTGCGCTACCTGGGGACCACTGAAGGTCGGAACTATATGGTGACTCGGCTGGTCGCAGAAATTGCCGAGAAATACTATCTGCTTTTGGCGCTTGATAAACGGCTTGAGACTTTGGATATGACAATCGAGCTTCAAGAGAAAAGTCTTTCGATGTCAAAGTCGAAGAAGGAATTTGGTCGCGACTCAGAGTTTCCTGTTCAGCGTTTCCAGGCCGACGTTCGCAGGTTTCAAAGCGATAAGCTGCTCATCAAACAACAGATCATCGAGACCGAAAACCGGATCAACTTTCTCGCCGGTCGCTACCCTCAACCGATCCCACGCCCATCACAGGAATTCCTCGACCTGAACCTGCACACGCTGAAAGTCGGATTCCCGTCACAGTTGCTGCTGAACCGGACCGATATCCGCCAGGCCGAGCGTGAACTTGAAGCGGCGGGACTTGACGTCAAGGTTGCTCGGGCACGCTTTTATCCTCAGCTGTTTATCACAGCTGGAGTTGGCTACGACGCTTTCAATACCAGGTATCTGCTGCTGACTCCCGCATCCTTGATTTACAATATTGCGGGCGACCTGACAGCGCCAGTGATCAACCGGTTCGCGATCAAGGCAGACTACATGAGTGCGAACGCCAAGCAAATCCAAAGTCTGGTCAATTACCAGCGTACGATCCTGAACGCTTTCACCGAAGTGATTAACCTGACAAACAAGGTCGAGAACTACGGCAACAGTGTCGAACTGAAGAAGCAGCAGGTAAAATCGCTCGAGTCCGCCATCGATAACGCCATCAAGCTGTATAATGCCGCCCGATTTGACTATCTGGAAGTCCTGCTGGTTCAGCGTGACCTCAACCAGGCCCGATTGGACTTGATCGACACGAAACAAGGACAATTGTCCGCGATCGTCAACGCCTATCAAGCACTCGGTGGTGGCTTGAATCGATCAGGGCCTCCACAGGAAATTCTGTATCTGCCAAACGAAACTGTGGAAGAAGAGGTCGTGGTTCCACCCGTGCCGGAAGCGAATTGATCCCCGTTCAGCGGTGAAGGCTTCAGGGACGGTCAATCCATTGTTCAGGTCAGATTCGAAGACTTATGGCCCGGTTACCAATATGCTAACGAAGTATGCCTTCTAACTTGGCGTGATTCTGACAGCACAGCTCTTATACGAGGGTTGTTTGGAATAGGGGTCGAACACGGGGTCCGTCAGGCGATTCGTAACTTCATAGTGCATGGGAATGAAGACGATACCCAAAGCTACGGCAGGGGTCAGAAATGCCATCGCCCGTAATTCACCTCGTTGCGATTGGACCGTGACCCATTCGTTTGGCCTGACGCCCAGGTCTCTCGCGTCTGCAGGGTTTAATTCAACGAACGGATGTTCGGGGTAGAGTTTTCTGAGTACGGCAGACTTTGATGTGCGAGTTTGCGTGTGCCACTGTGACGCTGAACCACGTCCTGTCAGCAAGATGAACGGATACTTTTCGCTAGGGAGTTCCGTCATCGGACGAGGCTCTTCGGCAATGAATTTCGCTCGCCCGTTTGCGTGAAAGAACTTTCCATTTTCAAACAGTCTGCGCTCTTCGCGGTCGTCAATCGAATCTGAAGGGTAGGGCCATTGCACTCCTCGTCGCTCATTCAGGAAACGGTAGTCTCCAATGCCGGAAATATCGCAAGGACGGCCGCGAGACAGTTCCTTCATGATCTGGAAAACCGCTGCGGGGTCTGTCCAATCTTTGAACATCTGACCGCAGCCCCAATAATGCGCGATCAACTTGAAGATCTGGAAATCTGCAAGTGCCGTTCCAGGGGCTTTACGCACTTTTTTCAAGACGCCAAATCGACGTTCCGAATTGATAAAGGTTCCTTCTTTCTCGCCCCAACCGGCGGCGGGAAGGACCAGATGGGCCCGCTGGGCCGTTTCCGTCGAATGATACATGTCTTGAACCACGAGAAAATCGAGCCGGTCTAGGATGTCTCGCGCCAGGTTCTGGTTAATCCATGAATGAGCGGGGTTGGTACAGACTACCCAAAGTCCTTTGATTTTTCCTTTGAGAATTCCTTCCATGATTTCGTTGTAAGCCCAACTGTTTTCAGTCGGAATCCGTGAAGAGTCGATTCCCAGTACCTTTGCAACTTTCTCTCGATGTGCTTCGTTCGTGAATTCATGACCGCCGAGAAGTCCCGTCGTGTTGCTGAAAATTCGCGAGCCCATGGCATTGCATTGCCCGGTGATCGAGTTGGCACCGGTTCCCGGCTTGCCAATATTCCCCGTCATGAGTGCCAGGTTGATGATTGCCTGTGCCGTGCGAACACCTTGATGGCTTTGGTTGACACCCATCGTCCACCAGAGCGAAGTCCGTTCACGCTCGTGAATCGATTCAGCAAATCGCGTCAATTGCGCCGCACGGAGACCGGTCTCAGCAGCGACTCGCACGAGACTGAATGGTTCGACAAATTCTGCAAATTGTTCAAAGTCTTCGGTCGATCGCTCAATAAACTGCTGATCGACCCACCCCTTCTCAATCAGGATCCTTGCGATGCCATAAAATAGCGTCTGGTCCGATTTGGGTGCGATTGCCAGATGCTGTGTGGCATACATCGCCGTTTCTGTCATCCTCGGGTCGATGACCACGATCTCTGGCGAACGGCGATTGCGCATCACCCGTTCCCACATGATCGGGTGAGCCAGGCAGGGGTTGGCACCGACAAAAACGAGGACGTCAGACTCCTCAAAGTCGGCGTAGGTGTATGGTGGGGCATCGAACCCAAAAGCCTGCTTGTACGCAACGACCGCCGTCGCCATACATTGCCGGGTGTTACCGTCACCGTGCAGCATTCCCATACCGAACTTTGCCAACGCTCCCAAAAACGCCATTTCTTCCGTGGCGATCTGTCCCGTGCTGAGGAACGCGATCGAATGAGCACCGTGTTTCTGTTGAATCCACTTCATGCGACTGACGAACTCGTTCATGGCTGTATTCCAGTCGACCGGAACCAACTGGCCATCCGCATTGCGCAACAGGGGAGTCACTGCACGGTCGGGGGCGTCGAGAACGGTCAGCGCTTCCCAGCCTTTCGGGCAGGCCATGCCGAGATTGACCGGGTAATCAGTTTCCGGCGAAAGATTGACAGCCTCGCCATCTTTTAAATGAATCTTCAATCCGCAACCGGTCGAGCAATAGCCGCAGACCATTGTTGTTGTTGCATCAGGCAATTGCCGGGATGGGAGTTGTCCCAACCCATTCCCGGCTGGTTCAAGCAAGAGCTCGCGCGTCAATTTGCCGTCACGTTGATGAATCAGGGAGAGCAAGGGCAGTTCCGAAAGACGCTCAAGAAATGGACTCATGATCGAACCCCTCCAGGCATTCTTGGACTCGAGACCGCTGCGAAAAACAGATAACGTTCCAGCAACTCGCCCCCAAGGCAACCGAGCCAGGTCACACAGATCGTCGTCGAGATGATTGGATTTCCATCGATGTTCGCAACATCATTCAATTGACTGAGCATCAAGATTGGCATGGCGATTCCACCCAGGACGCCGAGTCCCAGCCGCGCGAAGGCCACTGAAGACAGAACTCCACTCACGAGCAATGCCGACCGTTTGAGCGACGTCATGCGGCGGCTCGCGAGATGCAGTAGTAATGCGCCATCGAATGCGAGTTTGGCGATACCGAAAACGATCAATAATCGAGTGCATGATTGGCCGACACCGACAATCAGCCGACCCGCTGCATTGGGATCAATCAACCATTTGAGCAGCAGGAAGGAAAGTAATGTGGTTGCCATTCCAAGGAGCGCTGCGGTGAGACAGAATCGGATGGAAGTCTGCCCAAAGCTCCACAGTTCACGTTGTGTAAAAACATAAATCATGATGGAACAGAAGAGGGCCACCAGACCCGCAACTGCGACGGAACCACCGGCGAGAGCGAGATAAGGTTCAACTCGCCGAGCCCAGTCGGTTCCCAGCGGTACGGACGATGATCCGATCCAGCAAGCAACGGCATATTGAACTGCCAAACCTGCGAACAAACCGAAGAAGATGATTTCCCGGCTAAGCCAGGAATGTCGCCAGCCGAGGATTCCACGGAATGCATAAAGCGGTCGCCCCAGGTGACAAGTGCTGGAGGCAAGTGCAAGGAGCCCAAGGATCAGCGCGTTCGTCGCATGGAGGGGCCGGAAAATTGACCCGAGTTCATCCGTGATACTGGCATCAAGGATGAATCCGATCGTGAATGCTCCGACAGAGAGTTGCGTCAGCACAAGCATCAGGATCAATGGCCAATGCGGATGTTCAGGACTGATGGAATAATAATCCGCTGGAAGCATGTTTCGAGGGAATACCCGTCTGGTCTTATAAGTTGTGGTGGGAAGCGTCTGATACGGCTCGGGTGACGCCGGAAGAAAGTGGTCCGCTTCAGAATCTTCAATCACTTTCTGGATGGAGACAATCCGGATCGCGATCGCTTCATGGGGACAAGCCTGCACACAGGCAGGGGCTTCGCCGTTCGACAATCGGCTGGAACACATATCGCATTTTCGGACGATCCCTTTTGCTTTGTGATACTTCGGGACATTGTACGGACATGCGAGCGTGCAGTACTGACAGCCAAAACACTGGTCATCCAGGTGCTTAACGATTCCGGTTGAGACGTCCTTTTCGTATGCGTTGACGGGGCACGCAATCATACAGGCGGGTTCAACACAATGATGGCAGGCGGCAGTCACATGCTGCATGACCGGAGCGGATTCGGTCCCGCCGACAAGCAACCCGACATCGCGCCATGTTTCGCCTTCATCAAGTCCATTCAGCGAATGACACGCCGTGACGCACGCTTTGCACCCGGAACAACGATCGAGATCAACTTCGAAGGCATATTGCTGGCCGGGACCTGGTGGAGAGGCGGGTAATAGTTTTTCGTAATAGCGGGCTTGATCAGGTTTACGTTCGGAGGGGCATTCGCGAGAAAAAAGTTCCACCGCCGTAAGCTGCTGTTGCTGTTGAAGCAGTTGTGTAATTAACGAGGCGCTCTCGTCAACCGACGATTGTGTCCCGAAAGATTCGTCTCGGAAATCGGCGAGCGTCAATGGACGATGCTGTCGTGTGCGTTCGATGGCTGTCGGTTCCTGCTTCATGAAACAATTGCCAACTCGCGATGATCCGTGCACGACGTCGCAAGGCTGCAGCCAATCTCGGTTGCGTGGCGTTGATTCAGGATCTCGACCGAGGGGAGTTGAAGAAAGACACTGTCCCCTTCGACTTTGACTGGAAACGTATCAATCTTGTAATCCGGATCTGATAGAGACTCGCCCGATGCCAGTGAAAATGTTTTCTTGTGAAGTGGGCACGCAACTTTCGGGACTCCGTTTGCGTCACCAACGATACCACGGGATAACACGAATGCCTTTTTGTGAGGGCACATATTCTGCGTGGCATACCATTCGCCACGACTCGAGTAATTGAAAACAGCGATCTGTGTCTTACCGTATTTGACGGTTGCTCCACCGTCGTACGGAAAATCGGCGACCGTTCCAACCTTGATCCAACGCAATTCGGAGGAAACCGGAGCAACGAATTGCCCATCGATTTTCGATTTGAATTGTTCGAGCGACACGAATTCACTGGGCCAGTCGGCTGGATGGGACTGTCCGCGTTCCGAGACAAATTCGATACACGATTCGGTTTCGTCCGTATTGACGAATTGTCGGAATCGCTGTCGCTTGACCGGGTCGTCGACTACGGCTTTCCATTCGCACTGATAGGTGTCAACGAGATGCTGTAACATCGCTTCCATTTCGCTGGCAATTCCAAGCTTGTCGTCAACCACGACATCGCGAATGTGTTCAATCCCCCCCTCAAGCTTATCACACCAGACCGATGTGCGTGTGAGTTTGTCGGCTGTGAAAATATAGTACATCAGAAAGCGGTCGATATAACGAATCGCTGTTGCTTCATCAACGCATGCGGCCAGCAGGTCGGCATGTCGCGGCTTCGTTCCCCCATTTCCACAAACATAAAGGTTATAACCACCTTCGACCGCGATTAAGCCAACATCCTTGGATTGCGCTTCGGCACATTCGCGTGTACACCCGGAAACGGCCATTTTGATTTTGTGTGGAGATCGAATCCCTTTATATCGATTTTCAACCTGGATCGCGAAACCGACAGAGTCACGGACTCCGTAACGGCACCATGTTGTACCGACGCAGCTCTTTACCGTTCGCAAGGACTTGCCGTACGCGTGTCCGCTTTCAAAACCGGCGTTGACCAGTTTTTCCCAGATGTCAGGAAGGTCTTGCACCTGGGCACCGAACAGATCGATTCGTTGGCCGCCCGTGATCTTCGTATAGAGTTGATAGTCCTTAGCAACCTCGCCGAGAACGATCAGCTTTTCTGGCGTGATTTCACCTCCCGGAACACGTGGAACGACCGAGTACAAACCGCCCCGCTGCATATTTGCCAGGAATCGATCGTTTGTATCCTGTAATGCCTCGTGCTTGGAATCGAGCACATTTTCATTCCACAAGGACGCCAGAATCGATGCGATCGGCGGTTTGCACAGTTCGCAACCAGTGCCTCGTCCCAATTGGCTGATCACGTCTTGAAAGGTTTTGATCCGTTTCGTCTTTATTACCGCGAAAAGTTCGGTTCGCGAATAGGCGAAATGTTCGCACAAATGGTTCGTGACCTTTTTGCCAAGCCGTTTCATTTGTGCTTTGAAGAGATCTGTGACAAGCGGGAAGCATCCACCACATCCGGCACCAGCTTTCGTACAAGCTTTCACCTCGGCTGGCGAATCCAGATCCTGATCGCGAATGGCAGAAATAATGTCTCCCTTGGAGACATTATTGCATGAACAAATCTGTGCCGAATCGGGCATCCCATCGATTCCGCCAAGTGACGAGGCGACGGACGAGCTTCCCACGATCAATTCATGCGGGGAACAGGGAAGCGTTGATTTCGATTTGACAAGCATCGACAGCGTTCCGTACTCGGATGCATCGCCAACCAGGATACCGCCGAGAAGTCGTTTACCATTAGGTGAAAAGAAGAGCTTCTTGTACCTGCCACCGAACGGATCTTCAAAAAAGAGGGGAGTTGCCTTTTCCGGTGGTAATTCGTATTCGCCGAAACTTGCAACATCGACACCCATCAATTTGAGCTTCGTCGAAAGATCGGCCCCCTGAAACGTTTTGTCACCCCCTGTCAGGATCGAGGCAAGGTTTTCGGCCATCTCGTAACCGGGTGCGACCAGGCCATAGATCATTCCATTGTGCAGAGCACACTCGCCGATCGCGTAGATGTTCGGATCGGATGTTCGAAGTTGGTCGTTTATGGTGACGCCGCCTCGTGGCCCGATAGTCAGGCCCGATTTGATCGCGAGATCGTCTCGTGGCCGGATACCAGTTGAAACGACAATCATGTCGACTTCGAGTCGGCTACCGTCTTGAAACTCGATCGCCTCAACGTGACCCCCGCCGTGGATCTCTTTGGCAGCGCAGTTCAAATGAACCTGTACACCTAATGCAGAAATCTTATTAACCAGGACACGCGATCCAGTCTCGTCAATCTGCCGAGGCATCAGGCGCCCGTTGTACTCGATGACGTGTGCTTCCAGACCGAGATCGAAAACGGCTTTCGCGGCTTCGAGTCCTAATAATCCCCCTCCGAGAACAGCGCACCGTTTTGACGTTGCAGCATGAGCGATCATTCGCTGGAGATCTTCAATTGTGCGATAGACGAAGACACCACTCTTGGTGATACCTGGAATGGCGGGAACGAACGGATACGACCCGGTGGCCAGCACCACAGTGTCGTATTGGATCGTCACCCCCTTTTGCGAGGTGACAAGTTTCGCTTCACGATCAATCGTCTCTGCACGATCACCAAGATGAATTTCGACGCCATGTGTCGAGTACCAATCCATTTTAGCGAGCATTAATTTTTCGGCGTCGCGATGAGCGAAAAATGAAGTCAATCCGACTCGGTCATAAGCCGCACGAGGTTCCTCGCAGAACGTGACGACGCGGTATTGTTGGTCGACATCGTATTCGATCAGTTTTTCGCAAAACCTCTGACCGACCATCCCGTTGCCGATGACAACGACCGTTTTTTTTGCAGATTGATTATCAAAACTCGAATGCGGCGCGATCATTCTTTTCGATCCTGAAGTTAAGAGAACTTCGCGGGGCAAATGTTTACTGGAGTAAGTCGAACGAATTCAGATAGCGACCGGAACTGGGGCGACGTCATGAGGCTCGCCAGCAAGATTTGCTGGTTTGTCGACCTTTGGCTGAAGTTCCTCAGCAAATCTCACGGTCAGAATCACAAACGACGCACAAGTAACGAACACGCCGAGTATGAACAGAGCGGTCGGCCAGGTAAGGGCACTGCTTTTGAAAAGGAATCCCGCCGCGACGGCACCGGCGTTACCGCCCGCTCCGACGATTCCAGTCACACTTCCAAGGGCTTTGCGATTTACAAACGGGGCGACGGAATACGTCGCTCCATTGGACATTTTGACGAACAGACCAAGCAACATCAACAGGGGAATCCCAGCCATCAGCGTCCGCGCTTGTGAGAAGAGCAGCAGTGCAATCCCTTCGCAGAACAATGCCATAAAGAGCCACTTCACTCGTCCATTGAGACCCCAGCGAGCACCAAACCGATCTCCAACAATTCCGCCGAGGGCGCGAGCAAACAGATTCATTCCACCGAAAAGTCCTGCGATCAGACCAGCCGTCCCGACCGCCTGCACCTTGTCCATCGCCTTTAATTCGCTGAAATAGTCGACAAAATACAACGCGGCGACATTGTCGAGCGTCAATTCCATGCCAAAACAACAGGCATAGGCCAGGAACAGCGTCCAGACTCGATAATCACCACAGACTTTCAGGAACGAGCCACGATGCTCGTTTTTGCCAGGCAGCAAGCCTCTTTTTCTAAGGTCGGCGAAATTGCCCGCCGGTGCATCTTGCGTCAAGAAATAGTAAGCGACGCCCATCAAGGCGCAGACGATGCCCGAAGTGAACAGGCTTGCCCGCCACGCACTCGCTGAGCTAAACCCGAGAATGCTGATGAATGTCGCGAATACGAGGGGCATGACCATTTGAGTGACTCCACCTCCCAGGTTCCCCCAACCGGCCGCCGTCGCGTTCGCTGTACCAACGCAATTAGGAGCGAACATGATCGACGTGTGATACTGAGTAATCACAAATGACGCTCCGATAACTCCAATCGCGATTCGGAAAAGAAGAAACGTCGTGTAATCGTGTGCGAACCCAATCGTCATCACGGGAATCGAACCGATGATCAACAGGCCTGAGTAGGCGAGTCGTGGTCCGATCCGATCACATAGCCATCCTGTGAAAAGTCGTGCAAAGATTGTAATTGCCACCGATCCGATGATACACCACCCGACCTGATCCTTCGTCAGCTTCAATTCTTCACGAACGACGGCCATGAGAGGTGCAATTCCGAACCAGGCAAAGAAACAACAAAAGAAAGCGATCCACGTCATGTGAAAAGCTCTCATCTGTGGCGAATGGAAGTCCATCAGTCGAATCTGCGTCGCTTTTGCAGTGGTATCCACGGAATTATTTCCTCGAAAATGACAGACGTACAGAAGGTGACATTTGGATTGACGGACAATCAATCAAGTTGAGATGACCAACCGACTCACGTTGATTATTACGGGGCATGTCACGTTAACGTCATTTGTATTAATTACTTTAACGCACACATTATTATTAATGGCGTCGTGTTATCGCATGAATGCAATGAAAAACCAGAAAACGGATGCAACCGCCAACGGGCGACTATCGCTGATCTCAACGATTTGCAAACAATGCGCCCCAAGATGTCAGGCGGGAAACATTCGGCTGCAAACTTCGGAGGCCCGAATGTCTTAGTGTGGAAGGTCACAGCGATGGTGTCGACTTCCGAACTTCCGTTCGATTTCGACGTTTATTTTTGTTTTCGCAGGCTGGCAGTTCAATGTGTAATACGCGTCATCTCATTAAGCATCAATAGCTTATGTTCGACTCACGAGGCGAGGAAGAGGATTGTTCCATACAAATCGACATGACTCGGATTGATGTTTGATCGAGGTTTCTATGATGATCAACTGACTGATTCGCAGTCCGTTTTGCGCATAAGTACGGCAATCCCATGCCGTGTTTACTAGCAGATTTCATTCGACAGCCGAGGCGAAACTTTCAATAAATGGGATCACCAGTTATTCCAATACAATTGAAAATCGGACAAAAATAAGGATTGCGGGTCATCACTCGTAAAAGCCGCTCTGCAGGAACAGGCTTTGCGGCGCAGTCTTCTTGCTGGACGATATCAAAACGAATTGAACGTGGACCGTCGCTGAATTTGTGCCCGATTATGGCATTCTGCGTCCTCAGACAACTAAACAGCGTCCGTTAGTTTGATTGAAAATGGTGAAATGGAATGGGGCGTGAAAATCCAGCTCGACGACTCGATAAGCGACTATGGCTATCGTTGGGACTTTACGCCGCGCTGATCGTCCTGCATCAGTTCGTGATTCAGCCCTCTTTGATCACCTTGACGTCAGATGCTCCTGTGATCAATGTTGCCGGCCGGCAGAGAATGCTGTCGCAGAAGCTTGCGAAAGAAGCCTTAGCGTTGATGAATGCCGACGATCCGGGAATTCTCGAGGAATGTCGATTAAGACTTTCCGACACATTGAAAACGTGGCGATCGGCGCATGCGCGTCTCATCGCTGATGAATCGACAACCGTTTTCGGTCGCCCTTGGAATTTGGCGATTCAAACGGGATACCGTGAGATTCAACCTCATTTTCAAGCGATGACAGACGCCGCTGAAATTCTTCTCGACAGACAGAGTGATGTTGCAAACCGGGGCGCACTTGAGTCCCTGCTGGAAAACGAGCCGAAGTTTCTCGCGAAGATGCACTCACTGGTGGGACTCTATGAAGGAGAGGCTCGACGACACGTACGACAGCTTCAAATCATGGGGTTGGCATTCATGATGATGATCCTCGGTTCGCTGTTATTGTTGCAGTTTGCCGTCATGCGCCCCCAAATCCGTATCGTCAGGCGTGAGTGGGAACAGAATGAGGCTCATTATCAACTTCTCGTCGAATCGATGACCGATGGCCTGGTTGTATTCGACGGGGAGGGACGTGTGGAATTTTCTAACCGTCGTTTTCGTGACATGCTTGGCGAAGATGGTGTTCAACTTTCCGGACGATCCGGCCGGGATCTCATCACTGAGCTTGATCGACCCCACTTCGAAGAGTTGCTTTCGAAGACCAGCGAGGTTTCGGGGCCGGTTGACCTCAAACTTCGACACGCGAACGGCGGTGACATTGATACGATGATCTCCCCAAGACGCATGACCGACATGCATGGGAACTTCCAAAGATTGTTACTGGTCGTGACAGACGTGACACATCGAAAAGCCATTGAGCACCGTAGTCAGGAGTTGCAATCGCAACTGGCGCACGCTGATCGATTAAAATCAATGGGCGCGATGGCAGCAGCACTCGCGCACGAAATTAATCAGCCACTGGGAGCGATCTCGAATTATGCAGAAGGGTGCCTGACGCGGCTGGGAGGAGCATTGACAGATCCTGCGGAACTCGTCGCACCACTTCGCGCGATCCTGCGCGCATCCCATCGGGGTGGAGAAATCATTCGGCGAACGAAGAATTTTGCCAAGCTTCGCCCATTTAGGCTGGCTCCCGAGTCAATCAACGAGTTGATTCACGAGGTCGAAGAATTGTGCCGTCCGGAAACTCGCCGACGTTCCGTTACGATCGAAACTTATTTGGAAGACAATCTTCCGTTCATCTCCGTTGATGGAATTCAGATTCAGCAAGTGCTGACAAACTTGATTGGGAATGCGATTACGTCTCTCGACCGAGTCGAAACCGAGCGACGAAGGATTGTGTTGACGACAAGACGTTTACCCGAAGAACTGCTGGAGATCTCCGTGGCGGATTCTGGGCCGGGAATCTCAGCGGATCGCACGACTTCGATCTTCGAGCCGTTCACGACGACGGAAGAAAACGGAACCGGCCTGGGACTGGCAATCGTTCGCGGCATCGTCGAAGCCCACGGAGGTCGAATTTGGATTGAAACAAATGGTAATCCAGGCGCGACGTTCCGATTCACGCTCCCTTTAAATTCGCCATTGGAACGATGTGACGACCTGCTTTGCCCCATTCTCAAAGGCGAGTTTGGCACAGACGCAGACGCAGACGAGAAAGCATCGAATAACAGATCGTCTGGCCATCTGGCTCACACCATGTAATCGATGGCCTGCCGTCGGAATTGGAATTACTTGAACTGTCTTCTTTATTATTGTGAGGAGTGTCGTGTTGGAAGAGACCCAGTCGACAGCTTTCATCGTCGACGATGATCCTGATATGCGAGGATCGTTAGAATACCTGATACAGTCGGTCGGAATTGCAACGGCTTCGTATGCATCGGCGGCCGAATTCGTGGCGGATTATCAGCCGTCGCGACCGGGTTGTCTGGTTTGTGACGTACGCATGCCAGAAATGAGCGGGCTTGATTTATTTGAACATCTTGCTCACGTCGGCAGTCGACTTCCGGTCATCTTGATGACGGCCTATGCGGACGTCCCAATGGCGATCCGTGCTTTGAAATTGGGTGCTGCCGAATTCATTGAAAAGCCGTTCAGCGCCCAGTTGATGTTGGAGGCGATCCAACGTGCCCTTACAGAAGATTGTGGGCGGCGCGCAACGCGGGAATTCTGGGATGATTTTGCCAAACGAATGGGAGCCCTCACCGACAAAGAACGAACCGCTCTTGCTATGCTTCTCTCGGGTGCTCCAAACAAAATGATCGCGGCGAAATTGGAAATCACCGAGCGAGCGATTGAAGGACGCCGGGCGTCGATCATGAAGAAGCTGGCAGTCAATTCGTTCGCGGAATTAGTGCGCCGCGTCACACATTACGAAGTACTGTTTCCCGATGCCAAATCGGTCTTCAGATAATCAGATCTTTCTTCGATACTTTCGCGAAACTACTTAATCGTAATGTTCGTTACGCTCCCAACCTCGGTTACTCCAGTAGCCGAATACTTTGCTGGCATTCTATTTTGTCAGCATTCAACGCCGTCAGCTTATGTCGAATTTGAAAGCTAGGACATTGGCTTGCATCGTCCTCATTGTGGTTTCCGTCGTAGCGCTTACGCGGTCGCCAAAAGATACCCACGGATCGGGAAGGGACCTCACTGACGTGGTTCTCTCGATGGAGCGTTTCAATGCTTCGCAGATTCATTCACTTTATTCTTCCCGTCGTCGGAATGTTTTTCTTTACGCCGATAGGAGACGCGCAAACCAAATCGCCAGTTCCACAAACCGATTTCGGATTGCCGCCATCTCCCGTGGAATCGCCGATTCTCGAAGCTGACGGCGACCTTCCTCCGATGATCGCTATGAAACCAGACGGCACGGGGAAGGAATCAACACCGACGACCGTTGCACCGACGCCAAACACGACGCCGGCGAAACCTGCCGGTAAACCGAAGCCGCCGCCGCAACCGTTTAAACTTTGCTTTTTCGACAACGATTTCAGTTACAAAAAAGACCCAAAGCATACGCCGATTTTCGGTGAGAATCTGAAAGACATCCCCTCTGATCGCATCTTTCCGTTCGAATCACTGGAAGATACTCGCGTTTCACTTGGGGGTGAACTGCGTTATCGGTACATGGACGAAGCAAATCGACTTCGCCCTCCGTACGTCAAACCTGTCGCTGCGACGTACGATCTGCTTCGATGGCGAAACTACCTCGATATCAAGCACTCCGACTGGCTTCGTGGTTACGTCGAAATGATCGATGCATCGCAGAATTTCAGCGACGTGGCTCCCACGGGCATCGACATTAATCATTGGGATCTCCTCAACGCGTTCATCGACTTGAAGGTGCTGGAACGAGATGAAAAGCCTGTCTGGTTCCGTACTGGTCGCCAGGAATTGAGCTTTGGTTCCCAGCGATTGATTTCTCCATTGGACTGGGCCAATACCCGTCGCAGCTTCCAGGGGTTGCGGCTGTCGAGTGGGGGATCAACCTGGGACGTCGATGCCTGGCTGACAAATCCTGTCAGCACGGCAACAGCGGGTACAGGGGGAGGATTGGGACCAAATCTTGGCGTAAACCGACTCGGCAATACGCTCGATTTCCCTGATCGAGGGATCTTGTTCGGTGGCGGTTGGGCAACTTACAAGGGGATCAAAGACCATACGATTCACACATTCTTGTTGTACGATCATCATGATCGATTTACCGGTGGAATCGGATTTCCGGTTGGTGACCGAATCACGTATGGAAATAACTGGATTGGCACATTTAACGTCGCCGATGGCGATCGCCAATGGTTAACCGACGTCGAAGGGGGCTATCAGTTCGGAACGGACAACGGGCAACTGAAGGCTCTTGGTGCAACGGGAACTCAAGTCGTGAGTGCAGGCTACCTGACCACGGGTCTGGGACATTGCTGGAAGTCAGTCCCTTGGGAGCCAACCATTTGGGGCTTCTATGACTACGCGTCTGGTAGCAACAACCCCAAGGGAGGCACCAACAGCACATTCTTCCAGTATTATGGGCTGGTTCACGCTTACCTTGGTTTGATTGACAATCTTGCTCGACAAAACATCACGGACATCAACTACCGACTGACATTAAAGCCAACGAAAAAAGTTCAACTCACGATGGCCCAGCACTTTTTCCAACTGGCCACAGCAAACGATACGCTCTACACAGTTACTGGGACACCGTTTGGGAAGCCGGGGCACGGAAGAGATGTCGGAAATGAAATCGATTTTTTGACCACCTATAATTACAACCAAAATCTCAGTCTTGAGGTTGGTTACTTCTTCTTTCAGTACGGGTCTTACGTCGAAGCCGCGACCCCTGGTCGAGGCAATGCTGGACAGTTCTACGTTCAGACAACATTCAAATATTGAATGCCCGAAATTGCCATGAATTTCGATTCGCAAGGTAACCTAAAAACTACGAGGTCCTATCCGCTAATGGCAGGCGTGTGGAATTTCTTCTTTCAATTAGACCACGATCGAAGTAGGTTGATGTTTTCACCTTCGGCACATTCCAACGAAGAGGAACCATCATCATGTGTTGTTTTTCACAGTTTGTGACTTCGGTGTCAAACACACGAATTTTCGCACGCAAGCCGTCAGGCAGCAGCCAGTTTCTTGTTTACCAGATGCAATACAATTCACCGCATGACAATGCGATGATTCTCCCGATACCAGTGAAGCGGCCGGTTCAACCGCGCAGTTTCCGGTTTATCGACCTGAGCCATTACGAGAAGTTCTTCGACGATCTTGGAATGGGCTTCCCGTACAAAGCTCCTCCCATTTCTTTCGGCTGCAGCAAATCCGCGAATAATCTTGAAAAGACCGAATCTTTAGAAGTCTTTCAAGTCGGGAATTATGTCGGCTCGTTTGTGCCGACCATCGCCGAGTTTTCTCAACTGGATGAACGTTTCGGTTTACCAGCGGCGACATGGGAACAAATCCCGGGATACAACGATTACAGCTTTGCCGTGTTTCAACTCTCTGAAGGCTCATTACGACCACATCCCATGGCGTTTGAATTTGAAACCGACAGTAAAGACCTCTATTTTCCGACATTGCACATTCACGATGGCAAAGTACATCCGACAGAAGCGTTCGATCACGAGCTTTACTTGCAACATGCCGGGTTCGACAGCCTTGTCGGCTCCTACGTCACTTCTGGTTATGAAGACCCGGCGACTAATTTGATTCGCTCCAGATACACAGCCACGCGGTTTTGCTCGATTAACGAAACGAAGGGGATCGTCGAGAAGGATTTGCTGGTTCACCGCAAGATTATTCGAGGTCAACACAAAAACGACGACACAGTGATTAAAACTTCCGGCGATGCGGTCGTTGCGACTCTTAATTTACGACCTTCGCGGGCGCTCATACCCTGGATATTTGGTTTGTCGGCATTCTCGTGGCTTGTGAGTCGGCGGAATCGCATCAGAAAAGAAAAGTCTGTCACTCACTTTGAAGAATCCCAGGGCTGAAATCCGCGAGACCGCATTTTCTTGATTTCGAGTTCTCTGTGCCTTTGGCGGCGATGTCTTCGAGCTGTAACATGACGGCATACATCGAACGACACTTGCGGAGAATTTGACGATGACCAATCGCGTCTTGTTAGGGACTTTGTGCGCGACGATTCTGGCTGGCCTGGGAATATGGCTTCCTGCAGCGGAACCAGATTCTTCTGGTCTGTTTGAACGCAAAAATCTGGTCGCCTGGTGCATTGTTCCGTTCGACTCAAAGAAACGAGGCCCCGAAGAACGAGCCGCGATGCTGGAAAAACTGGGCTTTTCCAAGTTTGCTTATGACTATCGAGCTGAACATATCCCAACCTTCGATGCCGAAATCGACGCGTTGAAGAGGCATCAGATTGAATTGACAGCCTGGTGGTTTCCCACCGTTCTCAACGACGAAGCGAAGGCAACTCTCGCCGTGTTTGAAAAGCATAAAGTGACTCCTCAGCTTTGGGTCACGGGTGGCGGTGAACCGACAAAATCTGAGCAGGAACAGAAGCAGCGAGTCATCACCGAGGCAGCTCGCATTCGCCCGATTGCCGAAGCAGCCGCCAAAGTTGGCTGCAAAGTGGCCTTGTACAATCACGGCGGCTGGTTTGGCGAACCGGAAAATCAGATTGCGATCATTAAGGAACTGAATCGATCTGATGTAGGCATCGTCTATAACCAGCATCACGGCCACGATCACCTTGATCGTTTTCCAGAGCTGCTGAAAACGATGAAACCGTACCTCTACACTCTGAATCTGAATGGAATGGTGAATCAGGGTGACCGGAAAGGTCAAAAGATTCTTCAATTGGGGCAGGGTGACCTCGACCTGAAACTGCTGAAAGTTGTGCGTGACAGCGGCTATGCCGGCCCGATCGGAATTCTCGGCCATACATCGGATGATGCCGAAGAACGATTGCACGATAATCTTGATGGTCTCGACTGGCTGTTGCCACAACTGAACGGCAAACCTGCCGCGAGTAAACCGAAACCGAGAACTCCTGTTCCTGTGGCTCAGGTGCCGACTGCTGCCACTGTGCCGACTGCGAATGTCCCGCGATTGGCTGGTGGAAAATTCGGACAGGCCATCGATGGGCGTGCGGGAGGTGCTTTCATTAAAGGACGAGAAGAATTCCACCAGTTTCCGATTACGGTCGAGTGCTGGACGAAGCTCTCTGACAAAGGCCCCTACAACATCCTGGTCGCGAATGAACTGAAATCATCGGGAACTCATTGGGAATTGTTCACCATGGCGGGGACCGGAAATTTCACGGTCTATACGCCGGGATTCACGCCGGATCATTGCCATTCGACCGCCATGATTTGCGATGGTCGCTGGCATCATGTCGGGATGGTGCTGGAGCTGAACCGGATTCGGCTGTATGTCGATGGCCAGCCAGTTGCCAACCAGGCGTGTCAAAGAACCGAGATGAAAGCCGTCCCTGGTGATCTGGCGATTGCCAGTCTTGTTGACAACGCGGCGGGTTATACAGGACTGATAGATGAGGTCCGAATTTCAAAAGGGATCCGCGAGTTCGATTCGAGTCTGGCGAGGCCATTTGACATTGACGACAGCACGCTGGGGTTATGGCACCTTGATGAATTGAGCGAGCAGAAAAGGCTCAAAGATGCGACCGGGAAGAATGACGCGCAGTTAGCCCAGGTGGCACCGAATGCTGTTAACATGGCTGCAAAACCATCAAGGATCGAAGGGCATTGGGGTGAGGACGCGCTGGGGTTTCGCTGGACCGAGGAAGATTCTCGCGACAACCGATTGGCTCAGATGGATACGGGTCCGTTCTTCAGTGGATCGATCGTCGGCCCCGGTGGGACCGTTTACAAAGGGATTGTCGTACGTACGGGTCCTGGTCGAACTCATGCCATCTGTTATGACACCGAACAGATGCGAGCCTCGGCCGGTTGGACCGGATTTCTCAAGTTCGACGCCGCTCGGTTTGGGATCATTGTTCCCCCGCGAATCGAGGGGGATGTGACCTTTACCACCCCGATTCTTGCTGGCTGGTCCCGCAGTGATCAGTTCATCAATCATCGGGAGGGACATCGATTTGGCTCGTTGCCAAAGAGCGTTGCGCATTACGAAGGTCTGTACCGACACGGTCAGCGAGTCGTACTCAAGTTTACCGTCGGCTCGTCTGATCCCACTGATGTCAAACCGCAGCCACCGACCGTCGTGTTTGAGTCACCGTGGACCGAAGAATCAAATGGTGTGACGGCATTAAGTCGAACGATTGTTGTTGAACCGTCGACAACCGCGCTGTCGATGCTTGTCGCGGACGCCAAGGCGCACGTCCGACTTGTCGCAAAACCTGGCACGGCGTTGCTGCAACAGGGGCCGGAAAAGTGCCACATCCTGAATGTGCCGCCTCATGCCGAGCCGGTGACCGTCAAGCTGTTGATTGCCGCGCCAGCAACCAACGAAACCGCCTTTGAAAAATTAGTGGCCGTTTCGCCTGCAGCAGAAGATTTGCGGGGACTGACGAAACCCGGCCCAAGGATTTGGGGTGAACCGCTGGTCACGACCGGGGAAGTGGCAAAGAATAACGCGCCTTACGTTGTCGATACGATTAATCTACCGTTCGAAAACCCGTTTCGTGCGCTGATGTTCTGCGGCGGCCATGACTTTCTTCCCGACGGCAAAGCCTTCATCAGTACGCTGCATGGCGATGTCTGGCTCGTTGATGGGATTGATGAGAAACTCGAACGAATCACATGGCGACGCTACGCGACGGGGCTCTTTCAACCGCTTGGCGTTAAGGTTCTTCCGGAACGTGACAAAAATGGCAATCCGACAAACCGGAGTCAACTGTTTGTTGTCGGTCGCGACCAGATCACTCGACTGCACGATTTTGACAACGATGGCGAAGCCGACTTCTACGAGAATTTTAATAATGATGCGGACGTGTCGCTAAACGGGCACGAATACGTGACCTGCCTTGAGACTGATCGAGCCGGGAATTTTTACTACGTCAAAGGGAACTGCGATTCGGCCATTCGGCATGATGGATCATTGTTACGAGTTTCCAGGGACGGCTCAAAGCTGGATGTGTTTGCCACGGGTTTTCGCAATCCGAATGGAATGAGTATCGGGCCGAATGACGAAATCACCGTTGCCCCGCAGGAAGGGGAATGGACACCGGGATCTGCTGTTTTCGACGTGCATCAAGGGGGCTTTTATGGGTATTTTCCGTCACATCATCGAACAACTCCACCAACGGATTTTGAACGACCATTCTGCTGGTTTCCCCGTTTAGCCGACAACAGTTGTGGGGGACAGATCTGGGTCGACAGCGACCGCTGGGGACCACTGTCAAAACAACTGCTGCACTTGTCCTATGGTCAATGCAAGTTGCGGCTTCTATTACAGGAGGAAATTGCCGAGGGGACTCAGGCAGGCGCGACTGCCGAGAGTGCTCAGGCGAAGTTCGGTCCTACGATGAACGGAGGCTCGACCGAGTTTCCGCTTCGATTTGCCTCAGGTGCGCATCGGGGTCGATTTCGTGCAAATGACGGACAGTTGTATGTGACAGGATTGAAGGGCTGGGTAACCAGTGCCGTGAATGACGGCTGTTTCCAGCGAGTCCGTTATACGGGCCAGGGAATCGACCTGGTGGTCAAAATGAAGACGTATCAGAACGGGATCGCTTTGACGTTTACTCGTCCCTTGGATCGAGACGAAGCCGAAAATCCTGATAACTATGAATTGGAAGCATGGAACTACCGATGGTCCGCTCAATACGGTTCACCCGACCTGCGACCCTCGGCACCAGGACAAATCGGCCGCGACTCGGTGGAACCAAAGTCGGTGACGCTTCTTCCCGATAACCGTACGGTCTTTCTGGAACTTCCCGATCTCAAGCCGGTCGATCAACTTGGAATCAGTTATACATTGCGATCGACGCAGGGTTCAGTGATTGAGCAGACAGCCTATTTGACGCTGAACGCGATCCCGAAAGATGTCATGTCCGAAGATCAGTTGCATCGGCCCAAACGGGATGCAGAAAAGTCAGCACTCCTCGCCCGGCTCGCTCCTGGTGTGACGTTGACGATACCGTTGTTTGATTATCCAACGACAAGTCGGTTAATGGCCTGGTCGAGTTATTGGGTGGGGAAAGAAACGCCCGAGGAAGTCATTGCGACGGGCTTTTTGAAAGTCCCTTTCTCGGGGGAATACCGATTCAGTTCGTCCGCAGAATCCGACGCCATACTTGAAATCAATGACGATCAATTCACGCTCATCGGCACATCAGCCCGACGCGCAAGCGAGGGATCTTCGAAATCCGTCACCAAAGACACGCGTGATGACGACATCGTGGTCCGTCTTCGAAAAGGAATCACGCCCATCCGAATCCGACATTCGGCAAAGGTGGATAATCATGGCTTCCGATTGATGTGGGAAACGGACCGGTTTCCGCGCGAACTGGTTCCTGCGAACCTGTTATTTCACGATCCCCTGACGAATGAAAAATCAGAAGTTAGAGAGACGTATTTTGCCGGCCGCGCACTGTTCAGCAATCACCAATGTGCTCGATGTCACATTGGCCAAGACCCCTTGCGTCCGTTTGATGTTACCGAGTTAGTACGGCACGAAGGTCAAATCGAGCACTTTCGTCACGCCCCTCGTCTTGATGGAATTGGATCTCGGCTTCAACCCAACTGGTTGGCAAACTGGTTGCGTGATCCGGCTCATTTGCGAACTGACGCAACCATGCCCAGCCTCCTGGAATCGCGTGACAATAATGCACTGAGCGACCTGGTGGCGTTCCTGGGATCGCTGCGCGGTTCCAATGAGGTTCCAGGAAATCCTGCTGGCCAGACGACTGACGCGCGTGAAGTTCGACTGGAAAAGGGAGCTGCGCTTTTCGAGCGGCTTGGTTGCATCGCTTGCCACACCTTTGCGGCGAAAGAAACACATCCCGAATGGAATCGTCTGTCGCTGTTTTTTGTGACGAGTAAATTCCAACCTGGACAACTGACACGATTTCTTCGCGAACCGCATGGGCATCATTATGGAAGTCGCATGCCCGATTTTCGATTGAACGAAGAAGAAGCAGGGGCTCTTGCAGATTATCTCAACGAAAACGCGAAGGGATCTGTGGAGCAAGTTGTCGGATTGGGTTCAGGTGACGTTCAACGTGGTCAAAAACTGTTCAAGGAATTGCGGTGTGATCACTGTCATCAGCTTGCTGAAAAGGGCTCACTTGCTACTCCCGACGTCGTCCCAATCACCGTTGTTTCTGCGGCGCGACGCGGATGCCTTGGTGATGATACGACGAGATCTCAGAAGGCTCCGAAATTTGCATTCTCCGATTTCGATCGACAGGCTTTAGCATTCTTTCTGGCGACGTACTCAGGTAATCCCAGTTTGCCACACGCGGGTCCGAGTTCCAGAATCAAGCACGCATTGAAGGTGCTGCGTTGCACCGCGTGCCATGCGCGAGACGGCGAATCGGCCCGCTGGCCCGAGATTGTGGCCGAAGAGGGATCTGGAAAACTTCCCGAATCGGTCCCTCATCTGACCTGGGTCGGTGAAAAGCTGCAGGGACCTTGGATCACGAAATTATTAAAGGGAGAGATACAGCATAAACCCAGACCCTGGATGACGGCTCGAATGCCCAGCTTTCCCGTCTACGCGGACTTCTTGGTACCTGAACTGCCCCAAGAGCATGGTCTGGAGTTTCAGGAACCGATTCCGACGACATTCGATGACAAGTTAGTTGAGGCGGGACGGCAATTGACGCTGCGTGATGGAGGGCTGGATTGCCGTCAATGTCATGCGGTTGGGAACGAAAAACCTCGTGGTGATGCGGCGACACAAATTGCTCTGGGGATCAATTTCGCGTTTACCCGCGACCGGCTTCGCCCGGAATTTGCCTTACGACAGATGCTCGATCCCCCGCGATACGACGTCGGTTCGAGAATGCCCCGATTTGCACCTGACCTGCAAACGACAGCCGTCAAGAAAATCGAGGGGGGAAATGCGAAAAAGCAGTTTGAAGCGATCAAGCAATATTTATGGTCGCTCAAAGCCGACGTGACTGAAGATTGAAACGAGGCTTCTTCAATCTCGTTCGTGAATGCAAGCCACGACCCCAGATTATCATTAGCCCGACGCACAAGCTTTGAGTTTAAGCGTTTTGCTGTATCGAGATTGTGTTACCCACAAAATCAAGCGAATTCAATTGGAACCCAACGCAAAGGCACCAACGCGCTAAGACGCAAAGTGAAGAAGTCAGGGAGAGTCTACCTCAGACCAAAGTAGCCATCATCGCTCCGCGTGATGAGCATTGTTCGAGAACCAAGCGAATTCGAATCCGCATGTTTTCAAATCAGGATTTAAAACGAAGTATCTGTTCCGATGTTAAGGCAACGGTCGAATCGTTTCCGACAAATGCTCATCACGCGGAGCGATGATGGCTACATTGAAAGAAGTCCACAGCGTTACCGTCTTTTGAATTCTTTGCGCCCTTGCGCCTTGGCGTTAAATTCTTGATTTCACTCCAGATATCGAAAAAGCTCAACTTCAAAACGCACAAGCGAGGGGGCTTACTTCGTTTTCTATCGCTTTAGCGTCGGGCTGACGTTGACGGAGTTCTGTGAAAAATCGAGCTAACTCTTGGGTTGCAATATTTTGTATTGAAAAGCGGAAGGTACGTGATTAGCTCTGGTGACGAGGTTGTGTTCCAGTAGAAACGAAGTGACCCCGGAACCGATTAAAATCAGTTCCGGGGTCTTGCTGTGACGCATCGCTCGCTGAGATTCCCGATTCAGCAAGAAGGCGATGTCTGGACGCTTCGATTAGAAGTCGCCGATAACTTCCCCGTCGTTACGACCGAACAGTCGACGAGCAGTATTGATGTCGACGTTTTCCGAAATGAACCGGACCGAACCATCACCAAGAGCCGCGTGAACGCCACCGATGTGAAGGCTGAACGGTTCGTTATTCGGTCCACAGTTGTTCTGGGTCCAAGGGCATTGGGTCGGTCCACCAACCGGAGTCTTGTTCCCGTTGATCACCGGCAGCACTGAACCAAGATAAGGAGAGTTATTCTGACCTGAAACACCGGCACCTGAATCCGAGTCAGCCCATCGATTCGGAGCCGTGTTGAGGCCGCTGGCGCCTGTCATCTCGGCAGTGTTCCATCCCGGAGCGCCACCGATGTAAACGCCCGCTGTATACTTACCGACAAGGTTTGAAGGACGGCCTGATTGTTCAACAATCGCGACCGTGTTGGAAAGTCCATCGGTCGTGTCGGCAGTTCGGTTTCCATACAGCCCGTAAACCGAATCTTTTGTAGCACCGATGTTGTTACCGTTCGCTCCGCCAGCAGTACCATTCTGACCGTTTCGAGCACCCGTGACTGGATCAATGTCGACGAAAGCGACTGGCATGTAGTCGGCTTGTCCATATCCTTTGGAGTCAGCAGTCGTGATGGCGTTGCTGGGGCACAGGAACGCTGGGATTTTCGTTTTCGCTGCAGCAGCGTTGGTGCTGTTGGCGCTGTTCGAATAGTGGTAGCCGAAGTTAAACGTGTTGTACAAAGGGGCCTGATCCGTGTAAGGGAGCAGTTGGGTGAAAGTCGAAGTTGGGAAGGCGAACAGGTTGATTTTCCCGAAATCAATACCCTTACCTGCTGCGGGGAACCGGCTGTATGTCGATTCGTAATTGAATGCAGCCAACCCCAGTTGCTTCATGTTGTTTTTGCACTGCGTGCGGCGAGCCGCTTCGCGTGCCTGCTGCACGGCTGGAAGCAGC
>CAIOKO010000265.1 GCA_903858935.1 uncultured Schlesneria sp. | reverse complement strand
GTTGTAAAAATGTCATTCATGCTTTGAGTCATCGAAAAGCCTCCGTGAAGGGAACAGAACACGAAGGAATTCAGTCAACACCCATTGATTCGAAAAGACCCGTTGCTAAAGTGTCGATGGTTTAGATGCGATTGCCCTGGGAACGCGCCGCTTTGTCGCTGATTAGTTTTGCCGGTATCTGTTTTAGGGCTGATATTACGTAATCAGCCATCCGGAAAAAGCGACGTTAAAAGTGCGTAAGGAGAGAAAATGGCGTCAAACCGTCTCAAAAAATCACGTCCGCCCGCTGACAGACAAAGTGTGTTGTCGTGTGCTACGCCAATTAAAAGACCAAAAATATATGCTGACTAATGATTTGTCCTTCTGAAGTAACTCGGAAAATATGGGAGTAATATGATGAAATGCTCGTGGGTCAGGCCTGTTGTGTTTGTTCTATTCTGTTTGATCGCGACTTCAACGCTCAGAGCACAGACTGCCAGTCCGACGATCGGTAGTGCAACCGTTAAGCGGGCAGCACATATTTTCTACATTGACCCGGTAAAAGGGAGCGTGAACGGAGATGGATCATCCTCACGGCCTTGGCGCACGCTTGAAGGGGTGCTACAGGCCAATTTGATTAACGGTCAAGACAATTCAAGTGGCGTCGTTCACGCACGCGACTTGATTTATTTAATGACCGGAAATCATGGAGACATACATATCGATCCCTGGTGGTACGCGGGAAAGACCATGAATACCGACTTTATTACAATCATGGCGGCTCCGGGAAACAAGCCGGTGTTTAACTCCCTTGACGTTAGTGGCGCATCATATTGGGCGTTTCGAGGGATAACAATACAGTATACTCCGAATTATAACGGCAGAGGAAACCTGGTAAGTCTTGAATCTGTAAACAACATTCTCTTCGACAGTAATGTCGTGTGTTCTGTGTCGAATGCGGTCAATTGGACGCCGCAAGACTGGGCAACCTACAGTGCGAACTACGGTATGAATGTTCGTGAGGCGACCTCATGTACAATTATTAAAAATTTAATATCCAATGTCGAGAACGGAGTTTATCTCCATGGTGATGGCATATTGTTCACCCAGAATAAGATCGATTACTTTGCCAACGACGGGCTGGAATTTAGTTCGAGCGATACGATTATCAGTCAAAACTCGATCACAAACCATTATGGTCAATGGAATGACGGATATCATCATGATGGGATTCAAGGCTGGAATGAATGGGATCATGTTTCTGTAACGAATGTCGTCATCGATCGGAACCTCGTCATGGCATCGACGGGTGTTTACCCGACGATCCCGGTTGTACCAACCGGGGTTGGCGACGATTATCTTCAGGGGATCTGTATATTTGACGGAGACTGGAGCAACGTGACCGTGACTAATAATGTCGTCGCCGCAGGAGGGGTGTACCATGGTATGTCGCTTTACGGGATGACTAATGCGACGGTGGAAAATAATACCGTAGTCAGCCAGGGTGGTAATAATCAAACATGGATCGGAATTTTTAATAGTGCTTCCGGTGCGTCGCCGGTGAACGTGGTCGTGCGCAATAATATTGGTAATAGTTTCGGTACGGACGCTACGTCTGGGGTGGTGTTTGATCATAACATTTCTTTTGTAAGCATCGGGCTCGATTGTGATGTTGGTATTCCGGTGGTTGATCCGTTGACGGTTTTTGTGAAATATTCGCCGGCAACGGCGTCGTTTGACTTCCGGCTTTGCTCTGGGAGTCCCGCGATCGGGGCGGGTTCTTCAGTCGGTGCCCCGGTTTATGATTTCACGGGGAAACTGCGGAATCCAGGCAGTATCGATGTTGGTGCCTACGCGTATTAGTCGTTGACGAGAGGTCAATGGCGACCAGGTTAAAATGATTCCGTGTTCGTGCCGGGATTGGATGGGGATCAGCCGGTGCGTGAGGTTCGGCCAAGTCCTTGCGGAGCGAACGGAGGTTTGTGAGAATCTCTATCCAGTTGCGCGGTGAAGTGAGTTGTTCTCATCCAGGTGACTTTCCGAGTTGCCGAGTGAGGGCGTCAGCCGTGTGTCGAACGGGATAGAGTGTGAATCATGCGAGGTATTGGCGGAGTTCGCCGGAGCACCCTGTTTCTGTTGCTGTGGATGACGGTCATTGGCGGTGTTTCGAGCGCCGCCGATTCGTTCGTTCCGCTTACACCGCTTTTCAGGGAATTCTGTTTTGGCTGCCACGCCGGAGAAGTCCATGAGGGGGGGCTTGATCTCGAAAAGCTCGATACGGACCTGCGGGATCCTGAAGTTGTTGCAAAGTGGGTTCGGGTTTTCGACCGGATTTCGCAGGGGGAAATGCCCCCAAAGAATAATCCCAGGCCAAAAGCCGCAGCGATTGGGTCGTTGCTTAATCGACTTGGAGTGATTCTTACCGAGGCCGATGGCAGCCAACGCCACTCCAGGCTTCGGCGATTAAATCGAGTTGAGTATGAGAATACCGTTCGCGATCTTTTCGGAATCAGGGTTGAGCTCAAAGATTCACTCCCGGCCGACCCGATGGCGCAGGGATTCGACACTGTCGGAGACGTTCTGTCGATCTCGACCGAGCAATTGGAGGTCTATCTGCAGGCGACGGATAAGATTCTCGATCAAGTGTTTGGAGCCGAAGTTGAACCGCTTCGTACGAAGGTGCGGATACATTTGGGCGAGGATGAGTTTGCCAGCAACGGCATCGGGCCTTATTTCGTGAAAACGGAAGATAATTCGCTTGTCACTTTTCAGGATCAAATTTCTCCGAGCGTCTTTTTTTCAGGACGGGCGAAAGCATCTGGCACCTTTCGAATGCGAATACAGGCGAAAACGTACCAGTCAAAGCACCGTCTGGTTATGGCGGTTTATGGTGGCGATGTTGTAGCAGGTCGTGGTCTCACTCATCTCGTCGGCTACTATGACATTCCTCCCGGTGACGAGTGGACGAGCATTGAATTTGAGGATTATCTCGAAAAAAATAGCTCTTTCAAAATGGTTCCTTATCGACTTTACGCGCCAGTGTCAGGCCCAAACCGATTCAAGGGTCCAGGGCTGATGATCGGTGAAGTGTCTGTCGAAGGGCCGATTGAAGCCTGGCCGCCAACCAGCCGTGCGAAACTGCTTGGAGATGTCGATCTGCGGTCAGCCGGGGTGGACGAAGCGCGACAAATCCTTTTGAGAACGTTGCCGAGGGCGTTTCGCCGAAAGATACAATCACATGAGGTTGAGCCCTATTTGAATTTGACCAAATCGGCTCTGTCTGCCGGGCGACCGTTCCTTGATGCCTTGAGTGTCGGGTTAAAGGGGATGCTCTGTTCACCCGAGTTCTTGCTTCGAGAAGAATGGCTTTCTTCAAAGTCTCCGTTCCGAATCACAAATGAAGCCCTCGCGTCACGAATGTCCTACTTCTTGTGGAGTTCGATGCCAGATGACGAATTGACCAGTCGCGTTTCAAACGCCGAGCAGGTGACGCCCGGTGTCTTACGAGAGCAGGTCGAACGAATGCTCCAGGATTCCAAGTCAGACCGATTTATCCAGAATTTCACAGGGCAATGGCTAGGATTGCGGGAAATCAACTTCACGGAACCGGATGCACGGCTATACCCGGAATTTGATGAAATGCTCCGTTATTCGATGGTGGAGGAAACCCGCCGTTTTTTTCGGGAAATTCTCGAACGGGATGAGTCTCTTTTGGATTTTGTCGATTCAAACTGGGCGATTCTCAATGAGAGGTTGGCAATTCATTACAAGATTCCGGGTGTTGTCGGGCAAGACTTCAGGCGGGTGTCGATTCCGAAGGGAAGTGTCCGAGGCGGAGTAATCACCCAATCCAGTATTTTGAAAATTACGGCGAACGGGACCAATACATCACCAGTTGTTCGCGGAAACTGGGTGCTCACGAACATTCTGGGTGAACCTTCGCCACCTCCTCCCCCAAATATTCCCGGGATCGAACCTGATATTCGCAGCGCCAAGTCGATCCGCGACCGGTTAGCAAAGCACCGAAATATTGCGTCTTGCGCCATGTGTCATGATCGAATTGATCCACCCGGATTCGCCTTGGAAAGTTTCGATCCTATCGGCGGTTTTCGCACGACTTATCGGACGACAGGAGTGGGCCAGCAGGTCAATCTGACCATCAATGGTAAGAATGTCGAATTTCGAAATGGTCCGAAAGTCGTTTCCGGCGGCGAATTGCCTGGCGGTCGCAAATTCCAGGATATCCGGGGATTTAAAGAGCTACTTCGGCAAGACGAATCTCGAATCGCCAAATGTCTAACAGAAAAACTGTTGATTTACGCTCTCGGGCGCCCTCTTACCTTTTCTGATCGTGCTACAGTAAAATCGATTGTGCGAAAGTTAAGTACCCAGAATTATGGATTTCGATCGCTAATTCGCGAAATTGTCTTCAGTGATGCGTTTGGGGAGAGGTAGCCGTTTTTTTGCAGAGAGTTCAATCTCATAAAGATCGGTCTGAAATGAGTCGCCGTCAGCAGCAATTGAAATCATGCTTAATTTAAACCGCAGAACATTTTTGAAAGGGGCGGGCATCTCGATCGCGTTGCCTCTGCTTGATGCACGCCGTCATTTGCTTCGTGCGGCTGACCGTGACCCCGGGCAGCTGCGTCGCAGAATGGTGTTGATTGACCTTGGCCTCGGACTGCATGCCCAGAATCTGTTTCCAAAGAAAGCTGGTTTTGATTACGAGACGACCCCCTACCTGGACGTCTTGGGGGATTTCCGCAGAGACTTTACGGTGATCTCAGGTGTCTCACATCCAGATGTGGATGGTGGTCATTTTGCGAGAAAGTCCTTTCTGACTTCGGCGCCAAAACCAATCAGTGCCAGCTTCAAGAACTCGATCTCTGTGGATCAACGCGCGGCGGAGCATCTTGGACACGAAACTCGGTTTCGATCGTTAACACTGACGATGGCCCCTGAATCCGGTTTGTCTTATGCGCGCAGTGGTGTCGAAGTCCCGGCCGAGAGCAGGCCGTCCCAGATTTTCATTAAGCTGTTTCTCAATGGGAATGCGAATGAGAAACAAAAACGGATTCAACAGCTGAGGGATGGGCGGAGTATTATGGATACCGTTTTGGATCAGGCACGTGTCTTGCGAAAGCGCCTGGGTTCGGGCGATGGAGATAAGCTCGATCAATATCTCACTGCAGTACGTGAAACTGAACAATCGCTTGTCAAATCAGAAGCGTGGGAATTCAAGCCAAAGCCTTCGGTTAATGTCTCCGCACCTGAGGATATCAATAATCACGCGGACATACTCGGTCGCGAAAGGTTGATGTATCAGATGATGCATCTCGCGATCCAGACCGACTCGACCCGTGTGATCACTTTCTATAATGCTGGGATCAACGCAGTGCCATTGATTCCAGGGGTGACGCAGGATTACCACAATTTGTCGCACCATGGACAAGATCCCGCACGATTGGCTGAATTGAAGATTATTGAGCTGGAGCAGATGAAACTGTTCGCTGGGTTTTTAGAGAAACTTGCGGGGACATCGGAAGAAGGGCGGACTTTGCTCGACACGACGATGGTCATGCTTGGCTCAGACTTGGGAAATGCCAGCAGTCACGACAACCACAACTTGCCAATTATTCTGGCGGGGGGTGGCTTCCGGCACGGACAATATCTTGCTTTTGACCAGAGAAAAAACTACCCGCTCGCGAATTTGTTCGTATCGATGCTTCAGCGACTTGGGTTGGAGACAGACAAATTCGGTTCCAGTACCGGTACGATGACGGGGCTTGATGTGATGGGAGCATAGATCCCGTTAAAGCCGATCCGATCGTATGGAGATCGCTGCCTTCAGTTCTTCCATTGCAAAAACTGCAGGCGACGAATGTCGCTGTAGATACAATGGCAGGCTGAATGTGATCTTTTGTATACATTTTCAGTTGCATACCCGCAATCAACCTGAAAAAAATTCGGCTTAGATTTGTGAAGCATTTGTTCAGGTGTTGGCGTGGGGTTCGTTTTGGCTGCTTCTGGTTTTTCGGTGCTGCGATCGTCAATGGCTGTGCAAGCGACACGTTTCCGGCAAGATCTGATCGCGGGTGGTAAGTTGTTTTGCAGCAGTGACTTATTTCTCTGTTTTCTACGGTTTATCAATTTCATTTATGCTTTATGCAATTTTTTTGTATAAATGAGTGTTTTGTTTTTGATAACCAGCGGTCGAGTCACGTCGGGCCCTGTCTGCGGCGGGTCTGCGATCTTCACGCGGAATTCACACGATTTTCTTTGATAACTCGCTACTAAAACTTGTCGTCAAATCCCAGACTAGTAGATTGATCGGGGCGGGGCTGGAGCACGACGTATTGCCGATTGGTTTTGTTGAGGTTTAGGGCTTCGGTGATGCGATTTTTGAGGCGTGGTAGCATTTACAAAATTTACAAACCCGCCAGTTCAGTGTTGCGTTTGCGCGTTTTGCGTCATTTTTTTGCGTGTTCTCGATTAGAAAGTTGCTGCGGAGTTTTGGTTTCGCGGGGCAGCCTGTTTTGTGGCGCGAATTTTGCTATTTAAAAGACTTTCCAGCGAAGTTGCTCTCAAATGGCGTAGAGGGCAGGGATGTTCCACGGAGATTTTGCAAGTGGAATACGTCAAAGAACTGAATTTGTGATTCAAGCACCGTTTTGGTGCGTAAATAACTGTTGTTCGACGAATGGTTTGGTATGATTTGGGGTTGTCACTTAAAGGAAGGGTGTTGATGTCAGGGCAAGCCAACATTTCAAATCACGAACGTCAAATGAACAGCAATGATCTTAATCGTCCAGGAGGAAAGTTACTTCAATTGTCTCTGGGGGCGATTCTGGGGATTTGTATTCTGGTTCTTTCCTTTTTCCTGAGTGATATTCCGGCATGGCGATGGATGTATGGCCTGTGGATGACAAGTCCCGACAATTCGCACGGGATTCTAGTTCCCGCATTTGCGATTTGGCTTTTATGGCATCGCTTTGATCTTTTTCCGTCCAAATTGCCGCCGGTCCCGATGTCTGCCATTTTGTTGGGTGCGGGGTTGATTCTTGCTGGAGTGGGGATCCGTTGCGCGGGAATTTACACGCGAACGATAACGATCGAAGCTCTGTCGTTGGTCCCTTGCATCGCCGGGGTTGTCCTGCTGACCGGTGGTTGGGCTGTGGTTCGATGGGCGTGGCCCGCCGTCCTGTTTCTTTTCTTTATGATCCCGCTTCCTGGTGCCATCGGCGGCTTACTGAGCGGCGTACTGCAAAAGATTGCCACGATTTCCAGTACTTATTTGTTGCAGACGATCGGAATTCCGGCTGTGTCAGAAGGAAATGTGATATGGCTGACACACAAGCCACTTGGCGTGGCTCAAGCCTGCAGCGGATTGCGAATGCTGACTTCATTTTTTGCCCTCTCGGCGGGGGTGAGCCTGGTGATTGATCGGCCTGTCTGGGAGAAATGCCTGATTGCTTTTAGTGCTCCTGTGATTGCAATTCTTGCCAATGTGCTGCGGATTTCTGCGACAGCAGTCGCCTATGAGTTCGGGAATGAGCAAATGGCCGAACTGATTTTTCACGACCTTGCCGGCTGGTTAATGATGCCGGTGGGGCTGCTGCTGCTTTGGGCCGAACTATACATCGTTTCAATGATTTTTGTGGAAATTGATGAACCCGAGATCGGCGGGCTTGGGTCACTTACGGTGTAAACAGCGATTCGTTTGTTTTACTGGTTTGTTGGTCCAATGCGTGATTCGGCTTTGAGTCTTACAGCGTTGTTTGTTGCCAGGTGAGGAATTTTGCAAATGAGCACTAATAAAGACGATGATTTCGATGGCCCTGGCCAGGAATTCTCGTTACCTCATGAAATTGTGCCGATTGACCGATCGCCAAAGATTATTGCGCACCGAAGCACTGTGGTGGCGGAAAATTCCTTCCCTTCTACCGTTGAGAATGCTGATGCTGGCGGCAGCGGTAATCTCGACAAATACGTTCACTCACTTCGACGAAACTGGCTGCTCGGGACGATTCTGGGGATTCTTGCCGCTGGGCCAATTGCTGTAACCGCATGGTATATGTTCCCCGTGAAATTCAGTGCCGTTGAGTTCGTGCGGATTTCGCAAAGTCAGTCGACATTGGTTTTTGAGACTGCCGATTCGAGCGCGCGTTCGGATTATCGAGGCTATAAAAATACACAGAAACAGCTGCTGTTGCAGCCACTTTCCTTAAGTAAAGCCTTGAAGGATCCGGAAGTTGCGACTCTTTCCGTTGTTCGCGAAAATGCCGATCCGATCTCATGGTTACAAGATAAGCTTGAAGTTCAATTTCCAGACAACTCTGAGATGATGAACGTCACGTTAAGGCTGACCGATCCCGTGGCGGCGCATAAAATCGTGAAATCGGTCGTCGATGTTTACATGGCGGACGTGGTCGAGAAAGAGCGAGCTGAACGACTTCTTCGTGTTGATCGGCTCGAGAAAATTCTCGTCGCAGCGGAAGACAAAGTTCGCAAAAAACGAGGCGAATTAAGTAATCTTGTTGATCGGCTTGGAACAAGCGATACAACGACCCTGAACCTGTCTCAGCAAGCCCTTTTATCGCAGTTCAGTTTCCTGAGAACGGAACTTTCCAAAGTTCAATTTGATATTTTGCGAGCGAAAAGCGAGCTTCTCTCGAAGACGGGAGGACAAGCCAACGCTGACGGTACCGTTGATAAACCGCAAACGGGTGAAAATCCAGACGGGGGCGATCCTGCCAATGAAGTTTCGGCTTCTGATGAAATTACTGACCCATTTGTGCTTGAGGCACTTGAGCGAGATCCCGCCGCCGCTCAGTTATCCAGGGAAGTCGAGCAACTGAAGTCGAAGATTAGTAGCGTCGATAAAAAATACGAACCCAAGATCGCGGCCTCTTATCGGGAGAAATATAAGTCCCAGCTTGAGACAGCAACGCAGAAGCTTGAAGATCGTACCAAGCGAGTTGTGCAGTTAATGACTGCCAAAAAAGGAGGAAATGGTGTCGATTTGAATAGCCTGAGCTTGCCTCAGAAAATCGCTGCTCTTGAAAAGCAGGAGGTCCATCTTCGCGAAGAGATGAGTAAGCTCGAAGTCGAGTCGAGAAAATATGGACGTTCGTCGATTGACGTGGAGATGATGCGACAGGAAATCAGCGGGCTTGATCCGGTTGTGGCTCGTGTCAGTGACGAAATTGAGCGGACCAAGATTGAATTGCAAGGGTCGTCGCGAATCATGCGTTATCCTTCCGCTGGCGTTCCCACTGGCGGAGATAGCAAAAAACGTCTTCCAATTGCTGTCGCAGCAGGACTGTTAGGTCTTTTGCTCCCGTTAGGATTATTGGTGTTACGGGATTCGCTGCAAAACCACGTTGATAACATTCGCTCGGTCAACAAGAGCATGAATCTATTGGTGCTCGGCACGATTCCTCGTGTGCCGATGAAGGTCATGAAGCGTCTGAACGACCCATCAAACATCGACGCCAAATATTGGCGAGAACGCGTTTCCGAATCCATGTCCGCCGTGACCGCGTTGTTGCTTCGGAAATTGCAGAATGAAGGGCACCGCGTCATCATCATTTGCAGTGCCAAGTCAGGCGAGGGAAAATCGACGTTCTCTGAGCAGTTGGCTCGTAGTCTTGCTGATTCCGGTCATCGGACGCTGCTGATTGATTTCGACTTGAGGCGGCCGGAACTGCATCGACGATTTAACGTTCCGCTGGAACCTGGCGTATGTCAGGTCCTTCGAGAGGGTCTGGACTTGCAACAGGCGGTTAAGGAGACGGCATCTCCTAATCTCACGCTGTTAACTGCTGGCGAGAACGTGGGAAGTCTGTTGCGGGACTCGGCAAACGGATCACTTGACGCGTTGTTTAAGAGATGCCGATCTGAATTTGAGTTAGTGATTGTCGATTCGTGCCCTCTTCTACCCGTTGTCGATGGGCGTGTCATTGGTCAGTATGCTGACGGTGCGATCCTGACCGTGGTGAAAGATGTCAGCCAGCTGGGACAGGTGAACGCGGCACGCGACATTCTGAATAACTATGACATTAACATCCTAGGGTGCGTCGTCTCGGGCGAAGATTCAGGTGGTTATTACCATAATTACGGTCCAAATCATGACAGATCGGTGATTACGAAGGGTGTCACCTCGTCGCGATCCACCAGTGCGATGTAGTGGCGGGAAAGGGGACAGCCCCTGACTCTACAATGATTTCTGGACGACCCGATCGTTTGGGATTGGGTGAGTTCGGTAGTTCAAATATGACAAGGGCAGTGTGCAGTATGGCGGTGATTACTTGCGGTGCCCGTTAGAAGATTTTCGCTTGGGATTCTCAACACGGAACTAAACATGAATCAACTCACATCCAGAATTTGGCTCGCAGCGATATTGATGGGCTGTGGCTTCATTAGTACCACCTGGATTCGCGCAGGATACACATTTGAAGTTCAACCGCTCAAACAGGGACTCGAATCAATTCCCGTGGAATTGGGCGGGTACACTGGGACGGATCAACCGATTGATCCTGAAGTTTCCGTTGTTTTGAACGCGGGTACGACTGCGAATCGGACGTATGTCCGGCCTGATGGGACAACGTTATTACTGCATGCATCAGGATGGGTACGGCCTGAAAACGTCGCTGATGTTGCCCCTCATAATCCCAAGGTCTGTTACGTCGGTGCCGGTTGGAAAATCCTGGAAGAGCGTAACATTGAATTGAACTCGACGACTGGAAAATTGCCGATGTGCGTGCTGTTTCTTGAGCGTGATACCGAACGCTGCGTGATCGGTTTCTGGTATCAGATGGGTGACAAAACGTTTACGACAACGAAAGAAGCTCGCCAGATTCATCGCCAGCTTTGGGGCAGTAAGAAATGGCCGGCGACATTGAAGTTCCTGATTCAAACTCAAGCACAGGGAATTGACGCGGCGCTACCTCGAATCGAAGAATTTGCCTTGATTGTGCACCAATGGTCATTGGAGCTATGAGCAAATTTTCGCTAGAGAAGTTCGTTTTCCCGTCCAGGATCGCCGTTCGTAAATGACGGAAGTCGTCATATCAGAATAGCGGATCTTGTTTTCGTGAATCAACAGTCACATTTTGTTTTTATTGGCCTTCTTCCATGCGTAAAAAGCGCACGCTGAATCTCCCTGTTCTGGCGGGTCTACTGATATGCCCCTTTATCATTGCGGGGCTTATCCACCTTCTTCACCATTTTCAGATGGTCAGAAACGCATCTTCCTATCTCCGTCAGGCGCGACGAGCACAGGAAGACAATAGTTCCGCGTCAAAAACGACGGCGCTCAATTACCTTGTACGCTATGTGCAATTGGCGCCTAACGACCCGGAAGGTCTGATTCTTCTGGGGCTGCAATATGCTGATTTCAACAATTTTCAGCGTGCTGCAATTATGCTGGAACGAGGATTGGCGTATCAGCCTGACCGGTCGGACGTTCGTCGTCGGCTCGTCGAATGTCTGATGAGGCTTGGGCGATTTACGGACGCGAGCGACCATTTACAGAATTACTTGCTGAAAGCCGCACCTGATGACAGCGAGTTGTTAGAGCAACTGGCGGCGTGCCAGCAGGCAAAGCAGGAGTTCGAACAGGCCGAGAAAACTGTTCGATCCGCCATAAAGAGTTCGCCCGAGCGATTAGAGCCCTACATGATGCTGGCATCGTTGCAGCAGGAGCGGTTGAATCAAATTGATGCGGCTGTCGCAACGGTCAACAAAATGGTTGCCACCAATCCAGAAAACCCGAAAGCATATCTTTTTCGGGGACAGTGGTTCTTGCGGCAATTTACCGAATTCAAAACTCCCAGCAGCGTCAACCGGTTGACGGATCAATCGGCGGCAGAGAAGTTCCTTAAAGACGCCGAGTCGGATTCCGATGAATCGTTGCGTCGCGATCCTGAAAGCGCCGACGCATTAATGTTTGCCTGCCGTGTCAAACTGGCTTCAGGCAAACGAGACGAATTACGCCAATTCCTTTTTAAAGCAATCGAACTTCATCCGAGCCGCACCGGTTTTTACTTGATGCTTTCTACTTTGGAGTCGGAGTCAGGTAATCCGGCCCTTGCCATCGAAGCGATGCGAAAAGCTGCTTTAGCGGCACCAAAAAATCTTGAGTTGCAGTGGAATTTAGCGAGGTTGCTGATCGATTCCGACGGCGTGAACGAAGCGACTGAAATCATGGCAAGATTGCGTAGCGAAAAATATCCGCTTGTATTCCTTGATTATCTTGAAGCACGGATTCTTTTTCAGCGCCGTGACTGGTTGCCGATGATCGAGAAGATTGAATCAAGACGTCAGGTCAGCTCACCCACGCCCGAGACGGCATCACTCTTCAAGATGTCCGACTACATGCTTGGGGTTGCCTACAACGAAATTAATTCGACCGTGCTGCAAATTGAGAGCTTTCGTCGTGCTCTGAACATTGACCCGGATTGGATGCTGGCAAAACTTTCACTTGCCGAATCACTGGTTGTCGCCGGCCAGGTCCAGGAGGCCGCATCGCTTTACGCAGAAATCTGTGCGAAGCCAAACGTCCCGATGCCAGCGATGTTTGGATTCGCAAATTCGTTGATTCTCTTGAATCAAAAGAAAACGCGTTCCAAGCAAGACTGGCGCGAATTTGACACGGTGATGGAGAAGCTTGCGAAAATCGATCCCGAACCACCGCAAGTCGCAATGCTGAAAACGCAGAAGTTAATGGTGAATTCTGAACAAGAGGATGCAGCAAAGTTTATTCGAGCCGCACGAGAGAAGAATCCGGCCGCGTTCGAACTGTGGTTAAAGGAATTTGATCTGGCCGAATCGAGGCGCGATTCGAACCTGATGGCAGAACTGGTTCAAGGGGCGCAAGACCAATTCGGAGATTCGGTCAACATTCGAAAGATGAAAGGTCGTTCGATTGTTTCACAATCTGGATTGTCAGAAGGAGCGAAGCCGGAATTACTGAAGCTGTCTGAGCCCAATCCATCCTGGACTGAACTGCAAAACTTGCAGCTTGCCGAAAGCTTTGCATTGAATTTTCTCGCGATCGAGGACTACGACGATGCCTTAAGGCTGGCGATGCTCGTGCAGGGGGCGCAGCCAAAGAACCTGCAAAATTCGTTGACCCTGGTGGAGATTTGTCGCCGGTCAAAACGATTAGATGTGATGGAACGTGTGCTTCAGCAAATGAAATCGGTTGAAGGGGAGGGTGCCGACTGGCACTTTGGACAAGCCCATCGAATGGTTCTGGTCGCAGAGGAAACGAAGGATCGCAGCGTGTTGCGAGAAGCTGTGGCACATCTTGAGAAAGCGAAAATGCTCCGGCCCACCGATGGCCAATACGCTTTATTCTCAGCCAAAATACTTGATATTCAAGGGGACTCGCTGGCTGCGATCTCACAATTCCTCGAGGCAATCAGGCTGGGAGAAAGATCATCGGCCGTCACCGGTCGCACTCTGACATTGTTGATCAGTTTGGGGAAAATCGAAGATGCCGACAAATTAATCACTGAATTGCGTGAAGCCGGATCTCCATTTACGGAGGAGATGGCGCGGATGGCTGTGGCCGTCAATTTGCAACTTGGCCGCAAAGAGCTTGCTTCAAAATTGCTGGAACAGTTTGTTCGCAATTATCGAGGTGGTTCCGATCCTAAGTGGCTGGGAAGGGCTTTTTTGAATATCGAAAAATACGACCTTGCTGAAGAGCAGTTTCGTAAAGCCATTGCCGCCACCCCCGGGGACCCCGATTCGTGGATTGGTTTAGTTCAAACGCTCACGCGCTCAAAGCAGGCTGATAAGGCCGAGGTGGCGATCGACGAAGCCAAGCTGGCAATCGCGGAAGACAAATCGGCTCTGGCGATCGCTCAGTGCTACGAGACCGCAGGGAAGATGAGTCTTGCCGATGAGTATTACCGGAAGGCTATTGAACAAACACCGGATAATCCTCTGCTACGCCGCAAGCGAATTGAATTTCAGCTGGGTGGCGGAAATTTCCGCGAGGCTGAAGCTTCCCTTCGCAAGGAGCGGGAGCAATTGAATGGAAACGATGAAGCGACGCAAAATCTTCGGTTATGGGTCGAGCGAAATCTCGTGATCTGTCTGCTCGCAGCGGGAAATCGTCCGCAATTGGCCGAGGGTCTCAAAATTATCGAACCAATCATCGAGAAAAATGGCGGAACCTCGAATGAGGATTTACGGCTGAAAGCCAGCATTCTCGCAAAATGGCCAACACGAGTTGAGCGGCAGAAAGCAATCCCGATTTTTGAAAAGCTGACGGGTGATAAAACGGTCATTGCTGAGGACAGTTGGCAGCTTGCAAACCTTTATCAGCTGGAAGGTGATTTGAAAAAGAGTCGGGCTGAGTTACTGAAGGCATTTTCGTTGCGCAAGGATGACCCTCGATTCTATGTGCTGTATATCGATCTCTGTTTGAAGGCGGGCGAACTGGTAGAAGCGGAATTGTACATCGAGTCGCTGAAGAAATTATTGCCCAATGATTGGCTGACAATCGATCTCCAAACGCAACTTCTGTATGCCCGAAAAAAGTATCCGGAGATTGTCACACTTCTCAAAAAATTTGTGACCACTCCTGCCGGTGTCAAAGAAAAGCCAGAATCAATTCAGTTTCGGAAATACCTGGTTGGCAAGCAGCTTGAATTATTGGGAAATAAGTTGACGCGAGATGAACAATCCGCAGTCGCAGGCCAGTTTTTTTCCGAAGCCGAATCTCAGTTCAATCAGATCGTCAAAGAGAATCCCGATGAAATCATCGTATTGGCCGATTTTCTTGCCGGAACAAAACAAGTCGATCGTGCGCTGGATCTGCTTCGGGAGCATGGTCCCAGGTCTGGTGCCAGTCGAATCATCAATGTGGTTCGCAAGGTTGCAAGAAATCCGGTTTCAAGTCCCGATCAACTTCGACGGCTTCAAGAACAACTCGTCGAGTTTCAGGCACTTGTTGCTGATAAGTCGCTGAAGGATCCCGCCATGTCGATCTTGTTGACGCTCGCGGATTTGATGAGTTGGCGGCTGGAAAACAAGGAGGCTCAAGCCATTTATCTGCAGGTGCTTCAACAGAGTCCAGATAATATCTTCGCGTTGAATAACCTTGCGGTCTTGTTATCGATGTTTTCCGGCAATAGTAGCCTGGCAATGAAGTCAGTGACACAAGCCATCGACAAGGGAGGTCCGATGGATTCACTTCTTGATACACGAGGGCTTGTTCAACTTCTTTCGGGTCACTCGGAATTGGCGATCGCTGATTTTAAGCAGTCGGTCTTTGAGAAGGAATCGGCAGAAAACCAGTTCCACCTTGCGGTTGCTTATGCCGCAGTTCAGAAGTTCCAGGAGGCGAAAGATTCATTGGCAATCGCGGAGAAACTAGGTTTGTACGAAGAGGAGTTACATCCGAAAGAGCGCGAAAAACTGAAAAGGCTCAGAAGCCAGCTTGGGACTGGGGGGCAAAAGAAATAAGGCGTATCGAGATGTTCGATCAATAGTTATCACTTGAATTAAGAAAGACGCTTCCGGTTGTGGGCTTTGCAGGTACTTGATGTCATCGCTTTTTTTTCGCAAGTGGCCGTAATGTGTTTAGTTTCATTGTCTTTCTCGTCTTTTGCCAACGATTGTTCTTCGGAACGAGTTTTTGTTCCCGAGCCGTGTCTGGGCCAGTAAGGTTGTTGTGGCTTTAATGATGCCAAAAATAAATGTTAAGCCGTTGATGATTTTGTTAGGCGCGCTATTGATTTTGTGTTTGTCCGTATTTGGCATTCACGAATTTCAAATGTCGCGAAATTCATTGGCATATATTAGAGAAGCAAAACGAGCTCAAGCGGATGGCCGACTTGGGGCCGCTGCTTCTCATTTATTGCGATACACATTGCTGAAGCCGAATGATGTCAACGGCCTGATTCAATTCGGGATGTTACTGGCCGAAATCGGTAAAACTTATCCCGAACAGCAAGCAGCAGCGTATGTTACTTTGCAAAAAGTGATTGGTCTCGACCCGGGAAATGTTGAGGTCCGACGAAAGCTTGCGGAATTGGCAAGTCAAAACGGACTGTTCGCTGAGGCGATCGACAACATCAACTATTTGTTGAAAGAATTTCCTGATGATATTGAACTGCTGGACCTGTTGAGCGACTGTCATGTCCTTCGGGGAGATTACAATGAGGCGGAGTCGATGCTCGAATCGACAATTGCCAAAGCACCTGAACGGCTTTCGCTCTATATCAAACTGGCCAATTTGCGACAAACGAAATTGAACCGTCCGGGTGATGCGGTGCTACCTGTCAATCAGATGGTTGCGGCGAATTCCGAGAATCCTCTGGCTTACTTCAATCGCTCCGAATGGCTGTTAGAGCGGTTGAATGAGTTGAAGAGTCAGGCGAAGTTAAATCGCGAAAAAGTCCAGGATTACGCAGTTGAGATTTTAAGGCAGGCCGACGAAGACGCACAAGAAGCGTTAAAACTGGCGCCTGACAATATCGAAATGATCGTGCTCGCCATCCGGATTGCCTATGAGCAGCACCGGAAAGATGAATTACGCGCACTGGCTCAGAAAGGGGTCGAGCAGCATCCCAAAGATTCACGTTGCTATCTGGCCCTGGCGGAGTTGGAAAAAAGCGAGTCCAGCAACGTTGCTGCCATCAACATTTTGAATCAAGGTGTTGCCACGGTTCCGGACAATTCGAAATTAAGATGGTCTCTGACAGATGTGCTGATCGATCATGGCGATTATCCGAAAGCGAAAAGTCAAATTGCCGCGATGCTCAAAAGCGACTTGCCGGTCGTACTGGTGCAATATCTCGAAGCGAAAATGTCAATTTTTAATCGCGACTGGCTGGTCGGGATTCGTCAGCTTGAGGCCCTTCGCCAGGGTTTGCGTGATCATTCTGATTTAATGAAGCATGTTGAGTTGTGGCTGGGGTTTGCCTACCGCGAGACGAAGTCTTTCGATCAGCAGTTAATCTGTTTTCGACGTTCAGTGGCCCTTGATCCCAGTTTTCTTCCCTCGCGATTTGCGCTGGCAGAAACACTGATGAACGGAAGTTTGCTTCCAGAAGCGATCAGCGAGTTCGAGCAAATCTATTCCGATCCGAATTCGCCTGCTTCGGCCTCAATCGGGCTTGCGCGATGCATCCTGCTTTGGAACCTGGACAACCCTGCTCGATTGCATCGCTGGGACAATTTTGAACGGGCCTTAAGTCGACTTGAGCAAACCGAGCAACCTCCGGCAATCTGGTCGCAGATTGCCGTTCTGCGAATGGAACGGCTTCTGAGCGCATCGAAGCGCGACGAGGCCGAAAAGATTATTTCGGCAGCGCGAGAACAATTTCCCGATCAGATCGAACTGTGGACCGCTCAGATTGGTCTGGCGCAGGTCGCCAGGGACACGGAACGCTGCGATGAATTATTCCAGGATGCGTTGCTGCGGTTTGGGGATACGGTCAGCCTTCGTGAATTGAAAGGGAGATACCTCGTCCAGCAGCAAGGGGTGAAGGCCGCGGGAGAGCTTGTCAAACTTTCCACAGACAATCCGTCCTGGACCGGTCCTGATCGAGCCAAGTTAGCCGGGGCACTTGCGACACAATTTCTTGCCGTAGGTGATCTGGAAAATGCTGCAAAACAGGGGCTGATTGCCAGTCAGGCTGAACCCGCAAACTTATCGATTCGACTCGTATTATTGGACGTGGCTGTTGCGGCGAAGCGTGTCGAACTGATGCAGAAAGTCCTTGATGAATGTCGAAAAATCGCCGGCGAGGGGGCGATCTGGCATTTCGGAACGGCGTTGCTTCTCACGCAGATTCAAGAGGCAGACGAACCGGCGCTGCTCGATGCTTTGTCTCACCTGAAAAAAGCGAGGGTTTTAGCCCAGTCCTGGGGGCGTGTTCCACTGTTAATGGCATCACTTTATGAACGTCGTGGTGACCAGAAGTCTGCGATCGAGCAATTCATTGACGCGATTCGATTGGGTGAACGAGGTCCGTCTGTGACCAGCCATGCATTGGCGTTGCTGTTTAACGCACGACGGTTTGAAGATGCTGAGAATTTAATAAAGCAGTTGCGTGAAGCCCAAAGTACGTTCACGAGTGAGATGGCACAGACAGAAGTTGATATTGCACTTCAGCTCGGTCGGGTGGATGCCGCAATTAAAGCGACTGAGCAACTCGTTCGTAGCTCTCAGAATGTGGTCGATCCGGTCTGGTTGGGGCGGGTGTATGGGTCACTCGGGAAATATGTGGAGGCGGAAGCTCAGTTTCGCCGCGCGATTCAGTTAGATGGGAAAAAATCGATTGCCTGGATCAACCTTGTCAAGGTCTTGACGCTGGCAAAACAACCCGACGCTGCGATGCAGGTGATTGAAGAGGCCAAGGGGGCCATTGAAGAAGAGCGGTCGATTCTCGCGATCGCATTTTGTTATGAGTTAGCTGGAAAGAATGATCTTGCCCTGGCGACTTATCGAACCGCATTCGAAAAATCCCCTGACGACGTCACGACTGGACTTCGGCTCGTCGACTTTCTGTTAAAGGCAGGTATTTCACAAGAGGCCGAAGTTGTCTTAAGGAAATTAGTGAAATCGAACAGTGGTGACGAAGAGATCAGTCAAGACCAGCGTCGATTAGTCCATCGAAAGCTGGCAAATCTTCTGATTAATGCCGGTAGTCAAGAACAGTTAAACGAAGCATTGGCGCTGGTGGAACGCAACCTGGGCAACAATCGTTCGGTGGCTGCCGAGGATCTGCGACTGAAGGCGATCATCCTGGCGAATGGGCAAGCGACATTACAGCATGAACAGGCTGTTGCGATCCTTGAAAGACTTGTGCAAAGCGCCCCTGCGAATGGACCATTGGCAGACGATCAATTTCTGCTGGCACGTCTTTACCTTCAGGCGGGAGATCGGGTCAATGCTCGAATTCAATTGCGAAAACTGATCGGTTCCAACAAGAGTGAGGGGCGATTTATTCTGGCTTATGCCCAGCTCTGTTTACAATCGAATGAGCCCACCGAAGCGGAATTGTATTTGTCGTTTCTTCAAAAGCTGGCACCATACGAGCTTTCAACAATCGATCTGGAGGCTCAGGTTTTATTTGCCAAAGGACGCTATTCTGAGATCAGTACGCTGTTAAAAGGTCTGAATTCCAGCCGTTTTCAAGATTCAACGAAACTTGACGCTGCGGTGGCAGCCAGGTTATGGGCCGCCAAGCGTCTCGAGGAATTCTCACGGCGGCTTGAAAAAATGGGAGAAACGACCGACGCAGCGGCGCTTTCCCGTGACGCGGAGGAGTTGTACACAAGGTATGTGAAAGATCGTCCTGAGGAGATGCTGGTTTTCGCCGAGTTCCTCGGGAAAGAGAACCAGGTTGATCGTGCGCTCGATCTGCTTCAGGAGCACGGTCCCAAGGCCAAGATTTTCCGCGTGGCGGGTGTCGTGTTTGGGATCATGAAGAACACGTACACGACTCCAGACCAACTGGCGCGACTTCAGGAATTGTTGAAATCCCTTTCGTCAAGCTTCGATAATACGACGGTATTTGAGATTCTCTCTGCGGATTTGTTGAGTTGGCGTGGTTCCTATCCAGAGGCGAACGCTGCGTACAAGGGAATTCTTCGTAAAGATGAACGCGATATCCGGGTACTCAATAATCTTGCTGTACTTTTGGCGCTGACCGGAGAGGATTATCAAGAGGCGGAGCGTCTGTTGAAAAAGGCAATCGAGATTGCGGGGCCGTTGGACGCACTTCTGGATTCCTCCGGGGTCATAAAACTCGCGTCAGGCCATCCTGAAACGGCGATCGTTGACTTTGAGAAGGCACTTCAGCAACGTGAGTCGGCAGAACGTCGCTTTCACGCAGCGGCGGCTTATACGCAACTGAAACGATATGATGCCGCAAGGAAGTCCCTCGATCGTGCGGACAAATTACAGTTGTCGGAACAAGAGCTTCACCCGCTTGAGCGGCCCACTTTGAAGAGCATCCGCGCAGAACTTCAAGAACAGCAATAGATGTTAGCGATGCAACGTCAGGCCGACGCGAAAGCGAGGGAGATCCATAGGAAGACCCTCGCTTGCTTGTTTTGAAGTTGCCCATTTGCGATTTTTGACGCGAACTTAAGAATTCAACGCCAAGGCGCAAGGTCGCATAGAGGCTAGCGCGAGCTTCGCCAGCAACCCAATGATGCGAAGAATCTGAACCACATAACAGACGAAATACGCCAGTCGAAGTGAGCCGGGGGTGCGTCAGCCCCTGCACTCTTTGTTCGGCGAATACGAACTGCCGGTCGTTTTGTGTAACCCAGTCCCGCGTTTGCGTGATTAATACCATCTCTGAACGTGACGGACGAAGAGTCCGGGGCTGACGCACCCCGGCTCGCCTCGTTCAGTTCGCGACTGATTTTCTTATTTTGACCTGTCGTGTGACGCGAGCGAACCGGCGGCGCCGGCTGAGCTGCGTCAGCCCCTGCACTCTTTATTCGGCGAATACGGATTGCGGGTCGCTTTTTTGTAACCCAGTCCCGGGTTTGCCTGGTTAATACCATCGACGAGCGTGACGGATGAAGAGTCCGGGGGCTGACGCACCCCGGCTCGCCTCGTTCAGTTCGCGACTGATTTTCTTATTTTGACCTGTCGTGTGACGCGAGTGAACCGGCGGCGCCGGCTGAGCTGCGTCAGCCCCTGCGCTCTTTATTCGGCGAATACGGATTGCGGGTCGCTTTTTTGTAACCCAGTCCCGCGTTTGTGTGGTTAATACCGTCGCCGAACGTGACGGACTAAGAGTCCGTGGGCTGACGCACCACCCCGGCTCGCCTTGTACAACGCGCGAACAATTGCCCTATTCTAAACCCCTCATGCGACGCGCATGAAAACCGGCTGTGCCGGTCGGGTGCGTCAGTC
>CAIOKO010000264.1 GCA_903858935.1 uncultured Schlesneria sp. | reverse complement strand
TGTGACTGGCAGTCATTTTTTGAGACTTGAATTTCGATTTTCGCTGAACTTCTGACGGCAATTGGACCAAGCGTTTTTTTGCCCTTATCGGAGATCACTCGAAAACTTGTAACATCATGCTCAGTGTTGTTGACGACTTCCATTACGTAACGAGTACGATTGCTGACTTCGACGGCCGAATCGACAAAGAAAAGCGCGGCGGGAAAATTCGCCAGCAGCAGGATGCCAATCCCAAGTTTTCGAGCCCAATTCCTTCGGCTGCTTTTGGAAAACACAAACTCAAAAAGTAACAGAAGGCTCCCGATAAGAAATAGCCATATTCCAATGCCGATTGTCCAGACGCCCGCCAATTCCAGACTGGTCCAAGATGTTAATCGCCATAACAGGTAGATTGACGTCCCGACAGTCAGTGGTATCCCCGCGCACACGCTTGCCAGTTTCTCTGGGGTCGACAACGGGTTGGTCAAGGATTGGTCCCTTCGCAAAATGCAGTAGACGCAAAAATTGGGTGGTTGCGGATCACGATAACGTAGGGTCGCCGATCTTTTCAGTAATGGGTTCTTTGATTTTCTTTTGATTGGATTTGCCGGACTTTGAAAGGAGCAGATACGTCGAGTGCAGCGTCAGCGGGATCACGATGAACGGATGCCGGACGACAAGTGTCCGAATTCGAGCCTGATCAGAAGATAGCTCCTTTTCACAGAAATGATTGCCATAGAATTCTGAATGCCAATCAAACCATTCAGGACCAGTCGGCCATCATCCGCATTCCAGATATTTTTTGGCCAAATGATCTGAGTCGGAATCTCTTGAGCGCCAACGTGTTCGATGATCAAACAAAATACCGTCTGCATTGGACATGACACAGAATGTCATCGAAGGCAATTGAAGGCCGTAAACATCCATGTGATAGAAGCTCCTCACCCAGGAGACCGTGAACGCGCCAGCCATCACCAGCGTCACAAGTCCGACCTTCCGTTTCCATCCCTTGAAAAACTCACGCATGGTTCCCTCCAATCGAATGTTCAATCACCCAAAAAGGTCGGGCGTTTCAGTTTTCCTGATCGATACACTGTCAAAATGTCTTGAGTGCGTCAATCGCGAGTCGTTGGGTTAGGCTTGCGAAACCGGAAGAGATGTCTGTACGTCAATTCGATGGCTGACTTGAGCTGTGATTGGAAAAGAATTTAACGCAAAGGCGCGAAGGCGCAAGGGCGCAAAGGGAAGAAATAAATTCTATAATCCCATCCCGTATTCTTGGCGTCTTTGCGCCCTTGCGCCTTTGCGTTGAATTCTTCCTCTGCAAATCCCGACAACAAACCAACCGCAATCGAGAACGGGCAGCCCATGAACGAGAATGAACTCAGTAAGGTGATTGTGAGCTCGGCGATCGAGGTTCATCGCACATTGGGCGGCCCGGGGTTGCTGGAATCTGTATATGAAGAGGCATTGGCTTGGGAACTGTCGCAACTTGGGTTGAAAATTCAACGACAAGAGCCGTTGCCGATTCGATATAAGGGGCAACTTTTAGCCACGCCACTTCGGATTGATTTGATCATAAATGAACTGGTGATCGTTGAGTGCAAATCGACAAGCAAATATGCCGAGGTCTTTGAAGCACAGGCACTGACTTATTTACGTTTGACAGGTCTTCGGCTTGCCATCGTCATTAACTTCGGCGAACGCTTCGTCAAAGATGGAATTCACCGCGTCGTGAATGATCTGTGAACTCGAAGAAGGGATAGGGTCTCCTCGGTCGCCCCGCCTGCGACCTCTTTTACTTATGGCTCGTACCATCGTACGGAAATCAAGCGAGGCTTTTTTCGATCTGTGCGACGAATGAATCGT
>CAIOKO010000263.1 GCA_903858935.1 uncultured Schlesneria sp. | reverse complement strand
TCATCAGCCCAACCCGTTGTCGTTGCCCGCCCGATAATTGTTGAGGGTAGCGATCCAAGCCATCGACCGGGAAACGTGTCAGTTCGGCTAATTCACTGATTCGCGAGTTGATACGGGAAGCATCCCAGCCGAGATGGCGAGCCAACAGGGAAACGTTCCCACGAGCCGTGAGATGGGAAAAAAGACCGCCGTCCTGAATCACATAACCCATGCGGAGACGGACCATGCGGGCTGTGGCAGGGCTGACAACAGTGCTGTCGAAGGTCACAGTGCCGGTGTCCGGCGCGACCAGGCCGATCAACAGTCGCAGCAAGGTCGATTTGCCGCACCCACTCGGCCCGATGAGCACGGTCGTCTGCCCGGCGGGAATTCTGAGTGTCATCGGGCCAAGGGCCGGACGTCCCGCGAACCCCTTGGCGACATTGTCCAGAGAGAATAAGGCTTGCGTCATGCCTCGACCTTGACGCCCTTCCAGAAGGCGATGTGCCCGGCGATGTTCCTGGCCGCGTCCTTGGGGTCGGGGTAATACCATGCGGCGTCCGGGTTCTGTTTTCCTTCTACCTCGACGGTGTAATAACTCGCCGTCCCTTTCCAACCACAGACCGTGTGCGTCGTGCTTGGCTTAAAAAACTCGCTCCGAATCGTCCCGGGGGGGAAGTAATGGTTCCCTTCAACAACGACGGTCTCATTCGATTCGGCCAACACAACACCATTCCAGATCGCTTTCATCGTGTCTCTCCGGGTTTTTCATTTGTCAGGGGCGGTCAGGTATATGACGGCGAAATAGCCGGCCTTGTCAGTCCAGGTCTGATCGACGCGAAAGCCCCAGTCTTCCGCGCGGTGGGTCAGTTCACCCGTATCGTGCTTGTAGGAATTCTCGGTGTGTATGGATTCATCAGCACGGAAATGAAATGTCCGACCGGATAAGTTCACACTTTGATCAACGCTACTGACTAAGTGCATTTCAATCCGATAAAGGTCGCGATTGTAGAAGGCTCGGTGACGGAACGAGGCGGGGTCGAAGTCAGCTCCCAACTCGCGATTGATCCGAGTCAGGAGATTCAAATTGAAACAGGCTGTGACTCCTTCGGCGTCATTGTAGGCTCGCTCTAAAACCGCTGGGTCCTTACGTAAATCGACCCCCAGCAACAGCCCCCCTCCGGGGCCAACCATTCGTGCAACACTCCGCATCAGTCTGGCGGCATCAGGCGGGTCAAAGTTGCCTATCGTTGAGCCAGGAAAATAAACCACGCGGCGATCGGCATCGATTGATGGTATTTCGAAAGATCGGCAAAAGTCCGCCACGACAGGATAAACCGGAATGTCCGGGTAATCAGCAGTCAGTTCTTTCGCCGACGCGCGGAGGTGTTCGCCGGAGACATCGACCGGGACGAAACCGGCCGGGCGGTCGAGTTGGTCGAGCAAAAGCCGTACTTTCAAGAGGCTCCCCGCGCCGAGTTCGACCAGCAGACAATTCTTCCCACATCGGGTTGCCATGGCAGACACATGCGCCTGCATGATCGCGAGTTCTGTCCGCGTCGGATAGTACTCGTCCAGTTCAGTAATTCGGTCGAACAGTGACGACCCGAGCGGGTCATAAAAATACTTGGCTGGCAACCACTTCTGTTTGCGTGACAAGCCGGATAGCACGTCGTCGCGGAAGCGGGTCACGGTGTTCACAGGGGATGGCACGAGTCTGGTGGCGGTCAAGCTTCACCATCCTTTGCAAGGCGGAGGCCAGAAAACTGCCAGCGGGCGTCCGGCGGAAAGAAGTTGCGGTATGTCTTTCGGGAGTGACTGGCTGGCGTTGCGCAAGACCCACCGCGGAGCACCATCTGATTGCACATGAACTTGCCGTTATATTCCCCGAGCGCTCCTTCGACCGGGCGGTAGCCTGGATATGCGGTGTATGGGCTGGCAGTCCACTGCCAGACGTCACCGAAGAACTGCCTGCCACCTGAGTCTGGAATCGGGTGGTAATGACCTGCATCGAGGAAATTTCCGGCGACGGGATAATCCAGGACGGCCGTTTCCCACTCCGCTTCGGTCGGCAGGCGGGCACCAGCCCACCGGGCGTACGCATCGGCCTCGTAAAAGCTGATATGACAAACCGGCTCTGCGGGATGGAGCGGACGAACACCTGCGAGAGTATACGTACTCCACCCGCTCTCCGACTGCTGCCAATAAAGCGGAGCTTTCCACCGCTGAGACTGACAGGCCGCCCAGCCATCCGAGAGCCACAGACTCGGCGTCTGGTATCCATCGTCGGCCATAAAGCTGAGATACTCTTCCACGGTGACGGGTCGCGACGCGAGACGAAAGGGATCCAAAAATACCTGATGTCGGGGTGTTTCGTTGTCGAATGCGAACCCATTTCCATCATGCCCGATCCAGCGGACGCCAGCCGGAAATGAGTCCCATTTGAGCGGGGTACTATCGACCGATGGGTGAGTCGTGTCGCGGTAAACCGGAGCGAGCGGATTTAAGGCAAAAGCGTTCTTCAAGTCGGTGATCAGTAATTCCTGATGCTGCTGTTCGTGATTCAGGCCGAGTTCAATCAGGGGATCAATCAGCGATCGGATTCGCTCATCGGCGTTTTCAAGTAACCGGACGACCCGCTCATCGACCCCTCGTCGGTAGTCATAAACCTCAGCCACGGTTGGCCGAGAAAGAAGACCGCGAGCCGGGCGCGGCCATCTCTCGCCGATGGCTTCGTAGTAGGAATTAAACAGAAACCCGAATTCCGCATGGTGAGGACGATAGTTTGGTTCGTACGTCGCAAGCACGAACGTCCCTTCGGTTCCGTAGGACGAAAGCCAGAATT
>CAIOKO010000262.1 GCA_903858935.1 uncultured Schlesneria sp. | reverse complement strand
TTTTATCCAAGACTCGAACAGAGTTGCCCGAATGTCAGTCATTGCCCCCATCTGGGTGGTGCGGCACTTGGTACGCTGGTCAGGGTCGCGAATGAGAATGACCTCTATCTTCGTCAGTTGCATGGAACGATTGACGCAGAGCGAAAACGGAATACCGAACTCTTCGCAGAAAACCAGCGATTGAAGAGCGAGTTGGAGCAAGTCAAACTCGAATTAAAGCTCGAACGGCAGACCAGGTTCGCCACGAATGCCCAAACGAAAGATGAGAAGCCTGATGCATCGACTGCGGGCGGTTCGAAAACTGGGAAGAAGCGCGGTGCGCCCGTTGGCCATCCTGGCTGGTTCCGCAAGACGCCGAAGGAATTCGACTGGGCCGTCGATGTCCCGCCTCCGAAATGTTGTCCATACTGTCGGGGCTTTGTCACAGTCCAGGACCGTTTCCATCCTACCGAACATTTGCAAGAGGATGTAATTGACGGCCAATATTGCGTGGTCTTGTATCGTCATCCTACCGCGTGTTGTGACGATTGCGGGGAGTGGGTGCAGCAGCCCGGAGACGGAGAACTGCTCGGCAGTCGCCTGGGGCCCTGCCTACGTAGTATGGTGATTTTCCTGCGAATCAGTATCGGCATCAGTTATCGCAAGATCCCACAGGTCGTCCAGGAACTGTTTGGTATTACTCTTTCCCCCGCCGCGTTGATTGGCTTTGAAAAGAAACTGTCGACACTGGCACAACCCGTTGTCGAGGATGTTGCGAAAAAGATTGCCAGTAGCGACGGAGCCGTCCATGCCGACGAAACGTATTCGGTCTTGGACAGACGGCGGGCATATTTTTGGGTGCATGCGACCACACGTCATGTCCACTTCAGCTTTGTGACGACGCGAAGCGGTCGTGTGTCTCGCGACGTTCTCGGCGACCGCTTCACCGGAACGCTCGTGACCGACTGCTACTCGGGCTACATCGCACACACGGCGGGGGCAAAACAAAAGTGTCTGGTTCATCTGGCCCGGACGGCTCGCGATTGGCAAAAACTGACCAAAGCGGGGTCGGATGATTTCCAATTCTTCGAAGCGGTCAAGGTTTTCGTCAAACGCGGTTGCGACTTTCATCGCCAGCGTGGCCGAGGTCTCCTCAGCGCCAAACAAGTTGCCGCAGAAAAAGCCTGGCTGCGTGCGGAACTGTTGCGACTGGAACAATGGAACTTGGCCCACCGGAAAGCGCTGACATTGCAAGGACGAATCGTTGCGTATCGGAGTGAGTGGCTGGTCTTTGTCGATGACGCACGTGTCCCACCGACGAACAACTTGGCCGAGCAGGCTTTGAGGTCACTGGTGGTTCTTCGCAAGATCACATTCGGACATCGCGCACTCGATGGTGGCGAGCGAATGGCCGATCTGATGACGGTGGCTGAAACGGTTCGTCGACATGGCCATCGCGTGAGTCACATCTTTCGGGCACTGATGACGCACCCTCCGAACAAAGTGTTGCGTCGGTTGTATGCCAACGCCTGATGCCCAAAGCCAGTCGCGAATCGGCTGCGTCTGATCGCCCTTGCACGACGAATTCGCGGAAATGCGACTGTTCCCGAACCCTTGCCGCCGGAATTCTGCAAATCGCAACTGACGCCAAGGCCGTTCGCCGCTGCGCGCTCACATTACCCGGCATGACTGCGATCGAATACCTTCACGACGATCCGCCGTTTCCAGTCATCGAACGCGCCACGACACTCGTTCGCAAAAGGCACCAAACCGGTCGACTAAACTCTTACGAGTCCGCGCTGTGCGACGATTTTATCGAAGAAAAGAGTCCGGGGACTGACGCACATCGGCTCGCCTCGACTGTTTTTTCGTGTGTTTCGCGTATTTCGTGGTTCAAATTCTTTTCGTGATTGGGTTGTGGGCGAAGCCCGCGTTGTCTCGTTCGCAGTGACACAGACCAATTAACATGCGACCGAGACGACAGAATCGTGTACTTGGTCCTGGCGAGAATCCTTCTCATGAACACCTTCCAATTGATAAGAATATAATTTTATGCTTCTATTGACGTGCGATAAAGAAAAACATAAAAATAAGTCGTCTTGTTTTGGCGAACAAAAGCCGGACAGGGACCTCGGAGCCAGTACCACTTTTGTTCGCTGGGTTGTTTGGATAGTGAACCGGCGGTCGAGTCTGTGCGGGTCAGGGAAAACTCGCGCAACGGCAATTGTCGAATTCGAACTCCGGTGAAGTCGCGCGAACTCTGGTGAACTTTTTCACGACGGGAATATGGTGAGCAGTCGCCAAAACCCAATGAATTACGAGGAATGGTCGAAGTCGCGCGAAGTCGGGTGAACTTTGACACCGAATTTATCGGTGGCCTTTTGCAGCAGAACTGAAGAGAACGAATAGTCCGGGAGCGTATGCTATCCGGCTCGCCTGGGAAGAATGGGGAGATTCGAAGTCGATCGAACTGTGACAAAGTCGAACAAACTCGAACACCCCCAGAAAACACGAAAACAATCGCGAAAACCCTATGAAATACGAGGAATGATCGAAGTCGATCGAACTCGAACAAACTGTGACACCGAATTTCTCGTTGGCCCCTTTGATAACAGGACTGAAGAGAACGAAAAGTCCGGGAGCTTACGCTGCCCGGCTCGCCTGGGAAGAATGGGGAGATTCGAAGTCGATCGAACTGTGACAAAGTCGAACAAACTCGAACACCCCCAAAAAACACAAAAACAATCGCGAAAACCCTATGAAATACGAGGAATGATCGAAGTCGAACAAACTCGAACAAACTTTGACACCAAATTTTGTGACAACGGGAAGCTGGCAGTAGGTAAGAGAAGATTTTGAACAGAAGTTAAGGAAGGTCACGAAGGGAAGAGAAGGGGAGGGAAGGGAAGAGAATCAAAAGAGACTTTCGGTCGGTGAGTTGCGTGGTGTCGGGAAACCGATCGCAAAGTTTGTTGATCAAGTTGGCCAACTTCAAACCTGCTACAAGCTATGAAACAATTGATCGAATACAAATCACGCCGGCTCGTATTCCGGCGGCAATTCTTGTATCAAACTTGGAACATCGGCGGTTACAATCCTGAGACTCTGAAGAATCCTCACCCTGCTCCGAACGGACGAGTTCGATGGTGCAACGTTTGCCAATTTCATTCCGATTGCGTTGGCTTCCTTTCGCCGCCATTGCGTCGATTGCCATCGTCTGTGGTCAATTATTGATTGCAGCCGAAACTGTACCGGCAAAACTGGAATTTAATCGCGATATCCGGCCGATTTTGTCAGACAAATGCTTTGTCTGTCATGGTCCTGATTCTGCCAAACGCGCGGCGGGACTTCGTCTGGATCAGCGTGATGCGGCGACTGCGGAACGAGATGATAAGCGAGCTATTGCTCCTCGCGATTCATCGAAAAGCGATGTATTCCGCCGAATCAGTTCGACTAATCCCGACGAACAAATGCCACCTCCTGCGTCCAGCCTGAAGCTGTCGCCAGCGGAAATTGATCTGCTGAAGCAATGGATCGATCAGGGGGCGGAATATCAGCCGCATTGGTCGTTCATACCACCCAGGGGGATAGCGCCGCCGACAACGAATCAATCGGCTGGATCTCGTAGTCCGATCGACAGTTTCGTCCGTGACCGGCTTGATCGAGAACGATTGGTTGCCGCTTCGGATGCGGAGAAAACAACGCTGATTCGACGGGTCAGCTTTGATCTGATCGGGTTGCCACCGACTTTGGCCGAAGTTGATGAGTTTATTTCTGATGCGTCACCGGACGCATTTGAAAGACAGGTCGATCGCTTGTTGGCTTCACCTCGGTACGGGGAACGGATGGCAGCCAACTGGCTCGACGCCGCTCGCTATGCGGATACCAATGGATACCAGACCGACGGACCTCGCTTCATGTGGCGCTGGCGGGACTGGGTGATTGACGCGTTTAATCAGAATCAGCCGTTCGATGAATTTACGATCGACCAGCTTGCCGGAGACCTGGTTGAAGCGAGGGCGGAACGTGCCGCACGGGACGCGAACGAAGCGACATCGTCGTTCCGTAATCCGGTGACCGCGAATGCTCGGATGATCGCCACGGGATTCAACCGCAATCATCGGGGAAATGCCGAAGGGGGAATCATTCCCGAAGAGTTTCGGATCGAATATGTCGTTGATCGAGTTGAGACGACCTCAACCGTCTGGCTCGGTCTGACCATCGGGTGCGCCCGATGTCACGACCATAAGTACGATCCAATCAACCAGCGTGAGTTCTATCAGTTGTTTGCCTTTTTCAATCAGGTTCCTGAACCGGGAAAATACATTCGTAACGGTAACTCCATGCCATACCTTCCCGCTCCGACTGTGGATCAGCAGCGACGGCTGGCAGCTCTTCAACAGGAATCGACGGCGGCAGAATCTGCATGGAATTTGATGCAGCCGGCGGTCCGGGCTGGGATGAATTCACTCGCTGCGAAGATCCGTGAACAAGGTGAACAGATCGACTGGAGTCTCCGCAAAGGACTCGAATCGCACATCGCGCTGGATGGAAACAACCAGATCGAACGACCCGTCGTTCCGCTAAAACCAGTTCCGATTAAGAATATTGAGTCGCAAACCACACCTTTCGATGCGGGTGTCGACGAGAAACTTGCCTGCGTCTGGCGAGGTGCTGCACCGGACTTTGCCAACGGACGAATTGGACAAGCTGCAAATCTTGACGGTCAGCGATGGATCGAAGCGCCGGAAGTCGCGGACTTCGGCGATGACGAATCGTTTGCGATTTCGTGCTGGGTCAAACCAAAAGATTCCGGGGCGATGACCATCCTCGCCAAAATGGATCACGATAATGCGTCGCGCGGTTATGAATTGCGTCGTGAAGCGAATGGCCGTCTTCAAGTCCTGTTCTCGGGCCGCATCCTCGACGACCTGATCCGTGTCGAAACGGACGAGGTTCTTCCCGCCGATCAATGGTCGCACGTCTTTGTTTCCTATGATGGATCAAGTGCCGCACGAGGTGTCGGCGTTCGGATTAATGGAGCCGCGGCAAAGCTGACGGTCCTGATCGATCTGCTCAGTAACCCGATCAAGGTGAAACCGCCACTTTGTGTTGGAGGGGGTGGTAGCGCGAAGCCATTTGTGGGACAAATCGATGAACTTCGGTGTTACCGAGGTCAGTTGACGACAGAAGCTTCGATCTCGCTGGCAGAAGGGGATTCGATTTCGGCGATCGCTGCCCGGCCAGTTGAAAATCAAAACCGAAGATCGTCGATCGAAAAGTTCAGCGAGTTCTATCTGGCAGAACACGCCCCGGAGAACGAACGCCGCACACGGCAGAATCTTTACGATGCGAGATCCCATTACCTGGCGTATCTGGCCACGATCCCGACGACAATGGTCATGGCAGACCAGGCAAACCCTCGCGAAACTCGGATGCTGAAGCGAGGTGAATATGACAAACCGGGTGACCTTGTCGAAGCAGCGATTCCAGTCTCGTTGTTGCCGCCCCCCTCAAAAAACATTGACTCTGGTGGAGTCAGCCAGCTTGATCGATTGGAACTCGCTCGCTGGTTAATCTCGCCCGACAATCCGTTAACCGCTCGTGTCACCGTGAACCGACTATGGCAATCTCTGTTTGGTGTCGGCCTGGTAAAGACTGCTGAAGATTTCGGAACTCAAGGTGAATTGCCGATTTATCCCGAACTTCTTGATTGGCTAGCTGTGGAATTCAACGGACGGATGCAAAGGGGGATGGGATTTGAGAGTGATCCGGTTCAACGCAACTCGCCCCAGGAAGATTCAAATACTCAAAAGAGACCTGCTACCTGGAACCTCAAGCACATTCTTCGGCAAATGGTCACGTCCTCAACCTACCGGCAATCGTCCTTCGCCTCGGACGAATTGCGTCTACGTGATCCAGACAACCGCTGGATGGCACGAGGACCCCGGTTCCGATTGCCTGCGGAAATGATTCGAGATGCGGCGCTTGCAACCAGCGGACTTCTGGTTGAAACGTTGGGCGGCCCCAGCGTGAAGCCCTATCAGCCGCCAGGACTTTGGGAAGAATTGAGTGCCGATGCGGTTCCCGGTCCGTTTTCGATTTATGTGCAGGATCACGGGGCGAACCTGTATCGGCGTGGCGTGTATACGTTTCGAAGACGAACAGCGCCACCTCCATCTCTAGCGATTTTTGATTCCTCACCTCGTGAAGCTTGTCGAGTCAGCCTGCCTCGTACCAACACGCCACTGCAGGCTCTTAACCTGATGAATGATGTGGCCTTTATTGAAGCGGCCAGAGTCGTGGCAGAGCGAGCAATCAAACTCGGGGGGGCTTCCGCTCCATCTCGTCTGGAATGGGCAGTCCGCCAGATTCTTTCCCGTAGCCCCAGCGATCGCGAACTGAGTGTGCTCGTGGAAGGATTTGAACGACGGCTAAAGTCTTACAAAGCAAGCTCGCAACAGGTTGAGCAATTTCTGGCACTCGGCGAGACCCCTAGGGATCAATCGATTGACCCCACAGAATTAGCGGCCTACACGGCGACAGTGAGTGTGATCTTCAACGTCGACGAGGCGGTTGTGAAACCGTAAGAATCGTCCTGTATCAACCGAAAGACTTCCGATGCGTGCATCGCTGAACAATTTGATTCTGCAAAGTTCCCGACGAGCTTTCCTCAGTGGTGCTGGATGTTCGCTCGGCCTGACGGCCTTGAATTCCTTGCTGGCTGATGACAGTCAGATCAATGACAAAAGCAGCACACAAGCGGCCCCCGTTGCGAATGATCTGGTGCATGCGATCCCACGAGCCAAGCGAGTGATTTTTCTGTTTCAATCGGGGGCACCATCGCAAATCGAATTATTCGATCACAAGCCGGAATTGGTCAAAAGGCGGGGCGAAGACCTACCCGAATCGATCAGGCGTGGACAACGTCTGACCAACATGACGGCGGGACAGGACAAGTTTCCGGTCGTCCCTTCGATGTACAAGTTCGCTCAACACGGCCAGAGCGGAGCGACGGTCAGCGAATTGCTGCCGCATCTCGCCAACATGTCTGACGACATTTGCTTTATTAAATCGCTTTATACCGAAGCGATCAATCACGACCCGGCGGTCACATTTCTAACAACCGGCGCACAACTGGCAGGTCGGCCCAGCCTGGGTTCGTGGCTTTCGTACGGACTTGGTTCCGAAAATAAAGATCTACCCGCGTTTGTTGTGATGCTTTCGCGCGGGACGGGTCGCCCAAATGATCAGCCGTTGTACGATCGGCTGTGGGGTTCCGGCTTTCTTCCTTCGCAACATCAGGGTGTCAAGCTGCGCAGTGGTGGTGACCCCGTGTTGTACCTGTCGAATCCGCCTGGACTTGATTCCTCCCTGCGTCGCGGCATGCTCGACGATCAGGCGGCGCTCAATCGAATTCAACTTGAACGCGTGGGTGACCCTGAGATTGAAACGCGGATCAAGCAGTATGAACTCGCTTACCGGATGCAGACGTCGGTGCCAGAACTTGCGGATGTCTCTAAAGAAACGGCACACACGTTTGACCTGTATGGACCCGATTCCCGAAAGCCGGGGACGTTTGCTGCCAATTGTCTGCTGGCGCGTCGACTGGCCGAACGAGGTGTCCGGTTCATCCAATTGTTCCATATGGGTTGGGACCAGCACACGAATCTGCCTGCACAGCTTCCGAATCAGGCCCGCGACATCGACCAACCCTGTGCGGCACTGATTCGAGACCTGAAACAGCGAGGGCTGCTCGAAGACACGCTGGTTGTCTGGAGTGGCGAGTTCGGACGAACTGTCTACTGCCAGGGTAACCTCAGTGCTACGAATTATGGCCGCGATCATCATCCGCGTTGTTTCACAATCTGGATGGCAGGCGGAGGAATTCGAGGTGGTATGACACATGGTGAGACCGACGACTACAGTTACAATATTGCTCGTGACCCCGTCCATGTGCATGATCTGAACGCCACGATCCTGCATTGCCTGGGGATTGACCATCATCGGCTGACGTTCAAGTTCCAGGGCCGCCACTACCGGCTGACCGATGTGCATGGCGAGTTGATCCGCCCGATATTGGCGTGAGAAAAGAACAGGTCATTGACTTCCACAACTTCGTCTGATTTAACAATGACATGCGGAAAGCAACCACATCGTGTTTTGTCAGACACTATCCGAGGCTTTGATCTTGCCGATCATTCCTGCTTCTGAACCTTCGAAGACTTGGACGGACCGCACCGTTGGGTTCAGTTCCGCCGTTCTTGATCGAATGGAGTCTGCCGTGGCAAAAGTTCGAGAGCGGCTATTGCGAGCTGCATCAGCACTACACCGCGTGGGAATTCCGTTCGCCGTCTGCGGTGGTAACGCGGTGGCCTCGTGGGTAGCAACGGTTGACGAAGGGGCGGTCCGAAACACTCGCGACATCGACCTTCTGGTCCGTCGAAGCGATCTGGATTCAATCAAAACGACCTTGGAACAAGCGGGGTTTGTTTTTGACGTCGTCTATGACGTAGTACTTTTCCGAGATGGTCCAGATGGAAAGCCAAGCGAGGGGATTCACCTGTTGTTCGCGGGTGAAAAGACTCGCGCTGAACATCTTTTTCCGGCGCCTGAGATTACCACCGTGGATGATCCGGCAAAGTTTCCTGTCATCGCATTGGAATCGCTGGTCACGATGAAGCTGATGTCGAACCGCGACAAAGACCGAACTCACCTGCGGGATTTGATCGGGGTCGGGCTGATTGATTCGACATGGCCGATGAAATTGCCAAAAGAATTGGCAGATCGATTGCAGCAGATTCTCGACACGCCTGATGCGTGATGATCTAATGTCAACTCAACTCCTGCATTCGGCGACTCAATAAAATCACAACTCCGTTTTGAGATGCTCTCGTGTCGATCATTCGTTTCCTGTTGCTGCTGTTGGTTATCGCATGCGGCTCATCGCCAACCATGGCAGAGAACTGGCCCCGGTATCGTGGCGCTGATGGTTCGGGAGTTTCGGGGGCCAAGGGACTTCCAACATCTTGGAGTCAAGGGGATTACGAGTGGGTCGTCGAGCTGCCAGGTGAAGGGCATTCATCACCGGTGATCTGGGATCAGGATTTGTTTGTGACGACCGCCACTGACGAAGGGCGTGTTCGGTATCTGCTCTGTCTGGACGCCGACTCGGGAAAGACGAAATGGTCTCGTGCGGCCGGTTTCAACACGAACCCCAAACACAACAAAAACAGTTTTGCTTCAAGTTCACCCGCGACCGACGGCGAACGAGTCTATGTCGCTTTCGCGGATGAAGAACGGTTCGGCCTGGCAGCCTATGACATCGAGGGTAATCTCGTCTGGCGGAACTGGCTTGGTCCGTTCCTCAGTCGGCATGGTCAGGGGACTTCACCGATTGTGTTTGAAGATCTGGTCATCATTCCAAACGATCAGGATGGGCCCAGTTCGATCGTGGCCTATGATCGGCGCGATGGTCGGCTGGTCTGGAGCTCACTCAGGGCCGCTAGAGAAGCTTCGTATGCGACTCCCCTCGTGATCGAGCTTCCTGGCAGGAAGCCTCAATTAATCTGTTTGAGCGGAGCGACTGGTTTGAGCAGTCTCGATCCCTGGTCTGGAAGTTTGAACTGGTCAACAGCCGAATTACCCAAGCGGACCGTCGCGTCGCCGACTTACGCGTCCGGGCTGGTCTACGCGATCTGCGGCGAAGGAGGCAAAGGGGTTCGCATGATTGGTGTCGATCCTTCAGGAAGCGGGGCGATCGAGACGACGCATGTGAAGTTCCGGCGAGACAAAGATCTTCCCTACGTTCCCGCAGTAGTCGGAGTGAACGATTCCGTATTTCTCTGGACAGATAACGGGGTGGTGATTTGTCTTGATCCGAAAACCCAGAAAACTCGTTGGCAGGAGCGGGTTGGAGGAAATTTCAGTGGCTCGCCAATCTGTGTGGACGGAAAGCTGTATTGTATTGAAGAGTCGGGTAAAGTGGTCGTGGTGGAGGCTGGATCGGAATTTCGGTTGCTCGGTGAAAATCCTCTCGGAGACCCCAGCTACTCGACTCCTGCCGTGGCCAACGGGCGTCTGTACCTGAGGTCCTTTCACCGACTTTCATCGTTACGATCTTCGGTCTCGGAATGACAGAATCGAATTTTCCAAGTTCTCAAAGAATAATAAGTAAGGAATTGAGAGATGCCCGCTTGGCCCGGCGGCCCATGTCCGCAATGTGGCGACGATATGCCACAGAATCTGATTCACTGTCGCACGTGTCGCCAGCTCCTGAATTTGGAGCTGGAGAAAGACAGTGTCGAAGTACCGACTTTTGTCCCGCTTCAGGAGGTCGAAAGCGTGGTTGAAATAACGCCGGTGGGATTGTTCGTGGAATGCGCCAAGTGCCACCAGGAACTGAAAATCAATCGAAAATATCTGGGCCAGCGAGTGCAGTGCAAATTCTGTTCTGCAGATTTCAAGCTCGACCCGACCAGCAACGCCGTGATGGGCGCTGATTCGTATTCACAGTGCCCGCACTGTCAGGAACAATTGCGCTATTCGAGCAAGTATGTCGGCTCAAAAGTGGCCTGCCGCTTTTGTGGCGGTAAGGTTCATATTGTGAAGCCGGAATAATTTCTCATCCAACTCAATTAGTCCACAAACGATCAGTTCATTCGACGCGAAGAATCCGCGAAAATTCCAATTCGATTTTGTACGTATCCGTCATTTCAGCATGCAGATTTAAGGTTTTTGATTTGGCGCAAGACATTTTTCTGCGCATGATGCGCGTTCGATGGCGGCCCATTCTTAAGTTCTCATCAACTGTTCATCAAAACTTCACTGAATTCTGTTCCGATATCGCCCTCCAGGGCATGCTTTTGGTTCTTGTTCATTTTTTTGAGGAGACTTTGGCTATGGTTAAGCTAAGTAGCACTTCGCGTAAACGAGGGTTTACACTGATTGAATTGCTCGTCGTGATCGCGATCATCGCGGTATTGATCGCACTACTGTTGCCTGCTGTTCAGCAAGCGCGTGAGGCGGCGCGGCGAACCCAGTGCAAAAACAATCTGAAGCAGTTCGGTTTGGCGATGCACAATTATCACGACGTTCACAACCGATTTCCGTTACCCGCATTACTCGTTTTTGCACCGGGAGTTGGCAGCGGCGTCGGGGGAGTCGAAACCACCAACTCATGGGGCCTGTCGCTTTTGCCCTTTATGGATCAAGCCCCGGTCTACAACTCGTACAATTTCAATTTTTCCTGTTTCGAACCTGTGAATCAACCCGCTGTGCAGGCCAAACTCGCTGCGTTTATCTGCCCTTCAACGCCACGAGCGGGAAATGGGATTACTTACACGCTTCCCACTGCCTTCACAGGCGGGTTGTCGACGGCACCCGGAACGCTGACGAATGCAGGAGCAACGGATTATGTTGCGACCACTCGAGTCAAGCCGGCGTTTTTGCAAATCGCCTTCAATAATCCAGCTTTGAACACTGATTGGGAGGGCTGGGGTAAAGGAGGCGTGACGAGCCCGATCGCCGCGTTGGCAGGCGGAATGACGATTCCAGATGGGGGCAGAATTGCGGATATCATGGACGGTACTTCAAACACTTTGATGATTGGAGAACTCGCAGGACGCAATCAATTGGTTCGAACGGGCAACGTTCAGATTTCCCCGGCCTCTGCCACCGATGAAGCGGGCTGGAATTCGGTCTTCGGGGGAGGTGCGTGGGCGGATGGATTTAATGGTGTCTGGGAACTGTCGGGGCGTAACTACGACGGTTCAGGAAGTGCCGGTCCTTGTGCCATCAATTGTTCCAATGCGAAAACGTATCCTCCGAAACAATTCCAGTACGCTGCGGGATTGTATTCGTATCACGTAGGCGGTGCGCAAGTTCTGATGTGTGATGGTTCGGTCCGTTTCTTGAGTCAGAACCTCAGTGGAATCACAATGGCATCCCTGATTTCCCGTATGAATGGCGATATTGTGGGTGACTTCTAAGCCGAACATAACGCAAACGGATGTGGGTCTGAGGACTCGCATCCGTTTGCTTATTTCGTCTACATGAACTACAGCGTCACGGGGCGGCTTTCCCTTTTGACGGGAACGACGGTTCGCGGTCGTGCAACACCCCTTTTTATGTCGCGGTATGTGTTTTAGAATGTAATCGTGAGTCGCCCATGCGGTTCGCCGGGAGCTTCCGCTCCATGAACCCAAAGGAACTTTGGCGACCCTTTTCAGCGTCAAGTTGCTTAAGAGCCGCCGCAGGCGGTTCACTAGGAGCTTCCGCTCCATGGCCCCAAGGAACTTTCACGACACTGACAACGTCAAGTTTCTTAAGAGAAGGAATCAAAATGTTAATACGTAATCGGTGGGGAATTATTCTCTTTGCCGTAGTTTTGATTATTGGATGTTCCAAGCCGCAACGTGGCGGGCCGCGTGAGAAAACCTTTCCTGTGACTGGTGTTGTCGAGGTCGACGGCGAAGCGGCCGAAGGGATCGAAGTTGCGTGCCATCCAGATCCCGGATCGTCTGCGATTAAGTATCCCGTGACCACGTTCACCGATGCGAATGGTGCTTTCTCGGTAGGAACTTATCAATCGGGTGATGGACTGCCAGAGGGAAATTACACGCTGGCCTTCAAATGGGAAGTTCCCGGTCCCGGCGTCCCCATCAACAAACTGAGCCGGGTCTACGCTGACCCGACCAAATCGACGCACAAAGTCACTGTTGTAAAAGGTGAACCTAACGATCTCGGAACGATTGAATTATCGACGAAAGGTCCGGGTTAATAACCGATCGGCGAATGACAAGGGGTGATGTTACTCAATTATCTCGCCGAACGTTCGTCTAGCGCGGTGATTTCAAATAATTCCCGAGTCCCGTGCCAAGAGGCAAACCGTGATTTCTAGTCGCAAAACGACGAAGGTGATCGAGCTTTCCGTTTTGTTTTTTTGATAAAGCATTAACTCTTCAAAGATAAAAGACACCTCATGCGATTACTTCGATCCGTCTTGTCTTCTTGCGTGATTCTGGCAATCACAACTTCTGCGTTCGCTCAGGCGCAACCCGCTCCGGTTGCTTCGCCATTGCAGGATTACCTTAATATCCCTGATAAGGTGTTCGGCTGGAAACTCAATGAAAAAATCGACAACCCGCTGGGAAAAATCTATGACATCGAACTGACGTCTCAGGCCTGGATGGATATGACGTGGAAACACGTCATGATGGTCTACGAACCAACCGAGCTGAAGCATAAAGATCACGTCCTGCTGTTCATTACAGGGGGAGGCCACCTGAATAAGCCGAACGAAGGGGATCGGGTCATGGGCCTGATGCTCGCGCGGCTTTGCGGTGCCCGTGTGGCAATGTTACATCAGGTCCCCAATCAGCCACTGCTTGGCGGACGTAACGAAGACGATTTGATCACAGATACATTTCTGTTCCAACTGGCGACCGGAGACAAACGCTGGCCTCTATTATTTCCTATGGTCAAAAGCGCAGTCAGGGCAATGGACGCCGTTGAACAACTAGCGACAAAGGAATGGGGTTCATCCGTGAAAGGATTCGTCGTCACCGGCGCATCAAAGCGGGGTTGGACATCATGGCTGACGGGGGCTTCAGACAAACGAGTCATCGGAATCGCTCCGATCGTGATTGATACTTTGAACTTCCCAAAACAAATGGATTACCAGTTGGAAACATGGGGTCGTTACAGCGAGCAGATCGAGGATTACGAACGCAAAGGACTGATCAAGCATCTGAAAGAAGATCCTGAATTTCCACTTTGGCGCTGGGTTGATCCCTGGTTCTATCGTGCCCATCTGACACTTCCCAAGCTGATTATTAACGGCACCAACGATCGTTATTGGACGGTTGATGCCTTGAATCTTTATTGGGACGATCTTTCTGGGGCAAAATATATTCGGTACGTTCCTAACGCAGGCCATAACCTCCAAGGGGGCCGCGAAGGGGCACTCACAACTCTGGCAGTCTTCTTCCAGCATGTTGTGGAAGGGAAACCAGGACCTTCCATCGATTGGAAACATGAGACGGTTGGCGATTCGTTTCGATTGACGATCCAGTCGAACACGCCTCCCACCGCGGTTCGACTTTGGACTGCGTCGTCGGCCACGAAAGATTTCCGCGAATCAAAGTGGACTTCCCAGCCCATCAAGTCGACGAATGGATCTTACGTTGCGTCTGTCCCCAAGCCGGCAGAGGGGCATGTCGCACTTTACGGTGAGATTCAGTTCAACGCGTACGGTCAGGAATATTCCGTGACAACCCAGATCCGACGCGAATGAAACTTCTTGTGCCACTGAATGACCGTCTTCGGTTACTCAGTGTCTTTGAATCGCGAGCTTACAAGGCGAAGACACTGCGTCGGAGAAGACTCCGATGCAGTGGCACCCCCTTTATCAATCAGGAAATCCTGCGTGACATCGACTCGACCTTCGTTACGTGCCGGCATGGTCGGCATGGGTATGATTTTTGACGAGACTTATCGGCCATTTTTCGAACGGGTCCATCGTGAAGGATTGTACGATCACCGGTTCGGGGCCATTGATGTTCCGTTGACCGCCGTGGCCTCAAGGACCGGACAGCGAGCCGAGGCTTATCGGAAACAAGCGGGTTCAAAGATTCATCCGTTTGTCAGCTTTTCAGGCGATCAATCCGTTGATCAACTAATCCGGACTGGAATCGATTTCGCTTGCGTTGCGACACCCGACAATCGTCATTTTGAATCGGCAAAGAAACTGCTCGAAGCGGGCATCCATATTCTGATCGAAAAGCCGTCCGTGTTGTTTCTGCACGAATTGGAAGAACTGACTGAACTCGCCAGACGAAAAGGGTTACTCGCGAAAGTCGTTTACCACAAGTTGCTGGACCCCGATCACAAGAAGCTGAGAACCTTTGTCGCTGATAACGTGCTGCGTCACGTTAATAATGGCTATTGTTCACTCCTCGAGCCCAAAGTGATTTCAGGAAGCCAGTTCTCTGAATGGATCACTGGCCGTAATCCAGGTACCTATGTGGCCGTGCATTACATCAAGCTGATCGATTTCACGTTTGGTGGCCGATTGAAAACCGTCACGGCGACAGGGCAACGTGGTATCGTCGGCCTCAAAAACGGGCCGACCTGGGATAGTACTCAACTACGGATGATCTACGAATACGACGACGGACGCGAAGCGGCTTTCGACATTCATACGTCATGGGTCACCCCTGACAATTTTCCCGGTTATGTCGAGCAAGAAGTCCAGTTCCGATTCGACAATGGGATCTGGAACGGCCATTCACGCAAGCGTGGAGTCGAATGTACCGTCGAAGGCGAAACACCGATCACTCGCAAGATCACGATGAACAATCACTACAACGGGACGTTTCTCGAACCTTGGGGCGAACGCTCGCAGCGAGGATACGGCGTGGAAGTCCTCGAACGGTTTGCCAGGGAATTGGCCTATGTGAAGTTTGGCGGACCGGACAGCGAACAGCAGAAGCGATATGAACAGATTCAGTCCCTCGCTTACAACGATCTTTCCGCAGACTGGCAAACGGTTGCGGCCGTTCAAGCACTCGAAGCGATTCTCGAACGGCAAGCCGCTGGGAAGCCCGACTGTGTCGTGCGAATCGGTGATCCACATGGGAAACTAGTTCTTTATCGGCCGGGGCAATCGACACCAACAGTCCTCGCTTAAGCCGTAGGGTGGGTCGAGTCTTCGAGGCCCACCAGATTATTGGCGCGTTACGTTCTGGGGTCGGGTGTTCAAATTTCAAAATTGGCCGAGCAAGCCATACTCACTGACAATTCCATAACACGGCCAATTTTGAAATTTGAACGCCCGACCCCCTCTTCATAACCCTGGAATATCTGATTCATGTGCGGTCTGGCCGGATTCCTGAACGTCTCGCGGAACCAGACCGCTGACGAGATGCTTTCGATCGTCGGCCGAATGGCTGACTCTCTGCTGCATCGCGGTCCCGATGATGCGGGAACATGGTGCGACGCCGAATCCGGAATGGCCCTCGGTTTTCGCCGACTCTCGATCCTTGATCTTTCACCATTGGGTCATCAGCCAATGACCTCGTCATGCGGTCGTTTTGTCATGGCGTTTAATGGCGAGATCTACAACCATCATGAGCTACGCGACGAACTGGCGGCCGAGGGTCGACCGTTTCGCGGCCGATCGGATACGGAAGTCCTCGTCGAAGGATTCGCTGAATGGGGCATTGAACCAACGATCAAACGCTGTATTGGCATGTTCGCGATCGCTGCCTGGGATAACCATCGACAAGAACTGACCGTGGTTCGTGACCGGCTCGGCAAGAAGCCTCTTTATGTTGCCAAGTGTGGCCCGACGATTCTCTTCGGTTCCGAACTGAAGGCATTGCGTGCTCATCCCGCGTTTACATGTGGCATCAATCGTGAAGCAATCAGCGAATTCCTGCGGCAGTCTTATCTGTCGAGCCAATCAATTTATCTCGATGCCATGCCGCTTCGTCCCGGGACATCCATCACAATCAAACTGAGCGATGATCAGTTCTGGTCGAATTCAAGGATGCCCAGACAAAAGGAGTACTGGAGTTTCCAGCAAGTCGTGGCGAATGGAAAAGCCCAACCGTTTACTGGTTCGTATGGCGAAGCGGTTGACAGTCTCGATCAACTTCTGACGGACGCCGTCGGTCGTCGAATGGTGGCGGATGTCCCACTGGGAGCGTTTCTCTCGGGAGGGATCGATTCATCGCTTGTCGTCGCCTTGATGCAGAAGCAGTCGTCTCGTCCGGTGAAAACGTTTACGATTGGATTTGAGGAAGAAGCTTACAATGAAGCTCCGTTTGCCAGGCAAGTGGCCCGTCACCTGAAAACGGATCACACCGAGATCGTGGTCACATCGAAAGAGGCTCTTGATGTGATTCCTTTGCTGCCGCAACTCTTCGATGAACCGTTCGGGGATTCGTCAGAGATCCCCACGTACCTCGTCAGTCATCTTGCACGACGCCACGTGACGGTCGCGTTGTCGGGCGATGGGGGCGACGAACTTTTTTGCGGATACCGCCGCTACTTTGAAGCGCTCGATCCGTTTTCAGCGACCGATTCGACAAAGCGAAGTGCGTTTCTTCGGATTGCCCGAGTATTGCATTCGATGCCTCCTTTCATTCGAACTTCGTTCGGACGGGCCTGCCAGGTCGCGGGACGACTTCCCCTTGGCCGACTGGCGACATTGTTTTCGCGAGCGTCGGATGTCTTAAATGAAAAGGGGCCCAACGATCGTTATCTGCGGAACATGTCACATTGGCGAGATCTGGACAAAGTCGTCGTGGGGTTGTCGCATACCGATCGCGATACGTTGGCGATCCTGACAGATGAAGATCCCTCGCTTGCGCGTCGGGCTGAGGTTTCATTAAATTTCGATGAGGCAACGACATCCGCAAGGTATCAGCAATCCTGGCAAGCTTACGACACTTTGAACTATCTACCCGGCGATATCCTCACGAAAGTGGATCGTGCGAGTATGGGAGTGTCGCTCGAAGCAAGAACGCCGTTGCTCGATCATCGGGTCGTGGAATTTGCCTGGTCTCTGCCCCACGCTTTCAAAGTTCAGGGACGCAGCGGAAAACGAATCCTGCGAGACGTTCTGGCCAAGTACATTCCCCGTGAATTGTTCGAACGACCGAAAGTCGGATTCGGTGTTCCAATCGGCGACTGGCTGCGCGGACCGCTTCGTGATTGGGCCGAAAACCTGATCAATGAAGCTCGTCTGAAAAGAGAAGGCTTTTTCAACCCCCAGCCGATCCGACAGAAATGGACGGAACATCTTCAGGGCCGGGTTGACTGGTGCTATCTCTTATGGGACGTCCTCATGTTTCAGGCCTGGCTGGAAAAGTATCCTGTCGCGTGAAAAACAGTGATTCTTCTAGATGGACGAACCCCGCCAATCCTCGAAACTTATCGCTTTAAGGCATCCTCGGAGAGACTTCAGGATGGACATCGATCCTGATTTATCCGTACGCTATCATCTTGGTGAATGTTGATGCGAAGATTGCGAGGGTGAGTCATGCTTAATCTGCTGGGAACACGGCATCGATTTTGTGACGGGATGAGTCGCCGGTCGCTCTTGAAGATCGGCGGCTTGGCCATGGGTGGTCTCAGCCTGCCCGAACTATTGCGTGCGGAAGCCGCGTCAGGACGGACATCGCACAAGTCGGTGATCATGGTATTTCTGTCTGGTGGGCCACCACACCAGGACATGGTCGATTTGAAAATGGATGCCCCGGTTGAAATCCGCGGTGAGTTTCAGCCGATCGCGACGAAAGTTCCCGGCATCGAAATCTGCGAGTTACTCCCTTTGCTGTCTGAGCGCACGGACCGGCTGGCAATTATTCGTTCTCTGGTCGGTTCTGAAGGGCGTCACGCCGCATTCCAGTGTATGACCGGCCACGGAGTAAATGGCCAACCGGCAGGGGGATGGCCCTCGTTCGGCGCGGCAGTTTCCAAAATTCAGGGGCCAGTCGAACCTGGGACGCTCCCTTTCATCGGATTATCTCCGCGGATGAAGAATGCGGCTTGGGGTGACCCCGGCCAGGCCGGATTTGCGGGACAAGCTCATGCACCGTTTGCTCCCAATGCAGAACAGGCCCGGCTGGGACTGGCTGGGATCAGCGTGGAAAGCCTGCGGAATCGCAAACAACTGCTCAATGAGATCGATCGCTTGAAACGAGAGGCTGAAGTCAGTGGTGCACTGGTCGGTCTGGAATCTCAATACCAGGCGGCGTTCGGAATCCTGACGTCGAGTAAACTGGTGGACGCGCTCGACCTTGAGCAGGAAGACCCGCGCGTTCGCGACATGTATGGACGGGGTGCGACGGAGAACGCAGGTTATGGCGATGCGGGACCGCTGATGAATGATTACTTACTCGCAGCGCGGCGACTGGTCGAGGCGGGAGCACGCGTGGTGACTCTGGCATACGGACGCTGGGATTGGCACGGCCGCCCGCACGGAACGAATTTTGAAAACGCCCGCGACCACTTGCCGATTTTCGATCAAGGACTGTCCGCCCTGCTGGATGACTTGCGAGACCGTGGATTGGACAAAGACGTCACGGTAGTTGTCTGGGGTGAATTCGGTCGTACACCCGTCATTAACAAGAACGGCGGTCGAGACCATTGGCCCCAGGTCGCATGCGCTATGCTTGCAGGCGGCGGCTTGCGAACAGGCCAGGTGATCGGATCAACGAATCGTCTGGGTGAACATCCTAAGGAACGCCCGGTCCATTTTCAGGAAGTCTTCGCCACGCTGTACCGCAACCTGGGAATTGATGTCGCCCGCACGATGTTGCCCGACGTTTCGGGCCGCCCGCAATACCTTGTCGATCCCATTTATGAACCGCTGCCAGAACTGGTCTAGTATTCTATGCTACGGTTGCAACGAATCAGGACGCTGACACACGGTAACGCCATTTACTGGGCTGCGTTTTCTCCCGACGGCAAGAAGTTGGCAACCGCCAGCCTCGACAACACCGTCCGGCTCTGGGATGCATCAAACGGCGAACTGGTGACGACAATGAAAGGACACGGGGACGGCGTGGCGTACGTCGGATATCTGGCTGACGGCCGGATTGTGACCGCCAGCCTCGACCGGACCTTGAAGCTCTGGACGGCTGACGGGGGAGCCGTGCAGGCGACGTTCAGTGGTCATCAGGATTATCTGTCGTGTGCCGCAGCGGCTCGCACAGGAACACTTCTGGCATCCGGCGGGTTCGATAAGACCATTCGTTTATGGGACGCCCAGACAAACGCACCTATAGCCATTCTGACTGGTCATGATGGAAACCCGCAATGTGTTGCGATCAGTGGCGACAGCAAACTTGTTGCCTCGGGTGGCGATGAACTTTCGATCCGGTTGTGGAGCGTCGAATCAAAGTCATTGACCCAGACGATCAATGGACATTCCAAGGGGGTCGAAGGACTGGCGTTTTCGCCGGACGACAAGCTGCTGGCTTCAGCATCAGCCGATGGAAATATTCGAATATGGACGAAGTCCGGCGAATCCGTAACAACACTGGAAACAAATTCCGGCCTCATAAAGTCAGTCGTATTTTCCCCCAACGGAAAATGGCTGGTCTCAGGTGGAGCCGACGGAGTTCTGCGAGTCTGGGAACCGGCCAGCTCTCGAATGCTGCTGTCGACCCCGGCTCATAAAAACACAATTTACTGCGTGGCATTCAGTCCCGACGGAAAGCAACTCGCCTCGGCAGGATTCGATCGTACGATTCATGTCTGGTCCGTGACCGGTACAGATGGTTGATGCACGTCGGACGACCGGCGTAACCGGTTTGTACGCGTCGCACGACGGGTTAAGAATGCGGTTACCGTTCGCGCGTTGATTGCGATTGCGAAATGACTGACATAGCCGGTTCATGCGCGCCGCATGACGGGATTAGAATTGGATCATCGTTCGTGCGTTGATCAGGAGGGAGAAGCGACTGAATCGTCGTTTACAGACGGAGCAATTTACGCAACTCCGGAATGCGCGGGATCAGTTCTGCTTCTGTGACGATTCCGTCCTGGTTGGCGTCGAGTTTATCAAAGATGGGCCTTTTGTCGGGATCAACTTCGTCTCGTGCCAACTGACCGTCTTTGTTCTTGTCGAACATACTGAAGATCTTTTTGGCGATCTCCTGGTCGACCATGTTTTCGGAGCCCTTCGGGATCGCGATATCGAAGTAGCCGAGATGCATTTCATCCCAGGATTGATCACCCCATCTCACCGTCTTCGAAGGGTCGGGGTTTGCGAGATTATTTGGTGAATTGTCATAAGAGGAATACGTTTTCAGCTTCGATCCCCGACGGATAATTCTCGGTTCAGCCAGACGATAGGCTGTTTGCCAGTTGAAATCGTAATGTGGCACATCGAGTAATGTTTCCTGCGTTCCGTCAGGCAGCGTCAATTCGTAGCGGAATGATTTGCCTCGCAAATGCATATGCGGTGACATTGACAGCAAAATCAAATCCGCAGGGGCCGTCACAACCTGTGATTGAACAGACTGGTTGTCCAACTGAGGCTCAATCTTGAATCGGCGATTAACTGTCGTCGCGGTTTGAACTTCGTGCGTCACTTCAGCAGGGTCGGCGAAAACCAGACCGATCTGAGTTCGATCCTCGCAAGCGACTCCGTTCGGTGTGTAATGCATTTGAAAGACGAATTTCGCCCCGGCAGGAATTTTCTTGGCCATCCCTTTCGGAAACGGGGTAATACGCAGACCTGGCACGAACGCCGTGACCATCTGCCGTTCCGAATCCTGGACTTTTCCGTCGGTCGTCATGAACACGATGACGTGATGCACAACTTCACGATTCCCTGGAATCACTTCGGCTGAGGTGAGCCATTTTTCTTCCGTCAAACCGGAATCGGCGGTGAAATACTGATAACGAACCGTTCCTTCTGCCGGAACTTTGTAAGGGGTTTCTGACATCCAGACGACATGGTCGGGTTGACGGGGAAGCTGCCAGCCTTCTGTATAGGTTTTCGGTGGCGGCAAATCGGCAGGATTCCCTTCTGGTGCACCGGCAGCGACCCATTGCTCAATCAGGTTCAGGTCTTCTGCCGACAGCCGTCGCTCATTGACGAAATGGCCAAATTCTGGTGAGGCATGCCATGGTGGCATTTGATGCGACTGAGTCACTTCCACGATCATATCGGCCCAGCCAGCGACTTCCTGGTATTCAGTCAGGCTGAACGGAGCGATCTCGCCGGGACGATGACACTCGACGCAGTTCTTCTGCAGGATTCGAGAAATCTGGTTCGAATATGTGACGGTGGCATCCTGTTTCGGCGGACGCGAACGCCCAATCAAACAACCGATCGCAGTTGTCTCAGGAACGCTGACCTGATTTCCTGCGAGCAATTCGTCGATGGCTGCCTTCAGATCTTCACGGGTCGGTGCCGGACGTGTCCGACCTCCCACCGCGAATTGATCATCAACCCGACCTCGATACCGTATTATCCGCTGAGTATCGAGCAGAAAGACTTCGGGAGTTCGAACTGCCTGCAAGTTGTCGACAACTTCCTGGTTCAGGTCTTTCAGGATCGGCAAAGACAACGAATTCGTCCTGGCGAATGCGGCAATTTCAGCCAGCGAATCCTGGCGATTTGCATCCAAGCCGAGAAATGTGACTCCACGATCCGCATATATGTCAGCCAGTTTCTGCAGTTTGACTGCGTATTGCTTGGCGAGCGGGCATTCAGTTCCTAAGACGGCGATCACGACGAGCTTACTCGATTTGTACTCGTCCAATGTGTGCGTTTTCCCGCGAAAATCTTTCAGCGAAAAATCGGATACCGTCTGGCCGAGTCGCTTTGAAACGCTCTCAGCAGCCGGGGCTGTGGCCACGACACCTGTAATCAACAATGCAATCAGTCCAGATCGAAGCATGAATTCTTCCCGTTATCCTGTTCGTCTTCCAACGAAGAGAGCCGCCAAAATCGCATGATGTATCGGCGTTGACATTACCCATTGTAGTCATTTTCGGTTTCATTCATGGCCCAATCCGTTGCGGATTAACCGTTTTTTCATCGTTCCGAAGAATTTCCCGGATTTTGCGCAAGATTTTGCTCTGACCAGCGAATAACCCATGAATACGACGTCACAAGTGAACGGATGAAGTCGTGATTGAAATCTTTTTCGAATCCAAAACAGGGGGTTAATGATGTTTAAAAAAGGTCTGATGGTACTCAGTTTGGCTGTTATCGCCGGTACTTTTGTCTTCGGGCGCGAAGCGGTCAGCTATCTCCGAGCCGGTTGCCAGAACGTGAGAAACGCGGTCAAGGCCGAAGTTCCAATCGAATTCGAAATGGAACGCGCACGCACGCTGATTGAACAGCTTGTTCCTGATATTCGGCAATGTATGCATGTCGTGGCCGAGCAGCAAGTTGATATTGAACACCTTCAAACAACGCTCGCTCAGAAAGAATCTGACATCGCCAAGCAGAAGGACGCGATCCTGGCCCTGCGAAACGATCTGGGAACCGGCAAAACTGCCTACGTGTATGCACGACATTCGTATACCTCAACCGATGTAAAGCGAGATCTCGCAATGCGCTTCGAACGGTTTAAGGCAGCAGAAGAAATTCTCGCAGCGGACCGCAAGATTCTTGCTGCTCGTGAAATGACGCTCGTTGCCAATCGCAATAAGCTCGAAAATATGATGCAGTCCAAGAAAGATCTGGAAGTGAAGCTGGAACAGCTTCAGGCTCGCGTTCACACCGTTAAGGCTGCGGAAACTGTCAGCCAGCTCGCGATTGATGATTCGAACCTCAGCCACGCTCGTAAATTGATCACCGAATTAAATAAGCAGTTGGACGTCAAGCAGAAGATGCTCGACGTCGAAGGGAAGTTTGTCGGTCTGATTCCCGTCGAGTCAGTGGCTCCTTCCGTACCTGTTGATCTCGATAAACAGATTGACGCCTACTTCAGCCAATCGACGCCAGAAGACGCTGTCGCAATAAAGTAACGATTTTCGATGATCTGAATTCTCCTCCGCTACGTTACAATGGCAAGCACATTCAGGCGGATTTCCGCGTGGCGGAGGAATGAAAATTGAGTATCGACTTCAACAATCATAGGGTTGTACCCGCTCAAACGATTGAAGCCCCGCGTGTTTTTGGTACGACCGTGACTTTGGAACCCGAGGATTTTCAGGCGATTCTGGAAAAACAAGACCAGCCATTGGTTGTCATTCAGAAATGGGGCTTCTTCGTGACCGAGTATCGCTATTTAACGAGCTATAAAGGACTTGCCTTCTATACGAAATCAGGTGAGCAGCTCGCTTTGCCGCCAGGGACGGAACTGGTTCGAGCTCGTTCAATGTATCTCCCTGGATGATACAGACCGTCTCGTCGAAACAACCGAACCCAACTTTAGACGTAATCCTTTATGCGTTTTACCTACCAGACAGGTGCTCAGCCTCTTACAGGCTACACAATCCAGCGCGGTATTCACCGTGGCGGGTTTGGTGAGGTTTATTTCGCTCACAGCGACGGTGGCAAGGAAGTTGCACTCAAGCTGCTGCATCATCAAGATCAGGATGTTGAGATTCGGGGGGTGACGCAGTGCCTGAACCTGAAGCATCCGAACCTGGTTAATCTGTTTGATCTGAAGACTGACGTGCATGGCGATCACTGGGTCGTGATGGAATATGTCGCCGGGTCGAGCCTCGAAGATGTCCTCGTTTCGTTCCCGAACGGCTTACCACTTGAAGAGGTTCGGGATTGGCTGAGTGGACTTGTCGCCGGAGTCACTCATTTGCATGACCGGGGAATCGTCCATCGCGACCTGAAGCCGGCAAACGTCTATCGAGAAAACGGCGTCGTGAAAGTAGGCGATGTCGGCTTATCAAAACGACTCGATAGCGATCGTCGCGGGCAGCATACGCAAAGCGTTGGAACTGTTTACTACATGGCTCCAGAGGTGGCACGAGGTCAGTACGGACCTGAGGTCGACGTCTATTCCCTCGGCATCATGTTATACGAACTGATCACGGGAAAACTCCCCTTTAACGGCGAAACAACAGCCGAAATATTGATGAAGCACCTCACCGCTCGGCCTGATCTGATGCCGATCCCTTCGTCGCTTCGTCCTACGATTGCCAGAGCACTCGAAAAAGACCCCCAGAAACGAACTTCGACCGCCAAAGAACTTGAACGGGATTTTCTTCAAGCGACTGCGGGTGCTGCCGAGCCATTGGTCATCCCCGAATCTTCGTTTCTACCAAAATTTTCCTCGGGTTCACGTCAACAATCAAAAGTCGGAACTGGTCGCACGAACGGAATTCCCGTTGATCGGCCTTTGCCCCAACTCGTTTCATCGAAATCACAGTCTGATAACTCCAATATTGTGACCGCAGTGATCTTGTTGCTTTTCGGGATTTCAGGCATCGGCGGAATGTTTGGCGTCGTGATTGCTGCCTATGCATTTGTCGTTCTGATCAACTATTCAAATAAGCTGATTTCTCTGATCAAGAATTCCTCGCCGTGGCGTTCTTTTGGGGCCATGAAATCGTTACCCCGGACATTACCTGCTTACCAGGACCCGTTCTCGACAACAGCCCCGCCTCACTGGGAGGAGCACATCTACGGACAGCGGACAGCCCCCTCCGTTCAGAAATCGAAGCCAGCGTCATTACCGACGACGACTCGGTGTAACAATTCTGCGAAAAAGCCAGAGATCGTTGTCTTACCGTTAAGTAAGCGATTGCCGGAACTCGCAAATTCATTGGGGACGGCGTCGGTCATCGCATCTGTGTTGTCATTGGGTATTTATGTCGCCACAGGTTTCGCAATCTCGCGGGGACTGTTTCGCCCCGCTCCGATCATGCCGAGTCTGGAGCATGCAGTTTTGTTTGCTGCGACGTCCGTCATCGGCACCTGGTTGATATTGATTGGTCATACGGGGACCCTCGGAAAGGATTGGACTAGACGACAGCGTTGGATTGTGCGGCTTGCCACGGGTGCCCTGATCGGGTCATTCGCCTATGCGATGGGTGAATTTCTGATGGTCAACATCCCCCCCGCGTCATATACCGCAAGGTCGGTTTTTTCATCCTTAGGAACGAATCCGCTGGTGGTTCAAGGTGGCGATCCGACGTGGTTGGGTTATGCCTGGTTCTTCGCGGGATGGCTGGCAATGAGACCCTGGTCTCGTGAGATGGACCCGATGCGCAGGGTACGCTTTCGAACCTGGAACGTTATCGCATCCGTTGCGATAGCGTACCTTATGTCATGGATTTTTAAATTCCCCCAAGCCTATGCCGTCGTTTGGGCGGGCGCCATTTCGACCACCGTACAGCTCGCGTCCAACTGGACTCCACGGCCCCCGCTGATTGGGCGGAGATAGACAATGAACCGAATCACTGTGAATCAACTTAGTTGGGCCGTCGTTGCCCTGATCCTGCTGGCTTTACTCGGTTTCATTGGAATCATGGTGTGCCGAAGAGTTGTTCGTCACTGGCGTGTTCGAACGAATCCTCTGACATCCCCAGTCGCAAGAGCGTCAACATTTCACGAAATCGTTCGCTGTTGGGCTGCACCAACGAGCGTTATGGCGGTTTTTGTCGCGCTGAGCGGTGAATTCAACCACGAATTAGAACGATGGTTTTCCTTAACTCCCATCGTCAATATTCCCACCGCCGTCGAATCTCAGACTCAAACAGAGAACCCGTACCAACGATCTCAAAGCGATCCGACGATCGGCCGACCAAGGTGGATTGACGATGGAGAGTCCCAGGGTGATGGCGTCCAGAAAATCGTGTTGTCGAGTGGTCTTTGGTCAACTGAAGCGGAAGCCCTTCGCGAGCTTCTACCACGTGCTGCATCGATCGTCCGTACTGACTTTGCCGAACGGCATAAGAGCCAGTTTGACCGTCCAGGCCAACGGGTGTTGAGTGACGAACGATTGGCCCGCATCGCAGTGAAACGTCAATACCTGGAACCAATCACAAAAAAAACTGGCTCGATGGAGTTGCCAATGTGCCGTCTGTGGCAACAAATTGAAGTGTCACCTGCAGTCCGCACCGAAATTTACCCTGTCTGGAAGTCGGCAGTTCTCGGCAATCGTGTTGTGATCATCGGTACTTTGCTTGCGATGATGACTCTCATGGCAAACGCCGCGTCATTGTTTGTGAAACTGAAACGCTTGCAAAGTCGCGGAACAACATACGCCGCCGCAGTCGCCGCGAGTTCTGCCACAGCGTGGATTGTTGGTGATCTCCTTTTAGCGACGCAGCTGTTTCAGTAGAGGGGTCGTAAGAGGAGGGGGTCGGGCGTTCAAATTTCAAAAATGGCCGCCAGATCGACGGCCAAATTCAATGCCGCATCATGGCCAATTTTGAAATCTGAACACCCGACCCCCTATTTGCTCCCGATCAACGCGTGAATCATAATCCTATTCTAAACCCGTCGTCCGACGCGCACTAACCGGCAGTGCCGGGCCAATTTTGAAATTTGAACGCCGGACCCCAATTCGTAACGCCATCAACACTGTATGATCCACCTCACTCACTCACTCTCAATGCACTGCCCGATCGAGTTCTCGTCATCGCTTCATTCAACTCCGCCGCAGAGATCTCGTTCTCTGACCGACTGATCACGACCGTTGCGACGCCATTTCCAATCAAGTTCGTGATCGCTCGACATTCACTCATGAATCGATCAATGCCAATCAGAATGGCGACCGACTGAATAGGAATCGACGGGACTGCGGCCATCGTGGCCGCCAGAGTGATGAATCCGGCTCCCGTCACCCCTGTCGCTCCCTTTGATGAAACCATGGCGACCAGCAGCAGTCGGATCTGCTGACCCAGGTCCAAAGGAGTATCCGTCGCCTGTGCCAGAAACACGGCGGCCATCGTCATATAGATGTTCGTCCCGTCGAGATTAAAGCTATATCCCGTCGGAACGACAAAGCCGACCGTCGATTCCGCACACCCCAATCGTTTCAGTTTTTCCAGCATTCCCGGCAAAGCGGTTTCGGACGAGCTGGTTCCCAGCACCAGCAGAATTTCTTCCTTAAGATACCCAATGAAACGGAAGATCGAAAATCCCGTCGCCCAGCAAATCGCGCCGAGTACGCCAATCACAAAGACCGCAGCCGTCACATAAAAGCCAATCATGAGCGAAACCAGCGGACCTAGAGCACTGATCCCATGACTTCCGACCGTATATGCCATCGCACCGAGTGCCGCGAGTGGCGCAACTTTGACGATCATGTGCATGATCCCGAAGAAAACCTTTTCGCCAATCGCGAGAGCGTCGAGAACGGGCTTACCTGTATCACCCATGAATGAAAGCGCAAACCCGGTCAGGAGGGAAATCAACAACACCTGCAGAATGTCCCCCGACGCAAAGGCATCGAAGTACGACTTGGGAATGATGTTTAAAAAGAAATCGATCGATGTATGTGACTGACCGGACGCGGCGTAGCCTTTTCCAATCGAGGGGTCGAGTGACTGCGGGTCGATATGAAATCCGACACCTGGCTTCCAGAAATTGACAACGATCAGCCCGATGATCAGCGCAAACGTCGATACAATCTCAAAATAGATCAGCGTCTTGATTCCCAGCCGTCCCAGTTTTCGGCCGTCGCTCATCGAAGCGATCCCATGAACCACCGTGCAGAAAATGATCGGAGCGATGATCATTTTGACGAGTTTCACAAAACCGTCGCCGAGTGGCTTCAGTGACTTACCGAATTGAGGAAAGCAGTAACCAATCGCGATGCCGGCGACGACGGCGAGCAACACCTGAAGGTAAAGAATCCGATACCAGGGTTTCCGATCATGATGACTTGCCAACGAACGCTCCAGATGACGTTTAAGGTGATTCGATCATTGAAAAACGTCGCGACTTCGGCCATCTCCGTTCCACGACAAAGGGGATTACGTTCCCACGAAGACCATGGCTTGTCCAGACCACCTGAACCTCTGCTAAACGGTGCTTCAAAAAATCCACAATAAGTTTGAGCAACGTCTGTTCCCCTTTGATTTGCTCAGTTCACCCTGATCCGCGTACAATCGCGTCATAACTCTATGAGACGGAAATTCGTCCGTTCCGTTTGTCTGGATCGGTTGACTCGTTTCACCCCGCGGATTTGGATTTTAGCAGAATGTCAAAGCACGATATCGGTCTGATTGGCCTGGCCGTGATGGGTCAGAATCTCGTTCTTAATATGGCCAATAACGGATTTTCGGTTGCGGTCTACAACCGCACGACAGGGACCACCGATGAATTCGTCGGCGGACTGAAAAACGAACCGGCTGACAAAGTCCATGCCGGCACCGCGAGTCGAATCGAAGGCTATCACACACTGGAGTCGTTCGTTGCCAGCCTGAAAGCTCCGCGACGAATGATGATTATGGTCAAGGCGGGGGCACCAGTCGACGCGGTCATCGAACAATTGAAGCCGCTGTTGTCACCTGGTGACATTATCATCGACGGTGGAAACTCGGACTTCGTCGATACCAACCGCCGTGACAAAGACCTCAGGGCCGCTGGTCTGCGATTTATCGGAACCGGGGTTTCCGGTGGTGAAGAAGGGGCGTTGAAAGGCCCTAGTATTATGCCTGGAGGTCATCATGATGCCTGGCCGTTTGTCAAAGACATCTTCCAGAAAATCTCGGCCAAGGTCGGTCCAAACAACGATATTCCCTGCTGCGACTGGGTCGGTGATGCGGGCGCTGGCCACTATGTGAAAATGGTTCACAACGGGATCGAATACGGCGATATGCAGTTGATCTGCGAAGCCTACCTGATTTTGAAAAATGCCCTCGGACTGACGAATGACGAGCTTTACCACGTCTTCAAATCATGGAACGAAGGGGAACTCGAAAGCTATCTGATCGAAATCACCCGAGACATCTTTACCGTGAAAGATAAAGAAACGGGTGAATACCTCGTTGATAAGATTCTCGATACCGCTCAACAAAAGGGAACCGGGAAGTGGATGAGCCAACACGCGCTCGATCTCGGCGTTCCAACCACGCTGATTACCGAAGCGGTTTACGCTCGTTGTCTGTCGGCTCAAAAGGATGCACGAGTCCGAGCGAGCAAAATTCTGCACGGCCCTGCAGACGTGAAGTTTACTGGTGACAAGAAGCAGTTCATCGAAGACGTCCGACAGGCACTCTATGCTTCGAAGTTATGTAGCTACGCCCAAGGTTACGTCCAGCTGGATGCTGCAGCGAAAGAATTCGGCTGGAAGCTGAACAACGGCAACATCGCCCTGCTGTGGCGCGGTGGCTGCATCATCCGTTCGCGATTCCTGGGCGACATTAAAGCTGCGTTTGACAAGAATCAGACACTGGAAAACCTGCTGCTGGACGACTTCTTCAGCAACGCCGTCCAGAAGGCTCAACCAAGCTGGCGACGAGTCCTCTCCACTGCAATCCAACTCGGACTGCCGACGCCTGTCTTCAGTGCGGCTCTCAACTACTTCGACGGATATCGGTCAGCCAGACTTCCAGCCAATCTGTTGCAGGCTCAACGCGATTACTTCGGAGCTCATACGTACGAACGGATCGACAAGCCTCGCGGTCAGATGTTCCACACCGAATGGATTCAGGATCGCAAGTTGAGCTGAAGTTTGAGGTCCAAACATCCCGCATTATTCGAACGACGCGGGAGAATAAACCAAAGGTGCATAATCTGATCGAACCCCCACCCTCTCTAAGGGGGTGGATAGTGGGCCAGTGCACCAGATTTTTCGGTGCTTATAAACAGAATTGAGTACCAGGGCAAAGGCCCGTTAACCATCCCCGTAAAGGGGGTGAAGTTTGTTTTTTCCATTTCGTGACAAACGTCAATGGTTTTGGCCAGCTTCGTAGCGTAACCTTCAGGCGCGAAACGGACTTCGCGCAGTGGACGGCATCGACTACACAACGTGTTCTCCTGAATCGATGCGCTTTGACCTGGGAGCTTTTCTGGATGCGTTGTGAGTTTATTGGGCCTGATTCGGACTTGTGGAAGCGGTTTCTTGCCGATTCTCCGCATGACTTCTATCACTTGCCCAAATATGTCGAACTCAGTACCCGCGACCGACTATGTGCTCCTGAAGCGGATGGTTTTACGCTCGCTTTTCATGCCGAAGACGATCACGGTCATCGGTTTTTAACGACGTTAATCGGTCGCCCGGTACCAAAAACCTGTGAATCTGCTACTCCGTTGTTCGATGCAATTACGCCGTACGGGTACGCCGCGCCCCTTGTCATCAATCAGGGCGAAGGCCCGATCGAACCGTTTCTCGATCAGGCAATTGCCAAGCTGTGCGAAGGGCTGCGCGAACGTGGGGTTGTCGGAGCGTTTTTACGGTCGCACCCGACGATTCCGTTTCCGCTGGAACCGCTTCGAACCGCAGGCTGTCTCGTTCAGCATGGTCAGACAATTAATATCGACCTGACTTTGCCGCAGGAAGAACTATGGCATCAGACGCGAGCAGGCCACCGCAGTGAGATCAACCGGGCCAGAAAGAAAGGATTCACAGTCGAAATCCAATCGGATTGGAAAGACTTCGACGAGTTCCTTCGAGCCTATACCGAGACGATGCGTCGAGTCAGTGCCAGCGAACACTATTTCTTTCCACGTGAATATTTCACCGAACTGCGTGAAGCAATCGGCGACGTACTGCATCTGGCGATCTGCCACAAAGACGGTGCCGTCACCTGCGGCGGTATCTTTTCTGAAGTGTGCGGCATCGTACAGTATCATCTCAGCGGCACGACCGAAGAATTTCACAGCCAATACCCGACAAAAGTGATGCTCGATTCCGTCCGCACCTGGGCCAAGGAACGGGGCAATCACACGATGCATCTCGGCGGCGGCTACGGCGGCTCCGAAGATTCGTTGTTTCAGTTTAAGGCCGGCTTCTCACACCTTCGGGCACCGTTTTACACATGGCGCCTGATTTCCGACCCGGAATCGTATCAACGTCTCTGTCAGCAATGGGAAGCTCGCACGGGCAAAACCGCCAGCAGTCCGGATGGTTTCTTCCCGGCGTACCGGGCTCCATCGTCCTGATTGGTATGGCCTTGTCTTGACCTATGTTTTTCAGCCTGAAGGGCAACGCGGTGATTTTCACCGTACCGCCGCAGAGACGGTGCGGTTTCGTCGCATTGTCTGATTCACCGCAACTCCCGACGCAAAACTCTTTAAAGCGTTGCACTGAAAGTGCAGGGGAGACCAGACGGTCAAAATCTTTTGTCAAAAACCTGCGCCACTACCCCTGGCGTTTGCGCCAAATTCAAAGGGTGGGGGAGATTCATCGGTTTGCCTGCTACGGCGGCGTTCGAGAAGCGAAATTGCATCAGGGATTCTGTGTTAATTCCTGAAAGTCAGAACGGTTACCTCTTTAGCAACGATTCGTTGAAAGCGGCACGACGTTTAAATTCTCCGGTTTCTGACATAAATGGATATTCTGATGAGCTCCTCAACTCGATTCACCGAACAACCTCGCTGGGCGAGTTGGTGGCTGCTGGCTGCCGGAATTTACAACCTGGTCTGGGGGACATTGACGATAATTTGGCCGAACCTTCTATTTGATCTGACTGGCGCCGAACGAATCAACTATCCCGAAATCTGGCAGTGCGTCGGTATGATTGTTGGCGTTTATGGGATTGGTTATCTGATCGCTGCATTTGATTCACGGACGCATTGGCCGATCGTCCTCGTCGGGCTACTTGGTAAGATTTTTGGTCCGATCGGCTTTGCTTCCACTCTGATGCGCGGCACCTTTCCACCTCTTTTCGGCCTAACGATTTTGACGAATGATCTGATCTGGTGGGTGCCGTTTACGATGATTTTGATTGATGCTGTCCGTCACCGATACGGCGGGCTTACTGGAACGGCCCTGCGTCAACGCTTCGCGAAAGAATCAACGATTGACGCTCCGCCTGACGTTGTCTTTGAATTTCACAACAGCCGCGATGCGTTGACCCTTTTAATCCCCCCATGGGAAAATATGAAAGTTGTCGAGTCGTCCGGTTCTCTCCTGCCTGGAAGCCGTGTTGTTCTCCGCGGCGGTATGGGACCTATACCCTTAGAATGGATTGCGATTCACACAGAATTTGACCGTCCACATCTTTTCGCAGATCGTCAGGAATCAGGACCTTTTGCTTATTGGTATCATCGTCATCGATTTTTCGATGCCGGGCAGGGAGCAACAGTCTTGCGCGACGAAGTCGAGTATGCTCTGCCGTTGGGCCTGATTGGGTTGTGGGCAGGTGGCTGGTTTATTCGTCGGAAACTTGATGCCATGTTTGCCTACCGTCACCAGACGACGCGTCAATTAATCGAATCGGGAAAATGGAAATCTGAATCATACCCGAAGTCCTCGATGCAGCCAGTAGACGTATGAAACGCGACTTTTCCTTTCGATAAACAGAGAATCTCGCGTTGAAAGAACTTGCATGAACGATTCATACATCAAACTGTTTTTTCTGACCCATGCGGCGGTGACTTTGGTGCTGGTCGGATTGATCTGGTTCGTGCAGCTTGTCCATTACCCGCTGCTTTCAAACGTCGGACACTCGGAATTTCCTGCTTATGAGCAACACCATCGAAGATTTATCAAGTGGCTGGTCGCACCTTTGATGCTGCTGGAAGGGTTGACCGCTGCGCTCCTGATTTTATTCCCGCCAGCGGCCGCTTCCGACTGGCAACTGTGGATCGGAACTGGGTTACTGTTAGTCATCTGGTTTTCGACGGCGTTTGTCCAGGTTCCGCTCCATAACGTGCTGTCCAGGGGATTCGATCCCGCAGCTCAAATGCGACTGGTAAGGACCAATTGGTGGCGGACAATCGCCTGGAGTTTACGCGGGGGATTAGTCCTAGCGATGTTATGGTCGGCACTCAGTGTGGATTCGTCCATGAAACAAAGACCGTCAAGCTTAAAAATTGGCGATCATGCGCCAGACTTCACTGCCACGACTCAGGATGGTGAGCGTGTCCAGCTTTCGGATTTCGTCGGGAAGCAGGGCCTGGTCCTCTTCTTCTATCCGAAAGATGGAACAGCGATTTGCACGAAGGAAGTCTGTGCGTTTCGTGACTCTTACGAGAAATTCACCGACGCGGGTGTTGCTGTGATCGGCGTGAGTGGCGATTCCGAAGAAAGTCATCGCGATTTCATTGGTCAGCACAAACTGTCGTTTCCGCTGATCAGCGACAAGGATGGTTCGCTGCGCAAGGCATTTGCGGTTCCGCTGACGATGGGACTGATTCCAGGACGAGTCACGTATGTCATCGATCAGGAAGGAATTATCCGACAAATATTCTCGGCACAATTCGTTTCCAACGAACACGTTCAGCGAGCACTCGACGCGGTGAATAACTTCAAGAAAAAATCTGATTAATGGTTCTTTAAGTGGACTTCCTCGCGTGAGGAAGTTGACGTTTTGAGTCAAGTTTCAGGATTTCTTCCAAAGTAGCCATCATCGCTCCGCGTGATGAGCATGCGTCGAAAACGATTCAAGCGTGGCCTCAGCATCGGGACAAATACTTGGATTAAATTCCTTTTTTGAGAACATGCGAATTGGAAATTGGTAGGTTCTCGAACAATGCTCATCACGCGGAGAGGCTGTCATTTTTTGCATTTTACCGACGAATTTCACGGAATGAAT
>CAIOKO010000261.1 GCA_903858935.1 uncultured Schlesneria sp. | reverse complement strand
CTCGTCAAAGCCTCTTTGAATACATCGAAACTTTTTACAACCGAGTCAGAAGGCACTCGACACTCGGTCATCAATCACCCGTAAACTTCGAGCAGGCATTATAACCCTAATCCCGCGCCCACATTTCATGGGCAAGTCCAAGAAGTGGCAAATAAGCGACAAGATAAATGTCTTTTTTGTGTTTTTCTGATTGGTGCAGATTAGCGAAAATTAATGTTCCCTACCCTCTTTTGCCTTTCTCCTTCGTTCAACGTTAAAGCTGGCTTGGTGTTTTGAAATACCGAAAGAATTGTGGCGAGTTTGAAATATGTTTGCTCGAACTTCTGATTGTGATCGTGAACGTTTGAAGCGGCTGCTGGATGGGCAGTTGCCCGAGACCGCACAGACGGATGTGGCGCTGCATCTGGAGACGTGTGCCGATTGTCGGCAGCAGATGGAGACTCTGGCGGCCAATGAGAATTGGTGGGCCGATACTCGCGATGCACTCTCGGGGGTCAATGGCCGTTCGGGATCATCGTTTTTCGACGCGATTGATGCTCTGCCCGCTGAAACAGGTGATTCTTCGGTACCGCTCGATTTTCTGGCTCCTTCAGATAACCCCGCGATGCTTGGGAAGCTTGGGGAGTTCGAGATCCTCGAAGAAATCGGTTGCGGCGGAATGGGGATTGTCCTGAAGGGATACGATCACGAGTTGAACCGGTATGTCGCCGTCAAAGTTCTACATCCGTTTTGTGCGACCAGTGCTGCCGGACGGCGTCGATTTGTTCGAGAAGCGCAGGCGGCTGCGGCGATTGTCCATCAGCATGTCGTGGCGATTCATGCGGTTGATGCGAACCACCATCCTCCCTATCTGGTCATGCCATACGTTCCCGGTGAATCGCTTCAACAGCGGCTGACGCGACAGGGAGCGTTTGACGTGATCGACACGCTAAGGATCGGGCAGCAGGTCGCTGAAGGACTCGCCGCCGCACATGCCCAGGGGCTTGTTCATCGAGATATCAAACCAGGCAATATCCTGCTCGAACGAAACGTCGAACGCGTATTGATAACCGACTTCGGCCTGGCCCGAGCGGCTGACGATGCCAGTTTAACTCGAAGTGGAGTGATCGCCGGAACGCCGCAGTACATGTCTCCGGAACAGGCTCGTGGTGATCAGGTCGATCACCGGACAGATCTTTTTAGTTTGGGAACAGTTCTTTATACGATGCTTGCCGGCCATTCCCCGTTTCGAGCCGAATCGGCGATGGGGGTTCTCCGGCGGGTCTGTGATGAGACGCCGCGTTCGCTGCGTGAGATCAATCCGCATGTTCCCGAATGGCTGGAAGCGATCGTAACGAAACTGCATGCCAAGCAAGCAACCAATCGGTTCGAGAGTGCCACCGAGGTTTCGACGTTGCTGCAACGGTGCTTGGCCCACATGCAGCAGCCGACTCTTGTTCGGTTGCCTGATGAGGTTTCCAAGCTTGTTAAAAAGCCTGGGAAGCACAGTCATTGGTTAATCGGATTATCAGCGCTGGTGTTGCTGGTTGTTTTGGCAGGATTGGTTCGATCGACCATCTTGCCGGTTGTTGATCGAAATCAGGTCGTCGAAACGAGACAGCCGATCAACACACAAGTGATCGAAACCACCGAGGATCAAGGATGGGACGATGGATTGCAAACCGAGTCGGAAGAAGTTGACCGAGAACTAAAAAAATGGGAATCCGATGCGGAGTTGTGATGAAGGAAACAGGTAAAGTCGAAGTCAATTCGCACCACCTCCGAAATGGCAATGCAACCCCACCACCCCCACCACCCCCGCAGGAGCGGTGGGCTTTCGTTTGAGTTGCGTACGTTGTCGTCAGCGTTATTCGAGACTTTCAAACTACACAGACATAACCATACCTGGAAAAAAACATGAGCGAACCATCAAAAACGCCTCGCTGGCTGAAAGTGGCGTTGGCCATACAGGCGATTGTGATCTGTCTTGGACTGTGGTTTTTTACAGCCTCGGTGCGTTCAGTGCGTGAGGTTCAACTTCCGGCACCTTCGGAAGAACTTTCGACACCTTTGGAAGTAAAAGCGATCGTCAAAGTTCCCAACGATGCACCGCTGAGGGGGAGAGCTTTCGCCGATGTCCCCAAAGATGCCCCGGCGACTCGTTCGCCCGATGTTCCTGGACAGCCCTCTGTTGTACCAGCATTACCACCGAACTTAGTGTCGTCGACGCCATTAGCGCTTGGCTCTGACGGTAGAGTTTCATTGGGGGAGAAAAACATCCCATCGGCGCCACAGCCCACTACAAATAATTCCGATCCAGCAGATCTCAATCCACCACTGTCGAACCCTAACCAGCCGAATCCTCAACTGCCAAATCTGCAAAACCCGAAAGCAATGCAGTCAAACAGCGACGTTACGATTCAACAGTTTTCAGATGTTGAAATTCCGAATTCAAACCCTGTTGCGGTCAATGAGACAACCACAAGAAAAAATCTAAGTGGCAGTGCAAACGAGATTCGTGTCTTTCGGCTTCAGAATCGAACTTCAAAAGAGATGTTCCTGGTCGTCAGAGATGTTTTCGACAACTCGGCACAGATTTCGGTTGATGAACGCAGTAATAGTCTGATTGTGGTGGCGAGTCAGCCGATACTGCAAAAGGTCTCGGATTTCATTACCGAAATGGAAAGCCAGGCGGGGGAACCAGTTAATACGGTCGACAGGCCCGCAATCAGTCGCACGGGGGCGGTCAATTCCGTCGCACAATTTCCTTCGGACGAACGTGATGCCGAATTCGATCGACAGGCCAGACAAGTGGCTCTTCAAATTCGAACGGCTCGACCGAATGAAAAAGGGAAGTTGAAAAATGAACTGGAATCGATCACCCGGAAGCAATTCGAACATCGACAACACCGCCGGCGGGAGGAATTCGATTCACTCGGTCAACGTGTCGAGCGTTTAAAGTCCAGTTACCAGCGACGACAGACTCACCAGGATGAAGTCATCCAGCGCCGCATCAATGATCTGCTCGACCCGAACACGGATTTGCGCTGGGATGAGTCGGAAACAACAGGCGAAACGTTATCAAGCCGTAACGAAGCCGCCAACGTCAATGACAACTCGATTGAAACGGCGACACAAGGTTCTCCATTTGCGAATCAGACGCCGTCGAACAAATCGCTTTCGACAAATTCCAACGAATCCGATCCCACCTACAACAGCGTGACTTTATCGCAGTGGATGCGTCTGTTGGAGACCGAGCGAAACATCGAAAAAATTGCCGAAGCGGTGGAGGCGATGAACCACCTGATGGATCAGGCAGATCCCACGCAATTGACAAGGATAATCCTTCGTATCATGCGTTTTCATGGTTCGCGATTAGATGATTACACCACGGACGTGATGAGAAATGGTTCGGTAAACCTGCTGAAACTGCTACCCAGCGAGATCGTCGTCGAGGAATTGATCTCCGAATTGGCCGTCTCAAGTTCTCGCAAACCGACTCAAGACTTTTACTCATATTTCCTCAGTTCGGTGGAAACTCAGGGAGCGACTGATACTCACTTCATGAAAAAGAATACAAATTTTATCTCGGGCAAGAATGACTACACAGCCGTTGAACCGTCGGTCTTGTCGGACTCAACTCAACGACTCCGTGTCGAGATTCGTCGTCGTTCACGACGCTTGATCGGCGTCCTCGTCAATGCGGCGAACACAGATGAAAATTTGGCCAAATGGGCAATGCGATGTGCGGGCAGCGTTGTTCACATCAGCGATCGGCCAATAACGACATACCCTGGCCTGGGTCCCCTTGTCGAAAGAATGTTTGATCACCCAGTCGACGTTCAGAAAGTGTCTTCATGGTCCTACAGCGGCGCCGTTGCGGCGATGCTGCTCGGGGAAAGTGGTTTACGAGTTTCCGACGTCCTGGCCTTTGCCGCGAAACGAATTGACGACGAAGGCTATATCTTAGCGCCTAAATATGCAGCCAATGGCATGCGATGTCTCGTCGCGATCGCCCCCTTTTCACTGGACGCCGTCAATCTTCTCGGCGATAGATTGGAGGCCAAATGGGCAGAGGCCTTAGCTTTTGATGAAGCGGCAAAGGCTTTCAGCACAGCGAATCCCTTTGAGAAGACAATTGAGGACGCTAAGAAAGGGCCGCCAGACGAAGCCGCTGGAATCAATTTGAAGCAACAATGTATGCGAATCATCGAGGCGCTCGCAAAGATCGGAAACCCTGCCGTTCCAGCGATTCCAAAACTGACGGCAATTGCGGAGTCACCGAAGATTGTCGAGTTCACGGTTCACAACAACTATGCAAAACCTGAGACTACAAATCTTCAAGACCTGGCGAAATCCACGATCAAGAAGATCGAAGAGTCCAAGCCGAAGTCCAATCCTCAACCGTTGCCGGTCGACGAAAAGATTTCGACACGGGTTCCAATTATCGCGTCCCCAAATCCAGGTGTTTCACCAGTCACGGATCAACCGCTGCACAGCGTCGTGACGCCGGTCTCAGATTCAAAAACTGCCGAAACGACTTACGATGGGGTTGCTTATTCGCAATGGCTGAAATTGCTTGAGACAGAACGCAAGCCCGAAAAATTGATCGCCGCCATTGAGGCATGTTCACTGATTCCCGCTAAAGGAGATGAACGTCGAATTGCACGACTCATCTTTCTCGCAGAAGGATACTTCGAATCGAAAAACTGGGAAAACGGGCGACCAGATGACGTGCAGGCCGGTTGCGATGCATTGGCTCGTTTACCAGGTGACGCGGTGGTCGACGAATTATTGCATGCACTTCGGGATGAGAAATCCTATTCGACAGGCCGAAGCTTTCACACTCGTTTCCTCACGAGAAACGACACAATCCCTCATGCCAGGCAGATGCGAGAAAAGGCTGGCGAAATCATCGCTGAATTGCTGAAACGAAATTCAATGCCCGGAAATTCCAAGGAAACGAAAAACACCTTGCTGGCTGCGGCGAGTTCCGTATGGCTAAACTCTGGTCAGCCGATGAAGGAATTCGATGGCTTATGGCCCGAGCTTCAAAAACTACTGTCTGATGGATATGGGCTGACCGACTCGATCACGTTTGAATCTCAGGAATGGATGATCGCCGCGACAAATGTTGTCGTCGGAGCACCCCAGACCCCTGATCTGGCGATTGTCCTTTTGGCTCAAGCCAAAAAGCACGATCCACATGGGGCTCCGATTATTGCGTTAATCGGAAAGCTGGGGCCACATGCAGAATCTGTCGTCCCGGAACTCGTTGAGCTTTTTCTGGTGAAACTGAAAAAGCTGGAGTCACTACCACCTGGTATGCGCAAGGCTGGAGCGGGAGGATACTACCCAGCCAACGCCAATGCAAAAGAAACAAAAGAACGGAATTTGAAGGTCGCGGTTGTGAACGAAGAACAGCAGACGCGAGTCGCGCTGGTTCGGGCTTTAGGTGAAATCGGCATCGGGCAAAAAGGTTATTACTTACTATCAGAACTGAAACTGATTGCTACAAATCAAATGCAGCCTGGTCTGCTTGAATTTCTGGATGAAATATTGAATGCCGCAGACGAGGCCCTGCAGAAGTTTGGTTCAATCAAATATCCACGCGACGAAAAACGGCTTTTAAGTGATCGCTGGCGTCTCAACGGGCGATGGCGACTCGTCACCAAATTCGAAAACTCGGAAACGGACGAACGACCACGGGAGATCAGCGTTCAGATTCGAGAGGATCAGTTGAATTGGGAGACCGTCCTCCGACCCGACGAGGCGCTCGCCAAGTTCATGGATCGTTTTGTTGTAACCGGTAGTCGCATCGTTAATTACACAACGACAGTCGATGACACAAAATTGCCAAAGCAGATCATGCTTTCGGCGTATTTCTCTGTGGCCGGTCGAGGGGGCGAAAGCAAACTTCATAAGATGGCGGGGATTTATAAATTGACCGACGATAAATTGAAAATCCAATTCGCCAAACCTGACCAACCGAGTCCCACAGAATTTACGAACGAAATGGGGCACGTTCCCGAAGACCAAATCTTGCTGGAATTTGAACGGATCGTCCCAGAAGCAACGAAAAATGTCGGCGGACAGGGTTTCTTTTAGCCGCATAGCGGCGACCGAATACAGCCTGGGGCAGCCTCTGCCCCAGGTATCGCGAGACCAACATCCAACAAAAAGCCCCATCGGGGCGACCGAGATTCGATATTCATGCCAATCGATCCGATTGATCACGGTTGGATCTCAATTGGGAACCGATGAAACGGAAACGGATTCGAGAGCGCTCCTCGGCCGCCCCGCTGAGGCTCTTTTTGTTTTTCGCGTCCTGACCAGGGGCGGAAGCCGCCCCTGGCTTTAGAGATTGTCCTGCTTTTTGGGCATTGCGCCGCAAGGAGTTGCGTAAACGAGAAGTGATGAACTTCAATGTTTTCTGAGAGAATGGGAGTATCACCAATCCATTCCTCATGAACAAGGAAGTTCATCATGGATCATGT
>CAIOKO010000260.1 GCA_903858935.1 uncultured Schlesneria sp. | reverse complement strand
CTCGTCAAAGCCTCTTTGAATACATCGAAACTTTTTACAACCGAGTCAGAAGGCACTCGACACTCGGTCATCAATCACCCGTAAACTTCGAGCAGGCATTATAACCCTAATCCCGCGCCCACATTTCATGGGCAAGTCCACCGTGAGTATACTCCAAGTTGTTCGTTTCTTGTCCCCACTCCAAATCACAAAGAACGATTCATGGACAGTTTGAATGAACTTTTTGAGAGCCTTGGATATTCGAGAGCTGAAATCTCGGAAACGGATTTGCCGCCGCATGTGAGAGCCTTTTTACTCTTTGTACTAAAATTGCAGCGAGACCGAATATCTGTTGATTCCGAATGGAAGGAATTCCTCGACAGAAAACTCGCCCCCTTCCGCAAAACTAAAGATTTTCACAATCCTAAAGATGATGAAGCGTTCAGGTTGTTCTCGGAGGATGAGATCAATTTCTGACATACTGTGATTCGCGGGCAACTCAAGATCAACGCCAGAAATGGCCAGTGAATTTGAAGGCCGTGTAAGGATAATCCGAAAACAGATCATGCAACGGCGAACGAATCCCTGCTGATCGAAAGACGCGAGTCATGCGCGACTTCTTCCGATGGCGACCAACTCTGAGCGGTTCTTTGGCGATCGCCAACTGCCTGGCATGGCTTGTGTTTGTTGTTTTCGTACCACACCTGCCTGCTCCCGACGGTCGTGGTTGGGTTTTGATTATCTGGACGGCAGTCTTTCTTGGTTTTCCATTGGGCTGGCTCGCAATTCAAGGGCACACCGGCGGTCCCACGACCCATGACATCTACTGGGCAGGATTCGTCATTGGTTTCAATAGTTTTGTTTGGGGGTTAATGATGGCGCACGTAGTGAGATCGTTTTACAGGATCTCTGACGAGCCAGCACAAGACACCGTTCACGAATGCGATGAAATGCAAATTCCATGACGTCTCACATTCCCATCAAGAAGACAAGTCTGGTTTTGCTGACAATGTACTGGGTTGTGCCGTGGGCGTGGGAACGGTCTCCGGCGATGCGCTTGGGCTTGTTCCTTAAATGACTGGAGGATCGATGTCCGAGTTTCCGGCTTCCAACCTTGAAAGACGACTCTTTTGGGGAATTACAGGTGCAGTGAGTGCGGTGTTACTGAATTTTGGCCTGCCGTTTTTATTGATTGTGATTGGACGACTTGCTCCAAAATTCCCTATTCAGCCGGGACCATATGGTGGCATGGGTGTCGGGATTGTCATCATGGTCGGAATCGTTTTTTCCGGATTGTCCGGTTTTGTTGCTGGCTTCGTGCGAGCGGGAACAAACGCCGCGATGCCAATCCTGATCTGCCTAGTGTTGGCAGACATCTGTCTGACGACCCTTTCGACGCGGCTGTATGCCATTTCTGGAGCAATCAAAGTTGCGTTGATTGTTGCTTTCATCACACACGATATACACCGCCGCCAACCATCATAAACATGATTTGACAGATGCCGAGTGACACTGGCGTGGTCTTCGCTCGCCAGTTCTCTTGTGCTTTTTGACGATCAAAAAGAAGCCACTGGCAGCTCAAAGCAGCCGCCAGTGGCACCCATTATCGTGCCTTTCTGGTGCAAAAGCAGGTCGTTCCCAACAACGCAAACATCACATAATCAGCTTGTTTCAACAGGCCAGCCTCTCCCTCCCGAAGATTTTCGACCCGATTTGACTCCAGTGGGACGAATGTTTATGATCCCCGACCTCTACACCTTTTTGAATACCAACGTTTCTGCAAGGTTTTTTCGATGTCGTTTCCGTACTCGGGTCGAAGTCTGCATGTTTCAACAGCGATTATCGCTGCTCGAATTATTGTGATTTCGATTATTGGAGACGTGTAAGCGGCCTCGGGGTGTTATTGAACGAATACAACACAAGCCCTCAGGTTGCACCTGAGGGCTTTTTTCTTAATGCGAATCGATACCGAAAGCAGACTCATGCCGAGAATCCAGATCTACGATACGACACTGCGAGATGGCAGTCAGGGCGAAGGAATCAACTTCTCGCTGCAGGATAAGCTGTTGATCACTCAAAAGCTGGACGATGTCGGCATCGATTTCATCGAAGGGGGGTATCCTCTTTCGAATCCCAAGGATGCGGAATACTTCGTTCGAGCACGTGACCTGACGCTGAAGCACGCGAAGATCGTGGCGTTCGGGATGACGCGGCGGCGAGGCTGCGCCGCAGAAGACGATATCGGCATGTGTGCCCTACGAGATGCCCATTCGCCCGCCGTCACGATCGTCGGCAAAACCTGGGACCTGCATGTCACTGAAGTGCTGAATGTTGATGAAGCGGAAAACCTGGCAATGATTCGCGATTCCGTGGCCTTCCTGAAAGCAGAAGGGCGCGAAGTCTTCTATGACGCCGAACATTTCTTCGATGGGTTTCGAGCGAATCCTGAGTTCGCTCTGAGGACCGTCGTGGCGGCTCAAGATGCTGGGGCCAGTACGATCGTCCTGTGCGACACGAACGGTGGACGCCTGCCGGAAGACATCGCCAAGGCGGTCGAAGCGGTCCGTAAAGAACTGAAAATTCCCGTTGGTATCCATTGTCATAATGATTGTGAACTGGCGGTGGCCAATTCGCTCACCGCCGTCGATCATGGTGCAATCCAGGTTCAGGGGACGATCAACGGCATCGGCGAGCGTTGCGGCAATGTCGATTTAATCAGTGTCGTAGGCAATCTCGCTTTGAAGAAGGGATACGACGTGCTGCTGCCAGGTGGAATGGTTCACCTGACGGAACTGTCTCGATACGTCTACGAGATCGCCAACATGAACTTTCGGTCGGGTCAGGCCTTTGTGGGGACCAGTGCTTTCGCTCACAAGGGTGGAATGCACGTTCATGCGGTTAACCGTCTGGCATCCAGCTACGAACACATTCCGCCCGAAACCGTCGGTAATCAACGACGCGTGCTCGTGAGCGAACTTTCCGGCCGATCAAACATCATCGCTAAAACTACAAAGTATCAGATCGAAAATGACAAAGTTCTGATGGGCCGTATCCTGGAACGAGTGGTCGACTTGGAAAACGAAGGCTATCAGTTCGAGGCGGCCGAAGCGTCGTTTGATCTGCTCGTCCGCAAAGAAGCCGGGGTCTATCAGCCAAAGTTCCAGCGGCTGCATTACCGTGTCAACGTGGAAACGACGGCAGGACAGGGGACCATCACCGAAGCCACCGTCAAACTGCGAGTCAACTCGCACACAGAACACGTCGTGGCGGAAGGGGATGGTCCGGTCAATGCTCTTGATAATGCCTTGCGAAAGGCGCTGTCAGTGGCGTATCCGAACCTCGCCGAAATGCAACTGGTCGATTACAAAGTGCGAGTCATCAATTCGGCGGAAGGAACGGCGGCTCGAGTTCGCGTCGTGATCGAAAGTCGCGACCATACCGACGTCTGGAGTACCGTCGGAGTCAGCGAGAATGTGATCGAAGCAAGCTGGCTGGCCCTGGTCGATAGTGTGGAATACAAACTGTATAAAGATAGTGAAACGACTCAATGACGACCGAAATCCCAAAGCAGTACGAACCCGCCCAGGCTGAAGCACGTTGGTCCCCGTTTTGGGAAGAGCGAGGTGACTTCAACGCCAATCCGCCAAAGCCGGGTGATCCGCATCCTAAGCCGCCGCATGTGATCATGATCCCGTTGCCGAACGTGACGGGCGCGCTGCATATGGGGCATGCGCTCAATGGGACGTTGCAAGACCTGCTCACACGCTGGCGCCGGATGCAGGGGTATGAAGCCCTGTGGATGCCGGGGACGGATCACGCGGGGATTGCGACTCAATCGGTCGTCGAAAAACGGATGCTCGAAGAAGAGGGTCTGACCCGGCATGACATTGGCCGCGACGCACTCGTCAAGCGGATCTGGACCTGGAAGGATGCGTACGAAAAACGAATTCTCAGCCAGTTGAAAAGTCTGGGTGCGAGCTGTGACTGGCGACGTGTGCGATTCACGCTGGATGATGTTTGCTCGCGCGCTGTGCGTCAGACATTCTTCAAGATGTTCAAAGACGGACTGATCTATCGCGGTAAGCGTCTGGTGAACTGGGATACGTTCCTGCAAACCGCTGTTGCCGATGATGAAGTCTACGACGAAGAGATCGACGGTCACTTCTGGACGATGAATTATCCCGTGATCGACGATGCGGGTCAGCCGACGGGTGACCGCATTTCGTTCAGCACGACTCGTCCCGAAACGATGCTTGGCGATACCGCAGTCTGCGTCCATCCGACTGACGAGCGATACACTCATCTGATTGGCAAGCGGGTTCGTATCCCCGTCAACGGGCGGCTGATTCCGATTGTGGCGGATGCGCTATTGGCTGACAAAACACTCGGAACCGGCTGCGTGAAGGTGACCCCTGCGCACGATCCGAACGACTACGCCTGCTGGACTCGCAACAAAGAAGCGATGGGCGAGCCGATCAACATTTTGAATCCCGACGGAACCCTGAACGAGAACGGTGGAACATGGCAGGGGCTGGACCGACTGGTCGCACGCGATGCCGTGGTGGCCGAGATGGAAAAGCTCGGGCACTTCGAGAAAGTGGAAGATCGCAAGATCCCGCTGAAGCATAGCGATCGTTCGAAGACACCTGTCGAGCCGTACCTGTCTGAACAATGGTTCGTGAAGATGGACACGCTGGCTCAGGCCGCGATCGATGCCGTCAATGACAACCGAGTCACTTTCTATCCCGAGCGATATCGCTCGTCGTACCTCGACTGGTTGGGCGAAAAGCGGGACTGGTGTATCAGCCGACAACTCTGGTGGGGGCACCGGATTCCGGTCTGGTCGACTGCATACGAAAGTGAAAGCGCGGCTCAAAAGGCAAAAGCACAGTTTGAGGCGAATTCCAAATTCAATTCCGATCTGATTGAGTTCACGATTCACTCGGCGTCAGGTCCCTCGGCGGCAACAGGCGGCGCATTGTTGCAGGCTTGCCTGGCGACTGACGATGCCGAATGGACCGCGGAGCTTGAATCACATGGATTCAAGCGGGACGAAGACGTCCTGGATACGTGGTTCAGTTCGGCACTCTGGCCTCACGCAACGCTTGGGTGGCCCGACCTCAAACACAATCCGCCGCTCGACGGCCACACAGACCCTTCGGCGACCGGCAAGAACGAAGTCCTGCCGTACTTTTATCCCGGCAGCGTGCTGGTGACCTCGCGTGACATCATCACGTTGTGGGTAGCGCGGATGGTGCTGACGGGTCTCTATAACATGGGGGACGTTCCGTTCAAGCATGTCTGCATTCATCCGAAAATTCAGGATGGATTCGGGCAGACGATGTCAAAGTCGAAAGGAAACGGCGTCGATCCGATCGAGTTGATAGAGAAATACGGCTGCGACGGAATGCGGTTTACGATCGCATCGTTCGCGGGTGAGACGCAGGACGTGCGGTTGCCGGTCGGCTACGAGTGCCCTCATTGCCAGGCAGTCATCCCGCAGGAACCGCATCATCTGAAATTCAAACCGGGTAAGCCGAAGATCAAATGCCCCAAGTGCAAGAAGGAATCACAGTACGCCACGCCGAACTATATCCCGGACGAAGGTGAGTTGGTCGCAAGAATCGTGATCGAACGCTTTGAGTTCGGTCGCAACTTCTGCAACAAACTGTGGAACGCCGCCCGGTTCGCGATGATGAATCTGGAAGGCTATACGCCGGGTTCTGTTGACCCTGCATCACTGGCCATCGAGGATCGCTGGGTTCTGTCACGACTGGCCACGGTCACGGACGAAGTGACGTCGCTGCTCAACGTCTACAAGTTCGACGCGGCCACTCGTTCGTTACGTGACTTCGTCTGGAACGAGTTCTGTGACTGGTATCTGGAAATGATCAAGCCTCGTTTACGAGACGAATCTCTCAAGCCGACGGCCCAGCGAGTCCTCGTGGCCGTGCTCGACACAACCCTACGGCTGCTACATCCGTTTACCCCATTCATTACAGAAGAGCTTTGGCAGCGATTGGCTGAGATCGCTCCTGAGCGAGGTCTGCCTTCCCCAACGAAATCTACTGAAGCGATCATCGTTGCCCCATGGCCAACGGGTCTTGAAGGTTATCGAGACGCTTCGCTGGAAGCCCGGTTTCAGCGATTACAAGACCTAATCGTCGCCGTCCGGAACGTGCGAGGGACATACAACATCAGCCCCGCCGTCGCTGTGTCGATCTCCGTTCGTTGTTCGCCCGAGATTGCCGCCGACCTCAATCAAGTGAAGCCGCAATTCGAGATGCTGGCGAAGGCAACGCTGACCGACGCGGGACCGAGCGTCACTCGTCCGAATGCCAGCGCCAGCTTTGCCCTCGGCGATGCCGATGGCTACCTCCCCTTGGAAGGCTTGGTCGATTTGCAGGCCGAAGTGGCACGTCTCAAGAAAGAGGCGGACAAGCTTCGCGGATTCATCGCTGGGCACGAAAAGAAGCTCTCAAATCAAAGCTTCATCGATCGTGCTCCACCCGACGTCGTCGTGGAAGTTCGTGAAACATTAGCGGGACTTCAGAATCAACTGAACAGCATCGAAGATGCCGCCAAGCAACTGTCGGGAGCATAAGCAACGAAACCCCACCCCCCCATGCGGGGGTGGTTAACGGGCCTTTGCCCTAGCCTGTTGCCACTTGTCCGTTTATTCGGAAAGACCACTCTCGATGGTGGTTTGTGGTTTCGCAACACGCGGTTTGGTGAGTAACAGGCACGCCGAAATTATTGTCAACGGGAAGATGACAAACCAATAGGGCATCTCACAAATAAAAATCCCGATGTCAGGATGCTTATTGCTCTGCCCTACGCCGAATTGGATCCCGCTAAAATTCCATCGCCACGAGGGATCATAATCAACCCACGGATCAATCGGTGAATTCGGGGTTTTGGTTGAACGCCAAACGAAGCGATTTGTTGAAGATAACGGTGCCACACGGAACCACCAAAACGTCCCATTCATTGAAGTGAGGCTCGACATCGATCCCTTGTCGGTCCAAATGATTCGGTCCATGATCACCAAACTTCTCACCCAACCCGCCGCTGACACGCACGCGATAAGCAGCGTCACAACGCCAATCTTTCGTCGCCACGGCTTAAAAGAATCGCCCATGATTCATGGTCCTGCCTGGTACCAGTTGCCCGACTATTCGGTGATTTGCCCGTTTAGTCAGGGATCACAATCTCGCTCAGCGATTTCGGCTTAGCAACTCGCGGTTTGCTCAGTAGCAGATACGCCGAGAGCACGGTCAGTGGGGTGATGATCGACCAATGCGAAACCTCGACTTCCCAGATACCATTGAGCTGACGCATGCCCGTCGCTTGATCAATCGCGATTTCCCCGTTGAATAATTGGAACCCTCGAGAATCGAGGGATAGATTACATTCCGTCGTTTTTGTGTACCAAACGCCGATAAATGTTGCGTTCCCCTGACCCCATCCCCACACCATGAGGAACATACACGCCATCGCCAACGTGACGCATCCCGCTTTCCGTCTCCACGGCTTGAAGAAGTCACTCATGGTTCATGGCCCTGACGGAATACGGCCTTTGCACCCGGGCAGTTAGTGGATGACAAACGGGCTTACTATGCTAGGGCAAATGCCCGATAACCACCCTCGCAGGGAGGGTGCGGTTTCGTTAGGTCTGGTGCCCGCCCAGTTTGATCAGGTCAACCAGTTCGGCGGTCGACAACTTCGCGGCGGCGTCGGTTCCTTCCAGGATCCCGGCGACCAGGCCTCGTTTGTCGGCGTGCAGCTTGAGGATCTGTTCTTCGATCGTGTCCTTGGCGACCAGGCGATAGACCGTGACGGGTCGAGTCTGGCCGATCCGGTGGGCTCGGTCGGTGGCCTGATCTTCCACGGCGGGGTTCCACCAGGGATCGAGATGCACAACGTAATCGGCTCCCGTGAGATTCAGTCCGGTGCCGCCTGCTTTGAGTGAGATCAGAAACAGATCTCCTTCGCCACGCTGAAAAGCGTCGACCGCCGCTTGACGCTTCTTCACGGGCGTTCCGCCGTCGAGGTATTGATACGTGATCTTTCGTTTGTCGAGAGCTTCACGAATCAATGCCAGGTGCTGAGTAAACTGGCTGAAGACAAGCGCGCGATGGCGTCCTTCACGTAGCTCGTCGATCGTTTCGAGGAAGAGATCGAGCTTGGCGGACGAGAGTTTCCATTCCTTATCAACCAGTCGTGGATGGCAGGCGAGTTGCCGCAGTTTGGTTAATGCGGCCAGAACCTGGAATCGCTGATCCTTTTCTGTGCCGTCCATCATGTTCGTCAAGTTCGTGACGGCCCACAAACGAGCGTCTTCGTAGACACGGCGTTCTTCTTTAGACAGTTCTGCTGTGAGCTGAATTTCCGTCCGTGCGGGTAGCTCTGTGAGAACTTCGCTCTTGGTGCGGCGGAGAATGAAGGGGCGGATGACTCGCGACAACGCTTGTTTGCGGACGGCATCTTTTCCTTTTTCGATTGGATCAGCAAAGACTTCTCGGAATCGTTCCCAACTGCCGAACAGCCCTGGAGCCACCCCTCGAAACAGGCTCCAAAGATCGCCGAGATGATTTTCCGCTGGTGTCCCGGTCAGGGCCAGTCGCCAGTCGGCTTCGATCTCGCGAACGGCTTGTGATGTCTTGGTCTGGCTGTTCTTGATGGCCTGGGCTTCATCCAGAACCAGCGTTCCCCACTTGATGCCGCTCAAGTCGGCCGCATGCTGCTGCAACAAATGGTAGCTGGTAATCAGCAGATCGCCGTTCCCGAGAGTCTTCAGGAATTCCACTCGGTCGGTATCCCGATAAAGGATCGGGCGAAGCGTCGGTGCGAAGCGTTCGACTTCCCGCATCCAGTTAAACCCGACAGAGACCGGGGCGACGATCAAGGTCGGACCAATCTCACGCCGATCCAGCAGCACGGCGATCGCCTGCACGGTCTTGCCCAGCCCCATGTCATCAGCCAGACAACCTCCCACGCCCCATTCGGCCAGCCGCCTCAGCCACTTATAACCTTCCACCTGATAATCGCGCAAGTCGGCGGTTAGCGTCGCAGGGACAACCGGATCAAGGTCGGTCGCCATTTGCAGTCGCTTCAGCGATTGCTTCCATTTCTTGCTCGCCTTCAGCGTCACTTCATCTTTGAACAGATCGGCAAGGACCGGAGCAGCCGTCGCATTGAATTCCAGCTTGCCCCGGTTGGAATGAATCATGTCGGTCACGCTGGCCAGACGGTTGCGGAACTCTTGCGAGATCGCCGCGAACTGTCCTTTGCCCAAATCAAGATATCGGCGACCACCCTTGATCGCCGTCAGTAGCGTCGTCAGCGGAAAGCTTTGCCCACCGATTTCGATCGTTCCCGTCAGGCCGAACCAATCATGTTGATCTTTGACTTCGACTCGCAAACCGGCGGGCGAGACTTCTCCCAGCACCTGCATTTTGCGGGCTTCTTTTGCTTCGGGCCACAAAACCACCGGATCGTTCTCGGGTCGTGCCCTGAGAATATCGAGCATGTCCAAGACGTCATCGTCGGAGGGCATTGACCATTTGAACGGTTCCACGCTCTGAAATCGTTGCAGAAACAATTCTTTCGCAAGCGAGTCGGCCCGCTGTCGTTCATCGAAGTGGTCGCGGCTGACTTGCACACGAGTCTTGTCGATCTGGCCAGTGATCTCTTTGGGTCCCTCGCCCGGCAGATAATAAGCCCCATTCGGAGCCGGTTGAACCTGGATCTGGATCGTGGCACCGGCAGGATTAATCGGTGTCAGTCGAACGACTAATCGTTGTTCTGCCGGGACAAATTCCCCCTTCATTGACCCTGGCAGCCCGACTGGTAACTTCGCTTCAAGAGCGGGAAGGCGCTTCAGAAATTCCGCCTGGACTTCCGGGGGAATTATTGGAGCCTCTTCCAGCAAACTGATTGCCATGCGCCACAATTCATAGCTCGCACGAACGACGACGATCTTGCCTTGCTCGCTATCGCAGGCGAATCCGCAAACGCTGTCCCCTGAGGTAAAATGAGAGAATTTTTGCAGACTACGCCCGTCGATCGCTGGAACAAGTTTCCAATCCTTGTCGGATTCTTCGAGCAATAATCCCAACTGGCCGCGCACGACGTTCATTGGAATGGCATTGAAAAACACGTAAGGGTGACCAATCAGCTTTTCCAGGATCGCTCCGATTTGATTCGTCGTCGGACCACTGTAATAGTGGCGCGAGTCACCCATTGAACGAAGAACTTCGTGATCCTGAGGAAGAAATTGAACGTGTGAGTGCGAACGAACACGATCCCAATTCAGCACTCGCCCCTTGTTCCATCCACCCCTTTTGCCTGGCGTCTGTTCTACGGGGTCGAGATTGAAGTTCGTACTCCCGTATACAGATAAACGCCAGGCGAGTCGTGATTTGGCTGGTCCATCGTCTGGTTCGTCCGGCACCGATTTTTGATTGATGAATTGATCGAGCGTCCTAAGGGCGATGGTCCACGACGGTTCCGGCTCGCCGAGAACAGCGACCACAATTTTTGAATCGGGATTTGTGAACTCACGATGCAAGACTGTCAGCGCCGCGAACGTATGCTGGCAATGGAATCGAGTCCCGGAATTTGGACATGAGCAAGTCGAATGGAGATAAAGACTCGATTCAAACGCACGCTCATATTCGATCGATGCAATTTGTGACTTGGCATCACTGCTGTTGAAATGGAAGCTGATCGTCGATGTGTCAGGTTCGAAGTTCGCCTTCGTGATCTGACCAATACAGTTATTTCCTTTGAAAATGAGATCATGACGATGCATCCGAATCTGTTCGGCAACCCGATTCAGCCAAGTCCTGCGCGCTTGCTCTCGGGAGAGTTTCGTGCCCCTGGGGGTTACTGAGAATGTTCCGAATCCATTCATTGAGCTCATTGGCATCGTATCCCATGATCATTTCTTCGATTCTCGAACGTCGCCGCGCGAATATTCAGAAGAATCAAATTGTCAATCTCGTCGGCATTCTAAGCGCTAATTGGTTCTCGTTCATTGTCTCATGCGAGAGTGACCAAACTGTCATCAACCGTGGCGCGAGATCGGTTCACCCTTCTCACAGCAGGTTTTGGTATCGGTTTGGGTCTGAGATGCCTTCCAGGCCTGGTAAGCTTCGTGGTCGCCGATCACGATTTCGAAACCGAGGTCCGCGACCATCTTAAAATCGTCCTCGGCGGGTTGCCCTTTGGTGGTCAGGTAGTCGCTGACGAACATCGAATTCGCCGCATAGAGACTCATCGCCTGCATCGACCGAAGATTGACTTCTCGGCCTCCTGAGACTCGCAGTTCGACCGCAGGATTCGCCAGCCGGAACATGCAAAGGGTTTTCAAACAATATCGGGGATTGAGATCCCACTTTCGTTCCAATGGAGTTCCGTCGATCGAATGCAGGAAGTTGACCGGCGTCGAATGGACACCCAGCGTGCGCAATTCAAAGGCCACGTCGACCAGATCCTGATCGGTTTCACCCATCCCTACAATCAGTCCGCTGCAAAGTTCCATGCCCGCGTTACGAACCGCTCGCAAGGTCTGCAGACGATCGTCGTAACTGTGAGTCGAGACAACCTTGTCGTGGAATGTGCGGCTGGTATTCAGATTGTGATTGATCCGGTCGACTCCTGCCGCTTTCAAGGTCTCGGCTTGTTCGGGCTTAAGGAGACCCAGACAGCAGCAGATATGCAGCCCGTATTTGTCTTTGATTTTGGTAACGGTGCTTGCGATATGGTCGACTTCACGGTTACTGGGACCACGCCCTGACGCAACAATGCAGTAAGTTCGAGCCTGGGAGGCAACCGCTCGCTCGGCCCCTTCCATCAGCTTGGCTTCGTTCAGCATGGCGTAACGAGGAATTTCGGCCTCAGACACAATCGATTGCGAACAGTAACCGCAATCTTCAGGACAGAGACCGCTTTTGGCATTCTTAAGGAAGTAAAGGTGGACTTGCTTACCAAAATGTTTCCGACGGACGCGATAGGTCGCCGCCAGCAGATCCAAAAGATCATCGTCGTCCGACTGAAGGATGCTCAGTCCCTCTTCGGCGGTCAACTGATGCCCGTCCAGAACTCGGGTAGCAAGGTCATTCCAGCGGTCTGCAGCCAGCATGCAATCCATCGACGAAAATCCTTCGATTCAAAAAACTTGGTTCGGTTCTTTTCTGAATTCCTGATTCTAATCGCGAAACGGCCTTTGGCGACAGGCAACCATACGTTTTCCTGACCTCAGTACATGGCGACATCCTCATTTTCGCACGAATCGGCGAAAATCTGAGTGGTGATCGCTTGTCTGGCGAGGCTCCCATCCAGTCGCCGGCAATAACAGTGTTTTGTGTTCTTGTTCCAATTCGCGGACGAGTACTACTCAATCCGGCTCATGGAAAAAATTCATTTTTCAGTCGAGACGGAACTTGAATAGACTTCGCGGCCTTCCAGCATTGTCAAAAGAACTTTGACGTTGTGAATTTCGTGCCGGGGGATTTCAAACAGGTTTCGGTCGAGAACCACCAGATCTGCAGACTTACCGACTTCAATTGAACCGGTTTCGTGTTCCTGGAAATTGACGTATGCGCCATTGATCGTGTAACCCGCAATCATTAACGGAAGATCCACAACTTCCTCAGGAATCCAAGCGGTTCCCGGCCCGTCTGCCAGACCTCGTCGCGTGACCGCGATCTGAATCGCGTCGAGGGGATTCATCGATGTCACCGACCAGTCGCTGCCGCAGGCAATGATCGCACCGGTGTTGGCCACGCTGCGAATGGGGTAAAGCCAGCGCGAACGTTCGGGTCCCAGAATTGGTTCGGTCATTTTCACAATGTAAAGATCGGCACTAGCCCAGAATGGCTGAAAATTGGCAATAACGCCCAGACGCCGAAACCGACCGATGTCCGCGGGATCAAACAACTCGACGTGTGCCAGATGGTGACGCGAGTCGCGGCTTCCATTCTGTTGACGAGCGAATTCCAGGGCGTCAAACGAACTCTGGATCGCTCGGTCCCCAATCGCATGGATATGGATTTGAAACCCCAGGCGATCGAGTTGTGCTGCCAGCGGTTTCAGGACTTCAGGCTCCAGATTCAACCAGCCTCGTTCGCCCGCTTCCACCAGGTAGGGTTGGAGCAACGCGGCGGTCCGCGATTCGATGACGCCGTCCTGAAAAATCTTAACGGCGGTCGTTTTCAGTCGTTTGCCTCGATACTTCTCACGCCATTCGACGAATTGCGGTACCTGCGACGAGTACTTTGCAGGATCGATTCGCATGGCAGTTAACGCGCGTACCGTCAACTCGTTCGATCGGTCGAGTTCGTGGAAGGCATTCAAATGCTGCTCGCCCACCGAAGCCTCTTGAACTGATGTAATACCAAACCGGTTTGCCAGTTCCAGACCTCGCCTTAAGCCTTTAACGTATTCCTCGTGCGTATATGGAGGGATTTTATTGACGATCAGTCTGCCGGCCGATTCGCGTAGCGTACCAGTCGGTTCACCGGTTTTGGGATCGCGTTCAATGCGACCCCGAGCGGGGTCGGGGGTCTCCTTTGTGATCCCCGCGATTTCCAGAGCCTTAGAATTCACCCAGACCGAATGTCCGTCGAATGCATCGAGCATGATCGGACGATCAGAGACAACCTTGTCGAGCAGCGATTTGTGGGGGTTTCCCTCTTCAAGCGTCAGTGGCCATCCGCCCCCTTTGATCCATTTTCGATCCGGATAAAGATCGGCATACCGCTTCACGGCGGCGAGGATCTGATCAACACTGGTCAATCCATTAATATCGCATTCACCCAGTTCGATGCCGCCCCCGATCAGATGGACGTGAGAATCATGAAAGCCCGGTAACAGCATTTTTCCTTGAAGATCGATGCTGCGAGTTGCAGGTCCGATCCAAGCGGTGACACCCGCGTCGCTGCCGACGTAGACGATTCTTCCCCCACGTACCGCAACAGTCTCGGCCCAGCTTCTGGAAGCATCAACCGTATAGACCGCTCCACTTCGAAAAACGGTTTCAGCAAACTTGGGTACTTCTTGAACTTTCGCAGTTTCGCTATCGGGTGTGGTCACGACAGAATCGGTATTGGACTGGGCCGTGGCAACCGCTGCAATGAAAGTCAAAAGCAAGATGGTTTGAGTCGCAGTGAGGATCGTATTGCCCATTTTTGTTGTTCCCTCCAATCAAGTTTTCGGCTCGCGTTGTAACCGCAATCTTAGCGGGAAGGCGATCACTACTCACATTCCCATGGATTCGTCGGGGCAATCGGATGCCGCCATAACCTGAGTTCAGGCCTTCAGATTTCTGGAACTCAAAATTACTCGGTCGGGAATCGCGATCATTTCCCGTGGTTGAAATCACTCGGACACTGTCTTGGGAACTTCGATCCGGCAGCAACCGAGGTTCAGAAATTCTTGACTGGTCCGAGCCACTTTCTGCAGCAGATCTTTGCGTAAACGGTAGACCATAAATCGACCATCCCGCTCCACTTCAATCAAACCGGCATGCCTGAGGATTTTCAGGTGGTGCGAAACAGTGACCAGTTCCGTTTCTAAAAACTCAGAAATATCCCCGACCGTCATTTCGCCATGGCGCAATACATCCACAATCCTCAACCGAATTGGCTCGCTGAGGGCCTTCAATTGATCTGCACAGGTCTTCGATTGGAAGTTATCGTTTTCCAAGGAACGAACCGATCCGTTGGTTAATCCAGGCTATTCGGTTTTCCAGAACCGACGTGGGTCCATGATAACACCAACTGTTCGATCAGCAAACGCTTTAGACTCCGCAATGACTGACGCTGGCCGTTTCCGGCAGCATGACAAACAGATCGGCAGCGGCTGTTTGTTGTAATGCTTCCCACCTGCTGCGTGGTACGCTCAGTGGTTCTCCTCGCCGCCATTCGTTTCCTTCATCGTCGGTGACGGTCAGGAATGGGCCTTTGAAAACCACGGTACATACTTCCAACTTGGCTTCAACCGGACGTTTGGCAATGATCTGAGTTTCACGCAGCGGAATTCCATCATGCTGAAAGCAGGCACCCGAACGGAACGTTGTGAGTTGCAGGTCGACAAATCCGGCTGCTTCCAGAGCGGCCAGAAGCTCCGTGCGAACGGGAATATATTTGACGTGGGCGGCTGGCCCTGGAAGCTGCAGCTCCCCTGAAATGGGTTCCTCGGCTGTCAAGACGTGGACCATGATTTGGCCACCAGGTCGCAGAACATCAAATGCCTGAGCAAGTTGAGATCGAACCTCGTCATTCGAAACGGGAACATTGAAAGAGCCTCGCAAACGAACTTCGTCACAGTCTGATACGGATGGGTTGAATGCCTCATACATCCGATGCTCCCAGACCACGGGCCGATGTTGGCGCGTGATCAGATCGGCTGCATCGAGGCCAACCATCTTTTCCAGTGCCTGTCCGTCGCCGCGATGATCGATATCCTCGTCCAGTGTGTAGAACTCCCACAATCGCTGATCCAGGTCGTGAACCCAGAATTTTGTTTGTTTGGAGTAACAGCATTCAACCCCTTCTTCCCGCTGGGTCGAAACCCCTGCCTGCTCGAGACGGCCTTGTGCTTCAACTAACGCTTGTGAATCGGGAAAGCGAAAACCGACGTGATTAAGCGATCCGTAAGTCGATGGCGATCGCGGTTCAAGAGACAGAACAAGCGGAGGTGAATCTAATTCGAATTTTGCGTAATCGGTACGCTGCTTGGCCGCAGGGACACCAAGCACTTGTTCCATAAACGCAACGGCTTTGGGTAGGTTTGAGACATTCAGCGAGAGATGAAATTTAAGCATGTATAATCTTTCCTGTGAAGGTTCGCCTGACTTGATTGTGGTTTTAAAATTATTGGGAAATTCAAGAACTAACAGCAGGTTCGATCGTTGGGCAATTCGCCATTGAAATCTCTCTTTTCGGAATGGGCACAATTACAATCGCAACGGCAACGATGAACGCGATTACTCCCAGAAACACAATCGCGGGCAAATACGAGCCGGTCCGAGTTTTCACGTCGGCTAAAACGCGTGGCCCCACTGCGGAAGCAAACACGGTCATCATCTGAGCAATTCCCTGGATTCGACCGAGATGAGTGCGTCCAAAAAGTTGAGCCCAGATCGTAAAGAACAACACCGTTATCATCCCCCCGGCACAACCCATCGCGACCGCGTAGGTTACCAGTGCAGGATACGTGCTGACAAACGGCAAACCCAACAGTGCCGCCGAAAGCAGGCTCATTGCCAGCGACGCCAAGACCGTAATCCTGATCCGTGTTGCCATAACTCCTGTAAGAAGATTACTTGCCAAGCCGATCCCGGTCGTCATCATTCCCAAGTCATAAAACGCAGTTTTCTCAAACCCCCGCTCGATCAACAAAGACTCGTTGAACAGCGAAACCCCTGCGGAAACCAGTCCGTACAATGAGGTCGCAAACCCAAACAGCCAGAATGCCGGCGTCGCGAGGGCTTCATTTACGGAGTAGTCTAATTGCTCCGACGACAACTTGCCGGATTTCTCCGCTGACTCTCCCCTTGAGACGTCCGGCGCTGATCGAACGAGTAATAAAAACAGAGGAGTCAGCCCGAAAACGAGAAACATTCCCAGGCCATGCCACTGGGTTCGCCATGGCAGATCCCGCTGGCTTCTTCCCCAGAGAAACGCCGCCGTGAATCCGACGGAGACCAGAATCGAATAGAGCCCGGTTGCCAGTGGCAGACGGGTTTGAAACCATTTGCCCGTCATTGAAATGCTGACAACCGAGAGCGCACTTTGACCCAGTCCGCGCGTCAACGTAATTAGGATTGCAAAAGACATGACACTGACGGCATTCGTCATCCCGATCACAACCAGCCCCAGCAGGGCTACAACCAGCGACGATGTTGCTCGAATTCCGCATCGGTCCAGCATCCAACCGGCAGGAATACAGAACAATGCCCCAGTCAGCGTGGCCCAGAAATTGACGTCACCAAATGTCTTCCGGTCGATCTGAAGAGTCGAATCCTCCAGCAACCGTTCGGTGATCATCCCCAGTCCATGCGTTCGACCCGGCAAAGTCGCCACCATCGCCAACGCGGCCAGCACGACGATCACCCATCCGTAAGCGGGTGAGCGGAACAGGTAGGAATCTCGTGACACGTCAAAACTCGGAATGAGAAGAATCAGAGGGATTGAAAACTACTTGAAAAAGATCGGTTCAGAGATTGTCATTCGTCGATGCTCACGCATCCGTTCGCGAAACTCGGCATAGTGGGCATCGCGTTGATCACCTCCATCAGAGTGTGCGTTATAGCTGACATAAAAAACACGACGCATCTGCTTCGATCGGTTAGGAGCGGAACGATGCGGCGTCAGGCCATGAAAGACCGCGATATCACCAGGATTCAGTATCAATGGAGTACGCCGCGTCGGATCAACGAGGTCATCCGGCAGCATGTAGGCGGCACGATCACTTGAAAGAAAGTTGTGGTGGTAACCGGAAAAGACTTCCGTGCAGCCATTCTCCTCAGAGCTCGGATCAATGGGAATCAGAACCGTGAGAAACGTTCTCGGAAACCCATTCCAGGCAAGCGGAATATCCTGATGCAATTTATAGCCGAGCGCACCCGGTGGCTTGAAAATCAGCTTCTCTTTGAACAGGCAAGCTGACTCACCGTAAAGAGTTTCGATCACCGAGACGATACGAGGGTCGGTACAAAATTGCTGGCAAATGGACGAAATATCGTTGACAGGATCGAACACTTCGAACAGCGGTTCTCCCGTTTCACAATGAGGCATGTAACGGCATCGCAGATTTCCAGGACTGATCAATTCACGGCAATCGGTCAGCAACCGGTCCGACTCGTTCAACAGACTCCGCATTTCATCAGCGTCAAAAACATCTCGCAGAACGATGAAGCCGTCCGTGTGATACAAATGCACAAAATCGGTCGAAGTCTTTTCGTCAAGGTCGACTAGAGAGGCCATCAAACACCCTTCAACGATTCAATCAATTAACAAGGCTTCTGGTGGACTTTTTCGCGATCAGAAATTACTGATGACCTCACCGCCCGCTCTCGTTGCCAACGATCGCCAGAGTGTGTTGTCGATGTTGTTGCTGACGAAGCGGACGGAACCATCGCACATCAACAAATGAACCCCACCCGTATGCAGGCTTCGGGCGGCTTTCCATCCGACAGCCGTGTAGCCCAAAGAGTAGGCATTTGTGATGCAGTCCCATCGGGAATCATTGGGGTTGTAATAATGGTTGTAAGAGGTATTGCGGATTTCCCCGGAATACCACAGGAATTGTCGCGGGGTTTGAACGTTCCACGAGGTTGCTGCCGCACACGAGGCGTCATCCACGTTTGAATACGACGTGTTGTAGGCGTAAACCTTCTGGGGTGAAGCAGGAGGTGTCGTGCCCGTGGCATTGCGAGCACCATCACCAAGCACGCTTTCGGACATGCAGGCGGTGTTACTGGTTCCATCAGTAATATCAGCGATGCGAATTTTCGAGTTCGCGAACATCACGCCGTCGGCATTGTAGGGAGAACCATTGATCGTTCCACCAGTCAGGACGTTTGTTCCAGAACCCTGGTTGGCGCAGTAGTTGGAAGGGCCTAACGATGCGACTCCATATGCGCCGCCAAGTGACGTCGATTTGTCACTCGGACAGAGAAACATCGGAATCACGTAACTCGCCGCCAACGCATTATTCGGGTCTGCAATGTTGTACGGTGACGTTGCTGCGTACGTCGGCGCGTTCAAATTCATCAGGTTGTAAATGGCTGTCTGATCCAGGTAGGGGCTGAGATAGGCCAGCACGCCCCAATTGCCGCCGCTGTAATTGTAGTTATTACCAGGAACAAGGTTCGGCGGGAACGTTTGAAGCGAACTTTCGTAATTATGCAGTGCCAGTCCCAACTGCTTGAGATTATTGCGGCACTGGGTTCGTCGTGCAGCTTCTCGGGCCTGCTGAACGGCAGGCAACAACAGTGCGATCAAAATGGCAATGATGGCAATGACCACCAAAAGCTCAATCAAAGTAAAAGCTCTGCGCTTCATCGCAAATCCTAGTCACGTGCTAAAACAGAAACGATATTACATTCTTATTATTATTAGAACGTTGAAGAAGAACTTCCGCAAGTGAGTCTTCGAATTTGGTGTCGGTTGTTCATCGATGAAGCCGGTCGTCTGGTCAATTTCAACCTTGGAATCTCGCGACGCTCCAGTCAATCGCTTGCCAAATCCGCTCATCAAACATCATAGTTGCCTGATGCGAGGTATGGCGTCGAACTTCGAAGACTGAAACTACTTGTTCACCGAAGAAACTCTGGAGCCTGTGATGCGCGTCCTGACTGTAATCGTGACGATTTTCTTTTCCGGGTTGTATGCACTGGCGCAGGAAACTCCGAAGACGTTGCCCGGAACTCAGCCGCTGGTCGCTGACAAGCCGCTCGATGTTTTGATGATTGAGGGGATCGACCGGTTTTGCCTGAAAGAGATCGCAACAGCCCGTGAGCAACGCGAGTCGAAATGGATTCGTGATGTCAGCAGTCCCGAAGCGTATCAAAAGAGTCTTGCACCTTATCGAGAGAAATTTCGGACGATTATTGGTGCGGTTGACAAACGAGTTGAACACGTTCGATTCGAAATCCCGCTCGCAAAAGACCGTTCGAGTGTTGAGATTCAATTCAACCGCTGGCCGGTATTGCCCGGAATGACCGCTGAAGGGTTGGTTATTGCGCCTGATAAGCATAAAGGGATCGTCATCATCGTTCCGGATTCCCGCTTGTCGCCGCTTGAACTACTAAAAGCTGCCGATGATGGAAAGAATTCAATCTCGCTATTAGTCGAAAACGGATACCTGGTTCTCATTCCAACACTGATCAGTCGTGATGACGATTTTGCAGGGAACCCCGAAGTCACCATGACGAATCAATCGAATCGCGAATGGGTCTACCGTTCGGCATTCGAAATGGGGCGCCATGTCATCGGTTACGAAGTACAAAAAATACTTGCCGCCGTTGATCTGTTCACCGATCTGAATTCCGCTGAAAAGACAAACCGGTCCATTTCGATTATTGGCGTTGGAGACGGCGGACAGATTGCCCTGTACAGCGCAGCACTTGATTCGCGGTTTTCTTCTGTCATGGTGAGTGGTTATTTCCAGCCGCGCGAAGGGGTCTGGCAGGAACCGATCGACCGCAACGTCTGGAGGCTACTGACGGAATTTGGTGATGCCGAAATCGCGGGGATGATCGCTCCACGGCCACTAGTCATCGAAGCCTGTGCCGTACCAGAAACGGATGGCCCATTACCTGTAAAGCCCGGTCGACGCGGTGGTGCGGCGCCTGGCCAGATCAAGACCGCTGAATTGGCCGCCGTCAAATCCGAATTCGAACGAGCAAAGTCGATTTATCAAAAGCTCAAGGAAGGACACCGCATACAACTCTTTTCGAGCGGTCCTGATGGTCGGGGAAGCGCCTTAAGTGGTCCAGCATTGAATTTGTTCGCTCAACAATCGGGTTGGGATGATTTTCAGCCCCTTACGAGAGGCTTGAATCTGCCAGAATCGTCGACGCCAAAAGTCGATGAAAAACAAGTACAGAAGCGGCAGGTTGAAGAAGCCGTTGAATTCACGCAAAAGCTTTTGCGCAATTCCTATAAGACGCGCGACAAATTGTTCGCCCAGGCCGATCGTTCGTCAGTCGAAAAATGGGTCGCTTCTGCCGAAAAGTTACGCGAATACGTTTATCAGGAACTGATCGGAAAATTGCCCGACCCCAGCATTCCGTTAAATCCTCGCACACGAAAAGTCATCGACGATAAAGATTTCACGGCGTACGAAGTCGTTTTAGACACGTACCCGGATGTGATTGCCGCAGGAATCCTTTTGCTTCCAACCGGGATGAAACCGGGCGAAAAACGACCTGTCGTCGTCTGCCAGCACGGCTTGGAAGGGGTTCCGATGGACACCATCAGCGGGCCTGAGTCCGATGGCCACAAGTATTACAAGAGCTTCGCGGCAGAACTCGCCCGACGGGGTTTTATTACCTATGCGCCACAGAATCCGTATCGCGGTCAGGATCGTTTCCGTACGTTACAACGCAAATCCAATCCGCTGGGGCGGTCATTGTTCAGTTACATCATTCCTCAACATCAAGTGACACTGAAATGGCTGGCGACGCTGCCGAACGTCGATGCTGACCGGATCGGTTTTTACGGTCTTTCCTACGGCGGCAAGACGGCAGTGCGAGTTCCGCCAATGTTGCCTCCGAAAGAAGGCCAGCCGGGTTACTGTCTGTCGATCTGCTCTGCCGACTTCAACGAATGGGTCGCGAAAAACGCCAGTACGGAATACCCATTCACCTATGTTTTCACGCCCGAATACGAAATCTTTGAATGGAACATGGGCCACGTCGCCAATTATGCAGAACTGTCAATGCTGATGACGCCACGACCGTTCATGGTCGAACGAGGTCACGACGATGGAGTGGGAATCGACGAATGGGTTGCCTGGGAATACGCCAAGGTTCGACGTCATTTTGCGAAGCTAGGCATCGGCGACAAAACCGAAATCGAATTCTTCAACGGCCCGCACACCATCAACGGTCAGGCCACCTACGAATTTCTACATCGGCACCTCAAGTGGCCGAAACGGTAATGGTTGTTTACGAAAAAAGAAACAATGACGCGTCGATGTCTTCATCGGTCCACAGTTTTGAGGTAAGTCGACAGCGCATCCAATATGAAAGAAACCGCGATGCTCTTGGTAGGGCAACGCGGCTTCAAATGTTCGGCGGGACATCGGGATTGCGACGGTGGAGTCGCAAGCGAATAGGGTGGGATCCAGTAGTGTCTAGCACTCACTGTTGAATCGATCCAAACCCTCGCAATAGTTTTGGCACCTCCGACGGAATCGTATGATGTCTGCCGAACGGCGGGGTTATAGAAGCGATCCCAATCGACGACAAGACCGAGATTTCGTTAAAAAAATCAGGCTCGAAATTCACTGGGAATTCTTCAAAGACTTATTGATTCTTTCAGGCAATTTCGCTTGATGGCTTCGGACTTCCGACAAACCACGGGTAGATCGCCGGGACCACCAGGGCCGTGAGCAATGTCGAAGTGATCAACCCGCCAATCACAACTGTCGCGAGCGGTCGTTGAATCTCAGCCCCTGCGGTGTGCGAGAGCGCCATCGGCAGAAAGCCCAGGCTGGCGACCAGTGCTGTCATCAGGACGGGACGCAACCTGTTCAATGCCGTTTCTTCCGCCGCAGCCTTTGCTGTTTCGCCTGCCTGACGCAGGTGCTCGGCAGCACTGACCCAGACCAGCCCGTTCAGAACGGCAACCCCGAACAGCGCAATGAAACCGACCCCCGCAGAAATGCTGAACGGCATTCCTCGCAGGGCCAATGCAAAAATTCCCCCCGAGGCCGCAATGGGAATCGCGAGGAAGATCAATCCGGCAAGTCTGGCTGAATGAAACGTGGTATGTAGAAGCAGAAAGATCAGAACCAGAACGACCGGGGTCACCAGCATCAAACGTTGTTTGGCCGATTGAAGATTTTTGAAGTCGCCGCCCCATTCGATTTCGTAGCCGGTCGGCAATTTCACCTGGGCTGCCATCGCTCGCTGAGCGTCGTGAACAAAGCTCTCGACATCGCGGCCACGGACGTTGCATTGCACGAACGTTCGGCGCTGAGTCCGTTCATGGTCGATCCCAGGTGGAGTCTCTTCAATTACCAGATCAGCAAGTTCACCCAGCGGAATCTGTCGGCCATTCGGTGCGAAAACGGGAATCTGTTCCAGTTGATAGAGATTTGTTCTCCATTCGATGGGAATGCGAACCATGATTGGGAACCGCATGCGGCCACGGAAGACTTCGCCAACCTTATGCCCTCCCATCGTTGCTACGGTCTGCATGACTTCATCTGCGTCGATTCCATAACGAGCGAGAACCTCGGGTTTGACCTGAATCCGGACGGTCGGCAAATTGGCCTGATGTTCGGCCTTTACGTCAACTGCTCCGTTGATGCCGTGTAGAACCTTTTCGACTTTCTTTCCCAGCTTGGCAAGCATTTCCAATTCTTTCAGATGCGACACATCGCCGTTTCCCTGCAAGGAACCGTTTGGTGCGTAAATCAGCACAGCAACATTCGCTTTAACACCTGCCACAAGTTCATCGACTCGCATTTCAATCGGCTGCGTGAAGGCGAACAGTGCACCCGGGACATTGTCGTTCAGTACAACACGCATCTCATTAAAGAGGTCTTCTCGAGACTTGTGTTTGGGCCAATCGGTCTCGGGCTTGAGCAGCACCCAGACATCGGTCTGCTGAACACCCATGACGTCATTGGCAATCTCGGGACGACCTGTCTTACAGAAGACAGTACGGACTTCCGGGAATTTCAGCAGTAGCGATTCGACCTGTTCACCCATGGGGATCGAACCTTCCAGGGTGGCGCTTGGCAGGCGGTTAATTTCGATCAGCAGGTCACCTTCATCCAGTTTTGGCATGAACTCGCCCCCAAGATGCATGGCGACGGGGATGCTGACGGCGAACAACAATAGCGCGACCGCGACCGTCATGATCGGGTGCAGTACCGTTTGATGAACGATTGGATGATAGACTCTATTTAACATCCGAATGATGAAAATTTCCTTCTCTTCCATTTTGCGAGGAAGGGCCAGCGAGGCGAGAACCGGCATCAGCGTCAGTGAAAGAACCAGCGAACCTGCCAGTGCGAACAGCACGGTCAGTGCCATCGGCCGAAACAGTTTTCCTTCCGTCCCCTGCAGTGTCAGCAGCGGAAGGTAGACAATCGAGATAATCAGTTCGCCGAACATGGTCGGCTTACGAACTTCGATTGCCGCATCCCTTACCACTTGCAGGTGCGGTCGTTCTTCGTGATTGTGTGAAATCCGCCGCATGCAGTTCTCGACCATGATCACCGAACTGTCGACGATCAATCCGAAATCGATCGCGCCCAGACTCATCAGACTGGCCGTGATCCCCGTCAGGGACATCATGTTCGCCGCGAACAGCATCGACAGAGGAATTGCCATCGCGACGACGATTCCTGCCCGCAAACTTCCAAGCATGACCAACAGCACGATGATGACCAGGGTCCCACCTTCCAGAAGGTTCCGCTGAACCGTATGCAGCGTTCGGTTGATGAGGTCAGCCCGGTCATATGTGACTTCGGCATATACCCCCTTGGGAAGAGTTTTATTGATTTCTTCCAGTCGCTCCTTGGCTGCGAGCACAACGGTGCGTGAATTCGCTCCCCACAGCATCATGACCATCCCCATCACTGCTTCCCCTCGACCGTCGCGAGTGACAGCCCCCTGGCGAGTGAGTGGTGCAATGACGACTTCGGCCAGGTCCCGCACCAGTACCGGTGTTCCATCGCGGTTTCCGCGAACAACAACGTTTTCAATATCGGATTCGTTCGTGAGCAGGGCCGAACCACGGATAAACCGCTGCTCGCCATGATGCACGACGTATCCTCCCCCCGACGTACCGTTGTTCGACGAGATCGCTCGAAAAAGGTCTGGCAATGAAACTCCAAAGCTCGCCAGCCGATCGGGATCAGGCCGAACTTCAAACGACTGATAATAACCACCATGCGAGTTGATCTCGGTGACGCCCGGGACCTGCCGCAGACGAGGGGCAATCTGCCATTCGAGAATCGTTCGTAGATCCATCGGTGAATATCCCTCGCCTCTGACTTCGAACTGCAGGATTTCGCCTAGTGCAGTCGTCAACGGATTCAGTCGTGGCGTACCGTAGCCCTTGGGGACTCGTTCTGCTGCGTCGATCAGTCGTTCGGCAATCAACTGTCGCCCACGGAAGACATCTGTCCCCTCGTGAAAGACGACGGTGACCAGCGAAAGCCCGAATTTCGAGATACTGCGGATCTCTTCGACATTGGGAAGGCCGCACATCGTCAGTTCGACGGGCGACGTCACGTATTGCTCGACTTCGAGTGGTGACAAAGCACCCGCTTCGGTAACAATCTGAACCTGGACATTCGTCATGTCAGGTACGGCATCGATCGGAAGGTTGACTGCCGAGTAGACCCCCAATGCGCCCATGATAAAGACCAACGAGATGACAAGCATCCGGTTGCCGAGCGAGATATCGATCAGTTTTTCCAGCATGGGCCTTTGCCTTATTTACGAATTAATAGAGACCCATTTCATAAACGAATCGGGAACCGTATGCCACAGTCTCTCTTTTTCGTGCATTTCGTTAATTTCGTGGTTCAAAATCTTTTCGGCTTAAATGATCAGCGAAGCCCGTGCTGTAAACACCGACGCCTTGTTGCCGATTGCGAAGACTTCACGAATTGCGTTTAATGTGCAGTTGTCCGTGACGATTTCCGTCCGGCAGACATCAACGTTTTCCGCTCGTTCAAATAAGGATGTCACGTGGCTCGTTACCAGCGCTTCGGCACGATCTCGGCGGCATTGGCAATCGCACTATTGGCCGTCGTGTTTGTTTCGGTTTCATCAGTCCTTGCACAGTCGAGCAAGAACAAATCGAAGCCATCGAAACCGGTTTCATCGGCCGAAGTGAAGCAGATCGATATGCGACTGCAGAAGTTGCAAGACACGTTTGAAACGGAATCCAAAGCCATTATCGATGGTTACGAACGATCGGGCCAGTACGACCGGGCGAAATTTCTGCTTGAAGTCCTGCTGAAACTCGACCCGAAAAACGAAGAACTCAAAAAGAAGATCGCGGAACTCGACGACAACGTCCTGAAGTCATCGGAAGTCGATTTCAAATTTGAAACGAACAGTGATTGGACACCTGTGGGTAACGTTCATAAAGATAAACTGGCTCGAGTCGAAGCGGCAGGCGATTACAAACTGATTCTCACCGTGTCAAATCTGAGTGCCGATGGCTTCCCCACGGAAAACGTCATGCGGGATCTTGTCGGGCGAGTTCCCACAGGGGCGTTGATGGGGATGATTGTCACTGAAGAAAATCAGTCGGGCAAACAGCCACCCGAGCCGTTCACGATCAAATCCAAACATGAATTTACTCCTAAAAAAGACGGTATTCTGTATCTGAAGGTGAACGCCCCACCCGGTTCGAAATGTATTGGAGACTTCAGGATCAAGGTCAGCGGCATTTCAAGAGCAACAAAAGGTGAAAAGATTGAACAATGAAACAGGGAGAAGCCCTGCTTCGAATGGATGAAGGCGGAAGGATGAGGGATGAATAATCAGAATGCTGCGATTTCACCCTCGTCGGAATCGTCCTGCAACCTTCCCAAATCATCCCCTGTCACTCCCTGGCGAGTTGGCGTGCTTAGCCTGAGCCAGGCTGGCTTGTTCTATCTCGAATGTTTGAATCTTTCCGACGACATCCGTCTGACTGGGGCCTTTGACTCCGACCCACAGCGTCGGAGTCTGGTCACCGGTTCGGGTTGTCCATTATTCAATCACCGCAATTCGTTGTTGTTACCAACCGTGGCTGACGCGATATTTCTGGTCGATGACTTTTCGGAAGAAGTTGCCAGACAAGTGCTGCTCGGTGGCCAGCATCTTGTCATCGACCGGCCTTGGTCAGTCTCATCCGAAGTCTTGCGTTCCCTTGGTGAGCTGGCTTTTACATCGAATCGTACTTTAACGGTTGCGAGTCCAGGACGTTGGTCAGCGAACTTTGTTTCCGCGTTGGCTGCACGCCGCACCGGACGTCTCGGAAATCTGCATTCCGTGCGACTGTCGAGTTGTGAGAAACGAGTCCCCGGCGAAGCGTCTCACCATCGAGTGTTCCGAGAATTCGGGTACCGTTGGCTTGATCAATTACTCGTTCTTATCGACTCAATGCCCGAACGCGTTTACGCAAAATTGTTGAGCGATGCCGGGACGAAGCTAGAATATGGTTTTCTCGCCGTCATCGATTTCGCCAACGGCTGTACGGCTCACGTCGAAATCGATACCCGATCTCGACTCGGTTTTCGAACGGGATGGATGATCGAAGGTTCCACAGGAAGTTTTCGTAACGATCGACTCTACACCGAAACCGATGATGGTGAGATCGTTGATGAGCCGTTGACGCATGCGAATGATTCCAGCAATACATTCATCAGTGAACTGATCGCGGTGTGGGGTGGAGCTTCAACAACGCTGCCGACACCGACCGATGCGGCAATCGTCGTGCAGGTGATTGAAGCTCTCGAACGCTCTGCAATTAGCGGTGAAGTTGTCCGAGTTTAAATCAGCGGCATTGATCCTGGTACAACATACAGAAGCACTGATCACTGAAGTGCCGTCAACACTTGGTGAAACGGCAAGGTGGCGTTCTTGCGACCCAACGGGTCAGCAGTTCAAATAGCCAGGGTCGGAGTTCTCACGGAGGCCCTTGTACCGTCCGTTAATCAACTAAAAGACCTGAAAGGCCGGCAGTTCTCTCAAGACATCATGCACGTTTACAGAACCGCTCCGGCGACAGAAAGCAAACGAATGATCGGCCTTTCAGGCCTTTTATTATTTCTGATGACAAATCATCAGGGCCTCCAGCGGACGTACAACCCTGGCGATGTGAATGACCAGCCCCGTTGGGCCTGAAGTGCCGTTTGTTTTGGGTGTGGCATCCGACGCTCCACAATTGATGCCGTTGACTTTGAGCCATGTTAGACTTCTCAACAGGAAATTGTACCACTGCTTCGGAGGTCCTCGGAGAAGCAGTGTCTTTGTCTGTCCAGTTTTCCGATGGCCAAAGCGCACTGCTTGACTCAAGGCGGTCAAGCAGTGGCAAAAAGCGATTACGCCAGGATTTCAGGGACAACTTTCCCGTGGATGTCGGTGACGCGGAAATCACGTCCTTGAAAGCGATAGGTCAAACGGGTGTGATCCAGACCAAGCTGATTCAGGATCGTCGCTTGTAAATCGTGGACATGCACCGGGTCGCGAGTAATGTTGTACGAGTAGTCGTCGGTCTCACCAAACACCATGCCCGGTTTTATGCCACCCCCTGCCATCCAGAGCGAAAAACATCGCGGATGATGATCGCGGCCATAAGTCGTTTCGGTGATGGCCCCCTGGCAGTAAACGGTTCTCCCAAATTCACCCCCCCAGATGACAAGCGTTTCATCGAGCAGCCCACGCTGTTTCAAATCCTGAATCAATGCCGCCGAAGCCTGATCGGTTTCTTTACATTGCTGGACCATCCGGTCCGGCAATCCGCCATGATGATCCCAGTCACGGTGATACAGCTGGATGAATCGGACACCCCGTTCGACCAGTCGCCGGGCCAGCAGGCAGTTTGCCGAATAAGTGCCGGGCTTCTTCGAATCTTCGCCATACATTTCGAACGTATGAGCAGTCTCTTTTGATAAATCCATGAGTTCGGGAACCGAGGTCTGCATGCGAAACGCAAGTTCGTATTGAGCAATACGAGCTGTAATCTCGGGATCGCCAACATCGGCATATTGGATTTCGTTCAATTGAGCGAGTCCGTCAAGCATTTGACGACGACCTTCGCGATCCATTCCCTGAGGGTCCGAAAGATACAGCACAGGGTCTCCGACGCCACGCAATTTGACACCCTGGTACTGTGAAGGCAAAAAGCCACTCCCCCAAAGCCGGGCCAACAACCCCTGTCCTTTCGTATTGGATTTCGAAATCATGACAACGAACGCGGGAAGATTCTCGTTCATTGTCCCGAGACCATAATCAACCCACGAACCAAAGCTGGGTCGTCCCGGCAGCTGGCTACCAGTTTGAATAAACGTGATAGCCGGATCGTGATTGATCGCTTCCGTATACATCGACCGGATCATGCAGATCTCGTCGGCCATTTTGGCGGTATGCGGTAGCATCTCGCTCAGCCACATCCCTGATTGCCCATGTTGCGCGAACTTGAATTTCGACGCAGCGACGGGAAAGCTGGTTTGACCGGACGTCATTCCTGTCAGCCGTTGTCCCATTCGAATCGAATCAGGGAGCTCCTGCTTGTGAAATTCGGCCAGCCGAGGCTTATAGTCGAACAGGTCCATCTGCGACGGAGCACCCGACTGAAACATCCAGATGACCCGCTTCGCCTTCGGTGCAAAGTGACTGATTGCCGAGCCTGGATTCGCCATCGCATCGCGGCCCAGTAACGACGCCAGTGCCGCAGCACCAAGTCCCGTCGCCGAGCGTCCGAAAAAACTTCGGCGAGTCAATTGGTTAAGCATGTCGTTCATCGCGGATATCTCAATTCGAAATCATGTCGTTCGGCAATTCGAGTGGACTTTATTGTTGTCACATTAATCGACTCAATGCCGGAAGGAAACAAGTTCGGGTTCAGTGCCACTGCATCGGACTTCTTCGGGTCAGAAACTTGACTCATTGAGTCAAGTTTCAGGATTTCTTCCAAAGTAGCCATCACCGCTCCGCGTGATGAGCATGCGTCGGAAACGATTCAAACGTTGCCGAGACCTCGGGACAGATATTCCGTTCGAATTTCTGATTTGAGACCATCGGGATTGGAATTTGGTAGGTTCTCGAACAATGCTCATCACGCGGAGCGATGATGGCTACTTTGGTCTGAGGCAAAGCCTCTCTGGAGTCTTCTCCGACGCAGTGGCTCCGTATTTTCGAATTCGCATCAAAGAGCACTGCGTGACCGAGTACGGTCATGCAGTGGCACTTTTCTTCTCGCCGACTGCTGTCAGTCCCGTTCGTTTTAACCAAACAGAAAATCGCAGCAAGAACCATTTTTGCCAGCGAACGTCGACGTGCCATAACAGCGTCGTTTCCGTCTTCAACGGACGACAGTCTCCTGCGCTGTAGTTGATAAATCCCGGTAAGTTTGGGGCATTGATCCAATCCGGTTCAGGCAACGCCAGGATTTTTCTTCGAGAAAACGGCAATAACCGTGGAAAGCGGTTATGGAAAATGCTCTCCACCGACCTCGCGTGTATAGACTGGACACATAGGTGGCGCGCGTTCGGGGACATGGGTAACACGTAGGTGATGTGAGAAGATCCCCTGTGAAAGGGGGATGTCATGTCTTGGAAGTCATCAATAATGGTTCAGCGAGCAGAGTTTGTGAGG
>CAIOKO010000259.1 GCA_903858935.1 uncultured Schlesneria sp. | reverse complement strand
GACACTCTCGCTGTTTTCGTCACAGGGCTTTTAGCCCCAACTTTTTCCGTGCTCGCGGCGGAACCGCTCAAGGTACGCGCACACGTCGATTCTTAGTAAAATCAACAAACCCATATGGCAGCTTTTCTGAGGTTTATTCTCCATCGACAAACAATAGTCAATGATCTGTCTTGCGCAAAAAGCGTGCCACGCGAAGTGCAGAAATTATCCCAACTGCAATCGGAGTGCCGAACAGTGTTGGACCTGTCCCCTTTTCTCTTTTACTCTTCGACGGGTGTTCCTTGTGGAACCAGATCTGAATGAACATAAGGGAGCTTGAGCACCTTGAGTAGATCATCACATTCTTGGCGAGCGCTCGTGTAGTCCTGGCTCTTCTTTGGACATTCTTTGCCATCTGGACCGAGTGAACCAAATGTCATTTCCAAGTCGACTCCACTCCGCCCGTCTAAGGTTTCCATGCGCCCGAGTTCGACAACGCGGAAAACCCAAGGGTTTCCCCACGGATCTTTTGGCTGAATGAGGAACGGAAACATCTGAATAAGGCTACCACTCATGTGGGAGCCGCTATAATCCATAGAATTAATGATTAATTGCCGCCATGTCAGCGGCACAGACCCGGACGGACTGGCTAAATTCGCCGAAAAAGGAAGCGAATCACAGGAACGTCTTGCCGCGTATCTCAAATGAAACATCGCATGATTCGTTTGTTCCTCCCGAACGGTTCTGAGGTATTTCTCAGCTCCTGCCACTCTTGCCCAAACACAGCCTGCTTGCATCAATGGATGAAGCGACTCTGTCAAATAATAACCACACATCCACAACCCGATAACGACAATCCACCATCGTCGCGCCACGATGGTGAAAACAGGCTTGTTCATTTCAGGAAAATAACTACGTTCCGCACACACTACAACACCTTTTCAAAAGTGAAGTTCGAAATGACGCCCTGTCAAATTAGCGACTTTGGGGCATTGAATTTCTGGTAATCCCAACCTGGCGCTGCCTGAATCGATTACCGCCACGGACTATGGATAATTGTGTAAGGCATGCTGAAGGATTGGAAGATCGACTGCAATTCGTAGACGTACTCAACCCGATCGGGATTGATTCCAAACTTATTGAAAAAGTCTTGCCATCCCTCACGTGCAATCAAATAGTCAGCGTCTGTATACGGCAAATATCCAGGCGCTGTATAGGTGCTTGATAATAACTCCTTCCATTGCAGCTCAACAATGCCCCACTGTTTTTGGATTTCAGCTACCGTATGAGGGCATCCATCTAAAATCACCGTCTCAAATGTTCGCAGTGCCGATAATGGCGGCGAGTTAGACAGGAGAAAGTTCTGCCCCGCCCATGCGAGGCGTTCAGCGCTGGAAACGCCTAACAATGACCAGAGATACCAGCCGTTCGTTTTATCAACCATGTGCACTGATTCGTGAATTACCAAGTCATTGTCGAGGGATGTTGTCCCCGACGCGACAGTAACTGTGTTGTAGAACGGGCTATATCGAAGAAAAGGGGATAAGTCCAATTATTCGTTGACAAGGGGCGTCTTCTTCGGATCTTTTCGTTGGCACGCCACGATCGGTACGCTAAGACCGAGGGGAATGATCATTCACGTTCTCTGTCGTGGAAATGCCTGGTAT
>CAIOKO010000258.1 GCA_903858935.1 uncultured Schlesneria sp. | reverse complement strand
TGACAGCCTCTCCGCGTGATGAGCTTCGTCGGAAACGATTCAAACGTTGCCGAATCGTCAGGACAGTTATTCAGGTTGAATTTCTAATTTGAGACCATGCGTGTTGGAATTTGGTAGGTCCTCGAACAATGCTCATCACGCAGAGCGATGATGGCTACTTTGGTCTGAGGCAAAGCCTCACTGGAATCTTCGGAGAAGCAGTGTTTTGTCGTTCTTCCAGGCAAAAGAGCACCGCGTGGTCGAAGACGATCCAGCATTTGCCAGTTCGCGTTTGTTTCGCGGTGGAACGACTTCACCGCTACTTCGATTGAGTTGATCCTCGTAATAATCGGGACAGTTCGTCGTAAAGAGCGTCAAGGGTGGCCGGGACTGGTACGTTTTGATCAATATGCATAGATGCGTCGACAGTCCGGTCGATTAATTGCCCAAGAACGCCAATGGGATCTGGTAAATTCTGGACTCGATTTACAAACGGAATCACTTCTGGAATCGTTTGATCAGAGCCGGTTGCTGATGAGTTAAGATTTAAGAGTGCCGCCCGGAAGAATTCGACCGTGAATCGGATCAGCCATTGTCCGTTGATCCTTTGGACGGGTGTTTCCGTGCTGATCTTGCCGAGTCCTTCGAGTAGTAATTTGGAAAGACTCAAGCCGCTGAATGCGGGTTGGGCTAACTGAGAATAAAGCAGTTTTCTCAGCTCCCGCAGTTCCGGCTCTAACAACTGTTTGGCGGTCGAAAGACTCCCTTCGCTCAGCGTTGATGCGAATTTTGCATCTGCGTCCGACTGAACGAGATCCTGCTCCAGCAATAGCTTCTCGATGTCGCCGGTTTCCAATGCGGAAAAACGCACCAACTGACAACGTGATCGAATCGTCGGGAGTAACGCGTCCAGGTTTGAGGCGATCAGTAATAGAATTGCACGCTCGGGAGGTTCTTCTAGCGTTTTCAAGAAGGAGTTAGCACTCGCTTCGTTCATCGTGTCAGCATCGTCGACGATTGCAACTTTTCGCGATCCGGGTAGTGGAGCCAGCGACAAGTCGTGGCATAATCCCTCCTGACCGCGTCGTTCTTCAGGACCGACCAGCAACGCAATGGGAAGCTCTCGTTTCCCTTCGGGACAGCCGACATACAGGAAATCGGGGTGAGCACCGGCGAGAAATGGCTTACAACCGGAACAATCGCCACAAGCTTCCAGGGGATCTTCTCCCGGATTTTGACAGAGAAGTGCTTGTGCCAGACGCCGGGCGAATTGCTGCTTGCCAATCCCTTCGGGACCAATAAACAAATAAGCCTGTGACAATCGATGCCGCCGAATCGTCCGGCGAAACATCTCTTGCTGTTCCGCGTGTCCACGTAAGGAAGTCCAGATCGACATGAAAGGTTCCGTTCCGAATAAAATGCGTCTACGGAACGCATCCTATCGTTTGATGATTTGCGTTTGCCATCGACTTTGAAAAGAACCGCGTCGGCGGCTGGAAGCCTCATCGACAGTAAATATCGCCTTCGTCGTGGAGATTTTGGTGGACCGGGCGTTCGTATATATCAAACAACGCGCAAGTGATCTCCCTATTCTGAACCCGTCGTTCGACGCGCGCGAAAACGGGCGGTGCCGGTCATTCGCAGGATGGGATTCTTATTGCTAGAATTCAAGCATTCAATTTTGACAACCAAGGGAATCGAGTTTCTGGCTATGACTGACCGTCGCAATCTGTTCAACAAAGTTTGGGATCTGCACACCGTACGTTCGCTGGCTGGCGGACAAACGCAGTTGTTTATTGGACTTCATTTAATTCATGAAGTCACCAGTCCTCAGGCGTTTTCAATCCTGCGGGACCGGGGTCTGAAAGTTCAGTATCCCGAGCGGACACTGGCAACCGTCGACCACATTATCCCAACCGACGTCCAGCTAAGACCATTCGTCGATGGTTTGGCCGAAGAAATGATGTCGGCCATCGAAAAGAATTGCCGCGATTTCGGAATTCGCCTGTTTAATCTCGATGACAAGCGACAGGGTGTTGTGCATATCGTCGGTCCGGAACAAGGGCTGACGCAGCCAGGAATGACGATTGCCTGCGGAGACAGTCACACGAGCACACACGGTGCTTTCGGTTCGATTGCCTTCGGGATCGGGACCAGTCAAGTCGCTGACGTCCTGGCGACGCAGACGCTGGCCCTTAGCCGGCCCAAGGTCAGGCGAATCGAAGTGACAGGGAAGTTGCGTCCTGGTGTTTATGCCAAGGACGTGATCCTGCACATCATTCGCAAACTGGGCGTTCAAGGGGGCGTCGGGTATGCCTATGAATACGCGGGCGAAGTTTTCGATCGGATGTCGATGGAAGAACGAATGACCGTCTGCAACATGAGTATCGAAGGGGGGGCTCGTTGCGGATATATCAATCCCGATCAAACCACGGTGGATTACGTTCGCGGACGTCCGTTTGCCCCAAAGGGTGCTGATTTTGACCGTGCGGCAACGTGGTGGTTGAGTCTCGCCTCACCGAAAGATGCCGAATTTGACGACTACGTGACCTTCGACGGAAGTACGATCGAACCGACCGTGACATGGGGGATCAATCCCGCGCAGTCGGTCGGGATCAATGAAACGCTACCCGCACTTGCCACATTCACAAACGACGACCAGAAAGGGATTCGCGACGCCTTCGAATACATGGATTTGAAGGAACAGCAGCCAATCCGTGGGCTCAAGATCAATGTGGCGTTTATTGGTTCGTGTACGAATGGCCGGATCTCGGATCTGCGCGAAGCGGCATCGATTGCCAAGGGGCGGCACGTGGCAACGGGAGTTAAGGCGCTCGTCGTTCCAGGTTCGCAACAGGTCCGTGAACAGGCGATTTCAGAAGGTTTAGACAAGATTTTCGAAGCAGCAGGTTTCCAATGGCGCGAGGCGGGCTGTTCAATGTGTCTGGCCATGAATCCCGATAAGCTTCAAGGCCGTGAGGTCTGTGCTTCGTCCAGTAATCGTAACTTTAAGGGGCGTCAGGGTAGCCCGACCGGTCGGACTTTGTTAATGAGTCCCGCGATGGTTGCCGCTGCCGCGATCTCGGGTTGCGTCAGCGATGTTCGAGAATTGCTTTAACCTGATCGATCCACGACTGAAGTCAAATTGCTTTTCCAAGGAATTCCATGAACACAAACGGAATGGATCGACGCGAGTTTCATCAATTGAGTCTTGCCGCACTGACTGGAGTTATTGCCGGGGTGACGGTTGGCTGTAATGATGCCAAGCCCACTGCAAATCAAGCTGCCGTGACACCGGCGATACCTGCGGCCGCGCCGAAGGCTGGTGGTATGACCCTCAGTGCCAATGCTGAAGCCTATATTATGGACGAGCCGCACACGTGTCGCGGATTGAACTCGTGCAAGGGGCTTGGCCGAGACAAAGAAAATGCCTGTGCAGGCCAGGGGACGTGTGCCAGTATTGCTGATGCCAGTTGTGGCGGCCATAACGAGTGCAAAGGGCAGGGGGGATGTGGTGAGAATCCCGGTATGAATGAGTGCAAAGGGCAAGGTGGTTGTCACATCCCGCTGATGGCGTCCGCCTGGGACACGGCTCGGAACGCGTTTGAAACCGCGATGAAGAAGAACGGGAAAGAGTTTGGAGCGGCTCCACCAAAGAAAAAGAAATGAGCCGCGACAGGACTCATTCTTCTCGACCGATTGACCGTGTTTGCTGCGAATTTGGTACAAGATTTCGAAAGCTGTTTTGTTTAAGCGGAGTCCCACTGTGATGCCACTTTTGCGACGCTCCCTTCTGAGCTTGACGATGGTCGTTAGTCTGTTCAGTGTCGTTCTGGAGAATGCGTCGGCACAAGGAACGGCCCCGCCACCTGCCTTGCCAACGAACGTCGTAAAACAGTCTCGGCCTTTTTACGTCGAAGGGACGGTCGTTGTACTGCTGATGGCTGCGGCGGGTTTCGCTGTTTGTCGTTCCAGTCGCCGGGTTTGAACCAGTCGCGTAATGAATGCTGCTCGCGAATCTTGCCGAATCGTGGTGACGGGAATCGGCCTGTGTACGCCGTTTGGGTCGGACCGTGAGTCCTCTTGGCGGGGGCTATTGTCGGGACAAAGCGCAACCCGTTGGCTGTCGCCGCCGCAGTGGACGGAAAGTTCGCGTATGGCAGGTGCACCGGTCTGCTTGCCAGAAGCTCGCCCGTTTCGTCATCGCGAGCCGATCATCGAACTGGCGTTGACCACGGCAAAAGAATCTCTGCTTGACGCTGGTCTCGACGATGTGACGCTCAAACAACAGTGCGTCGGAGTTGTCTTTGGAACAAGTAAGGGTGGATTTCACACCTTCTCACGATTGTTGGCTGAACAGCGTGCGGACGCGGGTCATTCGGGCCAGCCAGAATCCAGCAAGAATTCTGCGGATTGGTTAGACGTATTTCCGAACCGAGCTGCAGCCGCCATTGGAAGCCTGGTCGGTGGCTATGGCCCGATGCTGTGTCCGGTTGCAGCTTGTGCGACCGGACTGGCGGCATGCCTGCGAGGTGCGGAACTGATCCAAAACGGTGATTGTGACCTCGCGCTGGTTGGAAGTGCGGATGTTTCGCTGCAACCTGCGCTGCTTGGTTCATTCCGTCGCCTGGGTGTCTTGTCGAGACAGGCCGACGATCCTTCGCGCGCCTGTCGTCCATTTGACCGTCATCGTACCGGATTCGTCATTGGCGAAGGGGCCGCGTGCCTGGTTCTGGAACGGCTGGACTCTGCGCTAAAGCGTGGCGCACACTGTTACGCAGAATGGCTGGGGGGAATGATGTTGTCGGACCCTCACGGATTAACTCAACTTGATTCAACCGGAGCATCCTTGCACAGGCTGCTGACAGGCCTCAGGTCACTCACGTCTCAAAACCCCGACTATATAAACTTGCATGGAACTGGAACTGCCGCAAACGACTCTGTCGAATGCCAGGCGATCCGAGCAGTATTCGGTACGGAGGCGGTCGAGTTTGACTGCTCAAGCCTCAAGGGAGGGATGGGACATTTGCTCGGAGCTGCAGGAAGTGTTGAGCTCGCAGTGACAGCTCTTTCCATTCGAGATCAAATTGTTCCACCCACAGTGAATCTTGTTCATCCTGATTCCGATTGCATGCTGAATCTTAACCCCGGGATGTCGAAGCTGCGGTCGATCGACCATGCATGGAAACTGTCGATGGGTTTCGGTGGACACATCGCATGTGCCTGCCTTGGAAGACTGGAACAACCCGGCACGAGGGACGCCCGAAACCCAACCGGCGGGTGAGGCTCTCGGAAAAACACGATGCAGGTACACGCATCAATTAAGCCGTTCCGTAAGCGCCTCACCCTTCCGACGTCACCGGAATTCGTGTAGCTGAGTTTTCGATCATCTGTTAGAAATCGATTGGGTCTACCTGGAGTCGTTCCGATTCCCCCTGTCTTTCCAGGCTTAGTAATCTTGCAAGAGATCAAGGCCTGGTCGGACGACCGGCTGGCCCGCTTGAATTGTCGCCGAATTCGGTTCATTTCGTCATGGAAGACGTACTATGTTCCGCGGGTCTATGCCAGCGTTGACGATTGTGATATTCGGGATTGGAATCGGACTCGGACTTTCCTGGAGCCGAGGCTTGATTCCACTGACGCTTAGTCCCGCCAAAAGTGGCTCGCTAAGTATTGAGGAAACTCAGCAAGAGCCCCTTCCACCACCCAATCCCATCAAAACAGCCTCAACGCGCCATGCCAAAGTTGCCATGCGCGACACGACTCCCGATGATCCGACCGTCTTCGAGCAACAATCCGAGCCTGATTCCAGCGATTCTCCGACGGTTGCCGCCAAAACGGATAATGACTTCAACCACTCGCATGTCATTCCGGCAAGTCGAATCGCAGAAACGGAAAATACGGGTGCATCTGCATCATGGGATCAGGATAGAAGTTCCGAACATCGACCGACGAGTCATCGTTCGCAACAACGAACCACAGTGCAACTCGATCCACCTTCCGATTATCGAAACCCTGAGGAGGGCAAACGCCGCAGCCCCGTAACGGTGGTTGCACATCAGGATCCTGCGGAAGGAGCCAACGATGCTCGTGGGTCAACACCGACGAGCTCTGTGACACCACAAGAGCAACTCGCTGCAGCCGAAGAGAAAATTGCAGCGGGGGAAACCATGGCCGCGCATCGACTTTTGTCAAAACTCTATTGGAACCATAAGGATTTTCGCCCCCGGATTCAGGAACTGATTGACGGCACTGCCAAAACGATATTCTTTCAGTCCCAGCCGCACTTTGTTGAGCCTTATGTGATTCAGTCCGGTGAACGCATGGAAGTCATCGCAAAGAAGTACCAGCTTTCCTGGGAATATCTCTCAAAGTTAAATCGGACCGAGCCGCGGCGAATTCAAGTCGGGCAGAAGCTTAAGGTCGTCAAAGGTCCATTCGCTGCCGTCGTTGAACTACGCGACTTCGCTTTGACAATTCACCTGCAGGGATACTACGTCAAACGTTATCCGGTCTGTATTGGCAAGGATGGTTCGTCTCCCGTCGGAAAGTTTACGGTGCTGAACAAGGTTGAGAATCCCCCTTATACGGGACCGGACGGAAAAGTAATCCCGGCTGACGATCCTTCAAACCCTCTCGGCGAACGCTGGATTGATCTCGGCGACAGCTACGGCATTCACGGAACGATCGATCCGGATTCCATCGGAAAGGCCGAATCACGAGGCTGTATTCGCCTGGCAGATCGAGAGGTTATCGAGGTCTATAACTTTCTCGTAAAAGGTTCCGAGGTTGTCATCCGCAAATGACCGTCGTATTCAGTCTATTTTTGATATTCGTCGAAGACGCTGGAAAAAATGCTTCTGAAAAGCGACTTTTTCCACCTTCACGGTTTATTCGGGTAAATCTGTTAATGCGGTCTGTACCGATTTTCCGATACTTGTGATAAGCCTCCCTCTCTCCGCCAGGCCGGATTCGAGTCATGCGGTAACGCTTCTGCCGCCGATACTGATCGTGCGAGTTTCGCGATGTGCACCATTATCAATGGTTATGCATCGAAGGATCTCTGCGCGACGCAGAGCACAATGTATCGGTAATGCCACGGACGGCAATATTGGCAAGGATGCATCCCATGCGGTGGAGGCGATCGATCCGATGGATCAATGCGTTGTTGATTTCCAGCGCCCTCGTTGGTTGTCGCACTGCAAAACCCGTTTCCTACCTGGGAGACGCACACCTTCAGGATTATAAAAATAAAACTCTTGCCATCGAATATCCGAATGTCGATCAGCCGACATCGGAACAAGTGGTCGAGTCACAACGGCCGCATACAGTTCGCGACCGGCATAATGACGAAGTCTGGGAAATGACGTTGATGCAAGCCGTTCATCTGGCCGTGCAGAACAACAAACTGATCCGGACTCGTGCCAGCAACGCGACGCTCCTGCAGAATCCTGCTATCAATCCGTCGGTTTACGATACGGCGATTCGTGAATCAGGGTTCTTATACGGTAACCGCGGCGTGGAAGCGGCACTGGCCGATTATGACGCGACGTTTACGAGTGCGATAACTGGTGGCAACAACCTGAACGTCACCAATTCGGTGTCGCCATTCAATTCGTCGGGTGCCGGGTTCGTTCTAAATCAGGGTACGACCCAATTCACATCGGCCTTAGCAAAAACGTTTGCGACAGGTGGTTCGGTCTCGTTGAATAACAACTGGAATTACCTCGGCTCAAATCAGCCAAACCTGCTGTTTCCCAATGCGTACACGAGCCTGGCCCAAGTCCAGTTCACGCAGCCATTATGGGCATACGGCGGCGTTGAGTATAACCGCATCGCAGGTCCCGCTCGTGCCGGCCTTGGTGGCGTTACCGGTGTGTCTCAAGGTGTGGCAATTTCCCGAATCAACACAGACATTTCGATTGCGGATTTTGAAAACTCCGTCGTCACAATGGTGAAAGACGTGGAGGATCTGTACTGGGAATTGTACCTCGCGTATCGACAATTTGCGGCGGACAACGCGAACAGGGAAAGTGCCTTACGCACGTGGCGCGAAGTCAAGGCAAAGATGGATGTCGGTGCGACAGGGGGCAAAGCCAGCGACGAAGCCCAGGCACGCGAGTTTTATTTCCAGAGCCGGGCAAATGTTGAGACCGCATGGGGACGCATCCTCGGCGCTGAAAACGACTTTCGAAAGCAGCTTGGTTTGCCAGTCAACGATGGAAGGATCATTCGGCCTGCCGACAATCCTCTCGAAGGCGAATACATCGCACAATGGGAATCCATTTTGATCGACGGGCTGACTCGACGACTGGAACTTCGCAAACAAAAGTGGCAGATCAAGAGCCTGCAGCTTCAAGTAAAAGCTGCTGAGAATGTCGTGAACCCACAGCTCAACCTGGTTTCTTCATATCAGCTCAACGGGTTTGGTCACAACTTACTTGGGCCGACGACCGGAGGTTCGAACGATCCTAGCGGGTTTTATAACAGCTCGTACGGGGCGCTCGTGCGCGGAGACCAGACCGGGTGGAACGTTGGGATGCAATTCGCCATGCCTTTGGGCTTCCGCGCCGCTCGGGCTCAGTTGCACAATCTCGAACTCCAATTGGTCAAGGCTCGTGCCGCCCTTTCGGCACAAGAGTTGGATATCAGTCATGAGTTGGCGGATTCAATCCAGAAGATTGATCTGGCCTACATGACTTCTCGAACTTACCTCGATCAAAAGATCGCTTCCGAACGACGAGTTCAGGCCGTGCAAGCCGAGTACGATGCCGGGGTTAGTGGTGCCACGCTTGACCTGGTTCTGCGTGCTCAGGCAAGTAATGCCACGGCAGAAATTGCCTACTACACATCGCTGATCAACTACAACAAAGCCCTGACGGAGCTGCACCAGCGTCGGGGGACACTGCTGGAAAACGACGGGATCAATCTCGCCGAAGGGGAGTGGAATGCGGCCGCTCAACAAGACGCAGTCCGACGCGCCTGGGCTCGCAGCTTCGCATTCCCTGCGAAACATTTGACAACGGCACCCGAAGAACATGCGTCGCCAGTACCGTATCCGAAAACGGATATCTATCCTGGAGTTAACCATGACTGGGGAAGTGACGGGAATGAAATCATGGATTCTGTGCCGTCGCCAACACCCTCTGGCGACGTAACGACACCAGACAGATACGATCCTCAGCCAAACTAAAGCAACGTTTGGCAACCAGGAAAACATGAATCGGATGGTCTTGTCATAAAGACCATCCGATTTTCATGGTTTCTAAGGCTGCCCGAATCGGTGTAAAAACAGTAAAGCACCCTTTGACAGTCTGTCACTTCTTGAACATCGAATCTTTCGCGTCGCCACGGGACAGAAGGTACGCCAGCAGGTCCAGCACTTCGTTCTCGTTGAGCGGCTTGAGCAAATCTTTGGGCATCAGTGAGACAGATGAAAGCTGCCTGGATTCGATTTCGTCATTCTTTAACGTGACGAGTTTTGTCGAATCTTCAGGGTCGATCAGCAACGTAATCGAATCGTTAGTCGCTGATACAATACGGCCCGAGTATGTTTTCCCCGCTTTGGTTTCGACAAGCGTGGTCTTGTACTGGTCCGAAACAACCTTGCTCGGATCAATAATCGATTCTGTCAAATCCTTAAATGTGAATCGTCCTGCCGCTTGCGTCAGGTCATGCCCTGTTGAACCACCGTCACCACCGAATCGATGACAGACAACACACCGGGCAGCCTTGTACATTTTTTCGCCGTTCTTGAAGTCGCGGCCTTTCATCTGTGTTGTTGACAGTGCAACTAGCTCATCGAGCGTATAGTCCTTGCCAGGACCAGCTGGCTTGGGCAATTCTGGTGCCTTGTAAGCTTTGCGAACGCCGGTCGCTTCGAGAATAACTCGTTCGTTCTCGGGCATCGATTCGAAAGCCGCGTTCTCAATGTTCGTGAGAAATTTCTGATAGCTGGCGCCACCTGCCCATGAATGAGCCTTTTCGAACCAGGAAAAGTAAGTCTTACGATCTGCCATCGACCAAGCCGGTGTCGTAGTCTGCAGGGCGACACCGCCTGTGGTCCGAGTTTCAGTTCGATACGACTGTTTCAGATTTCTTAGTACGAAGGCGTAGTGATATTGTTGTAAATCAGGTTGGTTTGCCATCATGACTTCGATCGACTTACCGAATTGCTTATTGCGCGAAGCGACGTCACCGAAGTCTGACTTCTGGATGACCCGCTCTTTCGCGAGCAACGGAACGATCTTGCTGGTTGCTCCCGGAGAGTTAACAAAGACCATGAGCGTCGCAATTTCTCGATTCAATGAATCAAACGGCGTTGGAAACACGGCATCCAGGCGGGCACCAAGCTTCGCTTTTGCGGCAATGATCTGTTCGGACTTTTCGTCGCTCGGATGACTCAGCCGGATAAACGCCAGTTGCAAGGCTCGCAGCATTCCGAGTTGTTGAGGCTGGTTCATAGAGAATACATCTAAATTACCGAGAGCTTTGAGAATCGGCAGCAGCAGGGGAGACTCCCCTTGTCGGGCCAGCCCGATGCAACCTGTAATGACGGTGTCTGCGTCCTTTGAATTGAGGACGTTATCCTGCCAGAGTTCTAACGGAAGTCGTTCCAGTGCCACTCGGGCCGCATAACGGATATGTCGATCTGCATGGCCCAGATAAGGAATAAGGAATCCCGCAGCTTGAGACGGTTGATCGACATTCGTGTGATACCCTTCGATTTTTCGACGAAGTGCTCTCAGTTCGGCATCTCGACTGTCACGCGGATCGACAGGTGAGGTTGATTCCTTGCCGACATAAGTCACTCGATATAACTCAGACTGAGTGCCGCGCCCGCCGGTGGTAAAGTACAGCGATCCGTCCCGATGAACGACGACGTCGGTTAATGGAAGCGGAGTCCGTGACAGGAATTCTTCTTTTGTCGCCTGGTAGCTTGCACCGCTTGGTTCGATATGGACGGCATACATCGTTCCGAAAGTCCAGTCACAGATGAACAAGGCCTTCTGGTATTTGCCCGGGAATTTCGTTCCATACCCAAACTCGACCCCTACTGGTGAACCTGGTCCAACATGGACGAGGGCTGGCAGACTATCAGGGTAGTACTCTGGCCATTTTCCAGTTCCGCTTCGCCAGCCAAATTCACTTCCACTGGTGGCATGCACGACCCGCGTTGGTCGATACCACGGTGATCCCATATCCCATTCCATGTCTGCATCGTACGCGAAGATTTCTCCGTCGGCGTTGAAGGCAAAATCGTATTGGTTGCGGTAGCCTGACGAAACAACTTCCCAAGTTTTGCCTTCAGGATCTGTCCTGGCGATCCAACCGCCGGGAGCCAGAATTCCCACGGCGTGACCGCCTGCGTCCCATTGACGTGGAAGAAGCTGATCCTCATCCCAATTCGGAACCAATCGACTGGTCACTCCTTCGGGAAGCGTGGCTCGCAACTGTTCTGAGCGAACTCCACCCATCGTCTGAGGCGGAGCGTTCAATTTGACTTCGAATGGAAGTTTTGTGTGATTACCTGCATCGACGTAAATGGATTTTCCATCTGGCGAAAGTCGCAACGCATGCGGACCATGTTCGCCCCCACCAGGAATGTCGCGAAGCTTCACAACTTCGTCATACTGGTCGTCACCGTTGGTGTCCTTGCAGCGGTATAAACCCGTAGGAACAGACCCTCCGTTGATCATTACGTACAGGCTGTCAAATGCATAAAGCAGCCCCTGAGCACCTGACACCCTTTTGCCGTCGAACTGAATGTCCAAGGGCTCGACTTTTGTCGGCTCCTGGGTCCCCAACGGCGACGGAGTTACGCGGAACAAACCTAATTTGCCCTGGTCACTGACGATCAATCGGCCTTTCGGATCAGTCGTTAAGTTCACCCAGGAACCGAGTTCCTCTTTCGGAACGGTGAAAAGTCTTTCAACCTGAAAACCTGGAAGCACGGTGAAAAGGTCTCGGGCTTCTTCCACCGTCAAATCGGTGAGCATCCCCTTGCCACCCGGATGGTCTTCCAGCGCCGGATATGTGATTCGGGGTGCGACGGTCTCTTTCGAGGTTCGAGTATCCGCCACCTTCCACGATTCATCCGTCACGAGATAACGAACCTTGCCATCGTTACCAGTAATCACCAGCTTGGCTACAAATCCTGCCGGGCCACCGGAATTCACGACTTCGGCTTCGATGACGTTCTCACCATCCTTAAGATGCGATTTGATGTCCAGTTGCTCCGGACGGTTGAAGTTGTCGCTGGACGCAACCTTTTTTCCATTCACGTAGATGGTCATTGCGTTGTCACACGTGGCACGCAGCCACGCTGACTTACCCGTTCCTTGAAATGTCGATCGTACGACGTAGTTCTTGTTTTCGTCGGCACCCCAGATCCATTTCGGAACGGGCCCATCTTTAAATATTGATGGGGAGACTGCAGGAACCGGTGACTTATCCTGAGCAGCCTGGCCTGCCGCCGGAGCGACCTCTGGCAATTGTGTGTAGTTCTTTTTGTCAGTTGTGTCGGCAGCGATGGAGAATAATGATCCCGTTAATACCGATAAAATGGCCAGGACGTACAAGCGAATAGCTCGAAGGGACATCGACGTTGTTTCCTTACAAAATGAAATAGACGAATTAAGTGCTTTATCTGTGTGCCACCGTTTGACCGTCCTCGGTCAAGCAGTACTCTTCGTCACGTATTTTCGAGAGCGACTGGGTCTCCGAAGACTCAGATTAACTTGGCACAAAATACTAACGGAGAAGTTTGTCAAAGTACTAGCGAGTTACGACGTTTTCACGGTCTCTAGCAACCTTGAAATGATGTTTTCAACCGTTTGGCCAGCAGCCTCGGCACGGTAGTTAATCAGGATGCGGTGCCTGAGCACGGGGGCCGCAAGGGCGCGAATATCATCCCAGGTCACGTTTGAACGCCCAGACAGCAGCGCACGTGCTTTGCCACCGAGCACAAGATATTGCGCCGCCCGCAAACCGGCTCCCCATGAAACCCAATCATTGATGAAATCAGGCGAACCAGGTTGATTCGGACGCGAGGCTGCTGCGAGGCGAACGGCGAATCTTACAACATCTTCCGCCACAGGAACCTGCCGAACCAGTGCATGAATCTGCTGGATATCGACCCCGGTGAACAGGGCTTCAATCGATTCAGGTCTGGCCGACGTTGTCCGAGCCACAACCGCGACTTCGTCATCCTCAGGCAAGTAGTTGATGACGACGTTAAACATGAACCGGTCAAGCTGTGCTTCAGGAAGCGGGTATGTCCCTTCCATCTCGATGGGGTTCTGCGTGGCCAGCACGAAAAAAGGTTCCTCTAGCACATATCGCGTCCCTGCCGCAGTCACCTGATGTTCCTGCATCGCTTCAAGTAAGGCGGCTTGAGTCTTCGGCGGGGTTCGGTTGATTTCATCTGCCAAAAGGACGTTGGTGAAAATCGGCCCTTTGACGAAGACAACCTGCCGACGCCCCGATTCATCCTGTTCGAGGATCTCAGTCCCCGTAATGTCTGCCGGCATCAGATCGGGTGTGAATTGAATCCGCTGAAACTTCAGATGAAATACCTGCGCGATTGATTTGACCAGCAATGTCTTCGCCAGTCCCGGCGCCCCGGTGATCAGGCAATGGCCACCGGCAAAGAGGGAAATCAAAAGCTGCTCAACAGCTTCGGACTGACCGACGATCGTCTTCGCCAATTCGGCCCGAATCCGTTGACGGCCTGTTCGAACCAGTTCGAGGACTCGCATCTCGTCATCGTCGGCGGGGGATAAACTCGTCACGTTCACAAGGGACTCCGGCTGCGGTTTGTTTTTGGAAAAATCGAGATCAGTGAGTCATCGCGTAGAAAATAATATTGATTCCCAATGGATAGGCTTTCTTTTCAGAGAATTCGGTGAAGTACCAGGGGTCTTCTCCTTCACGTTCCCATCCATCTCCAAGATCTGTATTGTGGCAAATAATCGCCATCATCCGACCTTTGTCGTCGAATAGACCACGATAATGGGGCGTCTTTGCGTCTTCACGTTCCCACGTTTTGCCCGTTGATCGCCCATCAATCGCGACACCAATGGCGGGGATCTGTGGCTTCTCTTTCAAATCGTAAACGCCGTGAAAGATGGCGTGATCAAGTGGAAGTTCAATCGGTTCCCGGTCCGGGAAGACTTGTTTGATCGTCTGATAGAAGACTCGCCATTCTTCTTCGCCCCAGAAGTCGTCAACCATCAGAAAACCGCCGTTCAGCAGGTATCTTCGCAATGCCGCGATCTCATCTGGGGCAAGATAAATTCCCCCCGGTTCAATCAGGTAAATAAACGGATAGTGAAACAGGTCGGGATCTGTCAGTCGCATGATCCGCCCGTTCGGATCGACTTTCAGCGACGTCAATTGCTGAAGACGATATGAAAAATTGAGATCAGCATCAGGAAAATCTGTCAGCCATGAGCCCGGTCGCCTCGTTGAATCATATTCGATCCGGACAAACGTAAAGACATCGTCTTTGAATGCTGGATCGACGTCCCACAATGGGACACCGTTCCGGTTGTCAGGGACTGCCGTTTCGAGCCGTCCACCGAACCGCCGCTGCAAACCTCGGTTCTGTCCGTGCGTCAGCCCGATCGTGCTAATGACGATCACGAGCATTGCGAAAATGCTGATCAGGGGAATGACGCGTTTCATCTTCAGAACCCTACTTTTTCCGGGCGGATTCGTTTGTTGTCTGCAGCTTTGTCCGTCGTTGTTCGCTCGGCATCGGCAGGTTCAGAGCGAACTATCTTTAACAGCAACTTTTGCGCTTCACGATATCTTGGCGCGGCTTCCAAGGCAGCCAGAACATGCTTCTTTGCGTCGGGCAAACCGTTTGCATCGAGCAGTTTTGCCAGGCGGAAATGGGCTTCCGCAGGATCGTCAGGGTCCATTAAGAGCCATGCCCGTAAACCCTTGATCGCATCATCAACATCGCCCGTTTGCTCGCTGGTAGCAGCGCGAGCCTTTTGAGCTTGAGCGAGTAAGGGATTCACTTCCAGTAGTCGCTTCACGGTAGTCGCGGCGGCAGGCCAATCCTGGGTCTTGGTTTGTAACTCGATCAATCGAAGCAAGGCTGATTTGGCGTCGTCCGTATGCGAAATGTATTGCTCAAGAACTCGTCGTTCGTCATCCGGTTCATTCAATTCACGATGGATCGCGGATAGCAGTAGATACGCGCTGTCGAGGCCGGTCTGCTCAGGATACAATTCGATCAGTTTGGCGAGAGACTTTTTGGCTTTTGCAAACTCTCGCTTCGAAATCAATTGATCGGCAAGCATGGTCAGACCCTGAATGCTGGCGGGATGATCGTCGACCCAGCGCTCAAGTCGGTCTGGATCATCGTCATCTTTAATTGCCGAGAGATCGTATTGTTCCCAATCGAGATCCGGTGCAAGCCGCCGCGCCATCTCGATGGCATAATCGCGAAACTCCATATCGATCTGATTCAGCGATGTCGTGTGCCGCTCGATCGCCTGATCGACTGGAATCCCCGCAGCCAGATCGTCGAGGATTTTCTTGAGAGATTCGACGCCGTACTTCTCGACGAGATATTCCACAAGCAGCGAGGCCTGGAAATAGGCGAACTGCAGATCTTCAGGCTTTTCCGGACGCAGAAACGAACCACTCATTTCTCGAACGGAATTGACACCTCGGTCAAGAATTCGCTTGCGATGCCTGGGGCTCATTCTCTGGCCCCAAGTTGGCGATGCCTGACGTTCTTCATAGACCGAGATTCCTTCGCTCAACCAGCGAGGCATTCGGTTTCTCGTTTTCTCTAAGGTCACCACGTGACAAAATTCATGCCATAACACTGACTGCCAGTTCGAGGGGGTCTCTTTCTGCGAAGCTGGACTGTTAGCCGTAATGACTTTTCCAAAGCAGACGCCCAGAAACCCCTCTGCGCCGGGCAGTCCAAACGTTCTTACAGCGAAATCATTCGGATCAGGAAAAATTTCGACAGTAATCACGTCCTTCAATTCAAGGCCATATTTCGGGCACAAGGTCTGTTTGGCACGCTGTAAAAGCAGCAGCACATCCGAACCGTAAATCGCTGCTTCTTTGGCTTCCATCCGCAGGCGGAAACCGGCTCCCTCAAGCGTGGTAAACTTGTCTAGTTCGTCCCGAAGTTGAACCAGATTAAAAACGTGGACGTCATAGGCGTCATACTTCAATGCCGCATCACTCAATTTCCATCCTTCATCCTCTTCACCCAGACGTAACAGGTCCTGGGCAAGCTGAACTCGTGCCGGCTGGTAGTTTGCAGCGAATTGAAGAGCGGTTCGCTGATGGGCTGCCCCTTCAGTGAACCGGTATTTTTGCGACAGCTTTCGGCCGATCAGGTGGTCTACAGCGGGATTCTCAGGCCACGGCTTGAGTGCCCGGTTGCGGAACTCGAGTTCGTTTTCGACGTTGTTATCGAGATGCGCCAGCACGGCATAATATGCCCAGCATAAAGGACATAGCTTGTTGACTTCCAAAGCCTCGTCGAGCAGTTTCGCGGCATCACCATATTGCTCCGAATCGATTGAGTGGTCGACTCGGTGGAGGATTGCCGGAAGATGATGGGGATTTAGTCGCAAGGCCTCAGAAAGATGGTGAGCGGCTAACGGCGGCTGCGATCTTTCCAGTGCTCGGGAAAGCCCAAAATGGATGTCAGGGTCTTGAGGGTGTGCCTTGACACCCGCTTCAAAAGTCTCGGCCGCTAACGCAAAATCTTTTTTCGAGAGTGCCATTTCACCACTGGCAATAATGGCACCGCAATGCGTGGGACTCACTTTAAGCGCGCGATCATAGAAGACTTCAAGGACCTGTCGGGCATCCGCTCCTGTCGCCAAAGCCACTCGACCAAGAGCAACCAGGCTGTCTGCGTCTCCGTTGTATCGCCAGGCCGCTCGACCGACGACGTCAGCGATTTCCGCCTGCCAGATTGTCCCCTGCATCACGTTGCCGGACAATCGCGCGGGCTCAATCCCCGCCTGGCGCAAGCGAACACTCCACGCATATCGTGTTAAACCGGCCGAAATCGTTTCGTAGGCCTCTTTATAAAGGCCGGAATTCAATTCGGCTTCCGATTTAAAAAGATAAAAATCTTCACCGAAGGCACGTTCATCGATCGCTTTGCCCGCAACCTTAATGCACTCGGCGTAGTCACCTTTGATCAGTAACTTGCGAGTCTCTTCGACGTCGGCGGCGATTGCGTGAGACGCAAATCCAAGAACTGTAATGAGAGATACGAGAATTCTGGCCGGGAAGAAGCGGGAACAATCCCACCATGAGTGATATGTACCAGCGGCCAACGACATTCGCGGATCTCCTGTTGAACTTATTGGAGTATAGCGATCCGACGTTCTCGATCACAGCAAAGGGGGTAAAGCAAACAGCGGTGGCAAAAACCACCGCTGCTTAGAAACTCGTTCAACCCGGTGCCAGGGAAATACCGATTTCGGTGAGCCTGTGGCACTCGGCGTGACGATTAATATTCTTTGGCGTTAATCCACTTCATCATGCGGCGAAGTTGCTTGCCGGTCTCTTCGATCTGGTGCGTTCGTTCGCGACGCTTAATCGCCTGGAATGTCGGCTGATTGGCTTTGTTTTCCAGAATCCATTCACGTGCGAACTGACCAGTCTGGATTTCATGAAGAATTTTCTTCATTTCGGCCTTGGTCTGGTCGGTCACGATACGTGGTCCACGCGTGTAATCGCCGAATTCGGCGGTGTTCGAAACACTGTATCGCATGTAGTTCAGACCACCCTGATAGAACAGGTCGACAATCAGCTTCAGCTCGTGCATACATTCGAAGTAGGCCATTTCTGGCTGATAGCCAGCTTCGACCAGTGTTTCAAACGCCGCTTTGATCAAGGCGCTGACGCCGCCGCACAGCACGACCTGTTCGCCGAACAAGTCGGTTTCGGTTTCTTCGGCGATCGTCGTTTCAATCACACCACCGCGGGTACCACCAATCCCCTTGGCGTAGGCCAGGGCCAGCTTGCGGCTTGTTTCGGAAGCGCCAGGAGTCAAAGCGATCAGGCTGGGAACGCCCCCACCCTTTTCATATTCGCTTCGAACCAGATGCCCAGGGCCCTTCGGAGCAACCAGAGCGGCGTCAGTACCAGCGGGGGGAATGACCTGTCCGAAATGCATGTTGAACCCGTGCGAGCACATGAGCAATGCGCCTGGCTTCAGATTCGGCTTGATCTCGGTGCGATAGATGTCGCCCTGAACTTCGTCAGGCAACAGGATATTGACCAGATCGCTTTGCTTCACCGCTTCGGCGATGGAAACGGGCTTAAAACCGTGGCTGACTGCTAGGTCGTAGTTCTTGCTTCCAGGTCGCTGGCCAACGACGACCGTACAACCGCTGTCTCGCAGATTTTGGGCTTGTGCATGTCCCTGGCTTCCGTAGCCCAGAATTGCAATTGTCTTTCCCTTTAACAGGGACAAATCAGCATCGTCGTCGTAGTAAACCTTAGCAGCCATCGTTGCTTCTCTTCAGGAAAGTTAAGGGAATTTTCAGAACTGTTTTCGACACAAATAGAACTGACAAAAGCCTGTGCTTCGAATCAGTTGCTCAGCCGTTAATTGCGGCTTCTTCATAAGTCGGTGGTGGTTTCAGCGCGTCTTCCACCGACAAGGATTTCTCGCGTGAAAGAGCGATTCGTCCGGTGCGAACCATCTCGATGATTCCCAGCGGACGCATCAATTCGATGAATGCCGTCAATTTGCTCTCGGAGCCCGAGATTTCGATCATGACATGCTGCTCACCAACATCCACGATTTTTCCGCGAAAGATTCCGACAAGCTCACGGACGTCGGAAAGTCGCCCGCCAGCAGTCGAGACTTTAATCAGCATCAGGTCACGTTCGACCAGATCCTGATTCAGGTAATCAACGACTTTGACGACCGTGACAATCTTTTCGAGTTGCTTACGAACCTGATCAACAACCTTGTCATCGCCCGTGACAACAAATGTGATCCGTGAAAACTCAGGGCGTTCGGTTTCACCAACCGCCAGACTTTCAATATTGAATGCGCGCGACGCGAGCATTCCAGAGATGTGTGCCAACACACCCGGCTGGTTCATCACCATCGCGGACAATACGTGCTTCATCGAACAGCAGCTTTCCATGAGGCATTGCAGAAAAATCGAGATTGAACCGAATCTGCTTTGCCGAGGCTTTGACCTCTATCCACCACCTGCCAGTGGCATGCTTGCGATAACAACCCACACACTGCGTGAAAGAAATCAATTTCACTCGACGCAGAGGGCCGACCATCGTAAGCGCCGGTCGATGTGGAAACAAGTTCGACGGATTCGCCAGACGCGACAAATCTGCAATCTGGCAGTTGAAAACGGTATATCCGCGCCGTAGCCGCCACCTGGCAACGCAACCCCACCCCCCCCGTGGCGGTGGTTAACGGGCCTTTGCCCTGGGATTTTGAAATTTCTGTCGCAGCGCACGATTGCTATTGGTGCAAAGGCCCGTTTACCACCGCCACAGGAGCGGTGGGGTTGCCTTGGATCGCTTGCTTCACCGTAAATCCCGGCAAACAATCCTCCACGGCGTCGCCCCTAAGGGCAACGCCGTAAAGGATTGTTATACCTGAAAAATAGGGTCATCGCGTCTTTATTGCCGTCCTGGAAGGACATTAGTGATTAGCCGGTGGCTGAGCGTAGCGACGCCACCGGTATTAATGTTGTCGTCGCTCATCGATCCCAGCGGGATCGCACTCTGCCTGCCAATGACATTGTTGAAATGATTCCAAAATGACGACTGAGTCTGGAATCCCTTCAGGATTCGAAAATTGTAGACGCGATCGATTCCGGTGGCGTCGCTACGCTCAGCCACCGGCTAATCACTGTAATGCCTTCGGCATAAGGAGATACGGGTGCTCTGCCAACTCCTTCGTTGTGCAAAAAGTGCTTCACAACGTCACCCCAAACGGGCATTATTGAAGTTCTGGTATCACAAAACCTGGGGCTGTAGTCGCCCCGCAGGCTATTTTCGGTCGCCGTATCGCGGGTAGAAAATCTTTTTGATCACCACTGGACCGGTCGAATGATTCCGGATGCCAACAGACCACCGAAAACCATCCCTAAAGTCGCCAATCCCCGCAGAACCCAAATCGCGCGGTCCGGACCAAACCAGCGTGTCAATCGCTGCCCATTTTTGGTTTTATCTAAAAACCACCGAGCAAAGAACAGCAGGTGGGCACAACAGACAACCGTCAGGACGCCAACCAGAAGATCTTGTCTAGACATGAGTTAAGCCACGGAAGACGAAGTTTCGCCTCGATAGAGACAGCGTCTGGCTTCTTTTTCCGAGACAAGTCTGAAAGACAAACAAAAATTGCCCGGTGAGGATTCGAACCTCAACTAAGTGAGTCAGAGTCACTCGTGCTACCGTTACACCACCAGGCAAAAAAGCGAGCGATTCCGCTTTCTGCGGCGGAAGTATACTCCCGGTTTGCCATTTGCCAAACCAGTTTTGTCAGTTTTTTGAAGGAATCGTCTTTTGCAATCCCCCGAGGGTATTCTTTAAGCTGCGGCCAAAACGCGAATGCTTACAGTTTGAGGAATCGTATGCCGGGACAAATTTCGACTTTTGAGGATTCCAATCAGCCGAAAAAGGAAGATTTTCGCTCACCAATCCTGATCGAATCACTCGACGACCCTCGTGTGGAAGCCTATCGCAATCTGAAAATGAAAAACCTGCAACGAGGAGGTGAATTTTTCATTGCGGAGGGAAAAAAAGTCGTTGAACGCATGCTGCAGAGCAATTTTCAAGCAGCCTCAGTCTTCATCAGCCAGAAACGATTAGAGGAATGGACGGCCAAAGTTCCTCCAGGCGTCCCCCTGTACGTCGCTTCCCAAGACGTGATGAATGGTTTGGTCGGTTTTGATTTTCATGTCGGCGTGGTTGGCTGCGGAGTCCGACAATCCCCGATTCAACTGGAAAAGGTTCTTCCCAGGAACAAACAGTGCTTAACCGTCGTCGCCTGCCCCAATTGCGATAATCCGGAAAACCTGGGGGCGATCATTCGAATTGGCGCGGCATTCGGTATCGACGCGCTGTTATTGGGCAAAAGCTGCTGCGACCCTTTTTCAAGACGAGTCATTCGCGTCTCAATGGGGGCTGCATTCACGCTTCCGATCGTGGAATCGACCGATCTTTTCAGTGACCTGCAACGCTTAAAAAACGAATGGCAGTTTGAACTTTCTGCCGCCGTCCTCGACAACAATGCGATTCCTCTCGACCGAGCCCCTCGAACTTCACGCTTCGGGATCTTGTTAGGGAACGAAGATACCGGCCTGGACGAATCCTGGATCAGCCTGTGCAATCAAAAACTGACAATTCCCATGAGTCTGGGGACCGATTCACTGAACGTCGCCGTCACTGCGGGCATAATTCTACATCACTTCACCCGCCACCACTCCTTAAACCCCACCTCCCCTGCGGAGGTGGTTAACGGGCCTTTGCCCTAGGACTGCGGTCTTTGTTTTGGCATCCGTCTCGACACCCGACTCCCTCTTCTGCCGTACTGTCCTCGTCAAAGCCCCAACCGACCGATTTTTGACAATCCAAAACCACCGATTTGACCACGCGTCAATCATGCCTTATCCTGACAGATCGAAATCTGCTGATGTTCGCCGAGAAAAAAGCCCGACTAACCGTCTGACTTTGGAGTATAAACCGATGAGCCGAAGACTATTGGGTGGAATTCTTTCCGGACTTCTGATGTGCCTCAATGTCGAGGCCTGGTGTAACGACGACGCCTTCATCGTCAAACTCTGGACGGTTCCTGACAAGTTGGTCCTCTCGGATATTCGAGATGCTCGCAGTTTGCTCGTTTTCGGTGAAACATCTGCTGGAAAGACCGTTGATCTTTCGGACGTCGCGACCCGCGTTGCGACTGGAACCTGCGTTCGCATCGATCAAGACGGCTATGTCGAACCGTTGACTGCCGGAGCCGGTGAAGTCGTCGTTTCCGCCGGCGGTCAATCCACGAAGGTCGCAGTGGAAGTAAAAAGCCTACCGAAGAAGGAAGTTGATTTCGTCCGTGACGTCGAACCATTCATGGCGAAGATCGGTTGCAATGCCGGTACGTGCCATGGTGCTCAACAGGGGCGTAAAGGCTTCAAACTCAGCCTGCGAGGTTACGACCCACTCTACGACTATCGTGCACTGGTCGACGATGTTTCAGGCCGACGCTTCAACCGAGCCAAGCCGAGTGACAGTCTGATGCTGCTGAAACCAACTCAGGGGGTCCCTCACGAAGGGGGCTTTTTGTTTGACGAAGATTCGCGCGCCTACAAGGTAATCGAACAGTGGATCGCAGAAGGCTGCAAATTCAGCGAGGCAACCCGGCCGACGCGTCTTGAACTGCTGCCAAACAGTACCGTGCTGGAAAAGTCGGGTCAGACACAGCAAATGCAGGTCATTGCTCACTTCGATGACGGAACTTCCCGCGATGTGACTCGTGATGCGGTGTTCGAAGTCAGCAACTTCGAAGTCGCCACTGTCACCGCCAAGGGACAGGTCAAAGCGGTCCGACGTGGCGAAACCCCAGTGCTCGTCCGCTATGAAGGGACTTATGCCTCCAATACCGCAATCGTGCTGGGAACACGTGACGGATTCGTCTTTCAGGACTCACCCGAATTCAACTTTATCGACACACACGTCAACAACAAGTTGAAGCGACTGAAGATTCAGCCTGCCGATCTTTGCTCCGATGCGGACTTCCTGCGTCGAGTCTCACTCGACCTGACTGGACTCCCTTCAACGGGCCAGCAAACCAGGAACTTTTTGAACGACCCGCGCGACTCGCGAACCAAGCGAGCCGCGAAGATCGATGAACTGCTCGATTCCCCGAATTACGTGGATCACTGGACACTCAAATGGAGCGACTTGTTACTGTCGAATCGTAAGTTCATCAATGAACAGGGTGTCTGGGCGTTTCGTAACTGGATTCGGCAGGGGATCGCCACCAACAAGCCATACAATGAATTTGTTTTTGATCTGATGACGGCCAGCGGTAGTACGCTCGAAAATCCACCGGCGAACTATTACCGCATCGCTCGCGAACCCCGCGAAGTCATGGAGAATATGACCCAGGTCTTCGTCGGTACGCGATTCGTCTGTGCACAATGTCATGATCATCCATTCGAAAAATGGACACAAACCCAGTACTACCAGTTGTCGGCCTTCTTCGGCGGCGTCGGACGTAAAGGTGGCAAACGAGCGGAAGAAGAGGTGATCTATGACATGCGAACACCGGCTAAGGTGACTCATGCCGGCACAGGTCAGCCTGTTTCAGCGATTTTTCCATTTGCCTTGGATGGTGTTGATCTTTCGTCAGATGTTCCTCGAGTCAAACTGGCCACATGGCTGACCGCGCCCGAGAATCCGTACTTTGCCAAGAGCTTGACCAACCGGTACTGGAGCTACTTAAACGGCAAGGGGATCATTGATCCTGTGGATGATATTCGGCTGAGTAATCCGCCGACAAATCCTCAATTGCTTGACGCCCTGACCAGCGACTTCATTGCTCACAATTTTGATCTCAAGCATTTGTTGCGGACGATCACTAATTCCCATACCTACCAGCGGACGTTTGTGACAACGAAGTGGAACGAAGACGACGACGCGAACTATTCGCACGCAACACCACGTCGCCTGGCAGCCGAACAACTGTTCGACGCGATCATGACGGCAACTGGTGCACCGACGAACCTGCCTGGTGTTCCTGGCGGTTTTCATGCGTCGCAGTTGCCGGATTCTTCGCAGACGGTCAGTTTCCTGGATATGTTTGGCCGAGCACCACGCGAATCACCCTGTGAGTGTGAACGTTCGTCTGAAGTGAGCCTGGCCCAGACATTAACTCTCATTAACGGCCCGACGATTTCCGATGCCATCGTCCATCCACAAGGGCTAATCGCGAAGCTGACCGCAGCCAAGGCCGAGCCGAAACAGATCGTTGAAGAAATCTATCTGTCAGTGTTTAATCGGCTTCCTACCGATGCCGAGCAGCAACAGGGTACACAATATGTCACTGCCAACGGCTCTACGGATGGTGCTCAGGATCTGATGTGGGCCTTGATCAACAGTCCGGCGTTCCTGTTCAACCGCTGATCGGAAGCGTGATGCACGAGCTTTTCAATCGACGTGACATCCTGAAGTATGCAGCCCTGGTGTCGGTCGTCTCGTCAACCGCCCTGCCTGAAGCTGGCGCGGTCGCGGAAGGGTTCGCCCCGATCAAGCGGGTGCCTGGTTCTCGTTTGAAGCTTGCGGTGAATGCCTTTTCATTTCTCGAATTGCTTGTCGAAAACGGCAAGGATGCGAGCGAAGGGATTGATCTTTTCGGCGTTTGCGACTTTTGTGCGACGCACGGCTGCGATGGCGTCGACCTCACTGGCTATTTTTTTCCTGGATATCCAAAAGCGCCCGACGACAATTACCTTTTCAAGCTGAAACGTCATGCTTTCGACCGCGGGCTCGCCATTACCGGAACAGGCGTCCGCAACGATTTCACCGCTGCGGACAAGGCGATACGAGCCGAAGGGGTGCAACGGATTAAGACCTGGATTGAAGTTGCTGCGAAACTCGGCGCACCGGTTGTTCGCGCGTTTGCTGATTCGCAGCAACCCTACAAGAATTGGCAGGAGGCCGCGGGCAATGCCAGTCGCCAGGCCGTCGAATCATGGATGGCGGATGCACTTGTCGAATGTGCGGAGCATGGACAAAAATTCGGAGTCATCGTGGCCGTACAGAATCACGGCGATTTCATCAATTCGGGCGAGCAACATCTCAGTCTGTTGAAAAAAGTTGACCATGAGTGGTGCTCAGCACTGGTCGACACCGGCAAGTATCTTACTGACGAGCCCTATGCCGATATCGCGATCATGGCTCCCTACGCCGTGAACTGGCAGATCAAGGAAACACTGGGAAGCAAGGTCGATTCTCCTCGTACCGACATGAAGAGGTTAGTAGGAATCATCAAAGATTCCGGTTATTGCGGCTACCTGCCGATTGAGACACTTTCGATGAAACGAAAAAACTATGATCCGTTTGTCGAAGTTCCAAAAATGATTGCGGAACTCCGCGAGGCCATTGGTAAGTGACTGAGTACCAATCCGGTTTTGCGGTAAGTAAAACACGTCAAACGCGACACTTCCATGTAATCGTGGTCGCAGAATTTTTATGTGATCTGCACCTGCCGAGTTTGAGTGGGAATAAGCGTTAAACAGATTTCATCGCTTTCGAATTCCAGAGAGTAACACCGCGATTTTTATTGGGAGTCATGATTGTCTACAGATACGGAACCTCTCTCGAAAGCTCTCACCGTCAGCCAGCTGACAGCGAAGCTGAAGGGGGTGATGGAAAGTTCTTTTCGCTTCGTCTGGGTCAGTGGTGAAATCTCGAACTGTAAGCAGGCGAGTTCCGGCCACGTCTACTTCACCCTGAAAGACGAAGACGCCCAACTCGCCGCGATTGTCTGGCGTGGCACCGCTCAAAAGCTTCGTTTTCAACTTAAAGACGGTTTGAAAGTTCTCGCAGCAGGACCGATCCAGCTTTATGAGACTCGCGGGCAATACCAACTGATCGCTGAACAGTTGGAACCACAGGGAATCGGAGCACTCGAATTAGCCTTTCGCCAGTTACAGCGAAAACTGGAAGCAGAAGGTCTGTTCGACCCCGATCGGAAGCGTTCATGGCCCGTTTTCCCGAAAAGGATTGCGCTCGTTACAAGCCCGACCGGTGCGGCTGTGCGAGATATGCTGCAAGTCATCTCACGACGCTGGCCGCGTGCGAACGTGATCATCGTCCCTGTCCCGGTTCAGGGAGCAGAAGCCGCGCCACAAATCGCCAGCGCACTTCGAACCGTCCATTTGATTCCCGGCGTCGATGTCGTGATCTGTGGTCGAGGCGGAGGGAGCCTGGAGGACTTGTGGGCGTTTAATGAAGAACTGGTCGCACGAGCCATCTTCGATTGCCAGGTTCCCGTGATCAGTGCCGTCGGTCACGAAATTGACGTCACGATTGCCGATCTTGTCGCGGACAAACGAGCACTCACCCCCAGCGAGGCAGCCGAATTAGTCGTCCCGTTGGAAGCCGACGTCCGACTGCTGTTGGAACGAGTCCGACAGCGATTGACCACGGCGCTGCAATACCAGGCACAACGCGCCCGTTATCAGGTCGAGCGACTGGCAGAACACCCCCGACTGGCTCGCCCCCTCGATCGAATTCACGAACTTCAATCGGAAGTTGATGACCTCGACGAACGGATGCGTCGTGCGATTCAGCGTCGTGTCGAATCCAGCCGCCAGCAACTTGGAACCATTTCGGCGTCGCTTAATGCACTCAGCCCGCTCGCGGTTCTTGATCGAGGTTATTCGCTGACGAAACGCCTGTCTGATGGAAACCTGATTCGGGACGTTAACGACCTGAAGGTCGGGGATCGAATTTCGACTCTCGTCGCAAGCGGCAGTCTGATCAGCGAAGTCGTTGCTGTCGACGCTGATGACTAACCAGCTATAGGATGGCGATAAGTCTTCGATGTCCCACCAAAAGAAGATCGTGATTGTGTTGATAAACTTACTTGTTTCATAGGCTTTTTACGCAGAATTGAAGTCGACCAAGTTCACCCAGACGAATTTCATCCAGTTCGGCGGAATTTGATCCGTGTTTCAAAGTCGCGGACATCCTGTCACTCCCTTAAATATCGCCAGAAGAAAATCCGGAAATATCGCTGGCGAAAAACCTGTGCCATAATCGGGAAGTACTGAAAGTGCTTATTCACGGGCAACAGGTCAGGAGGCCTTCGCACGGTGTGTAACGTGCCGCAGCGGTGTTTCCGGCGCGAGTCCTCGGTAACATTTCATGACGCGGATTCAAACCGCAGAAGTTTTTGATGCTCAATTCCACAAACACCGAAGGGCCGCGCTGTGAAAATGTCTGTGAAACACCTTTCAAAACTTTTCGTAATCATCGCTCTGACGGCAGTACAGTTCACTCCGTTGCGTGCTCAGGAGACGGCCACGCAGCCAAAGGTGATCACGCTCAAGGTGACCGCGGATCGAGCGGATGCGTTATATGGCGTCGGGGAACTCGCGACTTTTTCCATCGAGGCCCTTGATGATGAAAAAAAGCCTGCTGACGGAAAAGTCATCTGCGTGTTTTCCAAGGATGGTTGGCAATCACAACCATCCCAGACTTTGGTTTTGAAAGAGGGCAAAACCACGATCACCGGGAAGCTCGACGAACCCGGCTTCCTGCTGTTGCGCGCGACGATCGGGAAGACCGTGGCGTTGGCCGGGGCAGGCTATGATCCGCTGCAACTGAAGCCCAGTCTGCCGGTCCCCGATGATTTCGACCAGTTCTGGGCGGCGCAGAAGGAGGCGCTGGCAAAAGTCCCCGTCAAATCGTTGCTGACCTCGGTCGAATCACCGGCAAAAGGGGTAGATGCGTTTGATGTGCAGGTTTCGTGTCTTGGCAAACCCGTTTCGGGCTACTTCGGCCGTCCGCAGAATGCCAAACCAAAGTCACTCCCTGCAATTCTTTTCGTGCATGGGGCAGGGGTCCGGAGCGCCAATCTTGGCAGCACCCATTGGGCGGACAAAGAAGGGGGAATGCTGTCGCTCGACATTAATGCGCATGGGATTCCGAACGGCAAGCCGGACGAGTTTTACACGGCACTTGCTCAAGGAGAATTGAAGGACTATCGCAATGAGGGCCGCCAGGATCGCGACCAGTGTTATTTCAAAGGGATGTTTCTCCGCCTGATTCGCGCGATCGACTTTCTGACCGAACAGCCGGAATGGGACGGAAAAACCGTGATCGTCTATGGCAGCAGTCAGGGGGGCTTCCAGGCCTTCGCGGCGGCGGGACTCGACCCTCGCGTCACGTTCTTTTGTGCGGGCGTTCCCGCTGGTTGCGATCATACGGGTGTTGCAGTCAACCGGATCAACGGCTGGCCCAAAATCGTTCCCCTTGATCCCCAGGGTAAGGCTGATCCCGTTGCGCTAGAAGCAGCGCGCTACGTCGATTGCGTGAACTTCGCGTCGCGTGCGAAATGTAAAGGGGCTGTGGTCACTGTTGGCTTCATCGATACCACATGTCCCCCGACCAGTGTCTATGCAGCCTATAACGCGCTGACGATCCCCAAAGCGATGCACGCGGACGTGGCGTCAGGACACACCAGCACGCCAGCCGCCTCAAAGTTTATGCAGGAAGCTGCTTACAGGCATGTTCGCGAAATGAAATAATACTCCCCGCGAGGCGGATATCAGGTTATGATCCTTGATTTAACGAGTATCACATCCTTTGGAGGGCAATCAGATGACATCAATTGACCCGGATTCATTTGACGAGATGTTCGCGGCGGCCGAATCTCAAGAGATCGTTGAATTTGAAGAACCACCCGTTCGCAGCGAAGTGGAAGAGCCTCCCATTCGTTTTGTCGAGCCACCCATGTCAAAACAGGAACTCGAAGCCGCAGCGGCTGATGAGTTATTGAAGATCGCGGCGGAAGAAGAGAAGGCCCTGGAGAGTGTCCGCAAGGAATTGCGAGCCAAGGATACGTTCCTCATCACCTGCCCCAATGGTTGCCGTATCCGGGTCAAAGAACAACATCGCGGACGATCGGGAAAGTGTCCACGCTGCCAATCCGAATTCGTCATCCCCAAGAAGGTCGAACCCAAAAAGACGAAGGATGTTTAAGGAAAGCGACCGTTTCATCGTTTAACCCGCAGCCATCGGCGCAGGCCGATCGGCGTTCAGCCGATCTCTTTGAGCGTTGCCCCAGCCCCGATTTTTCGCAATGCTCCAACGGGAAATGACGCCTCGGTTGACGGCAATCCCGCCGCTCCGCTCCCGCTTCTCTGCGAGGCGCGGTTATTCACTCAATCTGAGCGGTCCCTTTTTGACCGAAGCGGTCCGACTCACAAAAACGAATTGACGATGGCAACACCGCCATAAGTGGCACCATGCTGCATATCTTCTGAGTAAAGCGCATCGACTTTGGATTCCAGGCGTGCGGCGATCAACAAGCTGTCCCAATGCGATAAAGAAAAATGCTCCCGCAACGTGAATGATCGTTCTAATACTGCGATTGTCGGCATTTGCACGGGAAACATCTGAACGGCCTGGTCGAAATAGATCTTTACCCTATTTCGTTCAAGCTACCGAGATTTCTGAGCTTCCGCCAATACGACAAGAGCTCCACCGCAACTTGCCAAGGCAGAATGGTCTGGCTTGAGTTTTTCATCAAACGATCGAGCAGTTCTTCGGCTACGACCTGCTTGACCGGGTCGGCACGATCACAGGCTTAGATACCCAATGCGATGAGTCTCAGCGATCCATTCCAAACATACATCTGTTATTTGGTCCATTCGGACTTGAAAGTACTCATCTGTTCGCAGAGAGTTTTCAAGTGCTGGTTCGAGGAATTCTGGCTACGGCAGTGCAGTCGCGCTCGCGACGGATTGTTGTTCTGCCTAGATAATCGAAGTTATACGAATGTCATTAGACACGAGAAGGGATTACTTTCTCAGGCCGATTATCGAACTGCTGCATGGCAGTAGGATCTAAAGCTGGACTTAAGTCACGATGGCTGACGTTTATTCGGGAGTGCGTAGCTCGGATCGTTATTATTCACGATAACGCACGAAAATTGGGATTATCAACATGATTAGAGTATTCGTCAGTTCTGTCGCGAAGGGACTTGAGAATACTCGCGAGCAGATTAACGCAGACCTTCGGAAGGCTGGATACGAAGTCAGTGCGATGGAGGATTTCGGGGCACAGGTCGACATTCCAATTGATGTATGCATTCGTGAAGCCCGCAAGGCTGACGTCGTTGTTCTCATCATAGGGCCTCGATATGGTTCATTATTGCCATCTGGTATCTCCTACACTCATGCGGAATTCCGCGAAGCTCGAGGGGCGGGAATTCCGGTTTTGGCATTTCGCGTGCCGGACGGTGAAGTATCGGAAGAAGAAAAGGAGCGTATCTCAGACTTTCTTACTGAGGTTGGAAGCACGACAACCTTCGATTCGCTTTTGTCGGCCGATTCTTTCGACCGATTATCGCCCAAGATTCTGGCAGCGCTTACTACTGCAAAGGACAAGGGTGAACTGGCAAATCGGTTTTCGCTCTTTCAGCCATACCGTCGATACTTTGCGAGAGAATTGGACGGGGATGCCGTTTTTAATCACCAAGGACCTTTCGTCGGAAGAGATTCTGAGATCCAGCAACTCTCAGCCTTTATCAACGGTGCGGTGCCTCTGCTACTTTTGAAGGCGCCCGGTGGGTGTGGCAAGAGTAGGCTCCTTCTTGAGACTGCAAGGGCGGTCGCTGAAAACCCAGATTCGCCAAAAGTGCTCTTTGTTGATTCGGGTGCACATTGGTCATCCGATGACATCAACCGGCTGCCTATTACACCTACGGTACTCGTGTTTGATGACGCGCATCGTAGACCCGATTTGGACCGACTCATTGCAGATTGCCATCAGCACAACGAGTACATACGTTGCATAGTGTCGTGTCGACCAAGTGCAGTTGGGGTTGTTCGTCCTTTGATCGCATCAATGATCACAGGCAGTGGGCTACCAGAAATTGAACTTGCATCGCTAACAAAAGACTGCGCAGACTCGCTTGCGTCAGCTTGTTTGGGAAATGAGCTGAGTCATTTGGCGGATCGTCTCGTTCGACTTGCGGATCGAAATCCTTTGGTAATTCGGGTCGGTGCGCGTTGCATTGTTGAAAAGCTCGTTGTTCCAGAAATACTTGAACGAACTCCGGAGGTGTTCGGCAACATTGTTTTGGACCGCCTTCTTAACGACCCCGGATTGACGCAGGAGGACGAAACGCTTCGTCGCAAAATCTTACAGGTCCTCGCCGCCGTTGGTCCAATATCCAGCGAAGACGTTGAATTTGTGGTAAAACTCAAATCCGTCTTAAGCTCGGCTGAACATGAAATCCGGCGGATTCTTGCTATCCTTGAACGTTCAGGATATCTACTGCGACGCGGTCGTCTTATCCGCGTCACGCCTGACGTGCTTTCGGATCACCTGCTCTATCAAGCCGCAGTCGATGAAATTGGGAGAGCAACAGGATTTGTCGAAGTAATGGTTCGAAATTTCGCGCCATCAATGCTTGAAAACATCCTTGCTAATGCTGCCGAACTTGACTGGCGCGGGACCGCCACGGCTAGCCATGACCCTGTACTCACCTCGATTTGGCGCGATATTCTAGGATTTCTTCCTGAAGCCACAAATTCGCAACGTACTCGTTTGTTACAACAGATCAAACGCGCCGCCGTATTCGCGCCGGAAGACGTCCTTCGGATCGCAGAATGGCTTGCTGACTTCCCAATTGCTCCCGAAGACAAGGAAAGAGTTCGTTGGGGTCTTGAGGACAATTGTGACACCGTAAAGGAAGCCCTGACGGATCTATTCTCATTCATCGCTTCTCATTCGGATTTCACCTATCGGTGCCTCAGTCGACTATGGAATTTCGCAGTCATTGACGATCGAGCAACAAATCCTAATCCAAGCCATCCAAGAAGAAGAATTCATGATTTAGTTAAATACGAATCTCAACGGAACTGGAAATCGGCAGAGAGCGTCCAAGCCAAGACAATTGAATTCCTCATCGAACGACTTCTCGACCCTGCGCGTTCAGAAAAAGTCGAGTGGGCATTTCCAATACTCGCATCAGCTCTTGATCGATTCGCTGAAACGACGGAATTCAGCCGAAGGCAAGTGAGCTTTGGCCAGTTCTCATTGGCAAATTCCTTCAACGAAATCAGGAATAGACGGCACGCGGTCGTTCTCGCTTTCGAAAAAATAGCTTATGGCGTTAATGTTGCCGAGGCAGCGGCGGCGGTGTGTCAAATTGCTGTGCTTCTACACGCTCCGCGACCGTTATACGGTGCACGGTTCGATATAGCAGACCTGGAAGTGTGGCGGCCCGAAGCTGAAAATGCGATCGCTTTGATAGAGAAAATCGCTAAATCAGCAAAGTCGGAGATTGTTCGCTTTATTGCCCGAAGACAGTTCCGTGATTTTTCACGTCAAAGCTGGCCTTGGATTGGCACGAAAGTAGAAGTTGCACTGAGGAGTTGTCCTCCGGTCGCGAACGAAGAGCTTTTTGATCTGTTATACGGCGTTCCGTGGCAAGAAAAACTCGATAACTTCAGTGCTGAAGAACAAAGAATTTACAAACAATGCCAAGTCGTCGCCGAAGCATTATGGAGTCACAACCGGACTGCTGAAGGAACAGTCGCGGCTCTTATGGGAACAATTGCTGACTTGAACATGGTTACGGATCGAATCGATACGCATCTGGGCCAACTCGTTATATCTATAACAAAATTCAAATGCGATGCCGCCCATGTTGTTGTCGAACAGCTTATTGCCTCTGGCACACAAGGTTGGCAACTCTTGCGACCAGCGCTATTTGCGCTTCACGGTTGCCAGCCGCAATCAGCGCATGCCATTGTTTTTGATAAGCTCGTCGATTCTGAGCATGAATTTCTGCGAGCGCAGGCGGTGGACGCACTGCGATTCATGGCGGACGCTTCTCATGAGAGTTCCTCGATCTTGAAAGTGGCACGTAGCCTTAGTCAAGACTCGTCGACGAAGGTCAAGGAAGCAGTAGCACAAATGCTTTGCTCGTTCCGAGAAAAAGACCCCGTCCAAGCATTGGAGATTCTCTGCAGCATCGACTGGGGAAATGATCTTTCAATGGCAGAAGACGTATTGCAAGTCCTTGACTCGAAGTACGGCCTTGATCCCGCTTTGCTATCGAACGCCGACGTGGACGCAATTTTGGCACGCATCGAAAAGCTGCCGTCACTTGAGGGGCGTAATTACAACGTGCTTGAGTTTATCGCATTCGCCTCTGCCGTACGGCCTCGACAGACAGTAGAAATGCTACTTCGTCGCATCATGGTTTCGGACCAAACTCAAACAAGTGATCTGAAGTCTCGCCACACGCCAATCCCATATAGCGCCCATGGCATGTCACTCCCGGGACTTCAGAACTCAACAGATTACCTGAATTTTCTCCGATCGATTCGCGACGCAGCAATTGATGCGGACAACTTGGTCCGTTTCTGGTTGCCGGAATTGTTCCGAGTCGCAGCTACTGATTTAACTACGGCACTCGTAGCGCTTCGAGAATTCGTTCGTTCGGGCGAGTGCGCAAAGATTGTCGCAGCTGCTCGTCTGATGAGAGGCTTTGATCATGGAATCGTTTTCTCGTCGAATGACTTCGTTGCTGAATTGTTGCAAGCCGCCGCCAACTCCAGCGATGAGTGCCTTAAGCGAGCGGGCAGCGAACTGTACGGGCTAGCTACCACTGGTATGTATAGCAGCCTTCCGGGAGAACCAGCACCTAGGCACCTGAATATGAAGGCAGAGGCGGCTAAGTTGGCAGAGCAGTATTCTAATGTTGCCGCCGTATTTGAATTTTATATGGATTTAGTGCGACATGCGGAACACAGCATCAAACGCGAGATGGACATGTGGGATGAAGAGGGAGACGAAGTGTGAGACGCGTCCTGATCCGGCTCCCGGCGCTACAGGCTGCGCTGAGCCTTCCAATACCCGGTTATCCAAGTCCACTTGCGAACGCATCTGAGGTTGATGCATTCATACGGGCGATCAAGCGCAAGGCACGATTTGCGGAAATGCATATTGAATTGCTTCAAGGTATTCAGTGGGAAAGAGTCGACGGAATCGGACGCCGCGGATCACAATCGGCAGAACCAGATTTCCTGCTCGTCAAATTGGGTGAATCAACGTTGAGAATTGATCATCCTGGTGCTGTTATTGACCATGTCTACCTTGCTTTTGATGGCTTAATAGCGGCGTTGGTCAATATGACGGACACAATGGCACGCCTGCTAAATCTGGCATATCAGCTTCAGATCAAACAGCGGCAAGCGAGCTTGTTTGCGGTTCGAGATCAATGCCACAAGACATCTCCATTGGGAGTGGTTTTGTTTGATTCGCAATACACAGAATGGCTATTGAAGTTGCGAGATATTCGTGGCAAATGTCAACATGCGGAAATTGAAGACGTTTTGTATTCGCATCCGGCACCGTATGCGTCAAGGGGTGAGCCATTTGTCAACGCAGACTATTGTTGGACTATTCCAAGTCGACATACTCAGATAGTCTCGTACGCGAAAGACGCAGTCGACGCGACGGAAAAATGCTTGGACGCTATAATAAGTGCCGTGGTCGCTTCACCTCAAAACCCGACGACTTAGGCTGGGTTTTGGAATGGGTTCGCAAACAAAGTGACCGCATTACGGCGTCGTTTTTTACGACAACTTGCGCAATGCCCGTTTGGAAAACCAGACAAAGGATGCGTTCGGCGATGTTTCCGAGGGTTCTTCTGGAAGCTGGTATTAACCGAGGGGACAAAGTGAGCCAGTCCGCCCTTGGATTGTTTCACGAAATCTGAATGAGAATTGGCGAAAAAAGAATCCTGTGACTGACGTTGCACGGCTCAACTGGACGCTCATGCTCCAGGAGCGTCTTCCAAACGTTCAGAAAATATCCTCGGAATGGTGTTGACAGTGTGAGGTTGTGTTCATATAAAGATGTCGCGTTGTTGAGATTTGTTGAAAAAACATTGAAAGGGGGGGGGCGGGTAGGCGGGTAGGCGGGTAGGCGGGATGGATCCGGGAAGGCATTTTTACAAAAGGACGCGAAGGGAGGCAAATGCAGTCGATTCGGTCGGCGGTTGGCTCGTGAAGCGCCAGGTGCGTCGGGGCGAGTTGATTCATGAAATGGATTCTCCTTACTCTTCTGTTCAACGTTTTGTTGTATTGATTTGTGATTCTCGATTGGCGTCTCGGGTTGGTGGTGTTCGAGATCTGGTGAATTTTCTTCAAATCATGTTGAACTTTTTGAAGTTGGTCAACTTTGTCAACTTTGCCAACTTGACCAAATTCAGGAGCGTGACAAAAGCCTATAGAAATAGGAACTTTGTCAACTTTGCCAACTTAGTCATCGTTTTTGCGAAATCCTTTGACATGCGATGTTCTGCGTGGTCGTTGACACAGTTGTGTTTTTGTTGACCGATTTGACGTTGACCTATTTGACCAGGGATCGCGCCGATGCGGACGGATAAGACAAGGCTGGGATATTTTACTCGGCTTTGGCAATTTTCAGTGCGTATCCGCGTCATCCGTGGTTACAAGTCCTGCAGTGAATTCGATTTCAATATCGATGGCGGTCGGAAGGCGAAAGGGGATCACGAAAGTGCGAAAGTTGGAAATCGCGAAAATGAAAGAACGATCTGACGAATGCCGGGATTTCTTTCCATCAGAAATGATTAACGAGACACCGAACCGACGAGAGAGTTGTCATGAGGCGTCTCGCACAACACAGAACGCAATCGAACTCGGTCGAACTCGTACAAACTCGTACACGACAAAAATCGGGGGAAAAGATTGCCAAAAGCCTATGAATTATGAGGAATGGTCGAAGTCGAACAAACTCGAACAAACTTTGACATCAAATGTCGTGCAAGGCGGGATGGCAGCTGGACGGAAGAAAAGACTTTTTAACAGAGGTATCTTCCATGCGTTAAGAGGTGACATGCGTATTGGAGCTGCTTTTGTATTGAATGTCGTAGTCGTTCTCTTGAGGTAACAATAAGGGGCGGCGTGCAGAAGCAGCGAGAGAGCGGTGTTGAGGCGTCGGATTGTCGAATGTCAGAGGCCTTGCATTACGTAAACAGGAGTGAATGTTGGCGAGGTCTGACTGGCTTATCGCGAAGCGGAGCTTCGAAGATGGCGTTCCCAAGCTGGAGCTTGGGTACGAGGAAACGAAATTGGGAACGAGAAAGCGAAAAAAGCTGGAGCATTGGGGACGAGAAAGCGAAAACAGGTCTGGGAAAACCGTGCTTGCTTGCTTTTGATGTTGGCCGTAGAAATTGGGTAGAAATTGATCACGTTTTGCCAAAAGGATTTCCTCGATGAAACAATCAAGCGTTTCGTATCTGCCGCTTTTGTTGCTGCTCGCATCGACATTGGTCGCCGATGAAAAATCCGTTTCGTCAACCCCTTCACGACGAGTGAAACTCGCCGAGTGCCATATCACTCTGATCGACCATGTGACATTGGCTTCGGATCGGACCGGGATTGTCAAAGCGGTGAAATTTAAAGAAGGGGAATTGGTCAAGGAAGGGGACCTGGTGGTTCTGATCGCTGATGAAGTCGCATTGGCGAACCTGAGGGCTGCTGAAAAAAAGGCCTCGAATGAAAATGAGCTGAAATATGCTCGGGTCGCCAAAGAAAGTGCAGACACCGCCCTTGATCGGTTGATCAAAGCGAACCAGCTTGCGTTGGAAAAGGGGGGGCGAGAGACCGTGCCTCCTTCGGAGATTGCCAAGGCTCAATTGGACGCTGACAAGGCGGGATTCTCGATCAATTCGGCGGAGCACGAAATCGGTTTAAACAAATTGAATGCTGCCGTTACAGCGGCTGAATTGAGAACCTATTCCGTCCTGGCCGAGTTTGATGGCGTGGTCACCCGGATTTATAAGAAAAAGGGTGAGGCGGTTCGGCAGGGTGATCCCGTTGCGGAAATCATTAATACAGATCGTGTTCGCATCGAGGGGTATGTCCCGTTGGCCGATCTCCGGTACGCAAAACAGGGAGCCAAGGTTTACGTCCGTTTGCCGGCTACGGAACTTGAATTTCTGGAGGTCGAAGACAAGGAACCGTTCGAAGGGCGGATTACATTTGTTGATGTCGTTTCCGAGCCAATTGACCGGAAGACTCGAATCTATGCCGAAGTTGAAAATCGGAAAAATATCCTGAGAGCCGGCCTGGAAGCGATCATGGAAATCGAAGTTGAAACCCCGTCAGCGACCACCAAATCGCCACCGGAAAAAAACCTGGAAAATGTCAGGAAAGAAGTCGAGCCGGTCTCGGGCCAAAAGTGATAACTTAAACGGATCAGCCGAGATTGCGCTTTAACCAGCTGCGAGTCTTGAGTCCGACAGCAATCAATGACGGAAGACTGGCGAGCGACGATGTTCGGCAGTCACACGGGTAATTCAAACCGGTAAAATCGGAGGCAAGTGACCGAACATGTCGATGGCGATTCCGACTCAAGAGATGCGATCGTCTCAGCGGCCTGTGCCGCTACGAGCTCGGAACGATCTTGTGGTCAAACTGATCGATTTTCAGGGGGTTTCGCACTATGTCATTAAGGACCCGGTCGGGTTGACGTATCATCGACTTCGAGCCGATCAGTATCGAGTACTAACGCTGCTTGACGGCCGGAAGAACCTGGAAACGATTCGTGACGATCTGGTACGTGAGTTTCCCGCGATCAGTCCCACATTGACGGACACTCAGTTGCTGGTCGCAGACCTGCATCACAAGGGGTTGGCATACAGTACTCGTCCCGGTCAGGCGGCGGCTCGAATTGAGCAAAGTCAGAAGAAGCGCCGACAGAAGATTTTCAGCGGTTTGACAAACGTTTTATCCTTGCGGCTTCCTGGTTGGGACTGTGATCAGTTTCTGGCTCGGATGGTTCCGTATACGCGATGGATGTACCACCCCGTCACAGCCGTGATTGCGATCCTGTTTGTGCTGAGTTCATGGCTGCTGCTGGCGATTCAGTTTCATGCGTTTCAGGCGGGATTGCCCGCTTTCAACCAGTTTTTCGGCTGGCCTAACCTGATCTTCTTGTGGATGACGCTGGCTTGCTCGAAAATCATTCATGAGTTCGGACATGGCCTGTCGTGCAAGATGTTCGGCAGCGAGTGTCACGAGATGGGAGTGATGCTGCTTGTCGGCAGCCCGTGCCTGTATTGCGATGTCTCCGATTCCTGGATGCTCAAGAATAAATGGCCGCGCATTCTTATCGGTGCCGCGGGGATGATCATCGAAATCGTGCTGTCTGCCTTTGCGATTTTCTTCTGGTGGATGACCGAGCCGGGTTTGTTCCACTACTTGTGTCTGAACGTCTTTTTTGTGACGACAGCGACGACAGTGATTTTCAACGCGAATCCGCTAATGCGTCTCGACGGTTATTACATGCTTAGCGATTTTCTGGAAATTCCAAATCTACGTCCGAAAGCTGATAAACTGACTCAGGAAATGGCAGCCCAATTATGCCTGGGGATCGAACCTCGGCACGATCCCTTTATGCCACAAACGAACCGGCACTGGTTTATCATTTATGCAATTGCATCGAAGCTTTACGGGTGGTTTGTCTTGTTCGGAATCCTGATGTTCCTGTATACGGTGCTTAAGCCGTATGGGCTGCAGAGTATCGGGCAATCGATGGCGGTCTTTTCTGTCGCTGGAATTCTGGTACAAATGGGGATGAGTTCTTACCAATTGCTCACAACGCCACGCGAAAAACCGATCCAGAAATGGCGTCTGGCGGTCACAGCGGCTGTGCTGACGGCCATTATCATTCCGCTGGGGTTGATTCCAATTCCCTTTATTCAATGGGCGGCATTTGTCCTTGAGCCGTATGACGTACGGCATGTTGTGACCAAAGTGCCTGGTGAACTGGTCGAATTAAACGTTAAGCCGGGTGACCATGTTGAAGCGGATCAGCAATTGGCTCGCCTGCACGATCCCCGACTGGACGATGCCAAACGTCGTTTGACGAAACAAAAGCTGCTTCAGGAACGAATCAGTTATAACGCGAGGGCGATCAACGACCATGCAGAAATGGCGATGGCGGAAGAGGGCTTAAAATCGGTGAATGACCAGATTGCCGAACTTGACGAGCAGATGAAGCATCTGATCGTGAAAGCTCCGATCGCCGGTACTGTGATCGCTCCGCCACGAAACCCTGCACCAAAGCTTGATCAGCAAAAGAAACGGCTTGTCGGCTGGACTGGCACTCCGCTCGATGAAAAGAATGAAAATGCATTTCTGGAAGAGCGGACCGAGTTACTAAGTATAGCGCCTTCGGACAAGATGCAGGCGATCATGTATCTCGATCAGGCAGACCGCCATGATGTTTCGGTCGGAATGAAGGTTGGATTGAAGTTTGATCACCTGCCACAACACACGTTTCACGGTACGATTTCGCAAATTGCTTCGGCTCATTCGGATTTTGCCCCAAAGAACCTGGCATCAAAAAATGGTGGGCTGCTCGCCACGACAGCCGATCGGGAAGGTCGAGAACAATTGCAGGAATCAGCGTATCAGGCGACGGTGCTCCTTGATGAACCACCTGAACTGCTGACTCCCAACTTGCGAGGCTTTGCCAGGTTCCTTGCAGCCCGTCGATCAGCATTCGGATGGGGTTGGCGGTATATTCGGCGAACATTCCACTTCAAGATGTGAACGAATGGGTTTTCGTCGGAATGGCCGCTTGAGCCGATCGCTGATTATCTGTTTCGTTTTGCAAGTCCCTTCATTGTGAGCCTGTTTCGAGATAAAATCCTCGTCAGCTCGGCCTTAGTCGCGACGTAACGGAATTGATTTCAGGAGGAAACAATGAAAAACAGAGGCTGGTCGATTCTCGTGACTTGCGGGATCGTCATCGCGTTTGGACTGAATCTACTTGGACAAGAAGGATCGAAGCAAAAGAAAGCGCCAGCAAGTTTCGATGCAAAAATTCAGACAACCGCGGGTGATTTTGTGATTCACGTCGAACGAGAATGGGCACCGATCGGGGCCGATCGGTTTTACCATCTCGTCACGACAGGTGTTTACGACGACTGCAAATTCTTTCGAGTCGTTCCGGGGTTCATGGTTCAGTTTGGGATCAGTGGAGATCCCAAGATTGCGGCCAGATGGCGTGATGCCAAAATGAAAGACGATCCCGTCATGAAATCCAATAAGCGTGGATTTGTCACGTTCGCCAAATTGGGGCTACCGAATTCACGCTCAGCACAGATTTTTATCAGCTATAAAGACAATTCGACGCTCGATTCGCAGGGATTTGCGCCCTTCGGAAAAGTCGTCGAAGGGATGGATGTGGTCGACTCCATTAACAGCGAGTATGGGGAGAAACCAGACCAGTTCGAACTGATGTCTCGAGGCAACGAGTACCTGAACGAGAAATTTCCTAAACTCGATGGCGTCAAGAAAGTGACAATCGTCGAGAAATAGTCTTAATTTATCTGAATTGTGAACCCTATGCCGTCGTCGCATACTCAAACCAAACCTTCATTCGTCGTTCGTGCCGCCACGTTACGGGATGTTGAAGCACTGGGAGAGTTCATCGAGCCGTTTGTCGAACAGGGTCGATTGTTGCCGCGAACGCATGATGAACTGGAAGATTTGACGCGGCACGGTTTTGTCGCCGTGATTGGCAAGAAAATTGTTGGCTTTGCCGCTCTGGAAATCTACTCGGTGAAACTTGCCGAACTAAGAAGCCTGGCAGTCTCACCCGATCATCAAGGGCAGGGGATCGGTAAAGCGCTTGTCATCGCCTGTATTGAACAGGCCAGGAAACAGAACATTTTTGAAGTCATGGCGATTACTTCCTCGGATGAATTTTTCCAGAGGTGTGGATTCGATTTCACTTTGCCCGGTGAAAAGAAAGCATTGTTCCTGCAAACTAGAGAGACCTATTAAACAGTATGCCACGCGCGAAGTCTTCATCGAAAGCCCAGTCAACCTCCAGGGCTTCATCCAAGCCGCCGGTCCCCAAACGTCCTGCTCGCGGGAAGCCCCGTGGTTCTGCACAACCTGGCGAAAAGAAGACGCGCCCTGAAAAGCCATCCTCTCCCACGTTGACGTCGTTACTGGCCGAATCGCTTCGTGACCGAACGTTTCTGAGGCTGGTTCTGAGTCAACCGCTGTCCAAGTCAGAGACGGCGATCTCGAAAGTGACGGTTCGTCTGATCGAAGTTGGTGGTGAAACGAAGTATCAGTGGACAGTCAGGTCCAAGTCGCAAGAACTACACGACAACCTCACGGCGGACGAATTGATTGCTCAGACAAAGAGCGTGTTCGGTGTGAATTTTGGCGATGCACATGTCTTTACAACGGAAGCCGATCTGACCATTCGCTGGAATTATGGCAAACCGCAGAAGTTAAAGCGGAAGCCACCAACTCAGCAGCCGACCGAGGGGGAAGGGCACAATCGGCAGAAACAATACCTGATTCCTGCTGGCGTTCCTTGCCCGTTCCTGATCGAAATTGGAGTGATGCTGCCAAGTGGTCAAGTGCGGCCGGCCATGTATCACAAATTCCGGCAGATCAACCGTTACCTCGAGTTCGTTGAGGATATCCTTCCACAACTGCCAGCAACCGGTCCGATCCACATTGTCGATTTTGGTTGTGGAAAAAGTTATCTCACATTTGCGTTGCATCACTTGCTGACGAAAATTCACGAACGTGAAGTGTCGCTTGTCGGCCTCGATGTGAAATCGGACGTTATTGAAGACTGTACTCGGATTGCCAAGACATTGAATTGCGACGGTCTGGAATTTCATATCGGCAGGATCGAAAGTTATGTCCCGTCAAAGCACGTTCATCTGGCTGTCTCGCTGCATGCCTGTGACACCGCGACGGATGATGCCTTGGCCGCAGCGTTGCGATGGGAATGTGATGCAATACTGGCGGTTCCCTGTTGTCAGCACGAAGTCTGTCACGCGATTGGTAAACAGACTCTGCCGGGTCTCACCGAATATGGGATATTGAAGGATCGATTTGCTTCGCTGGCGACTGACGCACTGCGAGCTCAGTTTCTGGAACTACACGGGTATAAGACACAGGTGCTGGAGTTTATCGAGACCGAGCATACACCCAAAAACCTGTTATTACGATCTGTCCGAAGGCAGGATCCACAGTCGGTAGATCTGACCGCAAGACGAGAATCCTACGAAGGCTTGAAGAAGGTGCTTGGAATCAGCGATTGGCATCTCGAGCGGGTCGTTACGAAGTGATGTTGGCAGGTACAAGCGCTGAGCGGACTGAACGTCTGAAAAGTTTGATTGCTAAAGTTGATTCTTGCGGGAATGTCGCGCGATGGCGTTTGTCTTGGCCTGGATACGAGCGATCAGATGTCTGTCCTTACCAGACAATGGATGACCAAGGTATTTTCGTAAGAACCTCAATCGTTCTAACAACGGGACCGTCGAGGCCGAAAAATTAAGTTGAGCCAGGTCCTTAATGATCCAGCGTTGAGACAGAGGCGTTTGTTTGTGTACGCGTCCCAAGTCAATAATGTAGATCGTTTCGGGATTTGTTTGCGACTGCATCAGATGTCCAAGATAAAAATCCTGGTGATGTAGACCCGAATTGTGCATGGTCCGAGCCAGATTCGCGACCGTTACTGAAATCTGGCGATGGGTCGAAAGTGGAACTGGCGATTTTACCGAATCGGCAAGTACGTTCGATAATTTATCACAGTTCTCTAATGATTCGGTAATGAGGAATGAATTTGCCCCTGATTCGCCGAATGCGACGGGTGCCATCGTCGGGAGTCCGACATTATGAAAATCGAGGATCGCGTTCCATTCGTTACGAGCACCGAGGATTGGCCAGGTCAGGCGGAGGAGAGGTTTGAGATATTCCTTCCAGGACGAGCGGCCGTGTCGCTTGATATAGAACGGACGCTCAACGCCATTGTCATCCAATGTGAACTTTAATGTAATACGATCAGTACGAAGTTTTTTCGCGATTGCTGCATCTGCCGTACGAGACCAGATTGTGGCAAACGTGAGCCAGTCGTGACGTCGGAAGAGGTCGGCATACGCGTGGTTGACGATCAGCCTGCCTGAATCCCAGGTTTCCAATTCAAAACGAGTCAATCGGCCATCCTTGCTGGAGTGGGAGTTCGGCGGAAAGCGTTTTTCGATAAATGGGTGCGAGCCCGAATCGGAGATTTTATGGAAACCAGCAAAAAGAGCCACAGCACATTGCCATTCAAAACGGAATCTGTCTGCCAAGTCTTGCCGATCTAATTCTCGATTGCCTTGACAGAAGTGTTTACAGCACGAGCCAAACAAGTGATTCCGCTGTCCTGCAGGGATCCGTTTTATTAGTCAGACCGGGTGAGATCCCCGATATCGCCGGCAAAACCGTTCAAGGCAGTTCCACCTGTCTGTCGATCTCATGAAGAAGCCGAATGGCGGAAAGTGGGGTTCTGTATGAAGACGCGTTGGATTTCGATCGCATCAGTCCTGCTCGCATTGGCGTCAGGTTGCCAATGTTGCCCGCTGTTTGATCACTATGCTAACGTCGTTGACGATGTCAACGACACTCATCTGTATTTCGATCGGTGCTACAACCCTCGATTCGACATTACTCGAATGGGCAAGCCTGATTGGTGCAGTCCTTTGAATCGTATGTTGTGCAAACGGTGTTGCAACAACGGTTGCTATGATCGCTACGATGACTGCAATCTCTATCCACCGTTGACTCCGCAGGAATTTCCCAGCAACGTCATGCCGCCGCCGACGATTCGCACGAAACGCATCCAACGACGTCTCGATACGGACCTGATGGATGAAATGATGCAACATACGGGACCTGCGGGTCGAACGCCGGACGAGGCAACAGCACCAGATCCTGTGCCGGCGCCAGCACCGATGCCTTAGTACGTTCAGAAGCTGAGATATTCTTCACGCAGTACTTTGGCGATCTCACTGAAGACGAGCGTCACAGCCAGCCATTGGCGCTGCTCTCGCTCCGTTTCTCCAGGGTAAGGGAGTTTCTCGTTTTCACAGACGATCTTCCTTAATCGATGTTCTTTCACCCTGCAGGTTTTGCTGCGGGTCGCGATGCCAATAAAAACCAGACCATCCTCGGAAGCAGGCGCGTTGGGGCCGAGGTGGCCGGTAATTGAGACGGCAATTTCTGCTTCAGGCGTGCGTTCAAGGACTCCTGTCGCCATTGCTCTCGCAACAGGCTCGGTTACGGGGCCTGGCGAAATCAGCATTGGCGCGGGGACACCCAGCCATTCAGACTTTGTATCAAGTCGATAGACCACGGCAGATCCGCAATGAACATCAGAGATTCCAGGCGCTCGTGCTAATGAGGCTGAGATCAGCCCGCCTGTGCAGCTTTCGGCAAAGACGATTTTGACCTGAAGTAACATCAAGAGGGACGCGACTTCTTGAATCTGTTCAGTAAGCGGTTGTTTCATGGGATATCCTGGAGAAGTTCCTCATCGTCAGCGTTTTCATTTGTATAGAGCTTTTTGTCCTTCTATGACAATAGAAAGGCCCTATGCGAGCCATCAGACTTTTTCGACCCGGCAGACCAGATCTTTTCGTCGTTCGATAGAGGGAGTAACTCACTTAAGCTTGACGAATTTTCGGACATTTTTCTGTTTGGCAAGCTGCGTTGACTTTGTCGACAATCCATCTTCGGTAAACTGAAAACACCGTATTCATAAGAGAATTTGCTCATGACAACTCGCACAGACGATCAGCGAGAAACCCCATGAAAAATAGATGTTCGTGAGAAATTATTATGTCTATCGGGGTCGTATCGATTATGCCGATGAATCCTGCACTCAACTTTCTTCGATGCGATCGGAAATCACTCGAAGGCTAGAGTTGAGTCATAAATCGCGGCCGACACTGATGCCGGACGCCGGGGTGCCGACGAAAGCCAATTGGTTTCGTCATGATCGGACACAGGGGGAATCACGGAATGCCATACTCGTTCCTGCGGGGGAGATGGTCGCGCATGTTAATAAACGGCGCGACGGTATGTCTCTCGGCGGCGCTGCTCAATGCCGCTGACGGACCAGAATCAACCGAGGGGTTGGCACAGGTCAATAACCGAGCCGTTGTTCGCGAAGCGGAACATGATGAACTGACGCAGTATCCCGGACTGACAATTGTCAAACCCGGCAGTTCAACGGCGGCTGTGCGCAAACAGTCCATCGCAGAACTCGGTCTCGAGAGACTCTCGCCGGAGGCTCAACAAAAATCTCAGGCTGTCCTCAAGAATCTTGGGATGTTTCGCAAGCTGCCAACGATCTCTTTTGAATGCGACCCTGCAGTCTATGAGTATTTCCTGAGAAATCCAGATGTCGCTGTCTCGACATGGCGAGCCATGGATATCTCGCAATTTCAACTTCACGAGACGGGACCCAATCAGTATCACGCTGATGCAGGTGATGGCTCCGTAGGTGAATTGGAACTTTTTGTTCATACGCCAACTGATACGATGATCCATTGCGACGGGGCCTTCAAAAGTCCGTTGCTTCCAAAGCCAATCATCGCTCGATCATTAATGCGAGTTCAAACGTCGTTTTCGAAAGAGCAGGATGGGCGGATTATCGGAACACATTCGGGAGACGTGTATGTCGAATTTCCATCGCAGGCGATTGAAGCCGCTGCCCGTGTAATCGCACCTGTCAGCCACAGCATTGCCGACCGTAATTTCAAGCAAATGACGCTGTTCGTCCATCTGATGTCTCAGGCAATGGTAAAGCATCCCGGCTGGGTCGAGCAGACTGGCAATAAGTTGGAAGGCATCTCGAAGCAACGAAAGCAAGAATTCATCGAAGTGGCTGCTCGCAGTTGCGGAGAAGCTCGAAGACGATTTGCGAACGCCAACGCACTCCATCCGTTTTCACCGGACGAAGCACTATCTCCGTTTCGAAACTGGAATTTGCAGGCGAATGGTCTCGGTTCAGCAGAAAGTTCGACGCGACCGAACGCTGCTCGACCCATTGAACAAACCAGTCAAACCACGATTACGCCACAACGAAACTGATTCACGCAATACAACGAGATTGATTCGTGGCGGAGCGACCCGGCCCGTCACCGAACCAGCAGCCCGATCGCCCTTATGCGGTCGGGCTGCTTGCATTTTTGCTTGAAACATCAAGAACTTCGCCTGTTGAATTCGACCGTCATTTGTTCATCGGTCTTCGCCACCTGTGATCTCATCAACCGATTCGACGTCGGCGGCGTCCAGTTCATAAAGCTCGGCGACGAGAGAATCGATGCTTGACTCAACCTCTAAAATCTTCGTATTCGTCTCGCTCATTGGCCCCTTAGACTTCCTCGTGGAAGTCGACGACAACTTAACTCTTAAATCGACCAGGTTCACGATTTCATCGTGTCGCCAGACGTCGTTCATGTCGCCAAAATCGATCCGTCGAATCGGGGCTCTTCCTAGTGTTCGTCCATTAATTTCCAGACCGACTCCTCGGCGTTTTGAGTATTGTTCGAACCAAGACCAGAGGACTTTCGAATTGAGCACGCCACAGAAATACCTCAGATCTTCTCTGGTGCCGGCCGATGGGACAAAGACATTCGCACTAAATGGAACATACGCTGATCCAAATATCGGGACAAAGCTCGGGCGTTTTGCCATTTGAAGAGCAACAACTTTGTCTGACTTCCAGATTTGATCGTCACGTGGCCAATGCAGATGCCACCAACTATTGCTCCCTTGGGCTGTTTCACGCCGTGCCTCGAGGATCGGCCGAAATCGTTCAAGATGCTTACGGAGCTGAGGCAATGACTCGATCTCAGGGCAAGTTTGTCGAGTTGAAAAGATTAATTGCCGCGAGGGCTGTGATGCAGACCAATAACGATCCAGATCGCAAAGGTCATGGTAGGGTCGCAGAAGTTTGCCTTCATCTGCTGAAAGGTCAAGTCGAATTACTTCGTCAGCCTGTAACGAGAAGACGCCTTCACCGACTATCCAGTGAGATGCCTTGGGATGGCCACGGAATCGTTCCAGCGTCCGACGATTAATGGTCGCTGGATTCTCGGCGATCCCTTGACGAACGTTTCCGAATTCGCAGAGCCGGGAACAGATCTCGAGCTTATCGAGCAATCCCTGGAGCGGTGGCATTACGTCAAGCCGACCCTCGCGGAACAACTGTTCTTTCGCTTTAACAAACTGATAGACGTGTGCCTGACCTGTTATAAATGGCTCCGCAGACAAATCTCGCTTGTGCGAAACGACCTTGAGCTTCGTGCCAGAAGCACTGCTTGACTTTGTCAGACGGAGGATGAGGTGTTGGCCAGACACCCCAGAAAATATCGGTTGGTTTCGAAGCAGAAACAGTTCGTCCAGATGGACTTCATCTCGCAATGCGGCGATCAGCCTGTCCGCCCCCATTCCATGGATCCAGTAGGAATTGGTGATGAAAGACAATGACCCGCCGCGATTCAGCAGCTCGATGCCCCGATGAACAAAGTAGTACCACAAGTCCATGCGGGCAGATCGGTACTTCCGACCGAACGCAGTCTTGCCAATTGTGTCAAGTTCATGTTTAAAGTCTCGTTCGCGGCGGTAGGGCGGGTTACCGATGACGAGATCAAACCCACCTTTTTCGAAGACTCTGGTGAACTCACGGCACCAGTTAAACTCGGCAGCTTTGCTTCGTTCAGATGTCGGGGGATCGTTCGTCGCCTGAACGTCTGCGAACGATTTGCCGATCAGAGCATGCCCTGTCTTGAAGTTGGATTTTAAGGCATCCCAACTCGCGGGTAGCGAACCAGGCCAACTCTCGGGCGCTGCGGATTCGACCATTGTCAGCCATAGCGAGCGTCTAAGGACTTCAATTGTCGCCGGATCAAGGTCGACGCCAAAAAGTTGATTCGCCAGAATGGCTTGACATCGGCTGAACGTCAATTTCCAGCCGTCTCTCGTTTTTGCAATATCGTCAGGATCTTTTACCGAATCGTGCGAAGTCAGCCAGTTCAGATGCCAATCCAGCAGAGTTCGATAAGCCGTGATGAGAAACGCACCGCAACCAGCTGCGGGATCGAGGATTGTGATTTGTTCGGCTTGGGATCGACTCGCATTCAAAAGACGTACACCAAGAGTTTTTTGAACAATCTCGTCGACGATATACTGGGGTGTATAGAAAATCCCATTAACTGTGCGGGGCTTCTCGCCCTGTTCTCCAGACTCCTTCAACGATCGTGTCTTTAAAGACACAAGGAATTCATGGATTTGCCCAAGTATTTCGATCGGTGAGCCATCTGGAATTGGGCATCTGCAAGCCAGATCCTTATCGGAAGTCCATGCGACAGGACCTTCTGTGTCTGTCCAGGTCAGTTGATCGCCAGGGCTGATTCCGCGCAATGTCGCCAGCTTGGTAAATGCTGCGACATCAACCCTTCGCTCAGGCTCGATGCACTCATTTGTTTCGCCATCGATCAGCGGTTGTTCGTAGCAGTATGCTAACGACTCTTTGCACCAATTCTTGAGCGATGTTTCCATGGACAGGGCCCGTAGAAATGGACGTCACCGTGGCTTTGGTGTGATGACAAGATCATCCAGCCAAAGCTTTCCAGTCGCACCGTTCAATCCGATACGGACAATCATCTCGCGAGCCTTCGAAGGGACATTGATGGTTTTTGTGGCTCTTGACCAGTCATGTGTCCCAACCCACGGGCCGACAAGCGGGTTATCGATTGCGCGTCGGTTTTCGTCATAGAAATGAAATCGGATGGAAGCGAGTTCGTGCTCTTCGCGACCGTTTTTCACGTCTTCGGTCTTATACTGAACTCGTACCTGAAGCGAACCAATTTTCGATCCATCAATTGCAGCCGCCTGCAATCCTTGTGCAAGACGACCGGGTTCGGTGGCTTCGAACAGGATGCAGCGTTTCCCGTCCTGAGCACCTTCTTCCAGCAATGTGGTCAATCGTTGATAGTGCCAGTGATCGGCGTAACCGTCATTGTTTTGATCAGCCTCAAAACTCCCGTTCAAGATCTTCGGATGTAATGGGTCAGGCTTCACTTTACGCTGTTCTTCAGATTCCCCGGTCATCGGAACGAACAGCGTGGAGATCAATTTTTTCTCTTCTAGCTTACCGTCTTTTTTCTCAAACTGATGAAAGACCTGCTGATATCGTTCGCCTAGAGGAACAAGAAGGCGTCCTCCCTCTTTCAGTTGTTCGATCAAGGGTTTTGGAACGTTTTCCGGCGAACAGGTAACGATGATTTTATCGAAGGGTGCATATTCTTCCCATCCAAGATATCCATCGCCAATCTTCGTTTTTACATTATCGTACTTGAGTCGCTTCAATCGTTCGGCTGCTACCGTTCCAAGTGCTTCGACGATTTCAATTGAATAGACCTCTTTGACCAGATTTGAAAGGACGGCAGCCTGATAGCCGCTACCAGTTCCAATTTCGAGCACGCGGTCGCCGGGTTGGGGGTCAATGGTCTGGGTCATATAAGCAACGACGAAAGGGGGCGAAATGGTTTGCTTATGGCCTATCGGTAATGCCGTGTCGACATAGGCGTCATGTCGATATTGCGGTGTTACGAATTCGTGCCTTGGAACCTGGCGAAGGCTGTCCAAAACTCGAGTGTTCGTGATCCCTTCACGCTCGATGTATTCGGAGACAAGATAGTGACGAGCCTCTCGAAAAGCGTCCCTTTTCTGGGCAACGGCTGGACGGCACATTCCGAAAATGGCGACAACCAGTAAGATCCACTTTGCTGTACAAGACATTCGTTGGTGAAACATCTCCAGCCCCCCTCTTGATCAGATTTAAAAATCCGTCTCTTAGACGGAAGCATATCAAAATTACGGAACGACGTGTGCAATTCCCAAATCTATGCGAATTTTCACAATACGACGAGATTGAATTGACACAAAAATTGTCGCCATGGCCCTTCGACCGGATCTGTCTACGAGATAAGATTCATCGAATATCTTCGATTCGTCAAAACGACCTGCCTGATTTTTGAATTCTATAAAGGAGCTTTTGATGTCAGATGTTACAATCAAAACTCGGGAGAATGGGCCATTATTGGTGACTGGTAAAGTCAGGCTCACCGATCATCTGGGAAATCGATATGACACGGAAGGGAAAGAGAACATCGCCCTTTGTCGGTGTGGAGCTTCAAAAACCCGGCCGTACTGTGACGGAACGCATAAAACAAATGGGTTTCATGCAGCAGAAACGGTCGCCACACCAGCGCCGGAGTAAGGACGTCGTTGGTAAGCAAAGGCACGCTCCAACCAATCGAGTCGTTTAATTTGATCCGGACCTCGAACCTCGCTCCATTCGAAAGGGCTGACATGCCATCGTCAACATCACTCACGACCCGTCGGCGGGAATTTCTCCAAACGGCTGGCCTCTTCGCTGCATCAACTGTTCTATCGCCTGCCCGAGCATTTGCCGCCAACGATGTAATTCAGATTGGCTGTATTGGAGTCGGAGGCCGATGCCGAAAGTTGATGGAAGTTCTCAAAACCATTCCCGGCGTGAAAATCACTTCAATCTGCGATATCTTCGATCACTCCATCGGACAGGCCAAACCGCTCGCCGACGCTAATGCCCGTGTTACAAAAAATTGGCAATCGGTCCTTGACGATAAAGGAATTGATGCCGTCCTGATCGGAACTCCAGATCATTGGCATGCCCCGATGACGTTAGCCGCCTGCGACGCAGGAAAAGATGTCTACGTCGAAAAGCCCTTGACTCACGATCTGTCAGAAGGAGCCGCTTTGCTTGATGCGTCAACCAGATACAAGCGGATCGTTCAGGTCGGTACTCAACAGCGATCGATGCTGCACATCGTTAAAGCCCGTGATCTGATCCAGGGGGGACATATCGGCAAGGTCGTCAAAGTACACATGAGTTGGAATCGCAACGCAGACCGAGTACGTCGTAACATCCCCAAGCTTGATTTCAGTGGTGTCGATTGGAAAAAGTTCTGTGGAAATGCCAAGGAGCAACCATTCGACGAATATCGTATGTTGAACTGGCGCTGGTTCTGGGATTTCGGAGGAGGTATTTTCACCGACCTGATGGTTCATTGGATTGACGTCGCACACTGGGTGCTGAACGTTGACCACCCCGATCATGCCGTCAGTCTGGGCCAGCATTTCTATAGTGAAGGTGTTTGGGAAACCCCAGACACGGTGCAAACCGTTTTAAGCTATCCCGGCAACATTCAAATGCATTTTGAAGGGACATTCGCCAATGCAAGAAACGGAGCCCGGATTGAGTTTCAAGGGACAGATGCTTCGATTCACGTTGATCGAGGCGGATATCAAGTTATTCCTGAACGCAAATCCAAAGTCGAAGCGTCCGAATGGATACTCGGGACCGGACCACGCGGTGCTGACTTCTACGACAAACCTGACGGTGAACTGGTCCATTTGACCAATTGGGTCGATTGCCTGAGAAGTCGTAAGACGCCGACCGCGCCGATTGAAGCAGGCGTTTCGGCCGCCGCTGCGGCTCATCTGGCCAATCGAGCACTCAAATCTGGGGGGGCAGCGAGTTGGATCGACAGTGTCAAATAGCGGTCATTGATCTCATGTAGTAAGGTCGGTCGAGTCTTAGAGGACTCCGAGTCAGAAATGTTTGGCGCAGTTGGCACACATGTCGCAATGATACAATCCGGCTAGATTTCGACCGACTTGTGTGCAACGAACCACTGACTGAAGTTCCCGCGCGACGCGAGTTTCCCGCCCCTTCGAACCTTAACCAGGCAGAAGAATCCGATTAGGCGCCTCATCAATAAAAACGCGACCATGAAAGCAAATCCGACCAAGTGAACTGGGGATGGTAAAACCACGGATTGTTTCCGTATGGAACTATCAGCGTGTGGAAACAAAAACACGACATAAAAAACATGTTTTGTGTGACGCACGTCAGTGGAAGGCACCGGTTACTTTCTTAATATTTGGAAGGTGCTGAAGAAATATGTTCGTAACCCATTCCGACGCTGGCAGCGTCGCCCACGTCGCCAACGCTGCCAGCGTTGGAATGGGTTACGAATCTCAGACGGGCCAGACGTACGACCAGTCTCTCTTGATCTTTCGAGACCTATTTGCCGGCAGCAGCGGAAAAAACAGCCAGTCGTGGTACTAAGAGAATCATAGTGCGAAATCGCAATATGGATCACGAGCGCTGTTCCTGAAGCGAGAACCGTGCGCAATGTTCCCGATTTCGATGTGAGGCATCCTTTTGCGTTGCTTGCAATCATTAAACGTCACAGAAACAATTCATTGTGGGTTGGTTTTCATCTCAGATCATATGATCCTTGTCGGCGGTATCGAAAGCCGCTCGCTAGTGATCGGAGACAAGCTTGGCATAAAGCTCCAGGCAATCATCCGCAAAGAAATTCAGCATCGGTTATCGCTTCAGATATCCCTCTCATTCGATTCTCTTTCGCTTTTGTTATCGCGAGGAAATTCAAATGGCTTTATTGAATAAAAACAGGGGCAGTGTATTCCCCTGCAGATTTTTTTTGTTATTCGCACCCTTCCTGATGCATTTGTCGAACCAGTCGACGATCGCGGCAGAGAACAATCCTCCGAAGCCGATGAATGTGTTATTTATCGCGATTGATGACCTGAACCACTGGGTTGGCCACCTCGGCCGCAATACTCAGACCAAAACCCCGAATATCGATCGGCTGGCCAAAAGAGGCGTCACGTTTAAGCACGCCTATTGTGCCGCTCCGGTGTGTAACCCTTCGCGGGCATCACTGATGTCCGGCATGCGGCCAGGAACAACGGGAGTCTATGACAATGGTCAAAATTGGGCGCCTGTGATTTCCGTCAAAGACACGCTGACAACTCAATTCCTTAATGCCGGATATGACGTCTTCGGCGCAGGGAAAATTTACCATGGGAGTGTCCACCGAGATGGTGAATGGACGAGTTATTTCGAAGACCGCCCTATCAGACAGAAAAAGTTGCTGGCGCATCCGTCGGCAAAAGATGACGGAGTAGGTGGGATCTCTTTCAAACCGCTCGTTGACGATGCTCGGCTGGCTGACGATATCACGATCGACCACGGGATCACCCAACTCGAAGCCAGGCACGACAAGCCTTTTTTTCTTGCGTTGGGGCTTCACAAGCCGCATATGTCATGGGATGTTCCCAAAAAATACTATGATCTGTTTCCCCTCGATTCGATAGAGCTTCCGCCAACAATCGAAGACGACCTGAGTGATGTGCCACCGGCTGGAATCGCAATGGCAAACCCGAAAGGAGATCACCGTAAAATTCTCAAATCGGGGCGTTGGAAAGAGGCCATTCAAGGTTATCTGGCCGCGATCGCCTATTGCGATGCTCAGGTCGGTCGATTGCTCGATGCGTTTGACCGGTCGCCGTACGCATCAAACACGATGATCGTGCTCTGGGGAGATCATGGATGGCATCTCGGCGAGAAAGAGCATTGGCGGAAGTTCGCTCTTTGGGAAGAATCGACACGAACCCCATTCATCTGGGTCGTTCCCGGTATCACATCACCCGATTCGACCTGCAATCGCACGGTTGATTTGATGAGTGTTTATCCCACGATTTGTGAACTGGCGGAAGTGCCGATTCCTGCTCATGTTGAGGGTAAAAGCATCAAATCGCTGTTACTGGCCCCTCATGCCGCATGGGATCACCCCGCGATCACGACATGGCACCGCAATAACCACGCAATTCGCACAGAGCGCTGGCGATATATTCATTACGCTGATGGTAGCGAGGAACTCTATGACCACGAGATCGATCCATACGAATGGAAAAACCTCGCGAACGATCCCAAGCTTCGGGCGACGAAAGAACAATTACGGTTACGTCTGCCAGAGCGGAACGTAGCTGAGCTTCCGCGAGACCGGAATAGCCAGGAATAAAAATGCCGGAAACGCTCAGATATCGAACGTCAGGCGCAAGTCTCCAGCACACGGCATTTTCCTGGTTCTGGAACAAATTTAACCTGATCAGGTGTACGGTGTGCTGAAGACATCGATGTTAGGAACATCGATGTCGCAAAATCTCTACATCAATACATAGTATTTAACAGCGCATTTCTGTTGCGACGGTGCTTGCTGGCTGTCCCATGCGCAAGTCCTTACTTGTACGGTTACTTCGAACGGCTTTTACCTTAATTGCTGCGAGCCTTCGCACAGAATTGATGCAATCTTGATGATTTCCTCACAGTAACCAAGTTCGCTCATGCCATATCAGTCTCTTCGATGTGGCTTCGTGTTTCCGAAGCAGGCTTCCTTATTCCAATGATGCCGCAACCCTTAATTTCTCGTGAAAAACGAAGATATTGATTTCATCCTCCGTTAAGGTCTTTCGAAAAACTTCGACGAACGGAACGCATATTGCGAACCTGTTCGCAAAGTTGTTTCAAGGTTCGAAATGTTCCTGTTTCGGATTTTTATTTTAGATCGATTCTGGAAGGAAAAGTTATGAAGCGATTAGTCACGCGTAAGTCTCACCCTGTGAATTTGCCAAGAGCTGGCTTCACATTGATCGAACTGTTGGTCGTCATCGCAATTATTGCGGTGCTGATCGCGCTCTTGTTGCCCGCGGTTCAGCAGGCGCGTGAATCCGCTCGGCGAACGCAATGTCGCAATAATCTGAAGCAATTAGCACTGGCAGCCCACAATTTCGAAAGTACGAATGGCACGATGCCATCTGGATACCTCGGAGCAAAAGATCCGATTTCGATTACCGCTGGAGGCAATCAGTCCTACGTCAGCCCACTCGTGTTTTTGCTTCCATTCATCGATCAGGCTCCGCTCTACGCGACACTCGAGAAAGATCAGATCAACGTGGCGTTGTATGGGCAATACCCGTGGTTCAACGTGGATGGTTGCTACAACGCGTCGTTGAATACAATTCCTGGGTTTCTCTGTCCATCCACCAACGCCAAAGTACCTCAAGCTGGATTTTTTACCCGCATTAACGAGTACTTGAACGGGACATCGGGAACCATTGAAGGACGGACCGGTTCCGTTGCGAGCGGCTGGGATCCTGTTGCTCCCACGAACTATCTCGGGGTCGCCGGCTACTTTGCGGACATCAGTGGGTTTGACCTCTACAAGGGAGCCTTTTTGAAGAGACATCCGAATCGGTTTGGGGACTTCCTCGACGGGACATCGAACACGCTATTGTTCGGCGAAGCTGTGGGTGATCCACTATCGACGAATCCAAAGGTCCTCAACTACTCCCATACGTGGATTGGATCGGGAATGATGGTGACCGGCTATGGTCTGAGCAGTACTCCGGCGTGGTATCGATTCTCGTCAGCCCACGACGGACTGGTTCACTTCGCGATGGGTGACGGGGCAGTACGAGCGATCTCGATCAATGTCGATGGCGTGCTTTTTAAACAGTATTTGGCAGGTGCCGCCGACGGTCATGTTGTCGGGGACTTCTGACCGACCCTGATTTTTGTTTTAGAAACCTCGGAGATTGACTTCGTCAAGGGAAGGAATTGATTTTGCGCTCGTTCAAACAATACTCATTGATTGCTGTTCTTATGCTCGTCGGTTGTTCCTCGTCGTCGGAATCGGTTTCGGTTGAAGATGCCAAGGCGGCAACGAAAGAGAGAGCTGATGATCAGGCAGAAACTGGACCAGTGATGACGCTGGAACGGCCTAAATAGGCTGCTCCGTTGTTTTCGGTTTTTGTAAGTTGAATAAGGGCATCCTTATTACAACAGTTGTTTTCAGCCTGAGAACTGAGATTTGCGTGCAGGCTGGAAATGTTCTACAAAAAAGTTGATAGACCTTCCGCGAAACGCGGTGGCTGTTGAAAAACTCCAGAATCGTCGTGGTTAAACCACGACGATTTTTTTGCGCCGTCACGACCACCTTCCCGCGTGTTTGCGTGGAGTGGATCTCAGATTACAGCGTGGGGGTTTCCAGTCTCCATGAATTGTCTGCGCTTGCGATGGGAGGCCGCAGCACCGGCTTGTGTCTCGCCGTTTTCAATTTCCAAAATCTGATATCCGATGAGTGTCGAGAATTGCCAGGAAAGACAACTCCCAGGCAAGGTCTGCGCGGCGTTCCAATGATTTACTCACAGATTCAGATGCTGTAAAACGTTGAAATGACGCTTTTAGGTTTGCGGCCACTCTCGTCGGTCGGCTGGATCGAACATTGGCGGGTTGAGTGCAATACAATGACGCGACATCACAGCCCCGAAAAATGCCCGCGTCGTCGTCATCAGGTGGAAACTGAGAAAACTCGTCAACGGCTCAGGAAACTCACATTATCCCATCGAGGCTTTGTCTCGGTCGCACGCACATTCCAAGTTCTTATTGGGGTGCGATTTGCGGCGATTGCACGTCTGGTGTGTCAGTTATCGTTTTTGTGTGCTCCAAGTTTATCCGCGACGGAGCGACCGGAGGTCATTGACGCAATCATCACGAGAACCTGCGTTGAATGCCATCACGGAGCATCTGCAGAAGGAAGGCTCGACCTTACGTCGCTGTCGTTCACTCTCGATGATCGAGCCGTTCGTGACCGCTGGATTCTGATGCATGATCGAATTGAAGCGGGTGAAATGCCACCTGATGCAGGCGCAATGCCAATCAATGAACGCTTGGCATTGGAAAAAATGCTCGACGACGCGATTGCACACGCTGATCGAGCGGATATTTCAGCGAACGGGCGCGGACCAATGCGACGGTTGACACGTGAAGAGGTCGAGCAGAACTTGCGAGATGTGCTGTGCCTGCCACTGCTCGATATTCGCGACATGCTGCCGGAAGATCGTGAGGCCCGTCGCTTTAACAAGACGACCGCGGTTCTGGATATCTCACGAGTTCAGTTGGCCGCATTTCTCGATGCAGCAGATAGCGCCCTGCGGCAGGCGAAAGCCAGCGGTCCACAACCGCCCGCCGTCGTAAAGTATCGCGCGACCGGCACACGATTATTCTCAGAAACCAGTACGTTCGGCGAACGTGAAGCCATGTTCTTTGCGATCGACAACAAGGCGGTCGATACACGGGACCTTAACGCGATCAAAGATCGTGCAGAACTTGAACTCGCATTGTTCCGTTCTGCGCACTGGCCTTACTATGGGTATCCACAAGGCTTTGTGGTCGGACTGCCGGGTGAGTATCGTGTTCGCTTCTCGGCCCGGGCCGTACTGCAGACTCCAGGTTTTGAACTGAAGCCTGCCACGCGGCCGGTCCCAATGACGTTTCGAGCACGGAAGCCGTCTGGACCGGACGTCTCGGGCGATGTCCGTGCCACAGGTGGCGTCCTGGACATTCAACCTGAAATTGGTGTTTACGAAACGACGATTCGACTGCTCCCCACAGAAACAGTCGAATACAGTCTATTGGGCTTGCCTGTCCCATTGGCTCGTAATGTCAATGGCGGCCCGCCGACATATCGTTACCCTCCATTTCCCAAAGAAGGTCAACCGGGAATTGCATTTCAGTGGCTCGAAGTCGAAGGACCAATCCCATCCGAAATATGGCCCCCGCGATCACACCAGGTGTTGTTTGATGATTTCGGGCCCGAGATCGTTCCAAAGGATCCGGTCGAAGACGCTAAACGCCTCGTGCGACGGTTTATCAATCTCGCTGCACGAGAACCGATTCAGGACGATGTGATCCAGGCCTATGAACGACTCGTTCTCGATCAGCTTGAACAAGGTCGTCCGTTTTCAGAGGCGCTACTTGCTGGCTACAAGGCCTTCCTATGTTCCATTCACTTTCTGTATGTTCCGGAACCGTCAGACCCGTCTCCAGGCGAGATGGATCAATACGCCATCGCTTCCCGGCTATCACATTTTCTTACGAACACTCGTCCCGATGAGGCGTTGATGAAGCTGGCCCGGGAGGGCGCTCTACGCGATGCTGAAACCCTGAGACGCGAGACCGATCGACTGATCGAGGGGCCAGGGTTCGAGCGATACGTTGAAAACTTTACCAATTACTGGCTCAATCTGAGACAGATCAGACGCGATGAGCCGGATATCCGCCTTTATCCTGAGTATCGGTTTGATAATTATCTGATTGAATCGATGGAGAGAGAGACGCGCACGTTCTTTACCGCGATGATTCGGGACAATCTGCCGGCGCGTCTGCTGATCGACGCAGATTTTGTTTACGCGAACGACCGACTTGCGCTGCACTATGGATTGGAGCCATTATCTGGATCGAGTATTAGAAAGGTCACGCTACCCGAAGGGAGCCCTTACGGTGGATTGCTGACACAGGCGGCAATTCTCAAGGTGACAGCAAATGGCACGTCGACATCACCCGTCATTCGCGGCGCCTGGATCATGGAGCGACTGATTGGGCAACCGCCACCGCCGCCTCCGAAAAGTGTTCCCGCCGTCGAACCAGATATTCGCGGAGCGAAGACGATTCGCGAGTTGCTGTTCCAGCATACACAATCGGACTCCTGTTCGGCCTGTCATGCGAGGTTTGATCCCGTAGGACTGGCGCTGGAGAATTTCGATATTCTCGGCGGCTGGCGGTCACGTTATCGAGGTCTTGAACAAGGAGAAACGGTTGCAGGCATTGACCGAGCTGGTCACGATTTCGCCTACACTCTCGCTGAACCAGTCGACCCGAGCGGTCAACTTCGCGACGGTCGAAAATTCGCCAACATTCACGAACTCAAGGCGATCCTTTCCAGCAATCAGCGGCAGTTGGCTCGAAACCTTCTACAACTGTTGACACTTTACTCAACCGGTACCCCGGTCCGTTTCGCAGATCGGGACGAGATCGAATCGATGCTTGATGCATGTGAGAAAAATCACTTTCGGGTCCGCGAACTGATTCACGCGATTGTGCAAAGTCGGATCTTTCTCGGAAAGGAAGGTTGCCGATGATGCCAAGACAATTCGATCGGCGGCGATTTCTTCGTGCAGCAGGAGTCACTCTGGCTTTGCCACTGCTCGACGGCGTGCGATCCCTCTCAGGAAAGGAAAAGGCATCTCAGACTCCACGCCGAATGCTGTTAATCTCAAATAACCTGGGTGTGTTGCCCAAGTCGTTTTTTCCCAAATCGAACGGGCGTGATTATGAACTGTCCCCCTATCTTCAGGATCTGGCCGATTGTCGCAACGATTTCACGGTCATCAGCGGCCTGTCGCATCCTGATGTGGAAGGGGGACACAGCACCGAGAACTGTTTTCTCACGGGAGCACGCGGACCAACTAAAAGTGGTTTCCGTAATACAATCTCACTGGATCAATTCGCTGCCGAGCGACTCGGGCCAGTCACGCGATTCCCGACGCTGAACCTGGGAGTGAATATCGACAAGGCAAACCGAAGTCTTTCCTGGACTCGTGACGGAGTACTGCTGCCGGCAGACGACAGCGCTCCGGCGCTATTCCGCAAAATGTTTATCCAGGGCGATGCAGATTCTGTTCGCAAGGAGCAACTTCGGCTCGAGGAACGCAGCAGTATTCTTGACACTCTGCTCGATGACACCCGGCGTTTTCGGAGACAATTGGGTCGCGATGATCAGTCGCGGCTGGATCAATACCTGACTTCAGTTCGAGAAATCGAAGAACGCATCCAGGCGGCTCGACAATGGGAACTGCGTCCCAAACCAATGACCGATCAAACCCTGCCGGAAGACATTCGCGACCAGAAACTATTCTTTGAAAAGTTCGATTTGATGTTGTCGATGGCCCGACTGGCGATGGAGTCCGATTCGACACGGATCGTGACGCTGATGGTCGATGCCTTCGCAACTCCGGTGTTCAAGCTGCATCCGAACCAGAACACGACGGAGGACTATCATAATCTCAGCCATCACGGTCAGTCGGAAACCAAACTGCTACAACTTCAGGATGCCGACCATCAGCAGATGGTGATGCTCCGCAAGTTGCTTCAGCAACTCTCTGTAACTCGCGAAGGTGAAGACCGTCTGCTCGACCGCACGATGATCCTGTTTGGAAGCAACATGGGTGACGCGAACACGCATGACAACACGAACCTGCCCATCCTGATTGGTGGAGGCGGCTTGCGACACGGTCAGCACGTTGCCTTTAGCCGGGATCATAATAAGCCCCTGTGTAATTTGTTTGTCACGATGCTCCAGCACCTCGGTGTTGAAACCGATGAGTTCGGCAGCAGCACAGGGACATTGAATCTGATCGCAACTTGAACGACGAGATGTCACATCCCGTGAGCGTTATCAATTAACGGAATTGTTGCGCTTCTGTTGTGCTGAGTGTGTTTCTGCAGGACGTTCGCACTATAACACTGAAGAGAGGGGCTCACGAAATGTCAGACGTCTATCCCATCAATGACTACGGCCCGCTGATGCCAGGACTAGTCATGGCAGGGGTGGCGATAGTGCACGTCTTTCTCGCCCAGTTTGCTGTGGGTGGTGGAATATTACTCTGTTATTTCCAGTGGCTGGCAATGACGGGGCGTGAACCTCACGCTCGTCAGTTTGTTGAAGGTTATTTCAAGCTGCTCGTCTTGATCAGTTTTGTTGTCGGAGCACTGACCGGAGTTGGAATCTGGTTTACAGCAATCCAGGTCAGTCCCGCGACGATTGGCGCCATGGTCGATAATTTTCATTGGTTGTGGGCCACCGAGTGGACCTTCTTCTGTCTCGAAATCGTTTCGGGATATTGTTTCTACCGATACCATTCCCGGTTGAATGACCGCTCGGCGATCACGCTGCTGGCGATTTATGCGATCGCTTCGTGGTTGAGCCTGTTTGTCATCAATGGCATTTTGTCATGGCAACTGACCCCTGGTCGGTGGTTGGAAACGCGAAACGTTTTCGACGGCTTTTTTAACCCGAGCTTCTGGCCAAGTTTGTTGTTTCGAACCGTCGTCTCGATGACGCTGTCCGCCCTCGCCGCATGCGTTGTGACAAACTTAATGAGTTCACTCGACCGAGAGGCAAGACGCGCCTTGATCAACCGAGCGGCACATCTCTTGATTCCCATGGTGCTGATGCCATTTCTTGGCATCTGGTTTCTCGCCGTCATGCCCGCGGACAGTCGAAGCTGGGTCCTGGGGGGCAGCCCGGCCATGATGCTGTTCTTCAGCATCTCGATCGGTTCGTCATTGGCGATCGGGGCTTATGCGATCATCGGAATGGTCCTGCAGCGGTTGTATATCAACGGAGCCACCGCATCGTTGATGCTCATGCTGGCATTTGGGGCCACGGCAGGAGGTGAATTCGTCCGCGAAGGCTCACGCAAGCCGTACTCCATCCGACATTTGCTTTATTCGAACTCGATCAAACCTGATGAAGTGGCGCATTTGCGAGAGGTCGGATGCCTGAGCAATGATCGATACGGACTGCGCCAGGATGCACAATATCCCAATGACCAGGTCCGCATCGGAGCGAAAGTCTTTCGTCGTCAGTGCAGTGTCTGCCACACGCTCCACGGAACCAATGCCGTGGCGGAGCTGACGGGTTCGTGGGACGAAAATCAGATGCGGATCAATTTCGCAAAACTCCAACATACAAAGCCGTTTATGCCGCCGTTCGCGGGTACAGCAAATGAAGTGGAGTCGCTCGTCCAGTTCGTCAATTGGTCCAGTGATCACCGGCCGATTAATTGGCCAGCCAGTGAAAGCCCTGAGACGCTCGCGCAGATTGCGGTCTGGCTGGAGGAAGCGGGAACGGCACCTGGCGACTTCGCACAGAACCGCAAGCGGACTTCTTCTCGTTAACGCGAATGAAACACAGGGTTGGTTAACGCTATGAATGCGATTTTTCCCATTGGCTTACCGCATCCCACTGCAGTTTATGTAACGCTGTTCCTGCTGACATTCGTCCTGCACCAGGCCTTCATGCATTACGTTCTGGCAGGCAGTCTGTATTTGACCTGGGCGACAATCAGGCAGGGTCGGACGACGCACCTGACCGAACAGTCGTTAGCAGCGACGCTGCGTGACTGGATGCCGTTCTTGCTGAGTGCTGCCATCACGGCAGGGGTCGCTCCGTTATTGTTCATTCAGATCGTCTATCAATACCAGTTTTACACCGCCAATCTCTTGTTATGGTGGCGATGGGTCGTGGTCGTTCCCGTCCTGATAGTCGCGTTCTATCTTTTGTATCTGATCAAAAGTCGAATGTTATGGAACTGGCCGTATGGTGTGCGAGTTGCTGTCGTTCTGGCGACATCAACCAGCTTTGTTTTCGTCGGATTCTGTTGGACGGTGAATCATCTGCTGGCGAACAGCGAGGCCAATTGGCCGGAAGTCTACACGACAGGTCGTTTACCGTTTTCTGTTGTTGCAGTCATCCTGAGAATGCTGGTCTGGATCGGCGGTTCGTTCGCAACGATGTCTGTCATTGTTGGATGGCAATTGCATTATCGCCAATCGTCGCAGTCGGATGGCAGTTCAGTAGCCGGCATTCGTTCGCTGGCAGGAATGTCGATTTGCGGGATTATCACTTCACTCATTGCGGGGACGACTTACATTGCGCTTTCTGGCACTGCATCAAAAAGTCTCGTGTTCGGAACCTTTTCCCTTCCCTACGTGTTGTTAGCCATCAGCGGTGCGATCTTGCAGATGATCGGTTGGAGCTTTCAGTGGCGATCTAATCGTCTGGAACTTGTTGGATTATCGATCGCGACGACAGGCGCGTTGATAACGCTGGTGGGTATTTCCGTGATTCGAGAGGCAATTCGTATCAGTGCTATGGATTTTGCCAGCTTGTATCCGCGCCACGTCGAAGCCGCGAACGTTGGCGGCTTTGGAGTCTTTGTCGTCGTAGCGATCGCCGTGATATTAGTGATGGCATGGTGTGTCCGCCTGGTAAAAACGGGAATGCGCGAGGCTGAGAGCGATCAATCCATCCAACCGCGTCCCGCAGCATGATCAACTGGCATTCAGTCGAATCACAGAATCGTTGAAAAACAGTAGCTTAGGGTATTTGCGGCCTGTGGGTTGACTGTTGTTCGAGGTGCGTGAATGATTTGTACTCAATCCATAGTCCTGTCGTGCAGTGAAAGCGAGTGGCCAGAGCCTGTTAGTTCGGCTGGGTTGAGGGAAACTGTGCGCCATTTGACTCGACTGGTGCAAAGGGTCAAATAGAGTTCACTTGTGACGAAAATCGGTTAACGAATAAGAGAGGGCTGCAGAAATGCTACTGACTGGCTGGCTACGTGAAGTTTGTCGAGGACGTGTGAATGGTCATTCGTCGCGCAGTCGCCGTTCAGTTCAAGCGGTTCGATCCTTTGCGGATGTCCAAATCCTGGAAAGCCGTCGACTGTTGACGGACCTTACGGCCGCTGTCACCAATGCCGGCGTGCTGGTCGTTACCGATCCTTCCAACGCGGCAACCAACGTCGTGACCCTGCAATATCATCTGACAAATAGCCAGTCGCCGACAATGGATTTCTTTCTGACGGGCTCGGGATCAACGACAATCAACGGCCAGACTGATTACGATGTGACTGCAAATCTCGCGGCTTTCTCCGTAATTACGGTGTTGACCCAGAATAATAACGATACGGTTCGTATCGACTCGACCAATCAAGGGTTTTCAAACATTCCCGGCGGAATCACGTTGGCTGGATCGGGTTCGTCCACACAAGGCTTCGTCAGCGCGACGGGAAACAATACTTACGCCTTTGTCTCAACCAACCTGATTGGCAATGTCGTTGTCGATGACCTGACGGGGTCGGGCGCACAAGACAATCTGGACTTTTCCGCGAGCTCGGATGTTCAACTGAATCTCGGTACGACGGCCATTCAGCAAGTTAACAAGGGTAATGCGAACCTGAATCTCTCGCTGACTTTGAACACAGTTTTGTCAAACATCAACGTGGTTGGCGGAACCGCGACGAACACCCTGACGGGCGGATCTGGCAACGATATTCTGGATGCATCCAGTTCATCAGGAACGAACACGCTGACAGCAGGGAGTTCGGGAAATGATCAGTTGAAAGGGGGGGCGGGGACGAACACGTACAAATTCGGTGATGCCGCCGGCATTTCGCTCGACACCGTCGTGCCGGGAAAGGGAACAAACAATCTCGACTTCTCACAGGTGACGTCCTCAATTGCCGCGCCGCTGCAAGTGAATCTGGCGACCAGCGGAGGACTGACTGACCCGACCGACACGTTGTGGCTTGCGTCTGCAACACTACGACGAGTGTATGTCGTCAATGGCAGTGATGCGAACGCGTTCCAGCTTGTTACTGGCTCAAACACCGCTGGCGGAGCAAACCGACTGACGGCCGGCGCGAACCCGTTTGTGATACTGGATGTCTCCGGTTCATCGGGAACGAACACGCTGACGGCGGGGAATTCCGGCAAAGAAGAATTGAAAGGGGGTTCGGGGTCGAACACTTACAGATTCGGTGATGCGGTCGGAGTTTCACTCAACGCCATCGTACCGGGAAAGGGAGCAAATATACTCGACTTCTCTCAAGTGACGTCCTCACCCGCCACGCCACTTCAAGTGAATCTGGCAACCAGCGGGGGGGCGACTGACCCGGCTGATAACTTATGGCTTGCGTCTGCAACAAGCCGGCGAGTGTATGTCTTCAATGGCATTGATACGAACGCGTTTCAACTTGTGATCGGCTCAAACAATCCTGGTGGAGCAAACCAGCTGACAGGAGGTACCGGGCCGAACGTGACACTGGATGTCGCCGGTTCGCCGGGAATGAACACGCTGACCGCAGGGCGTGCCGGAAATGAAGTGTTGAAAGGGGGTTCAGGTACGAACACCTACAGATTCGGCGATGCCGCCGGCATTTCGCTCGACACTATTATGCCGGGACGGGGAGCAAACATACTCAACTTCTCGAACGTGACATCTGCGCCCGGTACTCCGCTGCAGGTGAATCTGGCTACCAGCGGAGGGGTGAATGATCCGGCTGATAACTTATGGCTTGCGTCGATCACAAATCGACGAGTTTATGTTGGCAATAGCAACGCTGCGAATGCATTTCAGCTTGTTATCGGTTCAACAAACGTTGGTGGCGCAAACCAGTTGACGGCAGGTGCTGCGCCGAATGTGACACTGGATGTCTCTGGTTCATCGGGAACAAACACGCTGACAGCAGGGAATGCAGGAAATGAAGTATTAAAGGGCGGTTCGGGGGCGAATACCTACACATTCGGTGATGCCGTCGGGATTTCTCTCAACACGATCGTGCCGGGAACGGGAGGAAACACACTCAACTTCTCAAGCGTGACGACCTCTGTCGCCGCGCCACTTCAAGTGAACCTGGCAACCGCCGGAGGGGTGACTGACCCCACCGACACATTGTGGCTTGCCTCGGCCACAAATCGACGGGTTTATGTTAACAATGGCAACGATACGAACGCGTTTCAACTTGTGATTGGCTCAGCCAATGCTGGCGGCGCAAACCAGTTGAAGGGAGGAGTGGGGCCGGACGTAACACTGGATGTCTCCACGTCATCGGGAACGAACACGCTGACGGCAGGGAATTTCGGCAATGAAGTATTGAGAGGGGGGCTGGGAGCGACCACCTACAAATTCGGAGATGCGATCGGCATTTCACTGAACGCCATCGTTCCGGGAACGGGGCCAAACACGCTCGACTTCTCAAACGTGAACTCCTCAATCGGCGCACCGGTGCAAGTGAATTTAACAACCAGCGGCGGGGTGAATGACCCGGCTGATACATTGTGGCTTGCGTCCGCAACAAACCGAAGAGTGTATGTTTTCAATGGGATCGATACGAACTCGTTTCAGCGTGTGTATGGCTCAATTAATGCTGGCGGCGAAAACCGATTGACGGCAGGAGCCGGGTCGAATGTGACACTCGATGCGTCCGGCTACGCCGCGATCAACATTCTGACGGCGGGATCTGGCAACGATATCCTGATAGGTGGGGCAGGGAACAACGAGTTCACGACCGGAAAAGGCATCGTTCAAATGAACGGGGCCAAAGGGGATGCAAACACGTTCGTTTGCCTGGATCATGCGTCCAGCGTGATCGTCACGCCAAGCGGTACGGGCTACAACGCACTTGATTTCCGTTATGTGACCTCGACTCTGGCGGTCAATTTGAAGGCGAGCCAGATAATCGCCACGTATGGCACCACGATTGTTTCCACGAGCGGCACGAATCAGGGCTCATTGTTCCAGGCGGTGCTTCGCCCGTAAAGCAATTTTCCGCTGGATGGGAGACATTAACGGACGTGTTGCGCAGCGTCCGTATGCCGCGTTCAACGGACGATCGCCAAGTTTGGTGTTATGGCAATTGGATGCGTCGGTACGGATTCCGAATTCGTAGACCAATTTCTTTTAGCCCCAAAGCGGTTTTTTTGGCCGCAGAGCGGCGACCGAGTAGAGCCAGGGGCGGTTTCCGCCCCTGGAAAATTCGATAAAGACGCCTTTCAAGCCCCATCGCGGCCGCCGATCCTGGGAACGCTCGACGATGATCACGTCGGCGGTGACAAATTTCCGTGCGTCAATTTCCCCACTCGGCCACCTCGATACAGCTTAAGGTCGTACGGATTCAATTTGGACGCATTCGAAAATGAATTGCAAACAACCGACCGTAGGTATCCTCTTTGACTTGCTTGAGTCTGCAAACGATCAAACGAAACCCCTGACGTTTTTTCGGTTTTGAAAATCGGAATTGGTGTGTTTCGGTAGGTCGCATGCTTGTTGAAAACGAGCTGAAATCAGGAGGAGGCATTTATACTTGATTGGGAGATCGCGCATAACGTGCTTTTATTTGTTTTTCGGCACGATCTTTCGACCTTTTGGGCCAAGTCATTAGTCAATCGACGACAGTTTTTTATAGTACAGGCAAGATTACGGAGATTACCTCTATACGCCTGTAGGTACGGTAGATTATCGCATAGGCTTTATTGATTACGCGCGGATTTATTCGCACGGTCTAAACGGACCGTAAATGGTAAAGATTAAACGTGCCGTTAAAAAAAAGTTATTCGGCAATAAGTCGTCGCAAATCTTTTTTCATTTCGTTGAAAAAGAATGTGTCCACAACATCGAAACGCGTCAAAGTCAATCTGAGAACAATCAAACGATGTGCTTGACGATGCTTTCACCAATCGGAGTTAATTCAACAATATCACTCAGAATAAATCGTTGACCGTCGTTTTCGCTTTCGCCAAGTTTAATTCCCGGAATGCGTTTCAGAATTCCCCAACCGCAAAGATCCCTCAACTCACGTCGTGCGTTCCGACACCCCATGTAATTCTGGTTACTCGACCATCGATCACACTTTAGATTGCGAATATGTTTTTGATGGTGTCGCGTGATAAAAGTCAACAATAAACCAATCAACTCTTTTTCTGAATCTAACGAGGCGTCATTGAGCGGAAGGGTTCCGTCACTGGTTATGTCTTTTACGAGTTGCAGTGCGTTTTGCAATTGTGGCTTCCCAGTGTGTGACCCAGAAGTCCAGTCAACATATTGAATTCGCATCATTCTCAAGTGAAATGTCGCGGGGTCACATTTTTCGAGCATCACGGGGATGATTCGTCCATCCCGGTTAGTTAACGCCCAATGAAGTTCGTCCTTGACGTATTCTGACTTGGCAGAGCGAGGAGTCATCACAAGGAGATACCAATCGCTCTTATCCAATCCATCCAGGATACGAGCGTTGAACTCCATTGTCGGCAGGATATCGCTTTCATCGAGCCAGGTCTTTAAAGATGAATCAGCTATCGTCGCAAGTATTTCGTCAATTGCGTTCCGATCTTTTCTGCTGTAACTAATGAAGATCGAAGTCATATTTGCGTACCCGAAAATGATTCAGAAACGACATGCGTCAATATATTCGAACTCGAAACCCATTTGATTATTGAAAACAGTGAATGGGGTGCTGCGTCGCATTCCACGGATGACGGATCAAACACACGTATGTAGTTCCGAAAGCGGTACAGGCAATGGCTTGCTTGCAATGATCCTTAAAGACAAACGTAAGTGAGCGCTAGGGTATGCGCCTCGCGCGATAACTGACGAAGCCTGAATTGTGATCTGGATAACCGCGTGAATCAAGCCATTCGACAGGTGCCCTTTTGGCTTCACGCTGCGTGGATGTTGCAGTTTTCACGGCTCGTCCGGCTAACGCGCGACCGGTTGTGCGTGCCTGGCGGATTTTTGTACGATAAACGTCCTCCTGAAATCCGGCTCTGTAACCACTGGGATCGATTCATGCGAATTGGTGACACAGCATCCGGTCCTGCCAACCCAGATTGAGCCTGCTATGAAATGCTTTTCTGTATCGGCTTTTATTTTCGTTGCAACGATAGTCCGTCTGTTTGATCGCTCGATCGCTCAGGGGCAAACAGTTGATTTTCAACGGGATATCCAACCAATCCTTGCTGAACATTGCACGGCGTGTCATGGTGGCGATGACGTGACTCGGCAGGGTGGGCTTCGACTGGATATTCGTGAGGTCGCTCTTAAAGGGGGAGATTCGGGTACACCAGCGATAGTTCCCGGCAAGCCGGATATCAGTACTCTGATTCGCCGGATCATTTCGACTGACCCGGCGGAAATCATGCCCCCTCCCAAAGAGAACAAGCCGCTGAAGCCTCAGCAGATTGAGACACTCAAACGGTGGGTTGACCAGGGAGCGAACTATGCCGCTCATTGGGCCTTTGTCCCGCCGCAGAAGGTCGCCCTGCCCGCTGGTGGCCCCGCGAATCCTGTTGACGCGATCGTCAGGTCTCGGCTTCAGACTTTGAATATACCGACGTCGCCTGCAGCTCCTGCATCGATACTTTGTCGTCGACTTTATCTGGATCTGGTCGGATTCGTTCCTTCACCGAAAGAAGTGGAAGAGTTTGAAAAGAACGGACTGGCAGCGACGGTTGATTCACTAATGAAAAGCGAACGTTTCGGCGAAAAGTGGGCTCGGCACTGGCTTGATGTGGCCCGGTATTCTGACACGAATGGTTACGAGAAAGATGTGCAACGTGATCAATGGATCTGGCGCGACTGGGTGATTAAGGCTCTGAATCGAGACCTTTCATACGATCAGTTCCTGATCGAACAGATTGCTGGTGACCTGCTGCCGAACGCGACTCAGGACCAGGTCATCGCCACTGGATTCCTGCGCAACAGCATGCTCAATGAAGAAGGAGCCATCGTCGCCGAAGAGTTTCGCATGGTTGAGATGTTCGATCGGATGGACTGCCTGGGAAAAGCGGTCCTCGGTCTTTCGACACAGTGTGCTCAATGCCACTCCCACAAATTTGATCCGATTACGCATGACGAGTATTACGGGATGTTTGCCTTCTTGAATAACTCCTACGAAGCCCAATCGTGGGTCTACACACCGGAACAAAAACAACAGATTCAAAGCGTGCAGAAGTCGATTCGCGATGTTGAAGAACGTGCTCGTGCTCAACATCCGCAATGGCAAAGCGAATTGGCGACGTGGGAAAGTGACGTTCTCAAGCAGCAATTGCCCTGGACACCGTTAGAAGCCATTGAAATGGGAAGTCTCAGCGGACTGAATCATCCCACGCAACTTGGTGACAAGTCGATCCTGATGCGGGGGCATCCCAGCAATGATGTTTTCCTGATTTCGCAGCCGGTGTTGAAAGGTGTTACCGGACTGCGTCTCGAAGCACTGGTGCATGGCGATTTACCGTTTGGTGGTCCCGGTCGTGGTCCGGCAGGAATCTGGGGCGTGACCGAAATTGATGCAACCATTCAAAAACCCGGTAGCGACGCCTGGGAAAAACTCAAACTGGTCAACGCGACTGCTGATTTTTCTGAGCCAGATCAAAAGGAAGACAAAAAGTCGAAAGGACCGGTCGCTTATCTGATTGATGGCACTGATGAGACATCCTGGGAAGCGGACCGGGGGATCGGTCGCCGCAACCAGCCAAGTGTGGCGGTGGTCCAGTTTGAGCAACCTCTTGATCTGCCTGAGGGGACAAAGTTCAAGCTTGCGGTTCGAACCAATGACATGCTGGTCTGTATGCGGATCAGCATGACCAACGCTCCAGGTCCTGCCGCACTTCCCGTGAATTATGCGGCAGTGCAGGCGATACAGACTCCTGTCGATCAACGGACAGCCGAGCAATCGTCGGCGATCTTCACCGCCTGGAGATTGTCTGTACCCGATCTGAAACCTCTTAATGACGAAATCGATGTCCTGTGGAAGCAATATCCGACGGGGTTCACATCAGTCCTGCATCTGGCAGAACGACAGGGGAATAACGTCCGTCCGACACACTTACTTGACCGTGGCGGATGGGACAAACCACAGAAAATCGTGTTGCCGCACACTCCGTCGGCTTTTCATCCATTTGACGCGAACGGGCCTCGCAATCGTCTTGGGTTTGCTCGCTGGCTGGCGGACAAACAGTCACCCCTGACAGCACGAGTTGCCGTCAATCGTGCCTGGCAGGCGATCTTTGGTGAAGGGCTGGTTGAAACGTCTGAGGATTTCGGAACTCGTGCAGCAATTCCCGAGTATCGTGAATTACTTGACTGGCTGGCGGTCGATTTTATGGAACATGGCTGGAGCCAGAAGCACCTGATCCGAACGATCGTCAACAGCGCGACCTACCAGCAAAGCTCGGCGATTACTCCTGAGTTACGGGAACGGGATCCCCGTAATCATCTGCTCGCTCGCGGACCTCGTTTTCGAGCCGAAGCGGAAGTCTTGCGAGACATCGCCCTGAGTGCTTCCGGCCTGATCACTCACAGAATCGGTGGCCCGGCCATCATTCCACCCGTGCCGCAGAATGTGCTCGATTACAATTATGTCTATCCCGCCTACTGGAAGCCGACAACCGGGCCCGACCGGTACCGACGTACGGTTTATGCCTTCCGTAAACGATCTATGCCAGACCCGGTGCTTTCGAGTCTGGATGCCCCCAACAGTGACTCTGCTTGTGCTCGTCGAGTCCGGTCCAATACGCCATTGTCGGCCTTAGCAGGACTGAACGAAACGATCTTCGTCGAATCGGCCCAGGCGATGGCGTTACGAATCCTGCGAGAAGGAGGGAGCGATGATTCACAGCGTGCCAGCTACGCCTTCCAGCTTTGTACGTCACGCCTGCCGACGTCGGCGGAACGGGAGGAAGTTCTCGCGCTGCTGAAATCGCGACGTCAGCGACTGGCTGACGGATGGTTAGATATTCGAGAAGTCGCCACCGGCGACGCGACAAAGCTACCGAGTATCCCACCGCAGACAACACCGCAAGACGCTGCCGCGTGGACTCTGGTGTCACGCGTCCTCCTGAATCTGGATGAAACTGTTAATAAGAACTGAAGGTCACTATGAATCACACTCAATCAATTCAAGAAGCGATCGCTCGATACGTCAGCCGTCGCTGGTTTCTAAAAGACTGTGGCCTGGGATTGGCTGGGATTGCCGCCGGTGCACTTGCGAGTCGTCAATCGGAGGCGGTTCCGAAAGCTGACAATCCAATGGCGGTTCGCCAGCCACATTTTCCTCCCAAGGCGAAACGTGTGATTTACATGTTTAATGCCGGGGCACCCAGCCATCTGGAACTTTTCGACAACAAGCCGGAACTCACAAAACGAAACGGCCAGCTTCCTCCGGCCGAGCTACTCAAGGGGTATAGAGCGGCGTTCATCAATCCGAACTCAGCACTGTTGGGTCCGAAGTTCAAATTCGAACGACACGGACAGTGCGGCATGGAATTAAGCGAAGTTCTGCCTCACACGGCAGGCATCGCCGACGAAATCTGCCTGATCCGTTCGCTGCAAACAGACGCGGTGAATCACGCGCCGGCTCAGATCATGATGAATACCGGCTCACAACAGTTTGGCCGGCCCAGCTTCGGGTCATGGACGTTGTATGGGCTTGGCTCAGAATGTGAAGATTTGCCGGGTTTTGTTGTCTTGACCAGTGCCAAGGGGACCAGCGGCGGGGCCAGTAATTACGGGTGCGGCTTTCTGCCGACGATGTATGGCGGGATTCCATTCCGTAGCGCGGGCGATCCGGTTTTGTATCTCTCAAACCCGCGCGGTATCGATGCGGAAACTCAGCGGACGTCACTGGACTCTTTGCAGCGACTCAATCGCATGGCTGAAGAGGCCATCGGTGACCCCGAAACCGCTGCGCGGATTCAAAGCTACGAAATGGCATTTCGCTTGCAGACGAGTGCTCCTGAATTGATGGACCTCAGCGGCGAGTCAAAAGAAACGCTCGAAATGTACGGCGTGAAAGATCCGAAGGAATCGAGTTATGCCCGTAATTGCCTGCTTGCGCGCCGTCTGACTGAGCGTGGCGTCCGCTTTGTACAGCTCTTTCACGAAGTCTGGGACCAGCATGGTAATCTCACTGCCGGAGTCAAACAGAATGCCCTGGACACCGATAAGGCGAGTGCCGCTCTGGTACGCGATCTAAAGCAGCGAGGGCTACTCAATGACACGCTCGTTGTCTGGGGGGGCGAGTTCGGCCGTACTCCGATGGTTCAGGGGGGCAATGACGGTCGCGACCATCACAACCGAGGCTTCAGTGTCTGGTTGGCCGGAGGCGGAATCAAAGCGGGACATATCCACGGTCAGACCGATGAGTTCGGTTTCAACGTCGTTGCCGATCCCGTTCACGTCCATGACCTGAATGCCACGCTGCTTCATTTGCTCGGCTTCGATCATTTGCGCCACACGTATCGTTTCCAAGGCCGCGACTATCGGCTGACCGATATCCATGGAAACGTTGTTACTGGCATTCTTGCATGACCGAATAACCAGGATGAAGGCGATTGAAGGTGATGGTCTTTCTTGAAACAAACATCGGTCGCTTTCTTCAGGCACGTTTGAACTCGCTTCGTCGTTCGATGAGCGTAACGAAACTCATTGCAATTCTGGTATTTCAAGGATTCGTAACGGATCTTCTGGCACAGGAATCTGACGCGAAGAACCCTGCTGACAAAATCGTTCTGGCTCACTACATGCCTTGGTACGAGGCAAAACCTTTCAGCAAGGCCTGGGGATGGCACTGGACCATGAATCGGTTTGACCCGGAGAAGAGGGTGAACGATCGGCCAGAAATCGCGTCGCACTTCATGCCATTGATCGGCCCATATGATTCTGGTGATCCGCATGTGCTCGAATACCATCTACTGCTGATGAAGTTGGCGGGGATTGATGGTGTGGTTGTCGACTGGTATGGCTTACAGAAATTTCGAGATTACGAACTGCTACATAGAAATACCGAACGACTTGTTGAACAGGCAAAACGCCTTGGGATGAAGTTAGTCATCTGTTACGAAGATCAGACGATCCCAGCGTTAGTCGAAGCGGGGCGACTTAATGGCGAGAATCGTGTGCGCCACGCAATGGAAGAACTTGAATGGCTGAAACAGAACTGGTTTGCCCTCGAATCCTATGTCAAACTTGATGGCCAACCCGTATTGCTGTCGTTCGGGCAGGCCGGCCTGACAGATGCCGAGTGGACACAATGTCTGACAGAATTGAAAACGCCGATTGCCTACTTCAGTCTGCATCATCGACGGGCTGCTGCCGTGCGGGCGTTCGATTGGCCGATCCCCTCTCAAGGGACCGGCGCGATTAAGAAATTTGAGGAACGCTCGCGTGGGTGGCCAATATCAATGCCGGTCGCTTTCCTTCGATTCAAGGAAGTCTACGCGGAGGCCAGGATTCATGCCAGTTACGGTGAAATCGACGATCGCGAAGGGATGACGTTCGAGCAGACGCTGGAAAAGGCATTCAATGGCAACGCTCCGATCATTCAAATCGCGACGTGGAATGATTGGGGAGAGGGGACGAACATCGAGCCGAGTCAGGAGTTTGGCTATCGTGATCTCTCGGTCATCCTCGAATGGCGGAAAAAACTGGGGCAGATAAAGTTGGCAACGACCGCTTCCACACTCCGATTTCCCATGAAGATACTGGAACTTCGCCGAGCGGCTACGAACGTGGCGCAGCAAAAGAGACTGGATGAGATTGCTGAGATGCTGGCGACAGGAAAGCTGCCACTGGCAACATCTGAACTTCAGAAATGGAAATGAAACCTCGTCACTAAGCAGATCGTTGTTGCTCGCTACCAGAAACTCTTTCGGGTAACGCAACCAATTTTTTTCCGTCTAAAGACAAAACCCCACCTCCCCTGCGGAGATGGTTGACGGGCCGTTGCCCTAAGGATCTTAGAATTTCGTTCGTACGGTGAATCGTAGCTTGCGCTAACGCAAACGTCCGTCAACCATAGTCTCGGGGGCGATGGGGTTTCGGTTGAAATGCCGTCCGGCGCTGCAAGAGTCGGACGGTCATTTGAGTTTCTCAATCAACCATTCAATGGCATTACGCTCGGATTCTGGTGTCACCGCATGTCCGACATTCGGTTGTAACCAGAACTCAAAATTGTGGCTGGCGTTGGCGCTTCGATAGGAATTGCGAGCGGCGCTCACGCAAAGCTCCAGGCCGGGGCCTGGTGTCCGATCGTCTTTTTCGCCGTTGATCACCAGCAGCGGACGAGGTGCGATCAGCGGCAACATCTGTGGGCCGTCGAATTCCTTTTCGATCCCCGGCACGACTCGCTGATAAAACCGGCGGATAAAGCGCGAGTCGATGTTCGTGACATTCACTTCCTTTGCTGCGTAATCGACGGCCGATTGAATCGTACTGATTCGTGATTGCCAGGCGTTGTGTTCCAGTGCCCAGTCAAAACTTTGGACTCCTATGCAACTGACGCTTACGAGGATTCGCGTATCGACAGCGGCAGTCAGATAAAGTTCAGTCCCCCCTTTTGACATGCCGATGGCTGCAATCCGTTTTGGATCGACATCGGGTCGAGTTTCCAGGTAGTCGATCAATCGCTGTAAATCCCAGACCGTATCGTAATAAAGCGGATAACCATTACCGGTTTTCCAAGTCTCCAGAATGGCCGCTCGGTAGGCTTCACTTCCTTTCCCGAACGTCGCACGTTCACCGGAAAAACGAGCATCCATGGCAACCGCGATGAGCCCCTGATTTGCCAACTTTCGCATCAACGGCTTCATGGCCTCTTTGCCACCACCCGTTCCATGAAGCACGATCACGGCCGGACGACGTGTCGAATCAGACGTTGATACCTTTTTCAATAACAGTCCAGGCACGCGCTGATTGGCTTCTGCGTCAAATTCAAAGCCGGTTTCTAACAGGCCATCAACAACTACCGATTGTCGTTCGATGGGATTGAGTGGCACATGAGGTCGCTCAATCAATTTCAAGAACCGATCGCGTGTATCGGTTCCCTCCGGAATGGCGCGTGGCGGGCGATCATCTGCGAGTGTTTGAATTGTCACGATACCGATCAACAGGACGCTCCAGACAATGTCAGACGTTTTCATTTTGTTGTTTCACTGATTTGAGCTTTGTATTCCTGTGAGTTTTAGCTGGCGCTGGTGTAAAGGCCCGTTAATCACTGCCTTGGGGACAGTGGGGTTTCTTTCGGATCTCCTTTCCGACGCCGCAAGCGTTGGGCCGTCGTTTTCGAGATCATTTTTGTTTCTTCACTGTGACCAGACCGACGTCAATGTACTGACCACCGCCCGTTTGATGGCAATGGATCGCGATTCGATTCAATCCCGGCTTCAGTGCAGTCCTCGACGCTTGAGACAATGGTCGTGTGTCGTATTGAACTGTGTAGCCGGAAAACTGTTCGGCGGGTCTTCCATTCAGAAAAATCTCCGTGTCTTCGTCGTGATGAATCAGCCAATTCAGTTTCTCGATATCGGCTTGAGAAATCTCGATGTCACGAATCAACCAGATATCGGCGTTGTTCCACGTCGTTCGCACAGTCGTCCCCGGGGTGTCAGCCGTTCCGAAACCAGACTTACCCAGTTTCCATTCCTTCGGGTCGAAGTCTGTTTTATTCCAATTGTCTCCAGGATTCGACGTTGTGTAATACCAGTCGCTGGGGTGAGTCGCAGCAACGGCAATCACTTCGGTGACGATTGGCGGCTTGGGCATGGCGGCCCAGTTCGTGGCCTTTGTCACATCTCGCGCTGCCCATTTTTTCCAGGTTTTCTGGTTGTAAAGCATTTGAGCAAATACACCACCAACAACGGGGCGAGCTGTAAAGCCAACCTTTCTGGCGTCCTTCGTCTGATACCAGTCGGTCAACGGAGAACGGTCTGGAGTCTTATTGATAAAAGTGATGATAGGGTTGATCAGGGCCTCAAAATCATCGCGATCTTGAGTCAACGTCGCGGTCCATGTGATCCAGTCGAGCTTCGTGTAGTTCTCGCGATTGTCCAGAGGGAGTCCGTATTCATTCTGAATCTTGCGATAATACGCCAGTTCCTTCTTCGCGACCGATGCCGGAAATAGATTCAGGCCGAGGATTCGGTCCCAGATCAAATTGTATTTCTGGCTCCAGCTTCCCTTTTTGTCAAACGCCAACCGATAGTGATCCCCTTCATCCGCTGCTTCGATCCAGCGTTTGGCAAACGTTCGAGCGAGTTCAAAGGACTTGGTTGCCTTATCTGTGTCGCCGCGCATTTCACATAGCTTTGCGTAAGCTCCAATCGCACAGATTGCCTTGGCGCTGAGGTTGACGTTATGAGCAAGATGTCCGGCAAAATCGTCGGTGCAAAGCTGGTTTTCAGGGTCAAAGCCCTTTTCTTTCAGGTACTCGGCCCAGGTCTCGATTTGCTTCCAATAGAGATTGGCGAAACCGGGATTCCCTTCCATCTGAGCAATCGCCGTAACGAGTAGCAGGACGTTTCCGCATTCCTCCACTGGCATCTGGTTCTCCTCCGTTCGTTCGCCGCCGCCGTAGACCTGACCATTTGCATGGGGGTATTGACCCAGGTCATGTGGGGCAAACGGAAACCGCCAACGTGTACTGGCCGCGTAGTTCATGAAGGGGACGAGAAACGACTTGGCGAGCGTTGGACCGAACAGTAGAAACTGCGGTGCCATTGGATAAAAGACGTCAGAGGTTGCGATACAGCCATTTGAATGATTTTCTTTGCAGAATTGCAAAGGCTGTCCATTTTCGTCCGCGACGAATTTTCCGGCGGCGAAGCATTGACGGTAACATAGTGCCCCAAGCTGAGCATAATTCTCGCCCCCGGCCAATCGCAGGTCAGCCATTAATTCGTCATCGAAGGCGACACATCGTCTGGAAAGGCTGTCATAGTCACGTGCCGCCGCCTTTAAGAGATCGCTGGCTTCCCATCCGTTCCGTCGCCAGAACGGCCGCAAGTTTTCTTTCATGTACTGAATTGAATAAAGGTCGTCGTACGCCAGCATCAGCCAGCGGGTCGATTCCTTTAAAATCACGGTGCCAAAATCGAGCTCCAGTCGATGTTCCTTCCAGACTGGCTGCTGGGCCGTTGGGGATGAGAGGTAAAGGTAACCCCAATCAATCCGTAGATCATCCCCACTTCGTCCCAGAATCGGTTGAGCCTGCGATCCGACCGTAACGGTTGACAACCCGTCAATCGTCGGTTGCGACCATTCCGTCTTTTGATTCGGCTCGTTGACCGCGATTTCTGACGCGATGCCAAAATCGATTGAGACTTTGTGTGCGTTCCGATCCACCGACTTCACGGTATAGGTTACATAAGTCACAGGCCACGAGAGCAGGTCGATACTCTCGGGAAGACTGGGTGTCATGAACGTCAATGTCAGGGCGATCTCGGGCGATTCGAATTGATAAACGGTTCGAGTCGGCAGAACGACAACACTTTTCTGAGGCATCGGAGAGATCGTAGACGGTTCGGTCCCCATTAACCTCAGTCGTCGCCCATCAATGACGATCGAACTTGTCATTCGCTGCGGTTTTCCCGTCCAGTGAGTCGTATCGGTATCGGTCAGCTTGTCAGCCTGAGACCAGATGCTGAAATACGGATCACAAGCCACCAATGGGACCGCGGGTGGTCGGTTTAACTGCTGACCAAAAACGGTAGTCGAACCGAGGATGGTTACTAGTGCAAGCGAAATTGCTTTCAAGGGTGTGTCCTCTGTTGATGAACATTCGTCGTTAGCCGCATGACACAGGGCATCAATCTGAATGGAATTCAGGGAGTTGCAAGGGAGAGGTTGTCAAAATTTGTCGTCGAGGCTTCAGGCCTGAGCACACAGAATCAAGTCGCGGCTGGAAGCCGGCTGCTACAGCTCGTGTCTCATCTTTTTTTAAACGACAAAAACTGTCAGCCCGCGAAGAGCAGCGTAGCCGACTTTGCCGCCCGGCGACAAGTCAGTAAGAAACGGGGCGAGACCGTTGGAAATAAAGATTGGCGGCCCTGATAAGTCACCTCAAAACGGAGTTTAAAGGGATCAATTTTGAAATTTGTAAAAACCTGATCCCGGTGCGACTCGTTGTTGAGCTTCTCGCCAAAATGGCCCTGATGCAGCGAATTCCGCCGGTCCACGAAGTTTGTTTTAGACACCAATTGCGAAACTTAACACTTGGCAGACTGCGTACGCTCATTCTGCATAGCAACATCTGTTGAACGATACTTCGAAAACTGCCAATTAACGCCAAACCATTTCTTTAGAAAGTTTTGTGGACTGCTCAGTTTTGCCGCGAAAATGGTCGAAGATTACGAAAGCGAAAGTATCGACTCTTATTTCTGTAGGTTCCAGAACGTGACGACTCGGCTGGCGTGGATCGCACTGCAACAAGTGACCGTCTGGTGTGGCCTGATGACGATGGTCGGCGTTGAGGTATTTGCCCAGGACCGATCGGTATTGCCCTTGGTCTGGGAAACGAGGTCAACAGAGAGTAATGGACTTCCGGTTCCTCTGACTTCCGTGAATGCGGCTGACGTTGATAGTACTGTTCATCGATGCGCTACCGTTGACACGCAAGGCAATCCCGATCCAAAGGACTTTCCTTCGTTTTTAATCAATCAACAATCCGGTCAAAATTCCTCCATGCAACAGCGGAGATCGGGGACCGGGCTTGATTCTCTTCCATCATTTCGCGGGATTAAAGGGATCAAGAATCTTCCTGGCGGAGTTGGGACGTTGCTCATGGCCAATCCCCATTTGGGAATGACGTGGTATCCCGAACAGAACACGGATCAGCAAGGTACGACTTTGGCGATGGAGCGAGCGTACTTCCAGGGGGCCGTTCCCTTATATAGCACTGGCGCCGAAACATTTATGCTCACAGCACACGTGGACACAACGTCGATCCAGACAAAAGCAATTTTACCAACGACGATGCAGACGTTTCCTACGCAACTATTCAACGTCGCCCTGGGAGTCAACTACTTCCATTCGTACGACAACGGCAACGTCGGCGGAATCGTGTTTGATATGGGGACGGCCAGCGATAAGCCCTTTCAAAGTGGTCGCGATATGCTGGCATCGGGGACAGCATTTCTGCTGATGCCACAAGACGAAAAGAGCGCCTGGTTTATCGGTGCTAATGCTTCGACCAACAGTCAGGTGTTGTATGGCATTCCAATTCCTGGAGGGGGTTACTTTTACCATCCGTCGGAAGACTTCCAGGCGATCGTGGGGTTCCCCTTTTCCGTTGTCAGCTGGAAGCCGGCTCGAGACTGGCAGCTTCAATATGTCTGGGCCTTCCTGACGACGATGCATGCCAGAGCCGTCTACCAGCCAACGGCGGCCTGGCAATTGTATGCCGGTTTTGACTGGACGAACGAAAACTGGCGGCTCGCCGAACGAGTTAACGAACGCGACCACTTCTTTTACTACGAGAAAAAACTGGCGACAGGTTTTCTGTGGTGGTTCAAACCGAATGTCGGACTCGAAATTGCGGGTGGCTGGGCTTTCGATCGCTACTTCACCGAAGTCCACGGCTTCAAGTTGGTGGGTGACAACACCGTCAACATCGGCAGCGGACCCTATCTGTCGACACAAATCGATATTCGTTTCTAGCATTTTGGCCGGGTGACGAGAACACTTTGATTCAAAAGTCACCACCCGATTCACCTCAGTCAACGCGCGAAAAATATCCCTATTATGAACCCACCATCCAACACGCGTGAACCGGCTGTGCCGGCCGACCGACTCACGTCGTCAACGCGAGATAGATATCCCTATTCTGAACCCGTCGTCCGACGCGCGTGAACCGGCTGTGCCGGCCTGCCGACTCACGTCGTCAACGCGAGATAGATATCCCTATTCTGAACCCGTCGTCCGACGCGCGTGAACCGGCTGTGCCGGCCTGCTGGGCGGCTCACTTCGTTTTCTCAGACAATCGTGGCGACAGTCCGTTTGAAGAACTGGTCAATGGGGGCATTCCAGTTGAAAAGCCAGGTCCCCGACGTCGAACGTTGTTTCAAAGCGGCATCGAACGGGAGTGCGCTGTATTATGGATATGGTCTGTCAATCGCGGAATGATACACTGATTCAGACGCGGATCTGTGGCGGACCAATAAACCGTATCAGGGAATGGTATGAAACTCGGCATTTTGTCCGACACTCACGAACAGGTAGATCAGCTTCGAAACGCAATTGACTTACTTCGCAGACACGAGGCCGACAGGTTCGTTGTCTTGGGCGATACATGCGATAGTGGCGATCGAGTCGAGGAAACAATCGCTCTATTGCGGGACGTCGGTGCGATCGGCGTCTGGGGCAATCACGATTTCGGACTGTGCGTTGACCAGTCCGATGAGATCCGTCAGCGCTACAGCACGGATGCTCTTGAGTTCATGAGCAGTTTGCAGCCACGGCTTGAAATTGATGGTTGCCTGTTCACGCATATCGAACCGTGGCTCGATCCGAACAAAATTGATGATCTCTGGTATTTCGAAGGTCTACCCGAGACGCAGGAAAAATTAAATCGAAGTTTTGCTGCAATGCCTCATCGAGTGATGTTCATTGGGCACTACCATTCCTGGCTCGTTGGTTCGACAGCCGGTATTTTTCCATGGAATGGTGAGAAGCCGGTCAAGCTGGACGCGACTCAACAACATCTTGTCGTCGTGAATGCGGTTTGCCATGGCTATTGCGCGATATTTGATACGACAAATAATGAACTTGTCCCGTTTAGTGTGGGTCCCGATGATCGGTTGACCTGAAGAAATACAGCGCCAGAGATCAATTGAGGGCGTAAGCTCTCTTACCTTTTGTTCGACTATTGAACTCAGAAAACAGAAAATGGTTGAAGGATGAATTGTCACTGGTTACGCATTTGTGTGGTCGGACTACTTCTCGTCAGCAATAACGTTCAAGCGGCCTTACCTGTTATCGAACCGCAAACGATCGGTCTTGATCCGCAGAAACTGACTTTGATAGATGCTGTTGTCGCAGAAGGGATTTCCGAGAAGAAGATGCCAGGCTGCGTCGTATGTCTTGGCCGACGTGGTCATATCGCATGGCTGAAATCCTACGGTAACAAGCAACTCGAACCTGCGGATGTCCCCATGACGATCGACACGGTGTTCGACATGGCGTCGATCACAAAACCCGTTGCGACGGCCACGTGCATCATGCTGCTGATCGAGCGTGGTAAGCTGAGCTTATCGGACAAAGTCTCGGCGCTCATCCCGGAATTTGCCGTCAACGATAAGCAGGACATTACGATCCTCAATTTGCTGATTCACCAGAGCGGCTTGATTGCCGACAATCCGATCAGTGACTACCAGAACGGCCCCGCAGAGGCGATGCAAAAGATCTACGCACTGAAACTGCAGAACCCTGTTGGTACGAAGTTTGTGTACTCTGATGTCAACTTCATTCTGCTGGGTGATCTCGTGAAGCGAGTCAGTGGGCGGTCCGTCCACGAATTTTCTCAACAGGAAATCTTTAAGCCGTCAGGCATGCACGAGACCGGGTATCTGCCGAGCGAAGTGCTTAAGGCTCGATCCGCACCAACGCAAAAACGGGACGGTCGCTGGATACAAGGCGAAGTCCACGATCCCAGGGCCTTTAAATTAGAGGGGGTCGCGGGGCATGCCGGTTTGTTCTCGACAGCGGAGGATATGGCGATCTATGCCACGATGATGCTTGGCGGCGGAAAAGTCGGCGAAACACAAATCCTGACTCCGCAAACAGTCTCACTGATGACACAAGGTTATCGAGTCAGTTCCGGGGTTCGCGGCCTCGGCTGGGACAAGCAGACAAGTTTTTCCATCAATAGGGGTGAATTGCTCACTGAATCTTCGTACGGACACGGTGGCTTCACCGGCACCGTTCTATGGATCGATCCAGAACTGGACCTCTTTTTCATCTTCCTGAGTAACCGAGTCCATCCTGATGGCAAAGGATCGGTAAACCAGCTTGCAGGCAAATTGGCGACCATCGCTGCGGATGCGGTTTTGAAATCGACGAAGTAGCAGTTGTGTCTTTTGCTTGTTTGGAGATTTCATTCGCTGATGTGGCGTTCTTTAAGAGTTGGTCAGCGTCACGTGGTTCGATTGCCTCCATGAAAACAAAAGGGCTTATTGTGCTATTCGTGAAGCGGAGCTTCTAAGGCATGCGTTCCCAGGCTATGGCTTGGGAACCAGTAAGAACGTTGCAAGCGTGCCATGAGCGTGTGACTTTGGCATCGCCAGATGGAAGCCTTGTGTTTAAATGTTCAGTACGCTTTTCGCGGGCGGAACAGCTTGTTAGCCTTTGCGACGCATTGATGCAGGTTCGTTTTGAACTGAGTTGTATCAGTGACATTCGGCATGGAATTAAAAAGGAAATACGATGCGGGCAGCAAGAATTCGGCTGTTTTTCTTGATCTGTATTGGAGTTTTAACGCCACTGTTTGCTTACGGCCAATCGCGTGACACGAAATTGAATGTGGCCATCTTCGCGTATCTGCCGGATGCCTCCACCGCAATCAAAAAGTTGGAGAATGCATTTGAGCGACGATATTTATCGATCGACCTGGATCTTGAACTTTGGAACCCCTATGACGATTCTTTTGAGGGGAACGGACTCTCTCGCATCGTTGATTTTGACATTGTGGAAATTGATACATGTCGAATCGATGAATTGATGGAGGGCCAATTCGGTGGAATTGACGAAATTCCGATCGAAGTTCGCCGAACGCCAGACAGTTACGTCGGCCCGGCTGGTGTCATCAGCAAGACCGAGATCGGTACTCAAGTCATTCCGCATTGGGTGTGCGGCAATTACCTTCAAATCTGGGCTTCGAATAAAGGCGTGGTTGATGCCAAAACATTCGAGTCGTTCTTGAAAGCGGTAGACCCGACTGTTGGGTAACCTGTTCTGGCAGCGATGTGGGGCAGCACAACGCTGGGCGAGTATTACGCGGATGCGGTCCTGGATATTCACGGGCCTGAATGGGCTCGCGAACATTTGATTTCCCTTTGGAAGGACGGGGCGGAACTCGATGAACCGGCGAAAGCCGCTGTGCTGAGTCTGATCAAAGAATTGTCCAAAGAGAATCAAGCTCATTTGTCACATTACAACGATCATTCGTACGTTTTGCCGCGTTTATTTGCAAACTCAAAGGATTCGACGTTAATCGGGTATTCAGAACGAATCTATTACGCTGAGCGTGAGCTTCAACTCACGCCAGGGCAATATCCTCCCATTGTGAAGCCGGACGAGATTGTCATTCGACAGTTCTCGTTTGCGGAAAAATCACAAGGGACCCCTTGCTGGACCGATGCATTTATTATCCCCAAGGGGCGGCTATCAAAAAAACGAGCCGCGATCGCGGATTTTTTTTGCAGTTTATTCAGACGAACGCCGCGTACTCAGTCTTTGCTGAACCCGCGCAATTCTACGCGGCGAGCTATCTGCTTCCTGCAACAACGGAAGCCTATCAAGCCGATTCGACGATTGTGAAAAAGCAGCCGCTACTACCGCAGTTTCGTGATGCCATGACAGACTCGTTTCCCGTTTCCAATTCAAAAATATGGCGGGGAATGCGCGTGGCCGGAGACAAACTGAAGAAAGCAATCAAGCCCTGAAGTTTGTTTCTGTGTCTTTCAACGTCGCTCATTGGCTTGGCTTTTCGTGACAGGAAAGATGACGTACTCACCGAAGACGTTTATCTCGTGGCATTGGAATTTTATACTTGATAGCGCACTCCAGTGATCTTCGTCTGCGAATACAGTTGAAGAAAGACAGACGAGAAACAGTGCGAACGCCGATCGAGCAAACCATCTTCTCACGATGACGGTCTTCCAAAATAAACGAGGAAAAAGCGCATATGTCATACGAGCTTTTGTTGAAATGGCGGCGCAGGACTAGAAACGTGACATCCTTAATGCGACCCCTCCTTTGCATTCCTTGAAATTACGTTGGCGTCACGGTTCGGAACACGGGAATGCTCGAATCAAGTCCGTCGTTGACTGTGAATGTGACGGCCCGCGCCAGCGTATTCGCAGAACCAGTGTTGGTCTTAAACGTGACGGATCGCAGTAGCAATTGATAGTTGGCCAGAGACGTGATACCGGTGAGTGTCAGTTTCCCCGTTGCGGCGTCAAATGAACTGATGACACCGAACCCTGGTGTAAATGCCAGCAAGTCTTGACCGTTCTGATAATTTGACGTTATCTGGATTGTGGCACTTGCCAGATTAATGCTGTCGATGTCCAGTACGAACAACCCCGGTGCAAGGGCGATGGCTGCCGCTCCTCGAACATATGCGAGTGGGGTGGCGGGGATTCCTGCCAACCCAGGGGGGATGTTTGATGTCAACATCGTCACCGTTCGAGTGATCGCCAGGCTCGACGCAGGCGTGGAGAAGTCATCAGTTCCCGTGATTGTGAGGGTACGAGTTGCATTGCTGACAGCGGCCCCTGTGGAACTGAAAGTGACGGATCGCAATGCCGTACGGTAACTTCCCACAGGACTCGTTCCAGACAGAACTAGGATTCCCGCAGCGGCATTAAATGAGCCGCTGATCCCGAGTTGATCGGTGAAAGAAAGAATGTCCTTGCCGTTGGCGTCGTTCTGGTATCCCGCCGAAATCTGAACTGAAGCGGATGTCAGGTTGTTACTGTCAGGTTCGTTGACCAGAAGCGTGGCGGAAAGAGGTTGTGGCGGAAATGCCGGGTCATTGGCTTTATAGGCCAATGGTGATGTTTCGATCGCCGTCAACAATGGTGGATCGTTAACCGCCACGACTGCTGTATTGCGCATGACCGTATTACTGTTGGAAGTTCCGTCGCTCACGGTGAAACTGGCAACGCGAGTCACCAGGATTGGTGCGTCGCTGACGTCCCAATACACGACCGAACGCAACAGCGTCTGATAGTGGTCTACCGTTTCCAGTCCGTTAATTGTGAACGTGGCCGTGTGCGTCGCTGGATCTTCGCTAAACGTATGCTGCAAGGCATAGATGTTATTAAATTCCAGTCGATCCTCAATCTGCCAGTTCGTAAACGAAACCGTGGCACTGGCGAGATTGACGACGTTGGGATCGGTGATGGTCAAACCGGCGGCAAGTGTCAACGGCGCGTCGTTCTCGAAGTAGGTTCCCGTACCACCAACTCCCGAAAGTACGGGGGGATTGGGAGCGGCCGTCACAGTGAGGTCTCGTGAGACAATATTGCTCAACAGCATGCCGTCACTCACCTGAAAATCGACCGTCCGTATGAGAGTCGTATTGGGAGAACCGCTTGAATTGTGGTAAGTCACGCTACGAAGCGCGTTGCGATAGTTTGACACGGTATCGGTTCCGGTCAGAGTCAGTGTTCCGGTGACAGCGTTCCATGCACCTGTAATTGTCGCGGTGTTTACGAAACCGAGGACATCCTGTCCGCTACGGAAGTTACTGGAAATCTGGACGGTCGCCCCGGTCCAGTTGTCGCTGTCGAAATCGTACGCGAGGACGGACGATGTTAAGGGTGTTGATGCCGAACCGACGACATTCAGCGGTTTGGATTCCATCTCATACAGGTAGGGTGCGACTTTTGTCACGTGTCGTTGCGAGTAAATTCCATCGCCGCTGCCGTCCTGATTCTGACTCGACCAGACGACTACAAAATTTCCGTTTGCATCGATTCCCACGGAGCTGGAACCTTGAGCCCCCAAGGTGTAAGAATTGGCTTGGATTTCGCGACTGATTTTCGACCCTGCGGAACTCAGTCGCCGGGAGTAAACGTCGATGCCATTGGCAGATTGAGTGTCGAAGTCCCATCCAACAATGAAATCGCCATTCTGGTTCACGGCTAAGGATGGCTTTTTAGGTGTGGTCACATTTCCCGTATCGACCGAAAAATTGTCCCCCTGTGCGATCCCTTGATTGTTGAACTGGCGTGCCAAGGCATGGTCAAGGATGTATTGTGACGTCAAATAATGGCTGTCCCAAGCGACTACGAAATCGCCCATTTCGTCCATTGCGACAGAGGTGTTTGTTTGAATGATGCCCACAGTCGAATTGACTTGAAAGTTTGCATCTTGTGCAACTCCAGATGAATTGTATCGCTGGGCAAAAATACCTCGCGGTAAAAGCGGGTCATTCCCGGAATCCAAGTCTTCCCAGGCGATCACAAAGTCTCCCGACGGGTCCATTGCGATCGAGGGGTTCCTTTGACTATTTCGCGTATTTGTGTTCACCAATGTCTGATTCAAGCCCCCGTTCGTATTTCCGGCGGCATCGAATCGCTCGGCATAGATTCCGTACCCACTTCCGTCCTGCCCGAAGCTCTCCCAAGTCACGACGAAGTTTCCTGCCGCGTCCATGGCAACGGAAGGATGATCTTGGATATTAGTAACATCGTGGTTGACGAAGATATCATACGATGGCGTTATCGAAACACCGGCTGCGTTGTATTTTCTCGCATAGATATTAAAGTCTCCAGGCAGCCCCTGCTGCTGGCCCGTCCAGGCGATCACGAAGTCGCCGGCAGGATTAATCGTCACCGATGGCTCGTACTGATCTCCATACGTGTTGAAATTGACCTGAAACTCGGCTCCCTGGGCAATTCCGGCGGCGTTGTACCTCTGCGCAAAAATTCCTCTCCCGTCCCCATCCTGATCTGTACTTTCCCAAGTCACGACGTAATTCCCTGAGGCGTTCATGGCAACCTTTGGGGCCGATTGCGAATTGGCGGTATAGGTATTCACCCTGGTTTCCACAGCATCTGCGACCGTCTTGGCTACGGCAAAGTTGCGGCGAAAGTTCCCCCCGACGAATCCGTCCGATTCACCGTCGAGAATGCGCCCGCCGAGATCGCTAATCGCCTGCCGGGCGACCAATTGATAAAGTCCGTCTCTCAACGGCTGAAAAAACGTCACGACAGCCACATAACGATTTTTTCCATAGAGAATCCTGGAACCAAACGTGATACTCGCAATTTCGTCGCTGACATCAGCGCCATACCGTGCCAGAGACCAGTTGGAGGGATTCGTAACGCTGTTTGCACCACCATTCACGACGTTTAAATCGTCTGAAAAGATGACCGACAGAGTTGAGGGAATCGTCCGCAATCGGTCTCCATTTTGAATTAGATTGGGCGACAGTCCTTCGAAAACGCCTGTAACAAGCGGCCCGTCTGTCAAGAATCGCTGCGAATAAATTCCAAATGTTCCCGCATCCTGGTCACTCATCCAATCCACGACAAAGTCGCCTGTCGAATCCATCGCAACGGACGGGAAAAAATGCAGGCCGGTTGTATATGCATTAACGCGGAATTCGCCGCCATCCATGGCTAAATTCGATTTGTAACGTTGCCCATCAATTCCCAAACTGTCATTGACGCCAAAACTGGCCCAAGTAATCACGTAGTTGCCGACGGCGTCCATCGAAACCGAAGGTTCTATTTGATCGCCGGTCGTGGTTGAATTAGCTCGGAACTCGCCTCCCGCAGGAGTTCCGTCGGTGTCGAACCATTGTCCGTAGATCCCGGCACCGCTACCGTCCTCGCCTGCACTGACCCACGCAACGACGAAGTGGCCCAGGGCATCCATGGCAACAGAAGATTGGTTCTGGCTATTGGGCGTATAGTTGTTGACTTTGAATTCACCTCCGACGCGACTTCCCGCAGCACTATATCGCTGACCGTAAATCCCAAAATCGCTGCCATCCGAAAGGCTACTCCACGTCACAACAAACTCCCCGGCAGCATCGATCGCGACCGAAGGATCATTCTGGGTGCTCGTCGTGGTCGAGTTGACTCGGAATTCGTTCCCTTGAGCAACGGCGCTGGCGTTGAATCGCTGCGCGTAAATGCCCGCCCCGTCACCGTCCTGCCCATTACTCGTCCAGGCGATGATAAAACTCCCCGTGGAATTCATCGCGATGGCGGGAAACATTTGGTCATTCGTCGTGTAGGTGTTGATCTGAAACTCAGATCCTTGCACGACTCCCGAAGCGTTGTAGCGTTTGGCGTAAATCCCAAATCCGCTGCCGTCCTGGCCGTTGCTTCCCCACGCGACCACAAAGTCGCCCGCTGCATCCATGGCAATCACCGGCGAATTCTGGTTGTCCTGCGTGTAAGTATTTACTTGGAACTCATTACCGATCGCCTTTCCGGAGCTATCGTATCTTTGAGCAAAGACCCCATCGCCGCTGCCGTCTTGTAACTCACTTACCCATGTCACGACCGAGTCACCAGCCGCATCCATTGCGACCGATGGTGTGCTTTGAATACCAGCCGAATACGTGTTGACCTTTGATTCAAACAAGTTGACAGCGGCCGCAGTCAATAGCAGGCGAGATTCTAATCGTTCGATCAAGGCCGATGAAGCGACGGAACGTTGATGGCTTCGACGTTCTTTACGAATACGAAAACCCCGTGAAAACCAAAGTCGCCGGTGGATGTTGACAAGCCAGTAACGCATTCGCATCGACAGCCCCTCATTTGCATTCACAGGTTATTTTCAACATCTCGCTAGAATTATGAAGCAGTTTCCGCTGGGGAAAAACATTAGTCCGGCAAAGCGTTTGCGAATAATTTATCACGAACGTTAATGATATTCCTTGGGCGGCGTTTCCGGATCAAGGCATGGAGGCTGGCGAGGATCATATCAAAAATGTCGACAAAATTCAGCGGTCATTGAAATCGCAACCCAAGAGGTAGGGGGACAGTCACCCGATGCCAACCAAAAAATTGCTGTGAAAGACGACCCGTGTTTTTGCATATGACTTTACTCTGTGATTTGGATGTCCGCGACTTGATGAGCGTTGTCGATTGGGGAGGGAGCCTGGAACGCGAAGGCAAAAAATGCGGCCACTCCAAGGAACGCGAAGGCAACAAGATAGTTCCACTGGAGTTTCTCTTTGAGAATCAGAATCGCAAAGCCGATGAAGACGACCAGCGTGATCACTTCTTGAATGATCTTCAGTTGGAATCCCGAGAAGTGACCGAAGCCATACCGATTCGCCGGGACCGCCAGGCAATACTCCAGCAATGCAATCGACCATGAGATCAGTATTGCTTTTCCGAGAGGCCAGTCATGTCCGTATTGCAGATGGCCATACCAGGCAAAGGTCATGAAAACATTCGACGCAATCAAAAGCAGGATCGTCGTCATCGGTTCTATTTGTTCCTTGGTGCGTGCCGGCTTTTGGCTGCCAAGAGCGTAAAATCTATGGTAAAAGCTGAAGTCGAATCAGTCGCGTTTTTCATTTTTCCAGCGGAAGGTCGACAGTGCATTGAGTTCGCGCACGTAGATTTCGTCACCACAAACAGCCAGATGCGCCCAGGTTTCCTGATCGCTGATTTGTCGCTCATCGATCAGTTCGAAACTGTTCGGATTCGCTTTGATCAACAGAAGCCTGCCTGACTGGTCCAGGGCTAGAATCCGGTCCTTTTGAGCGACCAGACTTGAGTATTTTCCGTACGGCTGTGATGTCCACATCCCGGCTCCGGTTGACAGATTGATGCAAGTAAACCGCTGGTTCTGCAGGTGCAGATAAACATAGCCATCAATCACGACGGGGGTCGACATATATCCCTGAGACTTGTTGTTCCACGCTTCGTTTGTCGCGAATGTTCCTTCTGTATTGGAGACATCGAATCGCCACGATTTGTTTTGGTAGGTGCTGGTGAAAATCGAATCACCAATCACCAGCGGAGTCAGGATATTCATCCCTCGAAAGCTGGGAACATTTCGTTCCCACAAGACCTTACCGGTTTCCGGGTCGACCCCAGCCAGCTTTTCACGGGTCTGCACCACAAGCTGTCGTCGTCCGGCCAGACTGGTTGCCATTGTCGGCGATGAAAATGAACCACCCATCATGCCGCCGCCATCTTCGAGAGTTCGCCAGATCACCTTGCCCGTAGATTTATCCAGTTTGACCAGTGAACCCCCCGCCTGCACGAAGAGAAATTCACCATCAATCAGCGGTGAGCTGACACAGCCGAAAGTGGGTAATGTTGTTTTAAACTCTTTGACAAAATCAATTCGCCAGTGTTCCTTTCCAGTCTTACCGTCCAAGGCCACGAGCACATCACACATACCCGCGACAAACAGGGTTGATCCGTCGTAGGCAGGTGTCGATCGAATCCATGATCCGTTTGAGCTGGCGAAAAACGGAACGGTCATCGTACCGGGCCATTCAACCTCCCATAACTTGCCCCCGGACTTGCGGTCTAAAGCTGTGATCACTTCAGTCTTTTTGTTTCGTGTTCCGGTGACAAACACGGTTGACTCAGAAACGATCGGTCCTGAATAACTTGAGTCGAGCTCAACCCGCCACAGTCTTGCCAACGATTGGTCTGACAACTTTGCAGGCCAATCATTGCCGGAAATCAATCCGTCGCGAGTTGGACCACGCCATTGATCCCAGGTAGGAACCGTTGATTGTTGCGCCACAACCATGGGAGCTGAAATGAACCCGGCGCTTGCCAATACAATTGCTTTAAGCAGTCGACCTGTGATGATCATCAAGAGTCTCATTTTTCCGTGGGGATTGGCGAGTCGATTCAAACCCGAATCAGATTTCAAACGTCTGAGGATTTTAACAGCCGGATCTTTACCGACCACAGAACACAAAATTAGGTGTTATGTCTTTCTTGAAATCAAATGTCGAGTACCAAACGTGACGAGAAGAAAGTTAGAACACTCCCCGACATGTATTTTGCGAATCGGAAGATTTCATTTTGAAGATTCGATCAGCAAAAAATCTTTCGTAATCCCCTCCGGGCTTGCTTCGTTCAAACGTATTAAATAGACTTTGCGTTGCAAAGCGTATTTTGTTATAGGTCGCTGGCTTGGCTCATTTCCATTTTTCGAACCTTTCGGCGGAGCGAACTATGGGCATCTCTGGCGGAGGAAGTCGGCCAATGCTGATTGCCATCCACGATTTTTCGCCTGTGTTTCTTCGAGAGTTGAGCGAGATTGTTGAGAGGCTTTACCCTCTTGTGGGTCGGCAGGTGTCGGCGGCGGTTGTTCCTTGTTGGCATGGAATTTCACTGGGAAATTCGAGTAACGAGTATCGAAGGCTTTTAAATGTCGTTGAGGAGCGGCTGCTTCACGGCTGGACTCATCAAAGCCGATTTTCTTACCACCCAATTTCGCTGTTGACTCGTCAGGCTGATGAAATGAGGGGTCTCGATCGTCAGTCGATCCTTCAACGAATCGAAAGGGGTCAGGCGGTGTTCACAGACTTGACCAATCAGCCCGCTTCAGGGTTTGTCCCTCCGGCTTGGCAAATGCCAATTCGCTCTACTGACTTAAGTCTGCTTCGATTCGTAGTTCGGTACGGAGCCATCGAAAGTTGCCAGGACGAGAGGCGCGTGCGGCGGCTGGCAACGTGGTCATGGGATTGGGGACGTCTGGGATGGTTGTCTCGTGGAGGTGAAATACTCGGAAAGGTCCAATGTCTGCGTCATCCGACAGCGATTCCCTGTGTTGTCATTCACCCCATCGATTTGCGCAGAGGATATCTACCACGTGCAGAGCAACTGATCCGAAAATTACTGGATTGCGGATATGTTCCGAAAACCGCGGCACAATTGATGTCAGAAGGGGACGAAGCCCCATGAAATGGCTGGCGAACTGGGTGATGTCACGACGATCAAAACAGCTGCTTGTCCGGGTCGCTCATCGTCTTCCCGAATCGGGAAACATTGCTGATATCGGTTCTGGAACCGGACACAATGCCGAAGCGATTCGTCGGTTGGGAAAGCATCACCTTCGCGAATTTGATGTTGCCGATCTCCATTGGGTTGGGCCTGGCCCCGAACTGATCAGCAGTTCAAGAATTCCGGTTGATGATCAGGTTTTTGACGGGCTGATCATGTTCTTCGTCTTGCAATATCCCATGTTTCCAGAGGAACTTCTTCGGGAATGTCGCCGCGTTTCGCGAGGACCGCTTTTGATCATTCAATCGACGTATCAAGGTCGATTGGGACGTACCTTGCTGGCGATTCGCGAATTCTTCTGGGGGCGATTTGCCTTACGATTAGCATCGCTGGCCGGTCTGGTGCATCCGGACCACGACTCGCTGCAGCCTCGCCATAGTTTTACTCGGCCTGAATTACAGAACTTATTTTCGCGCGTCGGATTGGTCGTTGTTGAGGTTGTGCCCGGCGAATGGTGGAGACTGGGTGTCAGTCGTGATCTGTTTATACTTCAACCTGAGCCTGGGGCGCTTTGATGGGCTGTCATCTCTCTGTCATCATCCCGGCTCGAAATGAACGCCGGTTGATTCGCGCAACGTTGGATTGCGTCTTTGGCGCAATCGGACGACTCAGTCCGGTGTGCACCGAAGTGATCGTTGTTGATAATGCCAGCACCGACGGGACTTGGGAGATCCTGCAGCAGTATGCCAACGAAGACAGGATCAAAGCGATTCAGCTCGACCAGCTTGGAGCCGCCCGGGCCAGAAACCTGGGGCGGGTCCACGCCAGTGGCCGAATACTTGTGTTTGTCGATGCGGATACTCAGGTCTCGCCCGATTGTCTGCAGCGGATTGTCGAGCACTGCGATGATCGAGGAATTGAAGCGGGGATCACTCGTCTGGCCGGTCTTGAAGGTGGTCTTCGGGCCCGCGTGTGGTGGATATTCTGGGAACATGTGCGCCGGCTTCCCTTGTGTCGTGCGAAGGCGATGCCCGCTTTGATGTTTTGTACGGCAAAGGTTTTCGACGAATTTGGCCCCTTTGATGAAAGTGTTGCCATCGGGGAAGAATGGCCCATACTGGCAAACCATTATCGCCGACGTCGACGCAATTTTGTTTATGACCGATCCATTACGGCGTTGAGTTCTAATCGCCGGATGCAGGCGCAACCATTTGGATATTCACGTACGTTTCTGAAATACGTGTGGGCGATTCTCCACCGTAGCGGACGATTGAATTATTCGGATCGGATTCGCTGAATGATGCCTGTATGCATACGACCGCTGATTCATGAATGCCGACGCTGTCTCGGGGCAGTGATGGCTCGATGTCGTTTGCATCAAATCTGCTATGTCGATCAGGGCGATGTCGCGGTCGTGATCAAATCAAGACGATCTGGCAGTCGAGTCGCGATCTACTCAGGAAACCTTTACTTGAAGCTTCAAAAATGCGAAGTCGAAATTCTGCGGACCGACGAATGGATTCGATGGGAGAAAGCGGTTCAGAGCGCGATGAACCGCACTAACTGCGTCCAAAAGGCAGAATCGATTGCTGACAACTCGCACACCTTCACTCGTCGTTATGTTTCAGGTTCTTCGTTGCGCGACGTGTTGAACGAGGGCCTGTACTCCGAAGAAGTAAAGTTTTCCGCCATCGGATGGGCGGTGGATTCGCTTTGTCAGCTTCATCTACGATCAGCAGATTGGGGAAGCGGGGTTAATCAATCCGTGAGTCACGGCGATGCCACGGTCAATAATGTGATAGTCAATGTTGATTTGCAGGAAGCCAATTGGATTGATTTTGACATGCGTCACTTACCAAACGTGTCGGAATTGGATCGTCATGCGGATGACCTGCGGGCGCTGATCTTTTCGGCGGCGACCTGCCTGCCTGTCTCCAGACTTCAGCGGTTGGCTGAGACCGCGATCGCGTCACTTAATGACAGGTGTTTACTAACTCGATTTCGCGACCGACTGGCGAATGAGTGGAGCCAACTCAATACGTTTCAATTGGCACAGGCACCTTTGTCATGGATCGCCAGGAATTTGCTGACGGAGTTGCTTTTAAAACAAAAAGCAGTTTAACGTGGTGCCGCGTCCGTAGAGCACAGATGTCGCTCGGACCAAAATGCAATAGGTGATATTGACGTGCCGGGGTCGTCGGCTTTCGTAGCGGTCGATTCCAGCCACCTCGTTGAGCTTGCGTTTGCAATCAATTTTATCAATGGCACACAGGCTGAAGCCCATGCTGCGGCTCGATGTTCTTAATTCGTGAAAACGAACGCGCTGCTCGCAAGAGCGATCTCGCGATGAATTCTTCGACGTTGGAAACCATAAATCGGTCAGCAGGCAGGCCACTCGTTCTGGCATCCGCAGCAGTGGAAGCCGATTAATGTCGCTGTGCCAGGGATCGCGAGGCCGCTGAGGTTGGTCATCGAATCTTGTAGCTCAATTGGTTCGACAACCGGATAACCGCAATCGCGGCACTTGCGATTTGCGAAAAGGATGCGTGCTCGAGTGACGACATCCATGGGATGAGATTCGATTTCCGTTACTTTTTTCAAAGTGGGAAACGGCAGAATCCTCGGTTCGTCTTTTACGATTTCTGCCGATTCGGTTTCATCCGGCCAATACACGCTGAGTCGGCTCATCCTTGAGCTCCTTCGCGAGGGCAAAGTGGGAAAGGCAAAAACCTCTGCATCAATAGATAGAAGGCAATAAAATCAGGGCATCGTGCCCGTCATTTAACAACACTTGAATGTGCTCATTCAAGTACCTTTCGCCGTCTCATCAAAAGGGAGGCTGGCATGAAATTAGCGAATATCACTCCTGTCAGCAACCCAAAGGTTGCGTGTGATGCAATAAAGATCTTTTGTGTATTGAAAACGCACTGCAGTGCAATAAAGAAGCGAATTCTTGGAGATCCTTCTGATTTGCGCCAATTCAAAATATTAAAAAGTCCGATTTAAGCTAAGGTTGAAGTGAATAAGGCTGGTGTCAAATTCGTTGTCGACGGAAACAACCTTCGACAAAATCAGGAGTTGATTCAACTTCCGGGTTTCCAACCTTTGAGAACGAGCGTATAATTAAACCAGTGGCATGTGGCAGATTTTTCTGAGATGATACATTTACCACATCACTCAAAGATTCCATTCAGCGTTGATTAAGATAGATTTTTACTGTCACACGTGAACCACAAAGTGGGTCCACTTTTAAAGTGCGTTTCGGGCCGTGCGGAGTAACACATGCCAGCCTTCCTGGTTCCCGTCGATCCTGGGCATTGCCTGATCCCACTGGAAAAAGCAATCGTCCTGATTGGCCGTCAATCCGATTGTGATGTCTCATTGACGCTGAGTCGCAAGATTTCCCGAAAGCACTGTTGTATCGCACAAGTGGACAACAGATTTGTGGTGCGAGATCTAGGCAGCACGAACGGCGTATTTCTGAATGGTACTCGAATCAGGAAAGAAGCAACTCTTTCTCTTGGCGACGACTTGATGATTGGTGATGTTCATTTTCGCGTGCAGAACGAAGCGAAGGCCATTCCTAAATCGAAGCCAGTTATCGACGACCGTCACATCAGCCGGACGGTAACCGATACGCCGGATGCTCCGATTCCCGTACGCGGACGACACACTGTTGAAGAGTCAATTCCGCTAAAAGGGTTCGTCAATCGTCAGGATTTCGAAGCGGACGAGACCAGTATGAACCGGCCGATACCTCATGCACGGCTGAAGCGAATCGATGACGTGATCCCGTTAGATGACAGCGAAGAAGCTCAAGATGTCATGCTCGCTTCGGACAGCTACTGATCGTACGCTGTTCGTCGTAGGCGCGGTTAACTTGCCTCCATTGAAACTGATAATTGAAAATCGAACTCTTGCCGACGTTCCCCAGATCTACACTTCGTATTGCAACTCGTGCGAGTCAACTCGCACTCTGGCAATCCAATTATATTTCCAGCCTGATTCGTCAAGTGGCTCCTGAAGTTATTGTGGAGCTTATCCACGTTTCAACGACCGGTGATCGTGATCAAACTGAAACGTTGCGAGCCTTAGGCAGTTTTGGTGTTTTCACTCGGGAAGTTCAATTGGCTGTGCTGGATGGGCGTGCCGACATGGCGGTTCACAGTTTGAAGGATCTTCCGACCGACGGTCCCCCGCAACTGACGTTGGCCGCAACCCCGATCCGTGGGTTGACATTCGATGCGCTGGTTTTGCCGTCGAAGGAATCTCGTCGTTTATCGCTTCAAGATCTTCCCCTGCAGGCACGGGTTGGTACTGGCAGCCCTCGGCGACAGGCGCAGATCCGATTTCTTCGTCCCGATCTTCAATTGTCCGAGGTTCGTGGTAATGTTGAAACCCGACTGAGGAAGCTGGATGAAGGGAATTACGACGCGCTGATTCTTGCGTCCGCTGGTCTGACACGACTTGGTTTGGGGGGGCGCATCCATTCTGAGATTTCACCACCGGAAATGTATCCTGCTGTCGGGCAGGGGGCGGTTGGTGTCGAATGTCGTACTGACGACATTGATTTGAGAACGCTGCTGGTACACATCACCGATCCACCGACATTGGCAGCGGTCTCTGCGGAACGCAGTCTTCTGTCAACACTTCGAGCAGGTTGCCATGCTCCGCTTGGGGTTCAAACCAAAGTCGAAGGAAACGACGTTCGTCTGGATGCCGTCGTTCTTCCACAGGACGGTCATAAGCGATGGATGGCGAGTGCATCCGGGACGACTACGGACCCGGTTTCGCTTGGGCGAAATGTCGCCGAGTTGCTGAGGTCTCAAGGCGTTGACCGAGTGTTGCGCGGCGGACAGCCTGAATGATTTCAGGCACGGCTCGTTCGCTCAGACTGACACGGTTGACTACAATCTGATCGGTACGTTGTCGAACCCTTCAGTGCAGGATTCTGTAACACCGCTTCGGAGACTCAGAGTTTCTCCTGTTGCCGGTCACAGTGTCCTGTTTGAGCGAAGACGGTCAAGCGGTGGCACTCTAGGACAGACGATTGATAGTGCACTTGCCAAAACTAAATTCAAAATCACGTTATTGACGAAACATCCTATGCCTCAGGTTGGTTTATTTATTCCTTGCTACGTCGATCAGCTGTATCCCAACGTTGCGATGGCAACGCTCAAGATCCTCGAGCGGTTTGGTTGTGAAGTCGATTTTCCGGCGGCACAAACCTGTTGCGGGCAACCGATGGCCAACACTGGTTGCGTCGATGATGCCGTTCCGCTCGCCCGCAAATTCGTTTCGGTCTTTCAGAAGTACGAATACATCGTTTGCCCTTCGGGAAGTTGCACCGCCATGATTCGGCAACATTACGGTGAGTTGCTGCATGATGATCCTGGCTATGCCATCGTCAAACCGAAGACGTTTGAACTTTGCGAATTTCTCACGGACGTGCTGCGGATTAAATCGATCGAAGGTCGGTTTCCTCATCGGGTTGGCTTACATAACAGTTGCCACGGACTGCGCGAATTACGGCTTGGCTCGTCCAGTGAAATGATGGTCGACAAGTTCAACAAAGCCGGGCAATTGCTGGCCGGCTTGCAGGGGATTGAGCTTGTGAACCTGAAGCGACCTGACGAATGTTGCGGGTTTGGCGGTACGTTTGCAGTGGCCGAAGAAGCGGTCTCATGCATGATGGGCCTCGATCGTATCCACGATCACGAAGAGGCCGGTGCAGAAGTCCTCACTGCCGGCGACATGTCATGCCTGATGCACATGTCAGGCCTGATCCACCGCCAGAAATCACCATTGCGCGTCATGCACATCGCCGAAATTCTTCAATCCGCGATGGGGATTGACTGACGTCAGTAGGCTGATTGCGCGTTGAACATTAAGTCGGCAAAACATGCAAGTAAGATAAAACCTGGAAAGTGCTTAAAACTTAAAATGATAAAAAAATAAGAGGTATGTAAAAAGGGGGGTGGAACATGGCACGCTTGCCGGTCCACTGACTTCGATTGCTGAAGCCGACGTTTGTCACAATGAAACCCAAAAGAATTTAGCCACAGATGCACCCGGCGCGGGCTTCGCCCGCAACCCAATCACGAAAAGAATTTGAACCACGGAACACACGAAAAAAACAGTCAAGGCGGTCCGGGGTGCGTCAGCCCCCGGACTCTTTGAGGTCCATGACGTTTCCCTTCTGGTGAAGGGAAACGTGGGTAAAGGCAAGGCTCATCAGGCCATGGTCGCTCAAACTGCTAGGCGAACGAATTGTTCAACGAGCGCTTCCCTTGTCTCCCCATTGAAATTGTTCCCGACAACTATTCCAGTGCAGTCCCTTCCATACGGTATTCGCGTGCGCGAGTATATATCGGCTTGGATCTGGGGAGGTCTTCCATCTGACTTTTTCTGGCAAAGATCCGAGTCATCAGTCATGACTGATGAAACGATCTCGTGGCAAAGGAGAAGCAGGATGAGTTCGATCAAAGTGTTTGACAAGCCGATGTGTTGTTCGACCGGTGTTTGCGGACCGCAAGTGGACCCAGTGCTTCCGCGGTTCGCTGCCGACCTTGACTGGTTGCGATCTCAGGGGGTGTCCGTCGAACGCTTTAATCTCGCCCAGCAGCCAGAGGCATTCATCCAGAATGCCGAGGTTCAGAAGCTGTTATCGTCAGCCGGAACCGATTGCCTGCCATTGATTTTCCTGGATGATGCGCTCGTTTCACAGGCGGATTATCCGTCGCGGACGCTGCTCACCAAATGGACAAGGTTAGCTCCCGTGATGTCACCGCTTCCGATGCTGAATGCTGGCGGATGTTGTGGTACGACTGGTTGCTGTTAGTGTCCTGTCAAATTTCTTAATTAGGATTCAGTGCCATGGCATAGGACTTCTTCGAGTTTGAAACTTGACTCATTGAGTCAAGTTACAGGGTATCTGCCAAAGAAGCCATCAGCGCTCCGCGTGATGAGCATGCGTCGGAAACGATTCAATTGTTGCCATAGCATCGAAACAAAGTTTTTTTGAAAACACGCGGATTGGAATACGGCAGGTTCTCGAACGATGCTCATCACGCGGATCGATGATGGCTACTTTGGTCTGAGGCGAAGCGTCGCTGGAGGCTTCGGACACGCAGTGTCTTCTCCTTCTTCCGGCCAAAGAGCATTGCGTGACTGAAGGCGGTTATGCAGTGGCGCCCGAATTCGGAAAAATGGCAAAGCTTCGTTGTTTCACGTGAACGAAAATGGCAATGACAGGCACAAATAAAAGACAACTCACGAATCACTCAACCGATGTTTAACGATATCCGCTGACGCAGCATTTTCACCCGGAACATTTAATGAAAATACTTGACCACCCTACTCGCATCCTGTTTTTTACGGGAAAGGGGGGCGTTGGCAAGACGTCATTGGCCTGTGCGACGGCAGTTTCTTTAGCCGACCAGGGTAAGAAAGTGCTGCTTGTTTCCACTGACCCGGCATCGAATCTTGATGAAGTACTTGGCGTCAAACTTGGGAACCATCCAACGCCAGTGCTATCTGTCCCCAATCTCAGTGGCATGAATCTTGACCCTCAGGCTTCCGCCGCCGAATATCGTGAACGTATGGTCGGGCCGTATCGAAAGCTGTTGCCGGCTGCAGCGATCAAAAGCATGGAAGAGCAATTCTCAGGCTCCTGCACTTTAGAGATCGCCGCTTTTGACGAGTTCTCACGTTTGCTTGGCGATACGAAGGCGACTGCCGAATTCGACCATGTCATCTTCGACACCGCACCTACAGGACACACACTGAGATTGCTGTCCCTTCCCTCAGCGTGGTCATCATTTCTGACAGCCAATTCCACGGGAACCTCCTGTTTGGGACCACTGGCCGGGTTGCAGGCACAGCAGGAACTCTATCAGCAAACCGTGAAATCCTTAGGTGACGGAAAACTGACAACGCTGGTCATGGTGACCCGGCCCGAAATCACCGCCATTCGCGAAGCGGCGCGAACAAGTGTCGAGCTGGCAGGGCTTGGTATCCACAATCAGCACCTGATCATCAACGGTTTTTTCACGACCATCCATGCCGATGATGTGATTGCCGTCGCGATGCAAGCGAGAGTCGCAACTTCGATCGCCACGATGCCGCCGGCGTTGGCTTCACTCCCGCGATCAACGGTCCCGCTCACCGCGATCGGTATCCAGGGGATTGCCTCGTTGCGGGCAATGGCCAGCGGAACCGAGTTTGTCTCCGTCGAGAAAATTCCCGATGCGCCATTGTTAAGATTGCCACTCGGTCTTGGGAGTCTGATGGACGATCTGGCCGCTCCAGGTCACGGCGTGATTCTCGCGATGGGAAAAGGTGGCGTTGGCAAGACAACGGTTGCTGCGGCTGTCGCAATCGGTTTGGCGGAACGGGGGCATCGCGTTCACCTTTCGACAACGGACCCGGCCGCTCACATTGCCGCTGCTGTGATCGGAAACTCCATGCCTAACCTTCAAGTGTCTCGCATCGATCCTCAGCAGGAAACGGCGAAGTACACAGCCGAAGTGATGAGTACGGCAGGAGCGGCCTTGGATGCTGCCGGAAAGGCATTATTGGCCGAGGATCTTCGTTCGCCGTGTACCGAGGAAATTGCGGTCTTTCGGGCGTTTGCTCAGGTCGTGGCCGAGGGACAAAATCAGTTCGTGGTGCTCGATACGGCTCCCACCGGGCATACGATTCTGTTACTCGATGCCGCTCTGGCCTATCACAAGGAAGTTGCTCGGCAAGCCAGCCAAATGCCGGAATCTGTATCAAATCTCCTGCCTCGGCTTCGTAATCCTGAATTCACGCGAGTGCTGATTGTCACACTGCCAGAAGCCACACCCGTGCATGAGGCGGCCCAATTACAACACGACCTTCGTCGTGCGGAAATCGAGCCGTATGCCTGGGTCATCAATCAGAGCCTCGCACCACTGACCGTCAGCGATCCTGTGTTGAAGTCCCGACAATCGCACGAGTGGAAGTTTATTCATGAAGTTGTGGACCAGCAGGCGCGGCGAACTGTGTTAATCAGGTGGCAATCGGACCCACCGACGGGGGTTGCTGCGCTGGAGAAGTTGTTGTCGTGAATTCATCTTGTGCGATGCCGATTTTTCTAAATTCGGTCACGCAGTGCTCTTCGTTCGGCACTGTGAAACCGTGAAGTGACTTCGACGTAGACAATTGCGATTGCAGTGGCTCCGAATCGGCATTGATGAAGTTAGTCAAAGCGCAAGCGGCCCAGTCCCTTGCCATCTGAGTACCTGTGCGGAGTATACTCCACGGCGTCCGTGCCGACGGATCAATATCAATCAATTCCCCGCCTCGATTTTGAAGGCCCTATGGATACGCCCGCTGAAGACTTGTCTTACGTCATACGATACGGTGTCACTCGGATACTTGGCGAATTCACCGCCCGGGGGTTTGGATCATTAGCCCGAGGAACCTCCGTCATCGTTCGGAGTGAACGGGGCCATGAGTGGGGAACGGTCCTCAGCACGGCCACGGAGCAAACTCGAACGTACCTCGGGACGTCCGACGCTCATGGAAGAATCATTCGAATCGCAACGCCGGAAGACGAGGCCGAACGAGACCGTTCGATTCTCGCTGAGAAAGAAGCCTTCGCGGGTTGCCTGGAGTTGATTCAAGAACGAAACATGCAGATGCAGCTTGTGGACGCCGAGCAAGTGATCGGTGGTGAGCGGCTGATATTTTATTACGTTTCAGAACAACGTGTCGATTTTCGCGATCTGGTGAAAGGGCTGGCGAAGCGATTTCATGTCAGAATTGAGATGCGTCAAATCGGGATTCGGGATGAGGCGAAGCTGCTTGCCGATTATGGCGACTGCGGCCAGCCGGTCTGCTGCAATACATTCCTGCGCGAAATGCCTCCTGTTTCGATGAAGATGGCCAAGCTTCAAAAGGCGACGCTTGATCCGACAAAAATCTCGGGACGTTGTGGTCGACTGAAATGCTGTCTGCGGTACGAGTACGACACCTATGAGGAACACCGCAAAGAGATGCCGCCGGTAGGCGCAACAGTTGTGACGAAACAAGGGACGGGGAAGGTGATCGGGCAGGAATTACTGGCACAGAAACTGATGATCCAGTACGAGGGGCAACGGCAGGTCATGACCGATGCGAAAGACGTGCTGACCGTTGTCAGCACGAAATCGGCGAAGTCCACCTCGCCCGCTTCCGAAAAACACTCGGATGGTCGAGGTGAGAATGATCAATCGAACGAGAGTCGACCAAGGCGAGATACCAAGCCGCGTCATGATTCCAGGCCAAATCCTCGCCCTCGCACCGAAAAAGGACCCGACGAATTTGGCGATCGATTGGACGCAGATGTGCCAGATGGCGGCGGGACTCCCGAATCGGATTTGGAGTAAACAGAGTCCTGATGTCGAACTCGATCTCGGCTGATCCGGCCCAATCCAATTCAGATCAAACAAAAACATCCTTCGCCACGCGCGTCGTGCTTGTGATGCTGTGCATTTATTGGGCGGCGTTATTTTATGGAACTCATACGAAGGTTCCCGAGGGGTTGTTGCCAGGTAATTCCGATAAGTTCATTCATTTCTGGGCGTATGCCGGACTGGCGATCTTGCTGATGTCGCTGAGTGTCACGCGGGGGGCTCACTCTTGGTTGAACGTATTGATTGCGTGGTTCATTCTGGCGTTTTATGGGGTGTTTGACGAGTTGACACAGCTCTTGGTTAATCGAAACGCCGACATTTTTGACTGGGTTTTTGATGTGACAGGTGCGGCGATGGGGTTGGCTTTGGTGACATTGACCGTCTGGTATTTTCGGACGAAATCACGAATAATTCAGCGCTGAGAAAAGGTTGGATTTCGTAACTGGCAGCCAGATGAAGCCCGTCGCTCACTGATTGCGATACGCGAAACAATGAAATTCATAAGAATTCAGCCACAGATGCACACTGAACCACACTGATAAAGAGGACTGAATTTCGAGAAAAGCACTTTCACTGATCTATTACTCTTTTGCATTTATCTGTGTGATTCTGTGTGCATCTGTGGCATAAACTCTTTTCCGAAACTAAAGGCAACCCTTCATGTCTGATGAGCCCCTGATCGCGGTTTTTGTGGATTTTGAGAATCTGGCGATCGGTGTCCGGCACATGAAATCGGGTGCGTTCCAGATTCAACTGATTCTCAAGCGGTTGCTGGAAAAAGGACGAATTGTCCATAAGCGAGCCTATTGTGACTGGAGCAACTACAGGGACGCGGTTCGCGAATTTCATGCGCAGGGGATCGAATTAATCGATATTCCCCAAAGCAAGATGAGCGGTAAAAACAGTGCTGACATCCGCATGGTTGTCGATGCGATTGACCTTTGTTATTCGAAGCAGCATATCGATGTGTTTGCCTTAATTTCCGGTGACAGCGATTTTTCGCCGCTCGTTTCCAAGTTGAAAGAGAACAACAAACGGGTCCTCGGGTGTGGCGTCAAAAGCTCGACATCGGATCTGTTGATCGCGAACTGTGATGAGTTCATCTATTACGACGATTTGATTCGTGTCGCACAAAAGCCCGCCATTGTGGCGAAAGCCGGGGTGAAAAAAGAAGGAAAGACGCAGGAGGCCTTCGATCGATTGCTGGAGGTACTGAATTCACTCGAGCAGGATTATGACCCGCCGATCTGGGGTTCAATGCTTAAGCAGGCGATCAAACGGGTGCATCCCGGTTTCAACGAAGGTTACTACGGTTACGGCACATTCAGTGACCTGCTGCACGACATTGAAGATGAAGGGCTGATTGAACTCGAATTCGACGAAAAGCGTGGCAACTATCAAATTCGGACAAAGAAGGTTGTGAAGAAGCGATGAGACCACCGATCAGCGAAGAAATGATTGACCTCCGCAGTGATACTGTCACGAAGCCGACCCCTGCCATGCGCGCCGCGATTGCCAGCGCCGAAGTCGGGGACGACATGTCGGGTGAAGATCCGACGGTGAATCGGCTTGAGCGGATGGTGGCCGATCTGCTCGATAAAGAGTCCGCCGTCTACAACTGTTCGGGAACGCAGTCGAACCAGATGGCGATCCGGGCACATTGCCAGCAGGGGGACGAAATCCTGATTGATGAGACCGGGCACATCGTCAATTATGAAGCGGGCGGAGCTGCGGCTTTGAGCGGTGTTTCTGCTCGCTGTCTTCGCGGGCGAGGCGGAGTACTGGATGTTGATGATCTGGAAGGAAAGGTTCGTCCGGATAATCAACATTGCTGTGTTACTCGTCTGGTCTGTATCGAAAACACAACCAATCTTGGCGGGGGGCGCGTCTGGCCGTTGGCTCAGGTGGCCAGAGTCGGAGAATGGGCTCGAGCGCAGGGGCTTAAGGTCCATCTTGATGGAGCCCGCCTGTTCAACGCAGTGATCGCAGCGGGTTACAGCGCAAAAGACTTTACCAGCCACGTTGACTCCGTGTCGATTTGCTTTTCCAAGGGGCTGGGTTGTCCAATGGGATCAATTCTCGTTGGGGACAAAGGGACGATTCAGCGGGCCAGGCGGGCACGGAAGTTGTTCGGTGGTGCGCTGCGCCAGGCGGGAATGATGGCGGCAGCAGCGATTTATGCACTCGAAAATCATGTCGATCGTTTGTCAGAAGATCATGACAACGCACGCGTCCTTGCCGAGTCGATTTCGACGATTGACGGAGTTCGACTGAACGTCGCCGATGTTGAGTCCAACCTGGTGTTTTTTGAGATGAATCCGGAATTGGGGACTGCTGCTCAGTTGTCGGCGATGCTGTTACAGCGTGGTGTGAAGATCAATCCCACCGGGCCACAGCGGCTTCGTGCGTGTACCCATCTGGACGTGAATCAGAAACAGGTGATTCGAGCTGCTGACGTGATTCGATCATGCCTCGCAGAAGGAATTCAGAAAAGTAAAAGTGATGCCCTCGGCGCTTACGCCGCTCGTTGACGCTCTTCCGTCGCAACGCGACAGCCCTAAGTCAGCCCAGCTATCGGCCTGGGTTAGTGTTACCGAAACACGCCGAACTTCAACGGGGTGACCCTGATCGATCATCACCTTAGTCGGCTTCTTTGAATTGAAGATTCGATGCGAAACGTCAGTCGCAAGCGATTTTCATTGTGATTTCTTTTCAATTACTCATAAGTTTTCATCGAAAAAACGTGAGTACAGACGAATGCCTAACCGGAGGCTCGCAGGCGAACCGTCGATGGGGCCCTGTATTCACGGAAAATTAACAATTCCAACACATTTTATTCATTTCCGAGCCTAGAATTCGCTTCACTGGTGAGAGGGCTCGGACTGTTGTTGGTTTGCGCCATCTCGTCGAGTAGATCGCTGCGAGTGTCGGGTCGAAACGGTGAATGTGTTTTCGAAATTTCAGGTTTCGTGTGAAATTCTCGGTTCGTTCATCGGTTCTCAATAATTGATCTTTAAGATCAGGAAGTCAGATGTTGGTGGCAACCGCGAAGCTGGCGGGCGGTTCATCAGGGATGGTTTTGCTTGCCAGGATTGTATTGCCGGGAGAATCGATTTTTTGATTTGAAATTTGAAGCGTTCGCAGATGTCATCAGAATCTTTGGACTATGGTTCGTCTTTTCGTTGTCTGGGAAGATGGGCAGCCGGCTGTATTAAGCCGCATTGTAACTCTCTGGACATTGTCCATTATTGGTTTGATTCACTCGTTTAAGGAAAAAGAAAGAATGTCGAAGAAGCCGTTCCGTAAAGCATTTACACTGATCGAACTGCTGGTGGTGATTGCCATCATCGCCGTTTTGATCGCTCTGTTGCTGCCAGCCGTTCAGCAGGCTCGTGAAGCTGCCCGCCGCACACAGTGCAAGAACAACATCAAGCAAATGGGTCTTGCCGCCCACAACTACGAAGGAACCTATGGCCGGTTCCCAACCGCCGGTGAAGGTCTTCAGCTTGGTAACCCTTACAACAAGGGGATCTTCCCTGTTTCGTTCTTTATTCAGGCCCTGCCGTTCATCGATCAGGCCCCGTTGTACAACCAGTTCAACTTTGGGTTTCACTATTCTGAAGGGACGATCACCGGTAACGCCACTGCCGCCAAGAACAAGATCCCACCATTCCTTTGCCCAAGCAATGCAATCAACGCTGCTGACACACTTGGCTTCGGTCTGGTTGATTACATGCCAATCGCCTACGTCGACCTCTGTCCAACCAACAATGTTTCGCTGAGCGGCGGAGCTTGCCCTAATGGTATTGGCGTACGTGATCCTAGTACTGCAACGTCTTGGGGTTCTGCCAAGGACAGCGCGTTTGGTTTGTTCGGTAATCGAATCGGTGACACGACCGACGGTACGAGTAACACGATCGCGATTTTCGAAGACTCAGGTCGAGTAAGCTCGCAGGTCGCTGGTGGTAACTATGTTCAGGCCACGATTATCGGTCAGGCACCAGGTTGGACGACCGGTAACATGTGCGGTAGCGGTGGAACGAAGACCTGCCCAAATCGTTGGGCTGACGGTGACACCGGCAACGGTGTTTCTGGTTCCTCGTACGCTCAGAACACCTCTAAAGTTTCAGAGGGGATCATCAACCAGAACGCAACCCCCGTCGGCGGTCCCGCCACCTGCCCTTGGACAAACAACAACTGTGGTCCAAACGACGAGCCATTCAGCCTTCACGTTGGTGGCTGCCACGCTCTGCTCGCAGACGGCTCGGTCCGCTTCATCTCGCAAAACGTTGACACCGACACGATCCGCAAGCTGTGCGATCGCGCCGATGGTGGCGTTGTTGGCGATTTCTAAGATCGGTTAAGAAACGCTCGGTTCTCTGAGCGTATCCCTGTGAACTGGACCCCTCGGTGACGCTGTTGCCGAGGGGTTTTCTTCGTTGATAGGCGTGAAAAAGGCACGGACGGTGAAAAAAGTTACCAAAGTTCCCTAATCGCAGATTGTTCAAGCATGCTTCATTGGTGATTGCAAGATGTTTTTTGGTAAGTGTTTAAGGCGATGTTTTCTTGAACGCAGTGAAACGGCTGGCCCGACCCGCAAGCGAGGAACGTACTTCAGTAAGCCCCTCGATTGCGCGTCGGGCTAAGAAATGATTCGGGATAAAATCGGGCTAGGGATCGATCCGTAATAATCATTCCATGGTCCGTTTCAAAACACCCTTTTCGTTAATAATTTAATTTAATATTAAGGTTTTCTTAACAAAATCTTCATAAATGTTCTGTACGCTTAAATGCGTGATTTTGGATCGTTCAGGCGGGCGCTCAACTCATTTCGGCAATTTGCCTTGAGGAAAGTATCGATCGTACAGAATTTCCGGTTCGCACTGGAGTTTTCGTCGCTCGTGATTTCTTAACAATCACCCGTCGGGGTGAGCAAGATGAAGCCGATTGCAATTTGATTTTGCGCCATCGTGGTCTCCGCAAAAATGGCAGGCGGTTCACTTGGCGGTTTACACGCCAGGATCGTTTTTGGGGAAAAAGATTTTTTAAATTTGAAATTTGAAAGCAACGCGCTACCATTGCGACTCAATGGTTCTTGTTTTCGCAGTCAGGGAAGATGGACAGAGGGTTGCATGGATTAGCTGTGATTTATCCCTTTATTGTTTTGTCCAGTTTTGGTTTGTTTCACTCGTTAAGGAATTTGTCAGTATGTCGAAGAAGCCGTTTCGCAAAGCGTTTACACTGATCGAACTGCTGGTGGTAATCGCCATCATCGCTGTTTTGATCGCTCTGTTGTTGCCAGCCGTTCAGCAGGCTCGTGAAGCCGCTCGCCGTACGCAGTGCAAGAACAACATCAAGCAGATGGGACTCGCCGCCCACAACTATGAAGGAACCTATGGTCGGTTCCCAACTGCCGGTGAAGGTCTGAACCTCGGTTCACCTTACAACAAGGGGATCTTCCCAGTCTCGTTCTTCATTCAATCCCTGCCGTTTATCGATCAAGCCCCGTTGTACAACCAGTTCAACTTTCAGTTTCACTACTCTGAAGGAACAATTACTGGTAACGCAAAAGCTGCTCAAAGTAAGATTCCCCCATTCCTTTGCCCAAGTAACGCGATCAGCGCGGCTGACACACTAGGCTTTGGATTGTGCGATTACATGCCAGTCGCTTACGTCGATCTCTGTCCAACCAGCGGCACTTCGTTGAGCGGCGGAGCTTGTCCGAATGGTGGCGGCGTCCGCGATCCTGTTGGGACGAACTGGGGTTCAGGTAAGGACACTGCGTTTGGTCTGTTCGGAAACCGAATCGGCGACACAACGGACGGTACCAGTAACACGATTGCGATCATCGAAGACGCTGGACGAACCAGCTTGCAAGTCGTTGGTGGTAACTACACGCAGGCCACGATTATCGGTGGGGCACCCGGTTGGACCGCCGCCAATATGTGCGGTGGTGGAACGAAGACCTGTCCAAACCGATGGGCTGACGGTGACACCGGCAACGGAGTTTCTGGTTCCGCGTACGCCACAAGCACACTAAAGGCCTCGCAGGGGATCATTAATCAGAACGCAAGTCCGATCGGTGGACCAGCGACCTGCCCTTGGACAACCAACAACTGTGGTCCAAACGACGAGCCATTCAGCCTTCACGTTGGTGGCTGCCATGCTCTGCTCGCCGACGGTTCGGTTCGCTTCATCTCACAAAACGTTGACACCGACACGATCCGCAAGCTGTGCGATCGCGCCGATGGTGGCGTTGTTGGCGATTTCTAAGATCGGTTAAAAAAAGCTCGAATTTGCGAGCATTTCCGCTGAAATGAACCCCTCGGTAGTGCTGCTGCCGAGGGGTTTTTGCATATCAGGGCAATGTTTTGGTGGAGAGGCGCACATCGGAAGCCAGGACAATCTTCAGCCTGAAAGGCTGATGGATACCAGCCCGGGGCAAGCTCGTCTTCGAGCGCCGCCCCGGGAATTGAACCGAACGGAAACGAAACCCCACCTCCCCTGCGGGGGTGGTAAACGGGCCGTTGCTCGAGCAATTGGAATTTGGTCAGATCAATGAATGGTGGCTCGTGCTGGTGCAAAGGCCCGTTTACCACAGCCTCGAGGGCGGTGGGGTTGCGTCGAATTATCTTTTATGTTTTCTACGGCATCGGTTTCAAAGCCGACTGATTAATCGATTCAAGCTGCGCTTTGGCCTCCTCGTCGTTCGGATTGATTTGTATTGCCGCTTCAAACTGCTTGCGCGCCGCATCCTTAACGCCAAGTCGCAAGAGAACCGATCCGAGATTAACTCGTGCATTCGCATCCTGTGGCTGGGCTTCAACAACCATTTCCAGATTGAGCCGCGCTTCGTCCAGCTTTCCGAGTTCCGACAGCGCCAGGCCGAGGTTTGTTCGCGTCGGTAAGTCATTTGGCGAAGCCTGTTTTGCCTGGGCGAATTGAGCTCGAGCTCGTTCAAAGTCGCCACTGCGTGCGTAGATCAAGCCAAGCTGATTCTGCATATTCGCGTCGCTGGGATTCCGTTGTAGATACGGCAGAAGAAACGGCAGCGCGTCGGATATTTTACGCTGCTGTTTTAACACGAGAACAAGATTGCGGATTGCAAATTCATTCCCCGGATTCAATGCCAGGCTCCGCTGATACAAACGTTGAGCTTCCGTCCATTCCGACTGCTGTTGATGAATCCAGCCCATGCTGCTTAAGACATCAGGCAGATTGGGATTCACTTCGATGACGCTCTGGAAATGGCGATTTGCATCGTCGAAACGTTGTTGCTGTAAGCACAGCATCCCAAGCTGTCGATGAGCCTCCCAATTGTCCGGCGACGAGGCGATTGCTCGATTCCAGAGGGTTTCAGTCGATTCCCAGTAACCGATCTGACGAATCGTGATGCAGGAAAAGATGATCAACGCGGCTGTCAGTGACAAAACGGCAGCCAATCGAGGTGCTGTTAAGTACCGCATCCAACGCTCGGCCTGCCAGATGACGGCGATCAAAAGTCCGATTTGAGGGAGATAACTATAACGGTCGGCGTAGGCTTGAGTACCAACTTGCAGTAAGCCGATGACGGGTGCAAGCGAGATCAAGAACCAAAGTCCTCCGAAAATCAGAAACGGATCACGACGATATCTTGAACCAGCGTAGACGGCGCAGGCGACCAGCAGCAACGCGGAAAGTCCGGCATACGTCCAGGAAAGATTTCGCATCGGGTGCGAGTACATCGCGCAAAGGTCGAGAGGGATGAAGGATTTTGTAACGTACCATGCATATGCCGTGAACGCATTTCCGATACGGTAGCTTGCCGGAATTCTGTTGAAAGAGGTAAATGCCGTTGTCGGTCCTGAACCTTGTGCCTTGATCGTGACGAATCCGATTGCGATGGACATCAATAGTAAGGGAATTTTTTCGACGACCAGCTGCCACAGAGGACGCGTGCTGGAAGGCAAAGCGGTAGCTGTTTTGTCTGAATTCCACGTTGATCCAGGCCACAGGTCGATCAGGCACAAGAGGACTGGTGCTGTGACGAGCATTGATTTCGATAGCAGTCCCAACGCAAAGGCGGTGATCACCAATGCATACCGTCCTCGATTTGGACGGCAAGCATAGGCTTGATAGGCGATCAGCATCCAGAGAAAAAAGAACATGCTGAGAACGTCTTTACGTTCTCCAATCCAGGCAACAGACTCGACGTGTAATGGATGAACCGCGAACAGAGCTGCAACGGCGAAACTCCGCCAGACCGTGTTTGAAATCCGATGCAACCAGAGGAACAGCAAGACGACATTGAAGGCATGCAGCAACACATTGACGGCATGAAAGCCGATTGGATTTATCCCAAAGCAAGTCGAATTCAGCAGGTATGACAGCCACGTGACGGGAATCCAATTGCCGGAATCAAACGTGGTCCAGGCATAAAGGATACTTGCCTTCGACAACCCGGCTTGAACATTCGGATTTCGAAAAACGTAGATATTGTCGTCAAGTTCGACAAACCCGAGGCCTAACGCCGGTAAATAGACGCTGATGGTCAGTGCGAAGAGGGTCGCCATGCACACGAACAGGCGCTTGTCAGTCATTTCAGCCTCAGTGCGTCATCATCTCAAACGGGGAAACGGCTGTCCTGTGTAACAACCACTTCATTGAAAGTCCATTCGTCACGGGGAGGCTGAGGCTGGCTTGATAAAACGGTGTCGTCACATGAGGATGTCTTGAGACGCCGAAAAGGGAACATTTCAATCAACTTCGCCGTAAAATGTCTTTTTGCCCAGAATGGACGTAACATGGCAGCCCAGGGCACGCTCGTCTTCGAGCGCCGCCCTGGGGTACGATCACAAGATAATGGGGTGCCCTGAAGGGCAATGCTGTGAAGGATGTTTCGTCGGCAAAACAGGGGCTCCACCGAAAGCCGGGCGGCTACTTGACGGCCTTTGTCAAGTCGTGGCAAAGTACAAAACGAGTGAAGGGTAGCGGAGATCGGCCGAGAAACACCACGAAGGACACGAAGAGCACGAAGATGGAATTCGACGACCATGCCAATCACGTGAATGATATGAAACTGTCTCACGTGAGGATCTGGCGAATTATCAACTTTAACAGCATCGGGCGAAAAGATGACTTCAAGTGCTTTGCTCTCTGGTTCCTTCGTGCTCTTCGTGTCCTTCGTGTCGGTTTGACGTTTGGCCGCTTGTCAAGCGGTCAGGAAATCGCGACGGAACCCTTGCCCAAGTGGAACGAAGAATCCTTCACGGAGCTGCCCTTCAGGGCTCTCTCATTCATCTAATCGATTTTCCCAGGGCGGCGCTCGAAGACGAGCCTGCCCTGGGCTGATTTGTCCTGCCCTTAACAGGGCAGAATACCCTCCAACCCTGAATCGAACGCCATCGCTTCCGCGCGACCGTCCTGAAACCTCCAATCTCTTCCGTCTCTCCTGAATTCCGATCGTTTAATCATGCGGCCCAGCCCTCCCATTGGGATGCGGGAGCAGCCTGCGCCGTAATCTTTCAATGAACCACAATCGGCAGCAATTGCCGCTGGCCGAGCGGGGCAGCACGAATTTTCGCGGGGAATAAGTACACGGTCGGAAAAAACAAGCAGCCAACTTCATCGCGGGGATATATTGTCAGACAGTGAGCATTTTTACGTAAGATGACGAGTGCTTTTCCTATTTGGAAAAACGCTGGGTGCTCACGGTGTACGACCAGGTATTCCCCTGATCCCCGCTAATATCGATTGAAGACCGATGAAATGTCGCGCTGAAGATCGTTGGCTTCTGCCCCGCTTAGGGGTGGTGCTGATCTTTTGTGCCTGCCAGGGATGTCAGACGTTTGACGCGACCTCGAAACATCAATGGATGAACCACACGAAGGCATCCATTTCCGCACCCGTTTCTGATGAAGAAACGATTTCGAAGTCTGGGAAGTCCAGACGTGATTCACAGGTCAAGCCCGCGTCAGCGAGTGGCGACCCCGTGCCGGAACCACCGGAAATGACGCCATTACCATTGGACGAAACCCCAACTGTTAAAGACGACCGGTTTAAAGAAGACGTATTGTCACTCAGTGTCAGTGAAGCGATTTCTTCGGCACTTACTAACAACCTGCATTTGCGCGTGGTTGCCACACAACCGGAAGAGGTTGGTAAACAGGCGGAAATTGAGCGTTCAGAATATGACATGTCTTTCAACGCAAATCTTCAGTATTTGCAGGGGACTCAGCAAGTCGCCTCGGCATTACAGGCGGTGAAGGGTGGTCAAAGAGAATTTGGATTGACGACGTTTGGTCCGGTCGCCGGCAATCCCAATCTCGTCTCTCTGGAACAGCGATTTTCCTCGGGAACGTTCGCCCGGATCGGAGTTGGCAGCAATTACAACTACACGTCTCCGATCGGTCAGTACTTGATTTACAATCCGGCTTTTCAGAGCGCCGGCAGCCTTGTCGTAGAACAGGCGCTTTTCAGGGGAGCGTCACGACAGGCCAACCTTACGGCGATTCATCTCGCGGAAACCAATCAGAAGCAGACGGCCGCCGAATTCCAGGTCGAGATCAACCAGACGCTGTCCGAAGTTCAGCGGGCCTACTGGACCGCGTGGCTGGCGGAATCACATTTGAAAACCAGCGAAGATTTTGTGGAACAGGCTCAGACGACTCATCATCTTGAAAAGGTTCGTTTTGAGATCGGTGAAGGGGGGATTGTCCAGGTTGCTCAAGCAACGGAACATCTCCATTCGCTGAAAGCAGATCTTTCTCAAGCGAAACAGCGAGCACGAGCCGCTCGTAATCATTTGCTCTCGCTGATCGGCGCATCACCCTCAGATCGTCGCCCGCTCAAAATGACGGGAAAGCCAATCTCTCAGCCGGTGTTACCAGATCTGGATCAGGGAATTGCTCTGGCGACCGAGCAGCGTCCAGAAATTCGTGTGCGACAGTTTCAAGTGGCACAGGCTCAATTAGAGCTGGATCGTCGCCGAAATAATCTTTCACCAGACGTTCGTGCCTATGCAGGATATTCGCTGACAGGATTGAATAACAATATCGGGGGCTCGTTCAGTGAATTTGCTTCCGCCCACTACGGTACAGCGAGCTTAGGCGTGCGTTACAGTTATATGATTGGTCAGCGAGCCGATCGAGCCGCTCTTGAGCAGGCTCGACTCGTCTACATGAGGCAGGTTCGAGCTCGCGAAGAAAGTGAATTTCTCATCCGGCAGGAGGTCCGCGACGCGTGGGATTCTGTCAATTCGGCCTGGGAAGTTTATCAATGTCAGCAGGAACGCGTGTCCGCGGCACGTGTACAGACCGAGACATTTACCCAGTTGCACGCCGCCGGGCAAATTGATCTTGATCGACTGTTGCGTTCGCGTCAGCAGTTATCGAATGCCCTGCAGCAATCGCAAATTGCCTTGGTCGACTACAATCTGGCACTCAACGGCTGGCAGTTTGCAACCGGCACGATGACTGTGCCGCTGATGCCGACAGAAGTTCCGCCACCGCCATCGGCGAACAAATCTTCGAATGTCGTGACGGCAGGTTTACGAGAAGAGACATCAAAACAGTCAATGAAATAGGTTGCAAGTGTTGCTTTCACTTGTCTTTGTCCCGGAGGGACCGCAGCAATTAGCCGGTGGTTGAGCGCAGCGACACCACCGGATATGCGGACTAAAAACGTGTTGAATCCCGGAGGGATTCCAGAAAAAGAAAGCGGGCGAGTGTCGTTCGGACGAATGCTGAAATGTATAAACATCGACTTTATCAGCTGCGGATGATGCAAATCCTAAAATCTTCTTATGTCATAAGTGTCGCTTTGCTCAAGCATCAGGTCGCGTTTGACCTTCAGAGTGCAACCGGAGCGATGATTGAAGCGTTCATTGTCTGCTCGGTCGCATTCAATCCAGATACTTTGGATCGTATTCAACGCCAGCCTTCTTCAATAAGTCGCTGAGTTCTTCACGAAAGTTCTTCTTTCGATGATGAGATTCTTGATTCGAGATATACCGCATCACCGCCGCTCGCGCCGTAGGGCTGACGGTAAACGCAGCATAGCTTTCTTGCCACGTAAATTTTCGGTCGCGGATCTCGTCGTGAAACCAAATCGAACCAACCTTTTTCAACTCACGCATAAAATCTGCAAGACGATGTGTTGCCTTGAGTCCAACGAGAAGGTGGACGTGATCTTGAATGCCACCTATTCGTTGCGGGACACCTCCAAGTCCGACGACAGTTCCACCAAGGTAATCATGAAGAGACGTCTGCCATTTTAAGGATATCGAAGGTATGCGGTCCTTGGTGCTGAAAACAATATGATAATGCAGACTGAGATAGGTGGATGCCATTGCGTTTGCAGCCTTTCAGCAGAGTTCTCGATCGACGTCGAAAAATTCATTCGCACCTTGACTCATTCTGTCATCCCGCCGGGACAAATTCAGATGCCTAACCGACCGTGAAATTGCTACCTGCCATTAGCGGCACTGCTTAAACGCTTTGGGTCAAGCAATGCTCTTCGTTTTTTGCGATGGAGGGGACGAAGCCACTGCTTCCTGGAAGACTCCAAAGCAGTGGCACAAAAGACATATTTAGAATTTTGATCAAATACAAATCAATCGCCGACGGAAATACGACGTTTCGTCAACGAAGATTGGGCAACGGCGAGACCTTTGTGTTCGGCTCATACTGGCCTGGTCCACCTTGAAAACGCTGGCCGTGCCACCATTTCTGTACGACACCTTGCCGGAAGCCGGGAACAATCGGCATGTAATCGACTCCGAACGTTCCTTCCTGGCACGTACGATACTCGCCTTTATGCGAATGTGCTCCGCCGCCGACATAATAAGCAACGTACCCTTTTCCGTTGCTGACACGCGCATGCCTGGAAATCTGATTTGGGCATCCTGCACGTGCGAGGTCATCTTCGGCTGAGACAACTGTCGCCTGGCACACGTTTAGCCACAGTCCGAACACGGATAGAGCCGTGATGATTTGACATCGGAACGGGGCGTTAGTCATTTCAATGGCTCAACGATCTTGGGAAAACGCAATCCTTCAGGCGAATTTCCCATGATATCGGCGCGGCCTGTTTTGTCCGAAAACTTTAACCGAATGGGTTTCGATTAAACTTCTGAAATGGTAGCCGAACGCCGTCCACGTTTACCTGATCGGCAGTGGTGACACTCGTTCCATTCGGCAAATAGCCCTGGGCGGCAAGGAATGTCACGACATCATCCTGATCAACACCATCACCGCTGACCCCCAGGCCGCCGACGAGTTGTCCATTTTTGTAGAGTGCCGTACTGCCAGGGAAGAAAATGATTCCATTCTGGTTCGCGGGATCGCCGGGGTCGTGGAAGTTCGTTCCGACGTTAAAGACATCGTGTCCCATGACGCTCGTAAAAGCTGTGTCAGGTGCTGGTGCGCCTGTATTCTCGCCATTGGTAATATTGATTCCGGCCGGGTTCCCATTCAATCCATCCCTCAAAATTGAGAATTGAGGGGGGGCTGATCCGTTTTCTCCCGAAGGAAAGAACGGCTCGGCCAGGTAGCGGAATGTACGATTGGTAAACGATGTTCCGGCAGCAATCTTCTGTCCTGCAGGATCTGACGAATTGACTGCGACCTGATCAACTGGCTGAATTTGTGATTTGTCGTCGTAATAAGAAACATTGCGTGCTTTGGCGATGGCAACGTCTGTGGAAAACACGGTGCCATCATTCATGCGGTAAACGGCAAGTACTTTTCCGAGCGGATCAGTGATCGCGAAAGTCATTTTAACTCCGATGTTTCCTGTCCGGAGTTTGGGGTCGTTTGAGCCCAGGCGAATTGCGGCTCGCACTTTGTTCGCTGCTGCGATCCCCGCGTCGATAATCCCTGTAATCTCGGCTTTGGTTAAACTACTGGCAGGCGATGTTGTGGGATCGACCAGATATCCTGACGGTTCTTCGGTACCAATAATCTTGGGATCCATATCCGTGTTACTACTGATGATGGTTGTGGGACTTGTCGTTGTGTCAAAAATCTGACTTGTACCACTGTTCGTCCCTTTTCCCATAACGCCGCCGAACTGCTCGATCAAATCATCAAGCCCCTGGTTCCCGGGGGTCGAGCCGAAAAGCCCCAGCTGAATTCCATTCAGTGAAATATGCCCAAATGGAAGATCGAGGCCAGATACGGGAGCGTAGCCGCCGAGGTTTCCAATGACGGCGCCACAAACCCCAGAGTCCATGGCGATTTGGCTACCTCCTAACGCCGCATATGCAATGAATTCCGCTTCCAATTCCTGATTGGTATTCATGCGCTGGGTTACGGTTTGGTCCTGTCCTGCGACAAATCCTTGCTCATGGGTGGCGTAACCATCTTTCCCTGGAAAGAAGACACCAATTCCGCCAACGACCGTCGGTGTTCCGTTAATGTCCCTGACAATCGGAATTCCTCCGGGAAGGGTGGCGATTCCCCGATTTTGTGAGACACCTGTCATTCCAATCGCGGTCCCGTAAGACTCGAGGTTGACCATGGTCTGGCTTACGGTTTGAATTCGATTTGAAGCTTCAATATTAAACAAGTCGACAGGGGGTGTATGTTCGACACCGGCTGGAAAATTACCACCAATTCCCACGGGAGCGACAAAGCCAGGGCCTTTTATCGTAGGGTCCATGGAATTGGGGTTGGCCTCGACTTCCCGTTGAAGCATCGTCGTCTGGCTGAGGTCTTCCACAACTCGTGATGTGAGCGGGGCTTGATTGTTCCCGAAGAACGCTGCCGTCCTGGCCAGAGATACTGCGCCATCTGTCGCGAAGGCTAATGTTGCCGGGTCTTTAATCGTATCGACGACATCCTGTTCCTGGCGAACACCCAGAATGTTTCCGTTACGGTCAACTATGGCGATGATTGCATTGTTGCTGGGTGAAGCGACCGAAGCTCGATTGAGTAACTGGGTCACATCCGCAATCGACAACTGGCCCGCTGTCATCCCCATGTTGTCAGTAATGAAACCGTTCGCGTCCTCATTGTCAGTCGTGTAGTAATTGGGGTTCTGGAATGCCGTCGTGATTCCTGCCAGATTCTGAGTACCGGAATAGGTGGGACTCATGATTCCTTGCGACGTCAGATCATCGCTGATGCCGAGCGTGTGTCCGACTTCATGGGCCATGACGGTGGCAAAATCAGTGCCCGAGGAAGTCGCGCCGGAACTTTGTCCGTCGACCCAGGTTTCACTGCGATCCAGCCAGATTGTTCCCACAGACGTTTGGGATCCTTTAACGGTCTGAATGGAATGCACCGATGTACCCAGCGTGCCACCTTCGGCACTGGTCATTCCGACCGCAGAAAGGTCGCCAACTCCAATATTCACGATGTCAGAAGCGGGCGATGTGGTGTCACGCACGAATTGGATTTTACCACCACTTGCTGCCGACCAGTCTTGGAGCACCGCTTCGGTAGTTTGAATTTGCTGGGCGGAGATCTCATTTTTGATCCCGTTGGCATCGCGGAAATCGTAATGAATCACCGTGCTGATGGCCTGGCTGCCAGTCCAGGGAGGAACGATCTTAGCCCCTGCTGCTCCGGCCCCGTTTTTTGCCGCTGCTACTGCTGCGCTGCTGACGAGAACATTCGTATTTATTGCCGTAAGAGAGGTGTCAATCGCAACAGGCGGACTTGTCGATGTCGAGCTTGGCGACGCTTCAGAGCTCTGAGAACTCACGGAATTTGCCGAATTTGTCGAAGCCGAAGGAGTCATGGTGATGATGGGGCCGCTTTGTGTTGCCGGCCCAGTGCTCGCAGAATTCCCTGACGCGGACTCTTGTGTCGACGATTGCGACGATACCGGTAACGATCCAACGGAGTTAAATGACGTCAATGTCAGTCCATCATCGGGACTGCTTGTGCTTGTTGAGTTGTTCGACGAAGTATATGTATCTGGCTGAGCCGAATCGGTCGTTGTTTGTGACGGACTTGTTGAATTCGGCGAAGAATTATCCTGCTGCAGTGACAAGCTGCTAAATTGAGACCCGATGGCCTGAATGCCCCCGGTCGAACTGTCTGTATTGCCCGTCGAATTCGTCGTGGTTGGAGTCACGCTCGTCACGGGGCCGACGTTCGCCGTTCCTGCCAATGATGGATCTGTTGACAACGAACCCAAAACGAGCCGGTATTCAAGAGTTTCCGTGCCGTTCGCCCATCGATCGGGATGAACAGGCCGTTCATCGAAATCGTTCGAACCGAGCCAACTTCGGAACACGTCTTGCCATTTCATCTCGCAAAACTCCGTACGGCAGAAAACGCTTGTTAACTGTTTTACAAATGGATTCACCGATTGCGGAATCTTTTACCAAATGGATCGGCAAGCGCAGCGGGTTATACAGCCGTTTTTTTCGGCATCACCGGAGGATTCACGGAAAACGCTGGTTATTCTGGCGATTTCTGCCGGATTCGTAAGAAAGTTTCGCTCACTGCACGAGCGTTGTCCGCAAATGATTCCCTTACTATTTATTTAATTGAGAATTGCTGAAAAAATGAAAATATCACCTTTGCGTATACGCAGGAGCACTTCTTTTCTCCTTTCATGTACTTTGGATTCATGTACCCGTAAATGAATCAACCTCACCAATCACCGGGAATTGTGTACTCGATTCTTCGGGTCGTGAGCTTGCGTCAGATTCGATCCAGTCGTCGAGTTCTGGCGAGATGTTGTTTATTTCTATTAAGTCTCGGGTCAGCAGTTGCAGTCAGTTCATTCGGGTATTCGCAAGAAAACAGCTTTGATCAAATCGTAACCGAGCCTGCAGTCGCGAGAATTGAGTTGCTGTCTGGAGAGCTGGGTTGGTCCGCTGCGACGAAAAATGCTGCCGCCGATGCGATTGCCGAGGATCGCTTGCGAGATTTGTCTGAGGTATTGGTTGAGTTGCTCAAGAATCGCGACAGTCAGATTCGTCGTAACGCATTGGAAGCTGTTGCACGTATTGTTCCCAGTCGCTTGCTCTTGGACCGGGTCGCATTGCTGGCGGATCGTGATCCGGACTCGCTGTGTCAGGCAAAGTCGAGGTTGATTCTTGCTGAGTATTCCGAGTCGCGTCCTCGTGAGGAATTAAGGTCTGGTCACTCTTTGGATCAATTCCCCGTTGAGTCAGCAAAAAAGTCTTCTTTATCGGTAAGAAGTCGCTTTCAGTCGGAAGACGAAACTCCAGGTGTCGCGGGGCGGTCGCGAGTCAGGCGTGCGGTGTATCACGGAGGTGATGTCGTTGATCCATTAACGGGTCAGTCGATGGAAAGTTCCGACCCATTCTATGAGGCCGGTTCAACAAGTTTGACGACGTTTCAAACGTTAGATCTGCCCCCCACTCCTCGTCCGTTCAACAGGGTCTTTCCAGAGATTGAAGAGCCAGCAGAGTTCGACGAGGGGATTGAATCTGGCAACATGCTTGATCCGAGCCTGCTCGATCGGCCCTTTGCTGAACCTGGTGACATATTTACAGAGCCCGTCGCTGCGAACGTCTGGCCCGTGCATCCCATCGAAGCTCCACTCGGGTATTCGGGTAAGTCCGGGGTTTTACCTGTCGACGTGCAGGAGGACGGTCATTTTGTGCCCGTTCCCGACCGTTGGCGATCCGGCTATTCCGATTGGGATCGCTATGACCGGAAGCATCCGCTTGGTGAGGATTATCCCTATAAAAAAGGGCACTGGTGGGATCCCTATAATTTGAATGCCTTGAAAGGGGATTACCCGATCATCGGGCAGCACACGTTCATCAGGTTCACCGGGCAGATCAACAGTATTCAGGAATTCCGTCAGGTTCCGACGGCAACAACGCCGTTTGAAAGTACGGCAAAACCAAATCAACAACAGTTTTTTGGTAACAATAACCAGTATTTTACGACCAATTTCTTTCGATTGTCCGTCGACCTGTTTCATGGAAACACAAGTTTCAAGCCAGTTGACTGGAATGTCAGGCTGACGCCCGTCTTTGATGCCAACTATCTGTCGGCGCAACAATTGGCCGTCGTCAATCCAGATGTTCGCCTCGGTAAATCACGGTTCGACGATTTCATGGCTCTGGAAGAGTACTTTGTTGAAGCCAAGTTGAAAGACCTCAGTCCGGACTACGACTTCGCGTCAATGCGAGTCGGGTCCCAACAATTCACCAGCGATTTTCGAGGTTTCATTTTCTCGGATACCAATCGTGCAGTGCGTCTGTTTGGAACGCGACTGGCAAATCGCGATCAGTTCAACCTCTTGTTCTTCAGGCAGGCTGAAAAGGATACGAACAGTCAACTTAATACATTCGAAGACCGCAACCAGAATATCGTGATTGCGAATTACTATCGTCAGGATTTTGTTTTTCCCGGATACACAGCTCAATTTAGCATGCACTACAATAACGATGGACCGAGTTACAAATTCGACCGGAATAATTTTCTTGCCCGTCCTGACCCTGTTGGGGTGTTTCAGCCACATCGCGTTGAATCCGTCTATTTTGGGATGGCGGGTGACGGTCACTTTGGTCGGTTCAACATCTCAAACGCGTTCTATTGGGTGACGGGTAAAGATTCGCAAAATCCGCTCGCGGGGACGAGTCAAAACATCAACGCTCAAATGGCCGCCGTGGAACTTTCTTACGACCGCGACTGGATTCGGTTCCGGACGTCGTTCTTCTACGCATCGGGGGACCGAAACCCATATGACCATACGGCGAAAGGGTTTGATACGATCCTCGATAACCCGAATTTCGCAGGCGGTCAATTCAGTTATTGGCAGCGCCAGCAGATCGATCTGTTTGGCGTCGGTCTGGTGAATCGTATGAGTCTTGTACCTGACCTGAGGTCCAGCAAGTTCGAAGGGCAAAGCAATTTCGTCAATCCGGGTTTGCATCTGTTCAATCTGGGTATGGATTTTGAATTAACCCCCAGGTCACGTTTGATTACGAACGCGAATTACCTGGAGTTTGACAGTACCCAGGTCCTTCAGGCCTATACATTTCAGAATAATATCCACCCGACCATTGGCGTTGACCTGAGTGTCGGATTGGAGTACAGACCGCTACTAAGTGACAATATTATTCTGACCGGCGGCTATGCGTGTCTGTTGCCCGGGGCTGGATTTAAAGATTTGTACGGCACAACGTCGCCATTTACGACATCGAACGCGAGTACGACGTCTGCGTCACTTGGGGTGCTAAGTGCGGCCTTCATGCAGGCGATTTTTCAGTTCTAGATTTTGTTGATTATCGATGGATTTGTGCGAGTCTTGGTTTTTATGGCAATTGACGAATAAATTGCTGAAAGTGCCTGGCATGGATGCCGCTCATGGATCGACATCAAAAATTAAATCGTAGACTTTTCGCACTGATAGGCGTTGTTGCTTTCGTCGTCTTCACGATGGATATCGACGTCAATCCAAGATTGGTGTCGTCTCGTCTGGTGCATGCGGGCGAAAAGGTCCGTCTCGTCAAAAGGGAGAGGTCGCTTCCGCCTGTCATTGTTGAAAATGATCCCATAGCTCCGAGAGAAAATCGGCCATCGATAAATGAAGCGCTCAGAAACACGCTGCTCGGCCAGACGGCTGATTTGGCTGCGATGAAAAGCCAGGGATGTATTCAGTGCCATAAAGACGCGTGTGATCCGCATGAGCAGCCGGATCGTCCCTTGTCGTTTCATCTCGGCTGTGTTGATTGCCATGGTGGCAACAGCAATTCGACAAATAAGATTGAGGCACATGTCCAGCCTCGGTATCCCGAGATCTGGCATTCCTCGGCCAATCCCGTCCGTTCTTACACTCTGTTAAATGAAGAGTGTCCTGAATTCATTCGGTTCGTGAATCCTGGTGATTTGCGAATCGCTCATTTGAGTTGCGGGAATGCAAGCTGCCATTCGCAGGAAACGCTTGAAGTCAAAAAAAGCATGATGACGCATGGTTGCATGTTGTGGGGCGCGGCGTTGTATAACAATGGAGCTGTCCCGAACAAGTGGCCAAAATACGGCGAAAGCTATTCCATGAATGGCACGCCACAAAGGCTTCAGACAGTGCCCGCTCCAACCCCCGAAGAGACGGCCAGAAAAGGTATTCTGCCGTTTCTCGATCCTCTGCCGAGGTTCGAAAACAGTCAGCCTGGAAACATTCTGCGCATCTTCGAACGGGGTGGAAGGTTTACGAACGAGATCGGTATTCCCGAAACTCAGGAGCTGAACGGGAAGCCGAGAACTCGTCTCAGTAATCGTGGTTTGGGAACGTTGAACCGGACGGACCCGGTGTTCATCGGTTTGCAAAAGACTCGTCTTTTCGATCCAACACTGAATTTTCTTGGTACGAACGACCACCCTGGCGATTATCGCTCCAGCGGTTGTTCGTCGTGTCACATGGTTTATGCCAACGACCGCTCACCGGTGAATTCCGGTCCCTGGGCCAAATACGGTAATCAAGGAACAGCACATTTCGAGACGGACGAATTTGTCAGTCACGTCGATCCGATGATTCCCAAAAACGAACCAGGGCATCCTGTGGCGCACCGTTTCGTCACGGGAATGCCAACCAGCCAGTGCATTGTCTGCCATATTCATCCTGGCACAACCGTGATGAACAGTTACCTGGGCTACATGTGGTGGGACCAGGAAACTGACGGTGAGATGATGTATCCGAAGGTCGAGCGGAATTTGACTTCAGAGGAATTCACTCAGTCTCAAATGAGTGATCCCAATGAAATCACGACTCGCACGAATTTGACTGATCCTGCATTTCTCGATTCGATCGCAGAGTTGAACCCTCGTCTGAAAAAGTCCCACTTCGCTGATTTCCACGGACATGGTTGGGTATTTAAAGCAGTTTTCAAGAAGGATGCTGAAGGAAACCACCTGGACCGCTTTGGAAATAAGATTGCAGATCCAGGTCCGAGCGAACGACAGGCGGCCGTTGATATGCCTCTCAGGTCGCGAGAAGTTCATCGGAATCGTGATGAGAAATCGCTTGAAAGCATACTTGAACTTGAAGAGAGTCTGCGAAGGGATCAAAACGGGTTGCCCGTGCATCTGCTGGATATCCATCTTGAAAAGGGGATGCACTGCGTCGATTGTCACTTCGCCCAGGATGTGCACGGAAACACCAAGCTTTACGGGGAAGTTCGGGCAGCAATCGAAATTCGCTGTGAAGACTGTCACGGTTCCGTAAAACAGCGGGCGATTGAAGTCGTCAACGGAATTCCGAAGATGCACACGACCGGGCCGGCTGCCGAAGAGAATCCGCTGCGGAACACGGTTGGTCGAGACCTGACCTCGATGCGAACTCCATTCGGAAAACGCCGGTTTGAAGTGCGAGGCAACCGTGTTGTTCAAAATTCAATGGTCGAAAAAGACCTGAGTTGGGAGATTAAGCAGGTCGCAGACACGGTTAATCCCAAGCACAAAGATTACAACGCACTTTCGGCCCTGGCGAAGACAGTCCGTTTCGCTCCTGGCGGAGAATACGCATGGGGTGATGTTCCGGAGTCTGAACGCGAATGTGCCCACGCCGGAGCAAAGCTTAACTGTATCGCCTGTCATTCGTCCTGGAATCCCAGTTGCTACGGCTGCCATCTGCCACAAAAGGCTAATAAAAAGGCGCCGGGGTTACATAATGAAGGTGACGTTACGCGAAATTATGTCTCTTATAACTTTCAAACGCTTCGAGAAGATATTTATATGCTGGCTCACGATGGCAACGTGACCGGTAACAAAATCGGTCCGGCTCGGTCGTCGTGTGCGATTCATGTGACGTCCTATAACCAGAACCGCGATTCCATCTATACGCAGCAGCAGACGATTTCTGCTGAAGGAATGAGCGGGATCGCTTTCAGTACAAACGTCCCTCACACAGTTCGAGGGCGTGGCGAAACCAAGATGTGCGCGGATTGTCATCTGACTCAAGACAATCGCAACAACGCACAAATGGCCCAGTTGATGATGCACGGCACGAATTTTATGAATTTCATTGGCCGCTATTGCTGGGTTGGGGCCGGTGAGCACGGAATCCACGGCGTGGCGGTATCCGAGAGGGATGAACCTCAGACCGTAATCGGCAGCTCGATGCATCAGATTGTTTACCCAAACCGATATCAGAAGCACTGCAAAAACGGGAGTCAGCTAATCGCCGCCCGACATCCAGGCAAGGATATTGGCGACAGCATTCTGCATCCGTTTAAACACCCGGAAATCCTCAGCCTTCAGGCTCGTGGAGAATACTTGTATGCAGCGTGCGGTGAAGGGGGCGTTCGCATTTTTGACATCGCTTTCATTGATGACAAAGCGTTTTCCCAGCGATTCTCGACAGCACCTGTTTCGCCGCTCGGGCAGAAGTTTTACGTGAAGACCCGGTACGCGACTTCGGTGGCTGCTCCGACAACGATCGCCCCAGATCCGACACGAACCCATCGTCCTGAAAATCATGAGGCGGCTGTGCATGCCGTTTACGCGTATGTTTATGCGACCGACTTGTACGACGGGTTAATTCTGATCGGCGCTGGGACGCTGCTGGATGGTGACCCAACCAACAATTTCCTGAAGGCCGATGTTGTCTTTAATCCTCAAGGACAATTGAACGGAGCGCGTGCGGTAACGGTCGTCGGGACATATGCCTATGTCTCTTGCAGTGCGGGTTTGGTTGTTGTCGATCTTAACGATCCCAAAAACCCTTGCATTGTTTCGACGATTGGTGCCGATGTGCTGCGTAATCCAACCGCCGTTCAGATTCAGTTTCGATATGGGTTTGTTTGTGATCAGGATGGATTGAAGGTCCTGGACGTGACCGATCTCGCTCATCCGAGACTCGTCACTACGCATCCCTTGCGAGACGCTCGCAACGTTTATGTCGCACGAAACTATGCTTACGTTGCGGCAGGCTGTGACGGACTGGTGATCATCGACGTGACGAATCCGGAATTTCCTGTGAAATATCTGGAATACAACGCGGGCGGCGAAATGAACGACGTCTACGACGTGAAGCTGGGAGCCTATTATGCCAGCCAGTTCGCCTTCGTGGCCGATGGCCGCAACGGCATGCGAGTCCTGCAACTGACATCCCCTGAAACCAAAGGGTATGACAGCTTTCTTCCCAAGCCGATTCCTCGAATCATCGCCGGGTATTCCCTTCCACACGGCGGGTGTGCAAAGGCGATTTCCGAAGGGGTCGATCGTGATCGGGCCGTTGACGAATCGGGCAACCAGATCGCAGTCTTCGGACGAGTTGGAGGTCGACCACTCTCCCTGGAAGAACAACGGAGAATGTACCTGTTGCCGGACGGAGTCACCCCCTACCGGATTCCGGAAATCCAGCGCGACGAGAGAATTCAAGGATCAAGGGAACGCGAAGTCGATCTTCACTTCCGGTTAGAAGACTGGTTCGGTCCGTCACGAGATTCCCGACTGCGACCCAAACAAAGCGCCAAAAAGTGACGATTCAACACTACGTCACAACGGCTTTCAAAAAGGGGACTGGCTCCGTCCTCGGTGCCTGTCCCCTTTTTGAAAGCCGTTGTGAAATGCACAGTGGGGCAGTTCGTGGGCGAAAGGCGGAAAGCCTGACACGCGAGGAATGGGAGCAGGTGACTTGCCCGGTAGCCACACGCACAATGACGATCTCGGCGCAACATCCTCTGAGCGATTCGCTCTGGTAACGACTGCAGAGACTAGATAACGCTCGCAATTTCAAGGCATGACAGAGATATCCGTGCATCAATGGTTCGCTCTGCAGCATCTCGCAGGAATTCCGACGAGGAGTTTCTTGACTTTCCAAGAGGGCCAAATATCGTCTGACGGCCAGTAAAGAAATGGTTTAACGCATTTCGAACCGAATTGACTCTAGAGTTAACAATGGTGGGTAGTTCTCGCATCCTGGTTTTCAACGACACCGCAGTTATTAATGGCGGTGCGGAGCGTAGTGTTTTGCTCATGGTACGGAATCTGGATCAAACGCGGTTTCCAACAGACTTCGCTGCCTTTCAAGGCGGAGCGATGGTTTCTGAAATGGAGTCCCGGGATGTCCAAACTTATGGGTTAAAAGCTCCGTCGATCATCTTTGAACCTCGATCTCGGCTCCTCTGCCACCCTTACCGCGCGGCACGATTCTGCCAGGCACTGATGTCTGCTGGGTACACCCTGGCCCAACACGTGCGTAAGACTCAACCCGATTTGGTATACACATTTTCCATGAAAGGACACTTAGTGAGCCTTGCGTCGGGGGCTTGGCACAATGCAGCGATTGCTTGGGACTTGCGTGAAGCAGATGTACCAAGGTGGTTTCTTGCATCACTCTTAACTCTCGGTCGTCGTCGAGTTGCTGCAATATCCGTTCAGTCGCATGAAACACAAGCACAATTGCAGTGCCTGTTCCCGAGGGAACGCATTATGCGTCTGCCGAACTGCCTCGCACCAGAAGAGGTTACGGCCAATCAATCGAGGCTCTCTGTACGGGGACAACTCGGCCTTGACGACCGCACGTTCCTCATAATTTCAGCGGGCCGGATAACATCTCGCAAGGGGTTTCATCATTTGATAGAGGCAATGCAATCGGTGCCGCAGGGGCACCTAATAATTTGTGGGGCGCCAGCGTATGGTGAAGACGAAGCCTATCTTGACTTCTGTCGAATGCAAATTCGACTCCGGCATCTCGAACAGCGAATCTCCTTTCTTGGTGCTCGACAAGACGTCTTTAATCTTCTGGCCGCATCCGATCTCGCGGTGTTGCCGTCTCAGAGCGAGGAGCAAAGTCGCTTTATTATGGAAGCAATGTGTCTTGGTGTACCAGTGATCGCAACTGACGTCGGCGGAATGCGTGACATCCTGAACCCACCCCATGCCGGTTGGATAGTGCCGCCGGATCAGCCGGAAGTACTAGCACGTGCGATTCGCCAAATCCAAGCTGACGACGCAACTCGCAAAGAGTTGGGTATATCAGCTGCTTCAAGAATTCGAACGACATTTAACATCAAGGATCAAATACACAACAGGGAAGCCTTTTTTTCATGAAACGGTCATTCGCTGGAAACATTGAGTTCATTAATGCGATTCGCAGGGCCCTTTAAACGAAAATGAGGGCTTAGACTTGAATCGCGAAGAAACGATTGAGAAGAATATGCTTCCGACAATTTCTACAATTGCGCGTGGCCCGATCAACTTCTGTCGAATGGCGCTTTTCTCCGCTCTTCGGCACACAGGCTCCTCGATAAGCGGTGCCGAGCAATTGATCCTGCTTTACCATGACGTCGCGCCGGAGCCTGAGCCGCGATTGACTTGTGTGTCAGTCAGTCGATTCCGTCAACACCTCAATGTAATAACCAATATTGCTCTTCGAAGCTCTGGCGCAAACGGGGACAAGCCCTCGGTGCTCGTCACATTTGACGATGCCTGTCGCGGTGTGCTCGAATGGGCCGCGGATCCCATCGAGGAAGCTGGGGTGTCGGCGCAAGTCTTCGTCGTCGGGCGCTGGTCGAGTCGGGGGAGGGCCGGTTTCACCGAGGGTACGAGGGGATTGCTCGTAAACCAGCGGAAGCGGTGTCTTGTATCGACCGAGATCCGCTCGCTTCGTCGTCGTGGGTTCCGATTTGGCGCGCATGGCTGGTCCCATTCCCGATTGACACACCTCGACCCTGAAAGGCTGAGACGTGAACTGGTCGCCTCACGCCGCTGGCTGGAAGACGTGCTTGGCGAGTCGGTTGAAGATTTTGCCTACCCTTATGGCGATTTCAACCGTCATGTGATAGAGGCTGTTCGCGAAGCAGGCTTTACAACCGCCTATACGACGGTCAATGGCTTCCGTGGCCCCAGTGTGGATGCCCTGGCAGTCCCGAGAATGTATGTCCACGAGAGCTGTAGCCCGCCTGAACTTGCCGCCATGTTTCAGCGCTGGTATCCGGATTATACTTCACTGCGCGAGAGGGTTAAGGCCCATATAAGGTTGGAACTTTGATTCGGGGCGGGTCCAACGCTTGACAAAACTTCGATCCTCAATCTGCCCCATGAATTTGATCCAGTTGAAACTGGATCTGTCCCCGCTTCACTTCAACGAATGGGGACGCGTTAGATGAGGGTCTGTCGTCCCCACGGGACTCGGTCGATTTCAATATCGTGTACCCCACCGTTGAAACGGTGGGCTATTATCGACCGTCCCTACCGGGACTAAGGCCAAACTCCTCTGTGATGATGGCGACTTGGGTTCGCTTCGCCATGTGACCGTTTGGTTGGTTTCGAGATCGAAGTCGGGCCAGCCGACGCAACCGTCCTTGTCCCCTGGGGACACCCGATAATAGCCCACGGTTTCAACGGTGGGGGGCGGGAACTCCCCTCGATAATGAGTCCCGCAGGGAAGACAGACAACGCAATTTGCGCGATACATTCCATGTCGAGTAAATCGATATCGAGCAGGGCGGGCAGAAAATTGTGGAATGCCAATTTGATTGCGAGGCCCAAAGTACGGATCGTCGCAACTACGAAAAGGCGATTCGCATGTGCAGCTTCCAAACGTTAAGAAAGTAATTCTGTTATTCTATTGACGTACGACAAAAAGCGTTGTAGTTTTATGTGGTTGTGTGTTTGGCGGAGGCGAAAGGATACGCAAGGACTCATTCGAAACCGATGTCACCGTCATCGTTGCGATGTTGGCATCTTGTATGTGTTTGGCTTTTGGCTGCGCAAGCGATTGTTTGGAACGGGCTAAAGCACGTTCTACGGGTTGTAGCTCGCCTGGATTTCCCGAACCCAGAAACTGACGACGACAATTGATCTTTGACATCTTGGAATGAATTAATTAAGGGTCGCCCCCGCAGCCATTGATCGCTGCGGGCTGATCCGTGGCGGTTCGTTGTTTGGAACAAAAGCAGGACAGGCACCTTGAAACTCAGAGCCAGTCCCGGTTTTGTTCGCTGGATACGCACAACGGGAGCGGAGAAATTCGAAATCGGGCGAAGTCAGGTGAAGTCGCGCGAACACGCTCGAACTTTGATGTCAAATCTCTCGGCGGCGGGATGGCAGCAGGCCGGAAAAGAAGATTTTGAACAGAAGGTTTGAAGTTAACGAAGGGAAGATAATCGCATGCAGGGTGCGTGCTGTCAGAACTGTCCCGTCAATTCGGGGCGAACGCTGCATTCCGAATTCCTTCGTTCCCTTAGTTAACTTCTGTTCAAAGGTTTTTGTATTTCCAGATTGTTCGTCTGGTTTGATGTATCACGAAGACGTGACGGAGTTCTGCGGCGTTAAGACCGAACGTAAAAGGTGGCTCGGGTGGAACTTCGCCCTCCTGAAGACAAGGCGTGAACGATTGAAGTTGGCCAAGTTGGCCAAGTTGGCCAACTTCAATCCTGCAAAAATGCCTGAAACAATGGAACTTTGCCAACTTGACCAACATTTGTTTCGAGGATGCAAGTCGAACGAAATCGGCCTATGCATGAAATCGGAAGAGTGAAAGATGGCGAATCCGGTTGAAGTCGGTCGAACTGCGTCGAACTCGAACAAACTCGAACAAACTCGAACACCCCCAAAAATGGGTCGATTGCCGCCACAAAGCCTGTGATTTACGAGGAATGGTCGAAGTCGATCGAACTCGAACAAACTATGACACCAAATTTCGTGACGAATGGGTTTCAGCGAAAAAGGAGAGAAGAATTTTGAACAGAAGGACACGAAGTTCACGAAGTGAAGACAAGGCACAAAGGCGGCTTTGGTGGAACCTCGCCCTGCCGAAGGTATTTCGAGACTGAATGAAGTTGGCCAAGTTGGCCAACTTCAAACTCATTAAAAAGCCTATGAAAAAGGAACTTGGCCAACCTGGCCAACTTTTTGTGATGCCGTTGGTGGGCCTCGAAGACTCGACCGCACCCTACGAGTTCATCGAATTTGTTCGGTTTGATCGACAGGGGTCTTCAGCAATCGTTGAAAACGTTCGCTGGTTTTCTGGGAGTCGTATTCGCCGATCTTTTTCAGTGTTTCAGAGACGTTTGTCATACGTTGCAATTGCTCGAACTTTTGTTCATTTGAGCCCAGACTCACCGGGATTGGGGCATTGCGATTCGACCGAAGCCAAAGGACGAGGTCTTGTTCAAATTCATCCAGGACGGGATGGCCGCTAACCCATGTGTCGGGGGTTGGCAACTTTTCTTGTGACGCGACAACATTGGGTTGTGCCGGCTTGTTCAATGCATTTAATGTCCGTTCGTAGGCCCAGACAAACTGTCGAGCCGAATCGTAATCAGTAATTTCGTTCGACGCCGCTGTCGCAAGTTTCGTTAAAAAGCGAATTCCGAATTCACGGTCGATCGTCTTGCAATTTAACTGTTTCGTATCAGCTTCGATGCTTTTAGCGAGGGCTGTTGCAGACTGTTTTAATTCCGTCGAGTCGCCATATGGTCGAGCGGTCATTGCATTAATCACAGCGTTGACGTTGTTTTCGAACAGGGACTTGCTGTCGGTGTTCAGGACTTCTTGCGCAACGACGCGCGAAAGCGAGAACGGCCATTCGTGTAGCGTTGGGCGGCCTGGGAATTTGCTCAATCTGCTTCGCTTGCGCCAACCATCACGTTTGAGTTCATGATGGCATGCAAAGCATGAGTAGTTTGCCAGTTCCGGCCACTGTGGTGATGCGGCCGGGTCTGAGATCAGTCCGGCAGTCAATCTCATCGATTCTTCCAGCGTCACCAACGTCGAAATGACCGTCAATTTGGTGGCGGCAAGTTCGTTGTCGCCGATCAAGGCAAAGTCACAATCTTGATTGAATTGGCTAAGTTTCTCGATGACATTTTTACTCAAAGACTTCGGCTTCTCTTCGAGGCGACGCCAATGTCTGGGCATTTGATGAACGAATTGAGAAAGCTCAAAGCTTGGAAGCGGCGGATGGCCGGCAGCGTACATCTCGTGGGTAATGACCTTCTGTTGTTCGACGTTACCCATATGGCACGACAGACAGATTCGAGTCTGAGTTCTTGGAGAGTGGATGTCCCAATATCCGAAATCATCGAACTTGGACTTCGGGTTCATTGTTCTCCAGTCGGCGTCGACGTGACGTTTTTCCCAGCCATTGCTTCCACCAGCAGGCCCATGGCAGGCCTCACAAGAAACCCCAATGTTGTAAAGAGGATCTTCTTCCGTATCGTAATCCTGATTCACTTTGTCAACGACGCGGTCGGCATCCACAACCATCTGGTCAACTGGAACAGATGAATGGCAGGAAAGACATCGACGATCACGATGGACCATCGATTTCTTTGTTTCTTTGTCAACGATTCCCAGTCGTTTTGCGATTTGCTGAGATTGTTCGTTCAAGAGCACGTTGAATGCTTGACTGTGAAAATCGTGGTCGTACCACGTAGAGATCTCATCACCCAGGATCCATCCATCGTTGCCGCGTCCTCGCAAGTTTGGCGGCAATTTATTGCTTGAATCGGAAGTCCCTTTGCTATGACAGATCGAACAATTACTGTTATTAAATCCAACAACGATTCGAGATTTGTCAGGCGTCCCGAATCGATCTTTGGCGTCGCGAGAGACACCATCGTCTCCAGACGCAATCTGTCCAAGGAACAAGGCAAGAATCAGACAGACGTACTCGAGACGTGTCGCAGGATTTGCGATACTCATTGCTGAAGCTCCGAACTGAGTTGGATCGTCAGATCATCAAAGCCCTGCTGGATTTTCTGCCAGTTCTGTTGTAGACGAAACGGACTCCCGCGATGTTCGAACGGCGGACGCAATTTCGTTGAGCCCCCGAAAGATAAATTCTCTCGCAATTGACGATAAGTCACTTCGCGACCGGGATTCATGCGATCCGGTCGGTAAGGGGTTTCTGACAAACCGATATCAATTGCGACGAGCGCAAGGTAAAGCTGTGTTGATCGATCCCATCCCTGATTCGTAACTCGCGCGGAGTCCGCAAGTAACGAATTTCGAATCGCACGAAGGTCTTCGGTACGAAGTTCAGCTCTATCGAGAAATATTGCAGCCAGCCCCAGTCTGTGCTGCAAATCAAGAATATCATCAGCAACCGATTTCGTTTCGACAATCGGGGATCTCATCCGCGTTTGCAGTTTCGAGAGATCTTCGACTAGTTGATTGTCGACAAGCCGGTTTAAGGGAGTTTTCAGTTCGGGTAATAATCCGAGACTCCAGGTACCCCATCGAATCTCGCCCGGTTTCAATTCGAGATTAATACCCGATCGGGATTGCTGCCAGCTCGCTGACTTCAAGTCATGATGGCAGGCAAAGCAGTCGTATTGAGCCAGTTCGGGCCAGACTTTGTCTGGGTATCCGGCATGAACTTCATCTGGATGGCTGGCAGAAGCGGACAGGATGCTCAGTTCATGTTCGGCATTGACGAGTTGTCCGAGCAGCCAGTCCCTCGCTGCCGAATTTGAAAGACTCGACTGCGAGCCACGAGCCATTGCCTGTCGTTGGCGATCTTCAGAACGTCGCCAGTGGGCAGGCATCAGCGATTGATATGCGGCATACTCAAACACGAGCCGGGGATGTCCAGCCGCGATTAAATCATGGTTGACTGACTGGCTTGCGTTGCCGACGTGACAGTCAGCACAGTCGTTGACCCGGTTAACAAGGTTCTTGGTCTCACGAAAACCCGAGTCCAATTTTCTTTCGCTTGACCAGATTTCGGGGAACTTCCATTCGAGTGTGTGATGATGAGTCAGCCAGTTTTGAGCAGGACCATGACAGCTTTCGCAGCCAACTCCTTCCGCCAGTTTTACGAGGAAATCCTGGCGATTCTCTGAATGCATCGCTCCGGGTGCGTGGCAAACAAGGCATTCTTTTGTTTCCCATGCTGGCTTGGTCAAGTTTAGTCGTTTGACGATCTCGTCCGAACGCTTTTCACGGAGAACCGCGCCCCCTCTTTGATGAGGATCATTGTCGAAAAAAAAATGTGCCGCTGATCCAGGAGCGGATTCTCGACGAGGATTTCCGTGACAGCTTGCCGCAGTACACGATTGGCTGCCCAGAAACCGGCCGGATGAGTAATCATGAGGCGAATTTATGGTCGTCGCAGAAAAGACTTCTGTGCCGTTGATGTCGATGAGGGAAGTCGGTGACGGAGGCGGAGGAACTTGTCCGAATGAATTCTTTGAAACGGAAATCAGCAGTATGAAAAAGCCGATTGTCATTGCGAGTCGCTGGACGCGGATCGGTCGATACAACTTCCTCGAATCCCCCGGGCGTTTGTCGGGAAAAGTCGAATTCACGGTTTCGCGAGGGTAAAACATAGTTGCCGATCAAGGAGTCGGGACTTACGTCGGAAAGTTGATCAAGGGGTTAATGCGGATTGCCGCATCGTGTGGGCACGACGTTACGCAGGCAGGTTGCTGGCTTGGGAGGTGGCTGCAGAGATCACACACCGCAGCGCGGCTTGTGACCAGGTCCATTTCAGGGAGAACTTGATCTCCGAGGATCGCACGTGTTTGAGCGCTCGCTTCCGGGACAGCGTCCAGACAGGCTGAAAGGACAATTTGACCGTAGGACGTGTCTGAACCCAAACTGACTTCGACTGCGAGCAGATTTTCGCTTGTCAGAAAATCTTCGGTGGCAAGATCAATCGAATTTCCGGTCAATTCCAGTTTTTTTCCGTTCAACCAGACGCCCAAGACTTTGGACTTGTCGACCCGGACCTTTTTCAACGTGCTCTTACGTCGATCTTCGTTTATTGAAAGCCGATAGTGACTCGTCTTTGACTTCTTCGGCAAACGAAATTCGTGACGAAAACAGATCGATAACGATTCGGAATCACTAACGCTTTCAGTCAAGTTCCTGAGAAAATCTCCCTGCCAGAGAAAAGGTGACGATCCTTGCATCCAGCCACCACTCAGCCGCCTTGCTCGGTACCAGTCATCGGGTAATGATCGACGGCTGGCACAAAGCCACCCAAGTGATTCTTCTGGAATCAGGCCTAAGTCGTGCATTTGTATTGAGTCGTACGGGCACTGATCGGCGCACTTGGAACAACCGATACACCAGTCATAGATCTCAATTTGACCATTATTGCCACGTGCGATGGACCCCACCGGGCAACCGAGCATGCAGACGGGGTTAAGACAGTTCCGGCAGGCTGACGGTACCAGAAAACGGTCGTAACGTGGTCCGTCGAGGAACAATCGCGAATAACCATCGTCATGCGTTTTTACGCACGCCTCGACGCAATCCCCGCAACGAGTACACGAATCCAGATCGATGACAAGCAGCCGCGTTCCTTGAAAGAGGCCCATTTTCTGGAATTCGGCCGATGCAATTAGGTCGGTCTCAGTATGTTTTGAACCCGAGGACTTCGTTTGATTGACACGCGTTTGAGCGAGGGACTCAACCTGTTGTTTGAGCGCTGGTGATTCGTCCATCAACTTGCGAAAGGCCGCACCGGGAATTCGCACAAGTTCGACATTGCCAAAATCGCGAACCTCTTCTGTCGAGGGATGGTTGTAAGCGATACAACTGGCGTTTCGAGGGCTGCGAGTCACAACCGCAATTTCGCCAAAACATTCGCCACGTGACAGGTAGGCGAGAACACGCGGCGGTCCGGAAGATTCAACCGGCTTTCGGATCAGTTTAGGGAAAATCTCGCTGAATGCCGCACGTCCAGCGGTTCGTAATTCCAGCTCGGACCAATCCTTCTTAATTCCCTTAGTCCCTTTCGGGAAAGTCGCCACTTTTCGCAGGAGTTCAGGCTTCGAATAGACGTCAGCAATCAACCGATCGTCATTCAAAAAATCAGGTCTCCCGAGAAGTTGATTCAATGCGGAAAGGATTAATTCCTGAGCACGAGCCAAGGGCTCACCGGTCAACGATTGGTTCCCGATTTGTTGAGCAGCTTCCAGTACATGACCGTTTAACCACGATTTGACGAGAAAAACGAGTGATCCAGGTTCCCCGGAGTGCTTTTCTTTCAGTAGAGGACGTTTTGAATCGACGTCGGTTGTGGGCTTGCCCGATGGGACTGGTGGCGTGTCCAGGTTTCCGGTTGAAGGGCCTGTCTTTCCCGCCTGGCTGGTGGACTGTCCGCTGGCAGGGGTGTTCGCTGGCGGCTCAGACGGGACCTGATCAGAACCAATTCCGGCTTTCTTGGCCCGCATCTGCTCGATGGGTGACAGTTTTTTCTGCGGGGCAGCAGGTTCTTCCGACTTTACCTCGGCAGGCGGAGTTGCGGGCTGGTCTCCTGCTGCGGCTGGCGGCTGTTGTGCGTTCGCTTCAGCGGCCTTTTTGGCCCGCATCAGCTCGATGGGTGACAGTTTTTTCTGTGGGGCAGCAGGTTCTTCCGACTTTACTTCGGCAGGCGATGTTGCGGGCTGGTCTGCTGCTGCGGCTGGTGGCTGTTGTGCGTTCGCTTCAGCGGCCTTTCTGGCCCGCATCTGCTCGA
>CAIOKO010000257.1 GCA_903858935.1 uncultured Schlesneria sp. | reverse complement strand
GGCGGACCTACGACCCTGGCTATGGGAATGACCGGCCCCATTGGGTCTGAAGGACGTTCTGTTTTGGGTGTAACATCCGGCGCTCCACAATTGATGCCGTTAATTTGGACTCTTTTAATTTCGTTTTCAATTCTCGACCGACCGCTTGAGCCGAACATCTGATGAACGGGTTCATCTTCGTCTCGGATTGCGGTCAAACCCGAAGCCATCAAACCCAGAAAATCCGTCAACCAATTCGAGGAAAACCCCATCAGCGAGCCAGGGTCCTGAAGACATCCTTGCCGATGACCTCCACAAAGGGTACAAAATAGTGACTTCAAGGCGAGCCGTGGCCATCAGGCCACCCCAAGAATTATCAAACCGAATTCGAAGTGGCTCCCCCAAAGGGCGATTAACTCAGCGGCTAGAGTGCCATCTTCACACGGTGGAAGTCACTGGTTCGAATCCAGTATCGCCCACTGATTAACCCCTGTTTTTCGCTGATTTCCGCGAATTTCAGGGGTTTTTCGCATGACAGTTTCATCCGCCTGCGAACCCGTGCGAACTCCTACGATAGGACACTGCGCCGTGTTCTGCGCCGCTTTCTCAAAATGCGAGTCCAGCACTTGCAGATAATGCTTCTCAGCAACCTTTTCGCTGTTGCCAAGCCAAGCGGTCACAACGTGACTCGCGAATTCTTCCGTCAGTTCCGTCTGACATGAACTCCGCAAATTGTGCCAGACTCTTGGCCACGGGACCAAACCGGCCCGCTTGATGATCTTGATGAACTCAGTCCCAAAATTAACGTTTCGCCAATCACCCGTCGAAATGCCTTGCCGCCGCAGTGACGGAAGAACCCATTCCGCCCCGTCTTCAGCCAGTTCTAAGGCATCCTCAAAATACGGACGAATTTTCGCGAAGATTGGAACCAATCGAGTCCCCTTGCCGGGATGGTGCTCAGTTTTCGGCGAATGGACAAGCATTTTCTTCCAGTCGACGGTATCGACATCCTGCCAACGCAGCAGCAGTGGTTCTGATGGCACCCTCAAGCCACCGTACCGAGAAAGCGCGACGATCAGTCTCCATTGAGCATTGGGACATGCTTCAATGACTTTGTCGATTGTTTCTCTGTCGATGAATCTCGCCCGGTCAGGGTTCGCTGTCGAACCGTTTCCGACCCCGTCGAACGGATTCCCGTCAACCAAACGACGTCGAACTGCATCCTTGAAGAACGTTCGAGCAAGAGCGCACCGACGAACGACGGTTGCCGCGGAAAGTTTTTCGACTTGTTGAAGATTTCGCCTGAAGTCGTCGGCATCGCCGGGATTGATGCTGGCCAGTGGCTTGTCTGCCCCGAAGAACTTTTTCAGATTTCTGACGGTGTGCCCATAGAAAACGAACGTTCCACCCTTCACGTTATCGGATCGGCGAGCCAGATAGGCATCAAGGAAACCGCCAACCGTCATCACCGCGACGGGTTCGACAGGCTTCCGGGATTCCACCAGCCCCGCTTTAGCCAGCTTGTTGAAAAGATCGTCTGAAAGTCCCGACAGCCAGATGGACGTCTCACGGTCTGGCGCGTTGCCGATCAATTTGGCCGAAAGCAACGACTCAAGTTTCGCCTTGAAGAACTCCGCGTCGCGCTTTGGGATCTTGCCGAGTCGAATGGCCTTTCTTGAACCGTCTTTCGCTACAAACTGAATCCGCCTTAACCCGCCCGAGTCGGTTGAGATGCTGGCCATAATAAAAAAAACCTTTCTTGTTAAAGAATGATGCTACTGAATTTATTGGGCATTGACAGGCCAAACAATTCGCGATGCGATCCATGCCGCAACGTCTTCTGGGCGGTAGAGACTTCTCGCCCCGAGCTTCACACAAGGCAATGTGCCCCGTGGAGCGGTTGCATTCCAGACGGACTTTTCACAAAGCCCGGTTTGCTCCGCAACTTCGCGGACGTTCATCAATTTCGTAATCGAGAGTGTAGCGGCGGTAGGCATGGTACGTGCTCCTAATCGTTTGTAATAACTCGTAACACGTCATATTCGGTTTTGTGTTGTTCGGTCTAATTGTTCGTGACGAAAAGGCCAAACCACAGAATTAATTGCCTGACTACAGAAGATGTCAGCAAATGTAATTGTTCTGTTACTAATGGATTGTGCCCGGTCATTAGCCTATGTATGTTTGGCCATTACAGGTCTGAATACGAAAAAACGCCCCCAGAGTTGATCGCTCTGGAAGGCGCGTGTTCTCGACACCACAACTATTCCTTGTGGAGACGTATCATGATATCGGCTCTTGAAGCCTTCGACAACGACCCATACTATGATGAATACGACGAAGGCCCGTGGGCTGGCTTTGATCCAATTTCTGATACATTTGCGGAACCGGGAACGGTCGAATACGAAGCCCTAAAACAGCAATACGGCAAGCAACAGGTCGCGCGACGCGAACCGAACGATGGCGCGAAAGACTTGAATTCCGATGTGAGCGAAAAGCCAAAATCGCTGAACGTTGTCTACAGAGCGGACATTCGCACGCGACGCCCGGTGTCCGACGACGATAACGACCCTAATCCAAGTCCCGAATTAACGAACGGGCAATTCACACTATCGCAATTGGGCGATGCGCCACCCGGTAATAAACACGCTGCCATATATTGCCGCGAATCTCACCGCAGCCAAAAAGCGAACTTGACCGATCAAGTCGTTTCGGTGCGGGAGTATGCCGAGTCCCGAGGCTACATCGTTGACGCGAAAGCTATATTTTCGGAAATCGCATCGGGAAAAGACCCGGATCGATCCGAATACGTCAAAGCCAGAGCCTACGCGATTTTGCACGGTATTCCGCTCATCGTGCGGGACTTTAATCGTGCTTTGCGCGCTGATTTGTACTCAAACATAAATCAAAAAGCGCAGCCGACGAATGCGGAAAGGGCGAAGTTTGCGTCCGACAATGCTGGTCTGGATTTGAGGACAATTTCGAAGCCCGATGCCACCCCCAGTGAATCGCGCTCGCTGGAAACAAGGCAAGGCATCAATTCAAAAAAGACCAAAACCGAACCCGAAAAGAAATTGACTCGAAAGGAGCGAAACATAATCGCGACTGAGCGGAAAAAATTAAAAAAACAATTGCTCGAAGAAGTACTCCGGTGTCATTCCGAGGACAAAAGTAATCGAGCAATCAGCAGTGAGCTTGGGCTGAAAGAACCGACTGTTAGACGATGGCTAAAAGCGCACCGTCGAGAGTGCGCCACTTTTGCAAGGAACGACTGCGCCACTTTTGCAAGGAACGACTGCGCCACTTTTGCAAGGAACGACTGCGCCACTTTTGCAAGGAACGACGATGGATGGACCTGAGATCGTCGTTTTGGCCATGTTTTCTGGTAATTACAAGACTGCACTGATTAAGCACTCTTCATGTAGGCACCGCATGTCACAACCGAGATGAGGTTAGTACATAGCACGCGAAATAAATCACATCGTTCCTGTGGGGATTCAAGTGGGAAAGCACCGGGTCAGACATCCATTTTAGAATCATTTCAAACAACACCGACTTGCCATTCCTAGCGACATCAATTCGAAAGACCAGAAACAGAAATTGTTATTCAACAAAAACCCGAATTCAGTAAATATGATTTCACGGCCAACTAAATTTTAAATATTCAAACGGCGGTGGCTATTCCCGAAGACTTCTAGCGGAATCGTGGTTGTGCAATTTGTCGATGAAAAAAACCATAACCGAATTTCGGCATGCTTGAGGCCAATTGCCTGTTCTTTTCTACTGACAAAAGACCACGTAAATTCATTTGATCGACTCCTCCAAAGGAAGCACCAAAGGAAACGCATCGGAAAGTTAAGAAATGTATTCCAAACCATGATCCGTTCAGCATTTGGGTTGCCACGCCAATGATCCCCCCATAATTTCTTCCTGAAAAACGTAACCCACGAAGGGTAGTGACCGAAACAAGTCCGAAAATATTTCTGGTCTTAATAAATTCTTCCCGGTTCTGAATCAGCAACCGGTTCCATTCGAAAATCGGCATTCAAGACCCCGGCAACACGTGCCATCATCCTTTCACACGACCCCGGCAAAAAGCCGTCAGACGTTTCCGCCACGTTCATGGCGTTCATCTGTTCCGCCAGTTCGGGCCGTTCCACTGAAGCCCACCCCTCATACGTGAGTTGAATAGACCAGTCCTTGCCGAAAATGGTTCCCACCAAAACACGCATAATAAATCTCGCGTTTAAACCAAAAATCAATTTCGCTTCATCCAACCAAGCAACACCATTCCAGTGACGGAAAACGAAGTTAGTTGCTGATTCGCCGTATTTCTGGTCTTAAATAATTCCCCTCGGTCCCGAACCCGTCACCACCGAACCCGCAAAACGGAATTCGCCCATTCCGATTGCCGAATTGGATTTGCCGTTTGAATTGAAGGTGCAATTGCTCAACGCCATTCGCAAAAGGCGATTGAACGAACAGCCTGAAAAAGAAGAGGCCAAGTAATCGAAACAACTCGGATAAAAGCACTTTACACCGCTGCCATAACGCATGAGGCAAAAAACTCGATATGGCCTAAATGGCGGTTTCAGTATCCGATTTCGAGCGAATTTCAGGATCTAAGCCGATCTGAAACGATTTTCCAGCCTTCGAAAAACTCGGTACCGATGAATTCCGAATGATCGCTTGATCTGTGACCAATTTGCCGAATTCCAAGCGAATCTATATCAGTAATCGTCTCAATCATGGCAAGGATACCATCAAATAAATCGCCAACTACCGAAGGTGACGGCGGAAGTCCATAATGAACGAGTTCATTTCGAGCCTTTCGAGCCGGGATAAGAATTGAATAAACCGAATGGTCCAAAACTCCGATCTGAAATAATAGTTCTTGTCGCATGCCGGTCGACCAGTTTCCGGTATTCTTCAAGGATTCCATTCGACTCTTCGCTCTGACCTCAGACGATTTCGCAGGCTCACAAACTGATTTCTTCCAAATAGACTCCGTCAGTTGTTCAGCGCAAATCCATAAGTTGCCGAGAGCGTTTGCGAAATTGTGGTATCGAAGCTCCGTGAATCCAGTCAGAAAGAATGTTGGCGATAATGTGTCCAGAAGTTCAAGAACCCTAGCCCCTTGTGCCAATGCCGCTCGAAATGTCGAAACGTCGACGTTTTTTGGGCTTGAAAGTAGAATCCTATCGAAGTTTGATGCAGACTTCTGCCGGAGATGGCAATGCCTGGACGAATTCAGACTCTCACCGGCCTCGACTGGCCAAAGCTGGCATTTCTCATGAAGTCTTCCCCATACTATGTCGCGCCGATCAACGGCTTCGCAAATTATTCCACCAAGAAGCAAGCTACATAATACGCGGTTGAAATGGGCCAAAGCACCATCGGCACCACCGACGTTTTTCCTTCGTGGAATAGCGAGAGCACCGTCAAAACAAACCAAGACATTCAATGGATCAATTTCCGACCAAGGGACTGCGGCGACGATTTCGCAAAGCTTTCCATGGTTGTACGAATTTGAATTTATATCATCCAGAGACAGGCCGAAGTCGGGCTCAGAATCCTTTCGGATGATCGTAAATGGATTGATGTAGGTAACCCATGCGATTTCAGCATTAATCGAATTCTCTGTTGGTTCGTGTTCCATCTATGTCTACTTTGGATGAAAATGAAGTTTTCAAAATACGGAGTTATCAAGCAATTCCAACAAAGGCTATTCCCAGAATACCCTCAAGGGGACACAAGAGTTCACGAAAGATTCTTCGAATTTCAATTGTCTGAAAGGCCAACGCAATTTCTGGCCACGAACACCGTACCAAACTTTTTGGCCACAGGATATTCAACTTCTGCCCTTCCGGCCCGCCCCGAATGCCATCCCATTTGATCGGGTTTTGGTAAACTCCAACGCGACACACGGACGGAGAATCAAAAATGAAATCACCTACAAAATCCAAAATGCCGAATGTTACACAAGCCTTGACGAACAGTGAGGCACATGTAACAATGGTCGTGCGACGATTAAACGCGACCATAAAAGACTTTTTTGGAAACGAAGCCGTGAAAAACATCATCCCCTATTTTCGCGTCAGCACGGCGAAGCAAGGCAAGAGCGGTTTGGGGTTGGAAGGACAAGAGGCGGCAATCTCGGCATTCGTCGCCCAGCGCGGTTGCAACGTTTTGGCATCCTATCGGGAAGTTGAGTCCGGCAAGAATTCGGATCGGCCCGAATTGGCCAAAGCCGTGGCTCACGCAAAGCGAAGCAAGGCCACCTTGGTTGTGGCCAAGTTGGACCGCCTCGCCCGCAACGTGGCCTTCCTATCCCGGTTGATGGAATCGGGCGTGGATTTCATCGCCATCGACCTTGAACACGCCAACCGTCTCACTATCCACATTTTGGCGGCAGTGGCGGAAGGCGAAGCAAAGGCCATTTCCGATCGAACGAAAACGGCGCTTGCTGCTGCAAAGGCACGTGGAACAAAACTCGGATCGGCCCGCCCCGGTCACTGGGACGGGCGCGAAGATGCCCGCGCCCGTGGGGCACAAAAAGGCGCAAAAGCTTCGGTTATTGTGAGAAAAGCCAAAGCCGAAGAAGCTTACGTTGATCTTGTCCCCACGATGAAGCAACTTCAACAGAGCGGCAAAAGCCTTCGCGCCATCGCGGAAGCATTGAACGCCGATGGCCACACAACTCGGCGCGGGGCAGAATGGAATCAGGTTCAGGTCAAGCGGGTCTTGGATCGTTCAGCAAACTGAAAAAGGATAGATTTGTACTGGCAGCTTTCGCAAAGTCGATTGGCTAAATCGCTCGAAGCGATCGAGTCGTGTCTTTCAGCCTGTCCTATGTTACATCCGGCAAACACGACTCCCGCTGAAGATTGTGACGTCACTTGCCGAATGAATTGAGGAAAGCAGGGTGGAATTGGTCGTGCATTCTCGGCAGAGCGGCGGTCAATTATGACGTTAAACCACGTTCGAATGCTTCAAGGCGATCAACTTCGTGAATACTTCGATCCAGATCTTCTCTATAAGTACGTTCACAATCGTCTTTATAATCTTTTATTCCTTGCGCAGCATCTTTCCACAGTTCTTTTGCACCTGGATATGCGGAAATAATGGCAGCTAGAAGTAATCTCATTTCTTTAACACTAAGACTAGAGAACGCATGATCGAGATCATTAAGGTCTCCACGGACACTGTGAACAGCAGATGCAAACGCGACATCGCCAATTAATTTTCGATATTGGGCGCCGGTATCATCCAGCCTTGCTCTGTTCTCCGCTTCGCGCTGTTGTGCATCTGCAAGTGCTGCCTTTCGTGCAGCTTCTCGTTGACGTATTATCGAATTAAAATTACCGGGTCCCCCTGGTTCCCCGCCGCCGTCTCCTTGGGGCGATGCTGGACCTCCTTCGTTGGAAGCGACCGTCACTTTGAAGTTTTGTTTTGACGCGCCGCCGATAGCGTCACTTACTTCATTCAGAAGCTCGATTGCCTGTTTCAGCTTTTCGGATAACGAACTGTCCGTTTTAATACTCATTTCATGCCGTTTCTTGGATTTGTTAGATTTCGCACAATATTCCGCCTGCGTTCGTCATAGGTGAACGTCGTTTAGCTTTTGGCGGATTTCCCGAATATTTTTACATCGCGCAAGAGCCGGTCGCAACCAAATTCGTGCAGGTGTTGCGAGAATCCAACGACATTCATCGGCACACCGCATCAACCGGTATTTCTGTCCGCCTCATTTCGCTGGCTGCTGCTGTTCGTCATTTCGTAGAGTCCGTCGGACAGGCGTTCCGACAATCAACATCGCTATCGTCGAGCGGCTCTGCAATCCGATATCGATGCCATCGATGCGACGTCTAATTCTGGCCTTTTCCGCGATGAAATCATTCTTCGGTAGTAAATCCCAATATTACCGAAGAACTCCTCCCCAACCGAAAGTTCACGACAATAAAAGAACGAAAATGATACGTGTTGCAAGTCATCAAAAGTATCGATAGACTCTATAAAATAAGTGGTTTACCACCGAATCAACGATTCAAAAAAGTGGCATGGCATGCAATGGGTCGGGTTGTTCCTTGCGATTCTCTGAACTCGGCGTTGGCCAAACTTCCATGAGCCGATGCAAATCAGAATTGACGGGGTGGTCCCTAAGTCATGGACATACCGTTACCGGCTCGGCTAACCAAAAGATTCTCGGCTTGGTCGACCATCGCTTGCCGATCCGTTTCCTCAAGCAACAACCATAGTTCGGCAAGTCGTTTCAAGCCGGAATCAACGCCAACTGCGCCGGATTCTGCGCCGCTCTTAACATTTTCTTCGTTTTTGCCTACACATTCGGTAGTATTCGAATCCAGTATCGCTCATTCTTTGATTTCAATTGCCTTCGTAATAAGCATACGAAGCAGCAAGCCATTAAATTACAGGGGGTTTCAGGACGGAACTTTTGGTAGAATGATTGGGAAGCCGACGTATTCCGAACACAACCTCATCGCGGTCGTCTGCTAACAATCAGGTTGAGAATTCGTCATGACCACGCTCAGTCTTGAAGAAGCGCAAGCCCGTTTGCCAGACCTGATCCAACTGCTAACGGTTGGGGAAAAGTTCATTATCACCGAGAAAAGCCTCCCCGTGGCCCGGTTGGTCTTACCGCAAATTCCCCGTCCGCAGCCGGTTCCCGGACGCGGCAAAGAGGCAATCATAATACTTTCGGATGACGACGAGCATTTGGAAGATTTCAAGGCGTACATGCGTTGAGGCTGCTTCTGGACACTCATGTGCTCTTGTGGTTCTACCTCGATGACCCTCAATTACGCGTGACCACCAACACCGATTCTTTCCCCTGAAAGGGGAGTGGATATCAGCCCAGGGCAAGCTCGTCTTCGAGCGCCGCCCTTATAGTATTCACCAAGGACTGGTTGGTTGCCGCTGCGAGCGGGAGTGGGACTTTCAGTCACTCCCGACGACCGCCGCAGCGCAAGAGCAACCAACCGCGCAAAATTTCTAATTTTTTCCTCGCTTGCTC
>CAIOKO010000256.1 GCA_903858935.1 uncultured Schlesneria sp. | reverse complement strand
CTGAACCATTATTGATGACTTCCAAGACATGACATCCCCCTTTCACAGGGGATCTTCTCACATCACCTACGTGTTACCCATGTCCCCGAACGCGCGCCACCTATGTGTCCAGTCTATACACCCTGCGGCGGTGGTTAACGGGCCTTTGCCCTACCGAGTTTGCAGGTATCGTACGTAAGTGAATGTTGGCAGATTCTGGTGCGTGGGCCTGCCTTCCACCATCGCAGGGGGGCGATGGGGTTTCGTCGAATTGCCATCGCGTTCTTTCTTCATTTCTCTTGATCTTCCGTATTCGTTGCGCGAAATCCAGTTGCAGCCAGCGACGAGCGGACTCGATTTCGGTATTCTCCAGCATAACCCATTCAAACTCGAACCTTGGATTGAGCGGTGTCCATTCCGTGGCGAAAACGACCTGACTTGCAAATCACCCCTCCCCAACAGGGACGTCGAAGTTGGGGCGTGAAAGACCCTGTGACTCTCAGTTATTACGAACTGCGGGACGAAGAGTATTTCGTGATGAGTCAACTGGAGCGCTCGGTCGACGCCGGCGAACTCTGTGCCGCGTTTGGAGAACGTTTCCGGCCACAAACACTGGCTCCTGAAGAATTGAGTCGGTTTGTGGGGCAATTGATCCAACAGGGGCTGCTTGTTTCTCAGCAGTTCGGCTATGGACGGCTGCTTGAGGCCAAGGTTGCGAATGCGACGAAAGCGAAACGCTGGTCGAAAATTTCGAATCTGCTGGCGATCCGTTTTCGTGGCTTCGATCCTGACAAGTTTCTCGGTTGGCTGGCCGCTCGCTGTGGCTGGTTGTTTTCTCCCTGGTTCCTGACGGCTGCGGGATTGCTGATCGTGTCGGCATTGGTTCTGGTCATCGTTCAGTTTGACCAGCTGCTCGCCAGGCTTCCTGAAGCTCGCAGTTGGCTCAGTGCCCAAAACGTGGTGCTGATGGTCTGCATCCTGGCCTGTGTAAAAGTCCTGCACGAGATTGGTCACGGCCTTGCCTGTAAACGGTTCGGAGGTGAGTGCCACGAAATGGGACTGATGCTGCTGGTCTTTACTCCCTGTCTTTACTGCAACGTCAGCGATATCTGGATGCTCAGCAGCAAATGGCAACGCATGGCGGTCAGTGCGGCAGGGATCGCCATCGAAGCGACGATTGCGGCCAGTTGCACATTCCTGTGGTGGTTCAGCGAACCGGGTTTGTTTCATTCGATCTGCCTGAATCTGATGATCGTCTGCAGCGTCAGCACGGTCCTGTTTAACGGCAATCCCCTGCTGAGATACGATGGCTACTTCATTCTGTCGGACTGGCTGGAGATTCCCAATCTGTATCCGCAATCGGTCTCGGCGGTTCAAAGGCGCCTGGCCAACTGGTATTTCGGTCTGAATATTCCGATGTCGCGACCCTTGTCGGCGCAACAGGAATGGGGTTTGATCGCGTACGGAGTCATCTCGGCCACGTACCGAACATTCCTGACCCTTTCGATCCTGGGGGCTTTGTATTACTGGCTCAAACCTCACGGTTTGACCCCCTTCGTGCAAATGTTTGGAGCAATCACAATCATGCTGATGTTTGGCTTGCCCATCATGAATTTGTCCCGCTGGGTTAAGGCTCCGGATCAGCAGGCCAACATTCAATGGCCGCAGTTCCAGTTCAAAGCGGGTCTGACGCTGCTGGCTCTGATGGGGATCTTGTTTGTTCCGCTCCCCACACGAGTCTCGACGACCGCAATCCTTGAACCTGAGAATGCGGCTCGGGTTTATGTCACCGCCGAAGGGACTCTGGTTGACAGCATCAAGCCTGGCTCGACAGTCGAGTCGAAGCAACTGCTTGCGACGCTGGTTGACCCACGCCTCGAACGTGAACTGGCTCGACTGGAAGGTGAAGTGGCTGAATACCGTGTCCGGTTGGATCAGCTTGAGCGACGTCGAATTAACGAGCCTGGTGTGTCGACCCAGATTCCCATTGTTCGTGAAGCGTTGCACGAAATGGAACAACAACTTCAGCGTCGCAGTCAGGATGCTGAACGACTTGTCTTGCGAGCACCCCGCGCAGGGACCGTAATGCCGGTGCAACATCAAAGCCGATCCCCAACCGGTTCGTTGCCGTACTGGTCGGCAACGCCGCTGGACGAACGCAACCGTGGTTGTTTCCTGCGAGCGGGTACCACCGTTTGTCTGGTGGGTGATCCGTCTCAACTGGAAGCCACACTGGTGATTAATCAAGGTGATTTTCCTCTCGTTCGCGTCGGCCAGTCGGTTCGCCTCAGTCTGATCGAAGCTCCTGGTCAAACGTTGACAGGCGAAGTTGTTGAGCTCGCCGGTCTCGATATCGATCTCATGACAGGCAGTCTGATTCGTCGCGCCAATCTCCCGACCCGAATGACGTCATCAGGCATGATCAAGCCCGTAGGGACGTGGTATCAGGCACGTGTACGTCTTTCGACACCACCGAATTCCCTGTTACCGGGAACCGTAGGTCATGCAAAAATCATCGTCGATCCTCAGTCCCTGTTCACAGGATTTCGTCGCTGGTTCGGCCGCACATTCGGTTAACTTGCCCTTCAAACCGTGCGACTGCTTGACTGTCTTCGACAAGAAGTGGAGAACTGCAAAACGAGTGTTCGGCAGAGAAACACCACGAAGGACACGAAGAGCACGAAGATGGAATTCGACGACCATTCCAATCAAGTGATTGAATGACATGATGCTCTCTCGCGTGACGATCGGGCGACTTATCAACTTAAACAGCATCAGGCGGAAAGATGGCATCAAGCGTTTCGTTTCCTGATTCCTTCGTGCTCTTCGTGTCCTTCGTGGTGGTCTGATCGCTTGGCAATCGGTCTCGAGATCGCGACGAAATCCTTGCCAGGGTGGAAAGCAGAAACCTTCGCGGCGTTGCCAGAAAGGGTGAGGCTCCTGCCCAGCCGTTGCGTCGTTGAGTGTTTCGCCTTCGCGGCTCTGTAGGAATGTTGTCCGTCTTTGTCCGTTCATTCACGAACTTCTTCAACGATAGTTTGTGGTGTCGTATTACGCGGTTTAGTAAGTATCAAATACGCCGAGATTAAGGTCAGCGGGATCACAATCGACCAGTAGGGAACGGTACAACTCTGCCAGGGCGAACGTCTGTCTAAATGCACTCGTCCAAAATGGAAGCCGGCCCAATCCCACCGACGAGGTTCGGCGTAAAGACCCCTCATCGGATCAAATTGCGAACTCATAATTAAGACCTTGTCGGTTGACCAATTGGTCGACTCATTTTCCATCCATTCTCGTTGCCATTTGTAAGCATAAATGCGTCCCGCCACGGACGAGACGTACCATGCGTTTCCATCACGCCCCCCACGGACCGTATCCTCGATGCTGAGACTTCGAGTCCATCCCGCCATACACACGCACGCAATCGCCAGCGTCACCACGCCGATCCTTTTGTCGCCATGGCTTGAAGAATTCGCCCATGATTCAGGCCCCTGTTCCTTCACGCCAATAGTTTCTGAACAACATTTCCGTGCACGTCGGTCAGCCTGAAATCCCGTCCCTGGAAGCGGTACGTTAACTTTGTGTGATCAAATCCCATCAAATGCATAATCGTCGCATGCAGATCATGAACGTGAACCCGGTCCGCCGTGGCGTTGAACCCGAACTCGTCTGATTCGCCGATCGTGATCCCCGGCTTCACACCCCCTCCAGCCATCCACATACTAAAGCAGTTGGGATGATGGTCGCGTCCGTCGTTGCCCCCTTGAACCATCGGAGTCCTTCCAAACTCGCCACCCCAGATCACCAGCGTATCTTCCAATAGCCCACGCTGCTTAAGGTCTTTAATCAGTGCGGCCGAAGCCTGGTCCGTCTTGCCACATTGATCCTTGAGACCATTCACCAGTCCGCCGTGATGGTCCCAGGCTTCGTGGAACAGTTGCACGAAACGGACCCCTTTCTCGACCAGCCGTCGAGCCAGCAAACAGTTGTTCGCAAACGACGATTTTCCAGGTTCCGCCCCGTACATTTCCAAAGTCGCTTTGGTCTCGTTCGAAAGATCCATCAGCTCCGGAGCACTCGCCTGCATCCGGTAGGCCATTTCGTAAGAACTGATTCGAGCCGCGATCTCGGGGTCACCAGTTGCTTGCAGCCGAAGTTCGTTCAACTGACGAAGTGAATCGAGTGATTCACGCTGGATTTGTCGATCGATTCCCCGCGGATTGTCGAGGAACAGCACCGGCTCGCCGCTCGAGCGGAACAGAACCCCCTGATTCACGGTCGGCAGAAATCCACAGCCCCAGTTTGACTGGCCACCGCTCGGTCCCTTCGACCCCGAACTGAAAACGATAAATCCAGGCAAATCCTGTGATTCGCTTCCCAGGCCATACAGCGACCATGCACCCATACTGGGCCGGCCGAATTGTTGAGCCCCGGTGTTCATCATGATCTGGCCAGGAGCGTGATTAAACGCGTCGGTGACCATCGATTTGATGATCGCCACGTTGTCGACCTCCTTCGCCAGATGCGGCAGCAGTTCTGACAGTTCGGCTCCCGATTCCCCATGTCGGGCAAATTTAAATTTCGGACCCAATAACGTCGAATTCGGATTGATGAATGCTGCTCGGTAATCCTTGATCAGTTCCGCAGGAGGTGCTTTCCCATCCCATTTGGCGAGTTCCGGCTTGTTGTCAAACAGTTCCAGATGAGACGGAGCACCCGCCATGAACAGATAGATGACTCGCTTGGCCTTTGGTGCGAAGTGCGGCTGTTTAGGAAGCATCGAATCGGTCAGCGCCGGAGCCGCATGGCTCTGGCCCGCCATCAGCGATCCCAACGCGGCAGTGGCAAGACCGACTCCGCAGTCTTGAAAGAACCAGCGTCGTGTCAGTTGGCGGCCTGTTTCAAAGTCGATTGTCGTCATCGGTCAATTCCAGAAGCGAAACAAGTACGAATCAATTCAGTCCATTTCATGATACCGGCAAGAGCAGGGGGGACGCCAAGCCAGACCCCAGAACAGCCAGCCCACCCATTCGCAAACGCGCGTTTTCCTCGTTTAACCCGCAGCCATCGGCGCAGGCGAATCGGCGTCCAGCCGATTTCTTCAAGCATTGCCCCAGCCCCGGCTTTTCGCAATGCACCACCGAGAAATGACACCTCGGCTAACGGCAATTCCGCTGCTTCGCTCCCGCTTCTCTGCGAGGCGCGGTTAAACCCATTTTCCGCACCCTGGCGCGCGACTCAAAATCGCGTTGATGAACGCGTTCTGAATTGCGGAGAGACTGACTTCATGTCGGAGGTCGATGTAGTAGTCGACGAAAGATCTGGGCTGGGGATGGGATCTCGAGGAGTTGAAGATTCTCTCGCTGACGAGGAGTGAGACTCGTAGGACGTACAATTTGGTTGTATCGGTTTTTCTCGATCAGGAGTGCGTAGTTGGCGAATGCTTTGAGTAACGTCAATGTCGTCGTACGCCGCTGTTTGACGGTGGCCTCGGGAG
>CAIOKO010000255.1 GCA_903858935.1 uncultured Schlesneria sp. | reverse complement strand
TGACAGCCTCTCCGCGTGATGAGCTTCGTCGGAAACGATTCAAACGTTGCCGAATCGTCAGGACAGTTATTCAGGTTGAATTTCTAATTTGAGACCATGCGTGTTGGAATTTGGTAGGTCCTCGAACAATGCTCATCACGCGGAGCGATGATGGCTACTTTGGGCTGAGGCAACGCCTCACTGGAGTCTTCGACAAGGACGTGGCTTTATGGTTCAATCACGTGTCCGAAGGGCACGGCGTCACCTAAAGACGGTGATACGGTGGCACCCATTTTTTAAAACTTTCCGGTCCGAAACCCGAGCCGGTTAATACTCACTCTTATTAATTGTTCCGCCGGAAAAACACACGCTGACCGACCGGAATAACCATCCGCCCTGACAATTCCTTCGAATCAGCAATCGGAACCGCAAGTCGTTGGTACACTTAACTCGGTCGTTAGCGAATTCTGCAATTCGACGACTTTTTGTATGATTTCTGATTCCTGACGACACTTTTCTGAACAGAAAATCCGGTTGAAAACTGATGAAACACAAAAACGTGGGAATCGTTGGAGCAGGGATCGCCGGACTCGTCTGTGCCGATCGACTTCGTCGCGAGGGGATCTCGGTCACGATCCTCGAGAAATCTCGTGGAGTTGGTGGACGATCTGCAACACGTCGTCTGGATGAAACGAGTTGTGATCACGGCGCCCAGTACTTTACCGTCAGTGACCCTTTGTTTGACGAACGAGTTGCCGAGTGGCGTAATCAAGGGGTTGTCGATATCTGGCAGGGACGAATTGTCGTGATCGATTCAGGTGTGGTCCGGGATCTGAATGAGACACGAGAACGCCTGGTAGGGACACCAGGTATGAACAGTATCGGAAAACACCTGGCGCAGAATCTGTATGTGAGAAACAACGCTGAGATCAAGCGCATTGAGCGGTCGAACGAGCAATGGTTCCTTATCGATGACGCGAGCCAAACACACGGTCCGTTCGATGTGCTGCTTTGCACAGCCCCGCCGATTCAAACGGGGCAGCTTTTCAAGGAATGGTCGCAACAACTTGCTGTACAGCTTGACTCGATCGAGATGTTCCCCTGCTGGTCCGTAATGCTGAGGTTTGACTCTCGATTGCCGGTCGATTTTGACGGTGCCTTTGTTAACGGCTCGCCCCTGAGCTGGATCGCTCGAAATAACAGCAAGCCCGGCCGGGGACCGTCAGAATGCTGGTTGCTTCATGGATCGGCTGAGTGGTCAGCGGAACATGTTGAGCGTGAGCCTGAAGTCGCAGGAAGCGCACTGATCGATGAGTTCTGGAAGCTCTTTGGTGGGGAACTCGTGTATCCATCCAGCGTGACCTGTCACCGTTGGCGTTACTCGCGACCTCGCGAAGTGCTGCCGGAGCGATATTTGTTTGACGACCAAACGCAGATCGGCTGCGCCGGAGACTGGTGCGGTGGGCCAAAAATTGAGGGGGCATTTCTCAGTGGAAACGCGCTGGCAACGCGCCTGCTCGAAAAATGATAACAACCAGCTAGTTTTGGTTACGGGCTTGTCATGGTGCCGGCTTCACACGCAACTCTTTTTCGCAGGAACGGAAAAAGAAATTGGCTTTGCAAATCGGGTCCGACACTGGCAGCGTTGGCCACGTGGTCGACGCTGCCAGTGTCGGACCAGACTGGAATGGATTTCGAATTACCAGGAACTTTCGCGTTCGACGCGACGTCTTAAAAGACGACCCGAAAACTGCCGAGAATGATCGTCTTTGTTTTTGTGTCGATTTGGATTTATTGAGCTAAACACACTTCCCTCCATTTCCTTGAAACCTTCATCGATACGGAACTGATCATGGAACTCGCGTGCCCACGGACCGTCCGATTCAAGCATTGGTTTTTGGCAGCTTTTGTGATCGCCATCACTAGCGTTTCCAGCAACCCGGCGTGGGGACTGATTACCGGTGGTGAAGGGAATGATCCGATTGCCGATCCTGGCTGGCCGAAAGATGCGGCTGTCGTCTTCAACACAAAGTCACGCGTCGCCCATTGGGAAGGGCCACCGTTCGGAGGGGGGCAATCTCACGCCGAATGCCGAGGCGATACGGAAGCCTTTCAAAAGGTACTGGATGACTTCGCCAGGATTGACACACCCTTTAAGCGGGTTGTCCTTCACGATGGGATTGGCCGCAGTTTCTGGCTGAACCCGAATGGAGAAAAAGATAAAACTGAAAAAGCAAAAATCGACTGGATCTTCATGGTCTGGCAACCGGAAAGTCGGAAAAGGCAAAGGCAACTCCCGGTCGGCATGAGTTCCGTCGGCAAACGAGATCCCGTCGTGCTGGCTCAACTGGATGTCTATACCGGTGGCTCGATCCGCTGGGCGAACGTGAAAGTTCCCGAAGGGATTGATGTCATCGACCAGCGGCTTGAATCCCATGGTTTCGCTACGGAAGACGGTGTGGTCCTTGAAGGAAAAGTCGTCGATGTCGTCACGCGCGAGCCGCTGAAGGCGACTTTGGAATTGCAAAAAATCGAGCCTCAAAAGGAGGGTGGCTACCGCTATACAAAACTGGTTGAGGTGACCACCGATACCGAAGGCCACTGGGTCGTGAAACAGGCGCCTCAGGAGTGGTGTCGACTCGTGCTGTCCGCCGATGGATACGCTGCCCGAATCATCGGCTACGCGAAATACGATAGCGAACCAAAGTGGTCAGAACACAATTCAGAACTGTCTAAACCTGGAACGGTTTCCGGTCAAGTTGTCGATTCTCAAGGGAGGCCTTTGGCCGAAGCGAATGTGCGGATTGACAACATCGACGTCAAAAACGTCGGCGGCTACGAGATGCCAGGGGAGTCGACCGCAAAGACAGACGACGAAGGCCGCTTTTCCTTCGCTGCCATACCAATCAGTACTGCAACCGTCAGAGTTTACAAGCCAGGATACGTCCGCCCCGGCCTTGGGCTGACGATTGAGGTCCCGGCAAAGGAGCTGAAGCTCGAAATGCAGGCCGCCGCAAAGCTTAAAGTCACTGTCGATTTCTCGGCGGCAAAACAAGAGGGCCAATACCTCGTCCACATCGGACCAGAAGGTGGCGAAAAAATCGGATCATGGGGCGGAAGTGGACAAATTGATGACAAGAACATCATCACATTCGAAAACGTCCCAGAGGGAAAATACGTGATTTATGGTCGGCCCAATCCCGGCAGTACCAATCAGAGTACTGATTCCAAGACGATTGAATTGAAAGGGGGCGAAACCACCGAGGTGACGCTGAAGGCGAAATAAAAATCATAAAAGAGAAGCACAAGCGGCTGTGTTTTAGCCGCTTCTTGCCGCTTGCCTGGGTTCCGATCAAGGCCCGTGCTGTAAGATTCGTGGTCAATACTCTTCATTCCACCTGAAGTCGTTCGAATGCAGCAAGGCGAAGTTGTTTGCTTCGCGACTTACTTAGTAGAGCTTCGAAGAGCTGCGTTGCCAAGCTGGAGATTGGCAACGAGAAAATCCTGGGAAGGATAACCAGAGTTGCAATTAGCCACGAGGCGCGATATCTAATTTGCAACACTCGCCGCAAAACACACCATCACATTGCGGTTTCAGCGATTCTCAGGGAGCTAAACCAATGTCGCGACTGATGTTCCTTTTCTGCTTGGTTTTTACGTCCGTGGTCGCGGCCGGCTCCGATCCCATGGTTGGGGACAAGGTTTTTGTCAAAGACGGAGCCGAAGCCAAGAATGGCGATGAGGTCGTCGACGTTAACGACTTACTGCTTCCATCGATTGTTGAAGATGTTAGCGGCGACATGGTCTGGCTTGGACGAGCCTGGGTGGATAAGAGCAATGTGATGTCGATCCAGGAGGCGTTGGACTTTCGTACCGAACAAATTCGGATTGAGCCAGCAAATGCAGCAGCTTGGCGACTTCGCAGTTTTGGATGGACTGCAAAACACAAATTCGACATGGCACTGGAGGACGCGACGGAAGCAATTCGACTCGATCCAAAGAGCGCGTTATCCTATGTCGCGCGAGGGATCGCTCGCGTCGAATTATTTCAATTCGACCCGGCGCTCGCAGACTTTAACGAAGCGATTAAGCTTGATCCAACGATGGTACGAGCCTACCGTTGTCGCGGGAGATTTTACGATACGAAGCTGGAACTCGAAAACGCGCTCGATGATTACAAGGAAGCGATCCGACTCGATCCTAAAGACCCATTTGTCCACCAATTGATCGGGAACATCTGGCGACGCCGCGGCGATCTCGATCAGGCAATTATTCACGTATCAGAGTCGATTCGACTCGATCCCCATAACGCATTTGGCCATATGGACCGCGGAGGTCTATGGCATTTGAAACAGCAAGATGACAACGCTTTAAAGGATTTCATGGAAGCGATCAGGCTTGACCCGAAAAATGTCTTATACCATATAAACTTTGCCCGATTTTCGTCCGAGACGGGCAAACCGGATCTCGCGATCAAACACTTTTCAGAGGTCATCCAGCTCGACCCGACGCATGCTCAGGCACATCTCGATCGAGGTTCCGCGTTTCATATCAAAGGTGAGTTCGATTCTGCAATTTCTGATTTCACAGAAGCAATTCGCCTGGACCCCAAAAATGCTTCCCAAGCCTATTGCTACCGTGGTGCGAGTTATTCAAAAAAAGATGATTTCGATACTGCAATTAAGGATTTCACGGAAGCGATTCGAATCAATCCCCGTATGATGGTCGCGTATAATGATCGCGGAAACGTTTACGTCAAGAAAGGGGACCTCGACAGTGCGATTAAGGATTACACCGAAGCGATTCGCCGCAACCCCACAGTAGCAGCCGTCTTTCGAAGTCGCGCGCGTGCTTTTCTCATTAAAAAGGATTTTACCGCCAGCATTAAGGATCTTACTGTCGCTATTCGGCTCGAACCAAAACATGCACCTGCGTACGTCACAAGAGGCTCGGCACGATTAAGTAACCTTGACTACGCCAACGCGGCGAAGGACCTTAACGAAGCAATTCGATTGGATGCGACAAATGCAGTCCCTTATTGTCTTCTCGGAAGTATTTATGTTGACACGGGCGACTCGAATAACGCCCACAAGAGTTGTAACGAGGCAATCCGTCTCGACCCAGACTATGCCATGGCGTACGCATTACGAGGAGCGGCGTGGCTAAATCAAGAGGAATACGATGCAGCGATGAAAGACTGCAACGAAAGTATTCGTCTGGACCCAAAACTCGGGATGGCTTACGGGTTCCGTGGATCCGCCTGGCTTTCCAAAGGAAATGTCGATGAAGCCATCAAAGATGCCAACGATGCGATCCGTCTCGATCCAAGCTTGGCGATTGCGTATGCAACACGTAGTGGAGCGCTTTTGAACAAGGGAGATCTTGATGCCGCCTTGAAAGATTGCAACGAAGCAATTCGACTGCAACCACGTCTTGCGTATGCTTTTTTTGTTCGAGGACTGACATATCTCCAAAAAGACGAAATTGATGCCGCAATCAAAGATAATACCGAAGCGATTCGTCTTAATCCGTTATTTCAAGCTGCGATTAAGAATCGAGGGATTGCCCTTAATGCAAAAGGGGATTTTAATGCGGCGATAAAAGATTTTACGGAAGCTGTTCGACTCGATCCAAAAGACGCAGAATCTTACTCTAATCGAGGACATTGCTTCTTGAATACTGGTGATAACAAGTCCGCGATCAAGGATTTGACCGAAGTTATTAAAATTGATCCGACGGACCGTACCTCGTTTTATACCCGAGGCCTTGCTTTTCAAAGAAGCGGGGACCTCGCGGCTTCGGTGAAAGATTACACCGAAGCGATAAGAATTGATCCCAATTTTGCCGAAGCGTACATCAACCGGGGAACCGTCAATCGCGAACAGAGTCAATTCGCGCCCGCACTCAAAGATTTCAATGAGGCGATTCGCATCAATCCAGACTTGTTTCATGGCTACAAAGGCTTGGCATTGATTCACGCGGCATGCCCCGATGCGAAATTCCGTGATGGAAAAATGGCAATCGCACTCGCACTAAAAGCCTGTCAATTGACGGAATGGGAAGCTCGAGCGTGCATAGAAGTTCTCGCTGCCGGCTACGCAGAAGCGGGCGACTGGGTTAATGCGATTAAATACCAGAAACAATCGGTCGACATGCTGGAAGACGGGAAACTCAAGCAAGAACAGCGTGATCGACTTGAGCTTTACCGCCAACAAAAGCCTTATCGACACCAGGAAAAGTGACCGATTTCGGCCTCGAACTTTTCTGCCGTTTCTGGAAATGGCGTTCAGGTCTGCCCTGCGCGGCCTTAAATACCCGTGGGGCTGGCTGGACAAGCCAACGACCTTCAATACAAATCAGCCTAAAGATCGTTTGAGACGATCAAGATGGTACTGCAACCGTTGGGCCTGGGTCATTTTGGCGAAGTCGGGCTTTTCACTGACCGTGTTATCAATCACCGTCTTTGCTTCGGGGGGTGACAACCTGGGGGATGCTGGTGGCGGCGAAGGTGGACTGGGAATGCTGATTGTTGTGGGGCTGCGCCCGTAACTCATGACTGATGTCTGGAACGTCAGGTCTTGTTCAAGCGTGCGATTTGGCGTGACACCGAGCTTTTGCAAAACAGAATGATATGCCTTGACCGCTTCTTCCGGCTCGATCACTCCGTCGGCGATGAGTCTTAGAAACTCGATGAAAGCAAGCTGATTTTCCGCCTGGTTGATCTTGCGTCCGAATAATGCGGCTCGTCCGCCGTATTTCTTCGTCTGATGCAGCAGCTGAAAGGCATCGTGAGTTGTTCCTGCGGCTCCTCCGAGCACCCCGACAATGAGATGAGGATCATAAGCCACAAGTTCTTCCATCGCCTTGGGCCCGTGATAGACCATTTTCAAAAAGACGGGGCGTCCTGCTTGAGCGACTCCAGCAAGTGTTCTGGCGATCAGATCATTGATAAACCCGGGCAGCTTTTCGGCAGCGACAGCGTCAGGGACATTCGGATCGAAGATTTCCAGGAAATGTCGGAACCCTTTTCGCTCGGCCTCTTCTCGAAATTCTTTGTACCGAGTCAGCGTCTCCAGGTCCCGTTCCTGATCGTTCAGAAAGGTCACCGAGTAAAGGCCGAGGTTGGCTCCTAAATCCCTTTCTGCAGTCGAACAATCGAGATGTCCGCATTGCATGTGATCGATATGAGCGGTGCGAAAGGGGCGAGCGGGCTCTGTATGGACTGTTCCTCCACGCGGAACATGGACGTCGGTGGCATCGTTGGCTCGTGCCGCAGGGGTAATCGGCGAATTCTCGAACAAACGTTCCTTGACGGCCAATTGCTCGCACGTACTGGCGGACATCAACACGATATCGACGATCTGCTGGCCGATCACTTGCCGGATTTGATCTCGGTATTCGGCGAGCGTCTTGAAGCGGAGTTCGCCGTCATGCTTTTCCGGAGAGACACCTTGCCTTGTTTCGCCCGGCGCCGACATTCCAAACGCCATGTCGGCATCCTTGGCATCGGCGATAATGAACTCCGGTGATCCATGCGGGTCGGCGTGAATCGACCGCAGTTTCTCATCAAGTCTCTTGGTGACAGCCATTCGTCAAATCCGAATAAAGAACAGGCAAGGTAATCGAATCGGTGATCACGTTGTTGGAACGGGATCACCTTCCTGCAATCGGGCGACAACAATTTCGGCCATTAATGGATGCAGGCCAAGATGAGGACAGAGGATGAACTCGACCTGCGGAAACTCGTCGGTCAGTTGTTGTTGGAACTCTTTGAGATCAGTGACAACGTGGACACCAGCCGAGAGGAAGTACGGAAGCATCAAAACTTTTGATGCACCGCGGGCGGCACAGGCCCTGCCTCCATCAAGGATTGTCGGTGTTGCCAGTTCGAGGTACGAGACTTCGACGATCTTGTAGTCGTGCCTTGCAATCAGCAACTCGGCCAATTGGACCAGGTCGTGATTGGCTTCCGCCCGCCGGCTGCCGTGAGCAATCAGCAGGACAGCGACGCAGGTCTCGGATTGGGTGTTGTTAATCATGCGTTTAGTTGTCTAACGACCAGTAAAATCCAATTTTGAAGCGACGAACACCGTGTCGTACGATACCTGCCTGGCGGAAGTTGAATTACAAATCGATTCCCAGCTCTTCGATTTTTCGATAGAGACTCGACAAGCCCAGCTTCAGACGTTTGGCTGCTTCACGTTTGTCCGGGAATTGATCGAGGACTCGCAAAATGTGCAATCGTTCGTAATGACGAAGAGCCGAGCGGAGATCATCGGTGTCGGGAAGCGGTTGTTCGGCACCTCGCAAATCGGGCGGCAGGTCGGTCGGCCGGACATGCGTTCCTTCGCTCATCATAACTGCCCTCTCGATCGCGTTATCGAGCTGTCGAACGTTCCCTTTCCATTGAGCAGACATCAGCAGGCGGATTGTATCACTGGAGGCGAGAGTTGCTTTGCGTCCCATGGCCCGAGCATGTTTGCCAATGAAGAACTCAACAAGTTCCGGGATATCGTCCAGTCGTTCGCGTAATGGAGGAATACAGATTTTAACCCCATCCAGGCGGTAAAACAGATCCTCCTGAAACCTGCCAGCGGCGATTTCGACAGCCAGATCTTTCGTGGTGGCGGCGATCACCCGCGCATTCGCCGCGTAAGGTTCAGTTCCTCCAACCGGGGTGACCTCCTGCTTTTCGATGGCCCTCAGTAGTTTTCCCTGCGTGGCCAGCGGCAACTGGGTCACTTCGTCCAGAAACAATGTCCCCTGGCCGACATGTCGAAATAAACCGGGATTCTCGCCTGCATTTCCCACCGTACCGAACAGCATCGATTCAAGCTCGGTATCGGGACGAGTCGAACAACTGGCGACCATGAATCGTTCGTTCTGTTTTGGACCCCACTTGTGGATCGCTCGAGCAAACAACTCCTTGCCTGTTCCTGATTCTCCCACTAACAGCGCATTGGCATTGGTGACGGCCACCTTGCGAATTGCATCACGCACTTGTTGAATGGCTTTACTGGAACCGACGATTTCGTCGCTGTCGTCTCGACGAGAGAGTTCACGGCGAAGCGCTTGATTTTCCAGGTACAGTTCGCGGTATTCAAATAATCGCCGGAGCTTATTTGCCAGATCATCAAAAATGACCGGTTTGACGAGGAAGTCGAAAGCTCCCGATTTGAACGCCTCAATCGCATTTTCGACCGTGGCATAGGCGGTGATAATCAGCCCCGAAATATTCGGATTGAGTTGCTGAAGGCGACGCAGCAACACCAGGCCATCGCCGTCAGGAAGCTGAACGTCGCATATCGCAACATCGTAGTCCTTTAATTTCGCCTGATGGATACCGGCGGCAACCGTTGAGGCCACGGCGACTTCGTAGCCTTCTTCGACCAGAAATTCACGCAACGAGGTGCGGATAATATCTTCGTCTTCAACGATCAGAACGGAATGGACACGCTTAAACATCATGGGAAAGTATCTGCAAATCGAGAACAGATCAAATGGAAAATCAAACCGTAGGAACTGACGTCGTGTTTGGCGAGATCAATTCCAAAATAAATCAGGAAGAATTTCGGCAACTCTTCGACCTCATATTGCGTCGAATTATGGTATCGTAGGTGCGCCGCGAGAAAGTGAAAGCCCAACAGCGACAGTCGGCGACTTGTTGACAAATTTGGCCATGCCTGAATAATAAAAATTAGACATACCGTCTTTTTTCTCGGCAGCGGGGTTCGAAGATGACGACTACATCCAATGCGGGTAACTATGTCGATTTTGACGAGTATGTCGGTCTGAAGCTCGAAAAGACACGTTCGACGATCCGGACAACGGATTTGCTCACGGCATTGGCTGGCGTTGCCGCAATGTTTCTGGGCTATCTGCTGCTGTTTGTCGTGTTTGATCAGTGGGTCGTCCGCGATGGTTTTGGTCCCGCCTGGCGATGGGTTCTGCTGTCGACACTGGTGATTTCGACAATATCGTGGCTGGTGTGGAAGGTCGGCGTCCCTTCATTTCGCTCGGTCAACGGTTTGTTCGCCGCACGGGAAATCGAGAAGGCCGAGCCAGAACTGAAGAGCAACCTGCTGAATTTGATTGATCTCAAAGCAGCCGGCCGTGATGTCAATCCGGCAATCATTCGGGCGATGGAGCGGCGGGCAGCCGTTCGACTGCAACAGGTCGATGTGTCGAACGCTATTGATCATCGACCACTGGTACGGACCGCTTATGTGCTGCTCGCCGTGATCGTGATGTTTTGTCTGTACGCGTTGTTGTCGCCCAAGAAAATTTCAAATTCGATCTGGCGCGGGTTGCTTCCTGCGGCCGAAGTTCCTTTAGCGACTCGAACTGAGATTCTGTCGATCAAGCCGGGGGATATCACGGTTCCGGCCCATACTCAATCGGTCGAAGTTCAGGTCGATCTTAGTGGAGAAATTCCGCATCAGGTCTGGCTGCTCTACACGTCTGCCGACGGCAAATTCAATCGAGAACCGGTTGAACTACGCGTTGAAGCGGAAGGTCAAACTCGATTCAAAGGTCAGGTCATTGGCGAGTCATCTCAGGGGTTGATGCAGGACCTGACATATTCGATCAAAGCCGGCGACGCCGAATCGGCGACCTTTAAAATAACGGTCGAGCAACCACCGTCGGCCAATATTGAAAACATTCGGATCGAATTCCCTGCGTACATGAACTTGCCTCCGGTCGAACAAGCGAATAATGGCCAGATCGATGCCTGGGAAGGGGCCAAGGTCGTCATCACCGCGAAGACAAACATGCCGGTGCGGACGGGAACGATTCAGTTCATGGATGATCCCCTGGCAGGCCCGACAGGCGAAGAAGAAACGATGTCGGTCAACGCGGGCGGACGTCAGCTTCAGGGTACATGGAGTTTACGGTTGCGATCAGACGGGACCTACGCGAAACACTACCGGATTGATTGCAAGACTGAGGATGGACGAAGAGACACAGCACCAACGAACCACAACCTGACGATTCGCCCCGACTTGCCACCAGAAGTAACGCTGTTGCAACCAGACCGTGATCTGGAATCGCCCGCGAACGCGATCATTCCCCTGCTGATTCAGGCTCGCGATCCCGACTTTGAATTGAGTTATTTGTATTTAAACATCGAAAAAGCAGGTCAGAAAATTGTTCATGAGCAACTCTCTGAAGGACGAGCACCGCAACTCATGCTCAAGCACGAGCTATCGCTCGCCAAGCTCAATCTGACGACTGGTGATGTGCTTGAGTTGTGGATCGAGGCTTACGACAACAAATATCCCAAGCCAAATACGCGAAATACGCCGAAAGTCAAAATTCGTGTAATGGAACCCGTTTCGAAAAAGGATGTCGAACGACAACTCGCCGAGCAAAACGATCGCCTGGAACAGAAACTGGCCGAGGCTGAACGCGAAGTCAATGCCGATCAGGCTGATCCGGGGATGCAAGCTGACACTGAATCGAAAGAACGCCAAAAGTCGAATGAGACCGCATCCCGCGAGAACGACCCGAAACAACTCGACAAGAATAAAGACGAACAGCCTCAACAAGATCAAACGGCTCAATCAAAGAGCAATACAGGGGAATCGGAAAAGCAGGGGCAAACGACTGACCCACAGACTGCGGCCGGTCAAAACAAGAGTACTTCAAAGACCGGTCGGGAAAACAAGCCAAACGACCAGGCAGACAATGATGAGTCCAAGGGGGACAATAAGTCGACCAGGCCGCTCAGTTCGGACGGATCTCAAGACGACGAAGCGCTCAAACGCCTGATTGAGAAATTCGAACAGACTGCGAAAAAGCCGACGAAACCGAGTGAATCAAAGTCGCCTGATGAGCCTGATCCAAACACTTCGAAGCCAGAACCTGCCACAAATAAAACGCAGGAGATGTCGAAAGATAAGGAACAATCCGAACAGAATTCCACGGGCAAAAGAGAAAAACCAGAGCCTCAAAATGCTCCAAACAAAAACGTTCGAGAAAAGCAGGAATCATCGACCGGTGATAAGTCGAATGAGGAACAATTAAAACCTGAAAAGCCGGTGGGCGATCAACCGAAAACGGAGCGACCTGAGGGCGACCAACCAAAAAACGAAAAAACCAAAGGGGATCACCCCAAGGTCGATAAGCCTTCGTTGAACGACGATCCCGCAAAGGACTCGGCGAAGGATAAAGCTCCATCGGATCAAAAAGACGACATGCCGTCGGAAAAGGACCAGTCCGAACGGGACAATCAACCCAAACCCGGCAACAAAAAAGATCCCGAAAAAAATCAGACAGAAAATACGAAAGCCGATCCAAAAACAAGCGGTTCCAAGCCCGAGGCTGACACGGCTGATGATGCAAAGAACAAGTCGGGTCAGGAAAATGCCGAGAACAAATCCGATCAACCGGCAAAAGAAAACAAAACCGGTATGCAATCAGCATCTGGTAAGAATGACAGTAAGCAGCAGCCTTCAAAGACGGAAGGCGAAAATTCGAAGACCGACTCTCAGAAACCCGACAACGAAAATCTTCCGAACGGCTTAAACGAAAATAGCCCGAAACAGGAAACCTCGCCCGACGGTGGCAAACCGAAAACGAAACCGAAAAACTCCGATTCAAACACGCCACCAAAGGGGCCGGGCGAACAAGCTCCGGATTCTCCTGATTCCGTCAAGAAGCCGGCTGACGGCAGCGAATCGGGCACGGCCAAACCTGATCACAACCCCGAGAGCACACCAGGTAAGTCAAAAAACGATAAGGTCAAACGCGACCCCAACGAAAAGCCTGCAACTCGTCCAGACCTTTCTTCACAAGACGAAGGACAGAAGGAATCAGAAGAAAAGCAACCGAACAATTCTGATAATGCGAAGAAACCTGGCGGGGATAAAAAAGCACGTTCAGACGACGGCTCCGTGAAACCGAATGCTGATCCGGATGAAATGAAAGATGCTGACGGCAAAGCTTCTCAGGAAGAAAAGCCATCTCGCAACGGCAAATCGAAGCAGGAACCGGGATCGGACTCGCAAAAGACTCAACAAGACAAAGGCGATGAACCAGGCGAGTCATCAAGTTCGCCGAAGTCGAAACAAACCGATTCGAAAAAAGCAGACGGTTCAAAGCAGGATGACACGTCTGATTCCGATTCCTCTGCAGATTCTCAGCCTGGAAAGAAAGCGGATGGAAAGACACAGTCGAAAGAAAAAGATTCAGAAGCAAGTGACGATTCTTCGAGTGGGAAGTCCGGTAAAAAGTCGGACAACAAGGATTCTTTAAACAAGAAATCGGATAATACGAAAAAATCGGATGACAAACAGTCGAATGATTCCGACTCGAAAGAAGGTCAATCGGGCGAAGATAAAAAGGGAGGCGACAAGAAGTCAGGCGGCGAGAAATCTGGCCAGGATGCCAAGTCTGATAAAGGTAAATCGGAATCAGGAAAAGGTGAGAAAGGGGCCAAGGGCAAGGGTGACGAACCTGGTAAAGGAGACCCTGGCGGTAAACCTTCTGAAGATTCAGGAGCTCAGTCCAAACCGGGCAAGCCTGGCAACAGCTTCAATGGTCAGGGAGGAACTGGCGGCGAGGGAGACGGGTCAGCGACAAAAGGTGGTGATACACCTGGCGTTGGACCAGGGGAGGATGCGAATCTTGAATATAATCGCCAGGCAACGGAACTCGTTCTGCAGAAGCTGAAAAATGAACTCGATCGAGGTGCTGTCGATCCTGATGTCCTTGAGCAGCTTGGTTGGAACGAGGCTGAAATGCAACAATTCGCCGACCGCCTTTCCAAATATCTGGATGAATCGAAGCGAGCTGAAGAATCACCTGAAGCGAAAGCTCGCCAGCAACAATTCCAGGAAATGCTGAAGAACCTCGATCTGCAGAAGTCGGGTTCCCAGCGGACTGGCGAGAAAGAACCGAAACGTGATGTCAGTCAGGTGCAATCAAAACGGACGCCGATTCCCCCAGCCTATCGCCAAGTCTATGAAAAGTTCACTCGGGATCTTGCACGACAGAAGGCAGAAACCGAAAAAAAGGCCGGAAAATAAAATAATGGACGAGAGTGTGTACTTCTGTGTTCCTGGCTGCGTCAGGTGAGAGGTTCAGCGATCACTTACTATCAGACCGTTTTTCCAACCGAGGAATTCAACGCACGCCGTAACAAGGTTTACGACGAAATCGATACGTCCGTAGCTGTCTTGCAAGGGGCGTCAGCAACAGGTGCATTCGACCTATTTCGACAGACGAACGAATTTCATTATTTGAGTGGCGTTGAAGTTCCGCATGCATACTTGCGACTCGACGGGCGAAGTCGCTCTACGACTCTCTATCTACCGCAAAGGGATCTCAAGCAAGAAAGAAGCGAAGGACCGCAACTGAATTCGAGCGACCCCGAATTTGCTGTTCGTGTTACGGGTGTCGACCACGTCAAACCGCTCGCGGAACTTGGATCAGACCTTCTTAACACAACCTGCATTTTCACCCCATTGGCACCCGCCGAGGGACGAGAAGCATGTCGTGACACTCTGTTGCACGCGATGCATTTGCGCGGGGCTGACCCTTGGGATCGTCGCCCATCGACGGAACAACTTTTTCGAGAGAAGCTGGCGGCGATCTGTACCAACGCGACGTTCCGCGACCTTTCTCCGATCCTCGATCAACTGAGGCTGATTAAAAGTCCTCGCGAAATTGCGTTAATGCGGACAGCTGGTGAACTGACGGCAGATGCCGTAATTGATGCGATGAAACTGACCCGCCCAGGACTTATTGAATTTGAACTCGCCGCGATTGCCGATTATCGTTTTTTGAGATCCGGTGCACGTGGGCCAGGTTACCGTCCAATCGTGGCAAGCGGTGCAAACATCTGGAATGCGCACTATTACCGAAACCAGAGTACCCTGCGGGACGGTGACCTTATCCTCATGGACTATGCCCCGGATTGCGATTGTTACACAAGTGACATCGGCCGGATGTGGCCAGTGAATTCCCGATATTCGCCCCTTCAGCGAGAACTTTACGGGTTTGTCGTGGAGTACCATAAGATCCTGCTGGAAACGATCCGACCTCAGGTTCTGGTCAGCCAATTAGCACGTGAGGCTGCAGAGGCAATCCGCCCGAAATGGTCGTCATGGCCCTGGTCAAAGACGGCGTATCGGGAAGCTGCGAAAGCGATGATCGAGTCGGAAGTCGCATTCACCCATCCTGTGGGAATGGCCGTTCACGATGTCGGAAGCTACCGTGCGGAACCCTTAAAACAAGGGCTTGTTTTCGCGCTTGATCCGCAGTTATGGGTCGCTGACGAACAGATTTATATTCGTGTCGAAGACACGGTGGTCGTAACGGAAAGCGGTCTCGAATCACTGACACGCCGTGCGCCGCTGGAGTTGGATGCGGTCGAGTTGCTGGTGGGGGCTCAGTCAAACGCCGCTTACTTATAAGTGACTTGCTCGTGCCTTGGGAGTTCCTCGAGGCTCCCTATTCCGAACAACGACAAAAAGCGAGAAGTCGTTTTGTAATTGACCTCTTTGGGATGTTCCGGATCACGCGCAACGGCGATCAACTCACGCCGCACGAGTTGCCGAAGAATCGGACCACAGCCGGGCTTTCCCAATTCTTCGACTCTGGCCTGCTTAATGGGCTGATGGTAGGCAACGACAGCCAGGACCTCTAACGCCTCTTGCGACAATCGAACTTCTTTTGGTCCGAGACCATAAACCTTATGTCGTATGCGTTCGAATTCATCGCGCAGCGCCAGACGATACCCTCCTTCACCTAATCGGATTTCATACGGTCGCTCTTCGACCGCATAGAGACGGTTAAGTTCATTGATTTCACGATCAACAAAGTCCGCGTCGAATTCCCCTCTCAAGACGACCGAAATTCGAGTCGACGTCAGCGGACCGCCACCGACAAACAGGCAGGCTTCAATGATCTGTTGCGGCGTCGGTCGTACTTCAATAACCGGTGGCGAATCATCCGTGCAGATGTCAGGATCGGGCGTGTTTGAGATCGAGGCGATCTCACTCGTCGAATCGGATTGAGAAGAAGAATCTTTGTTTTTCGTGGCGACCACCGAAGCAGGTTGACCACTTTCAATCGAACCTTCGTCCCGGTCGGTATCGCGAGGTGAATCGCTCACGTCCTCCGGCGCCTGGGGCATCTCCGATTCGGAAGCCTCTAAAGCGGAAAGAGCCTTAAGATAGGCGGCCTCTAATTCACCACCACCCCAGTCCTCAAGCGGCGCCTCTGAAAGCTCGCCATCGTTGAACTCGTCCTGTTCCCAACCATCTGATTCCAGATCGGTTGCGTCGGCATCGTCATCTGAGTGCGGCTCAATTCGATCAGACATCGAAACGTATCCCTTACAAAACCTCAAGCCTGAATTGGTCGCGTTCGCATGAGTTTCGCAAGGTTATCGTACGGTCATCAAAGGGGGTCAAGATCGATCTGAACCGGACGAAAACTTGTGAAACGGCCCGCCTCTGTACTCGAAGTTTCGTTTCGACACTCAAGACGCCGTAAGACAAACGCTGGTGGAAAGCAATCGATCGAGAGAGCGGATCGAATTTGAATCGTAATTCGTTGATTTGCGATCGATCAACATGGCGTGCATGTTCGCTGCAATCGGGCCAGCAACGTCGTGCTCGGGGTCGTCGCCAATCATCAGAATCTGGCTCGGGCGACCGCCGCAGCGTGCGATCAACGACGAGTAAAACTCTTTAGCCGGTTTCCGATATCCCATTTCTGATGAAACGAAACTTTGTTCGATAGAGCTTAATACATCGTGCCCACGGCAAACGGAATGCAGCCTGGCATCAAAGTTTGATGCGATCACCAGGCGATATCCAGCCGTTCTTAGCGCTGACAGCGTCGGACCGACGTCGTCAAAAACTGACCATGACGATGGGAGAGCAAAATGGTCCCAAAGTTCGGTAAAACATTGTTGGATATTGTTCACATCGGGAACAACTTGTTCCACGATCCAGCGCCAGCGGGCCTTTTCTATGGTATCGCTGCTGACGTAATGGGAGCCTGCTTCCGGCCCATCAGTGAATTGGTCAGTCTCGCTTTGGCGAAATGCTCGACGAAACCGACTGCCGATCTCATCAACGGAAATTTGAGATCCGTAACGGGACGCGATCGTGTGATAGGCGACTGGTACTGAAGGGTTAGGTTGAATCAAAGTTCCGACCGCATCGAAGACCAACCATTGGATGGATGACGGCGAAAAACGTCCTTCGAAGTCAGATAGCACGATGAACACCCCTTGATCGATGGCAACCACAGCGCCTGACAATCGCCAAATGCTGCCGAAAATCCCAATTGGGTTGTCCACATTCGATGTGAAAGCACCCATTCAAATTGTAGGCTCAGCAAATTCATTTGACCGCAAGAAAGAATTTGCAGTCCAGACCTGAAATCGAAGAACGGTGAAAAGTCCAAAATTTCAGGAAGCCGAACTGAGTCAATCGGGTATCAGTGCTTCAACACTCGATATACGCACGAGACCCGGTTCTGGTGGCGCGGGTCGTAGATTTTTTATTCATCCGAACGCTCGAAGAATCGAGCAGACCGAAAGTCTTGGTCGTATTGAATCGACCTAAAACTGATCAACGCGAGGTTGCGTTATGGGATGCCCCCACTTTACCGAATGACTTGGTCTTGCCTGGCCAGGATTTGCTTCATCCTGATCCGGCACAAACTTTAAATCCCTTACCGAGGCGAAAAGATCAACGGCATCGGCACTGGAGGCCTGATCATCAAAAAGAGTTTCATGAATTGAAGGGATTGATACAGCAACCATCAGGGCGGCGGCTAGCGCCATGACTGACGCGGGAATCCAACCGTTAAACCGCTCATGGCGATTCTGGTGATCCCACTCCGAAATTCGTGAAACAAGTTGCGGCCAGACACTTGGACGACAAGACTCCGCCGGCCATGATTTTGACGAGTGCAACAGCTCCATACTGGCTTGCAAGCTTTTCCGATGCCGTTCGCAGGCGGGACAGCGTTCCAGGTGACTTGTCACATCCGCAGCGCTGGCGGAATCAGGAAGATCCTGACCGACCCAAAGCGGAAGCAGTTGTTTCACTCGTCGACAATCCGTCATTCTTCACCCTTTCGTCTTTTCCGGCCGCCCGCCATCGGAGGCTCTGTACCACCAATTGGTGGCTCACCGTTCGTTTGAGCGTCTTGATGATTGCCGTCGCGTCGTTTGACCCACAAATCGTGGAACATCGAACGAGCTTCAGCCAGTCGCCAACGAACGGTTGCTTCCTTCCGTTCCAGTATTGTCGCAATTTCAGAAGTCGAAAAGTTCTGCAGCTCCCGCAGCATCAGCACGATCCGGTAGTTTTCCGGGATCTGCTCCAAAATCGCCGCAACCTCTTGCTCTAAATCAAGTTGCTGACGAGGATCTGCGACCGCAGGATCTGGATCGCGTTCGGTACCTCGCTCCGAAAAGAGCAGCCACCACCCGCGCCGCTTGCGACGTCGCAGATAATCCAATGTTTGATTGACACCAATTCGGAATAACCATGGACCGAAACGCCGAGCAGGGTCAAACTGCGCAAGTCTCTGATAGGCCTTCAGAAATGACTCCTGAGCCAAATCTTCAGCCAGCTCTTGACTCTTCACGAACTGCAAAATAACACGAATCAGCCGGCGCTCGTAACGTGTCACAAGTTCGCCAAACGCTGCCTGACTTCCGCGGCGTGCCTCATCCACCAGGCGCGACTCGTGGGTCGCGCTGGATGTTTCGTCCAAGCTGAAAATACTGTTGTCCGATAGCGTCATCGTGTTCTGCATTGGGCACCCCGCGATTGATTACGCCCGCGTGCCACAGAGTGTTGGAGGTTCCTGACGAAAAGAGTTTTCAAAGCCGATTCGCCACCACAAATTGACGGTTAATTTCCTTTGATTAATCGCCCTAAGCCACCGACCTTCACGTAAACCATTTCAAATAAAGGAATTACAGTGAAATCAATCCACGAACACAAACTCGTTCAGATTCAGCAGGACTCGGCATAAGTTTACAAGGCCGTAGTTTTCAGCGTAAGGGACGAGTTCCTCGAGTTCCGCTGCGATCGGCGGACGCGAAAATGCCAGACGAAACGCATAATCGACTTGTTGGGGTAGTCCTGTTCGCTCGGCCTCGATCCGTTGGGCCATGTATTTCTCCATGGTCAGTATCAGTCGGTTGTTCAGCATCGCAAGTGCTTGCAGCGCCGTAACGGTCTCGCTTCGCTTGTCCACACTTATTGAGGGATCAGCACAATCCAGGGTTGTCATGAACGGCTGCGGCTGCGATCGAACGAGAAAACGATAAATCGATCGGCGATGAATCCGCACGTCTTCCGGATCGTGCAGCAAGTACTCATAATGAGGCGAATGCTCGGGCTTCTCAACAATGAAATCCTGGAAAGCCGGGCCGCCGAACTGTCGATTAAGCTTTCCGGATACAGCCAGAACGGAGTCTCGAATCGCTTCCGCTTCTAATTTCCGGCGATTCATTCGCCAGAGATAGATATTGCTGGAGTCGACAGCCCGGGCGTTATTTAACCCGGAGTGCTGACCATCGGCATCATTCGATAAATTCAATTTTGAGGTTGACGAATCGGTAACCAAATCCTCAATTGCACCACTCGAGCTTTGTCGATATGTCGCACTCTTCATGATCATTCGATGCAATTGCTTCAAGCTTTGACGGTCATCCCGGAACTGCACTGCAAGCCAGTCCAATAATTCAGGGTGCGAGGGAAACTGGCCCATACGACCAAAGTCGTTTGGGGAATCCACAATCCCCCGTCCGAAGTGATAGAGCCAGACACGGTTAACAATCGACCGCCAGGTCAGTGGGTTCTCTTTCGACGAAATCCACTTTGCCAAGGCAACTCGCCGCAGGCCTTCGCTATGATCTTCGGACAACTGAAACTCACCCGACTCATCAGGTCTCAAGGGGACTTTCCCGGGTGCAACGACCTCCAATGGCTTCCGAACGTCTCCGCGTGCAAGGACGTGAATCGCTCTTGGCTTTCCTCCCGAGGGACCCGTTCCAGTAAATGATCCGGACCCCGTATGGATCATTCCGGCGTAAACCATCTTAGCCGATGGAAGTTTCGTCAGTTCCTCACTCGTCGTATTAAGCTCACGTTCATTTTCGATGATCGCCGCACGGGTTCCTTCATCAACGACCGTCGCCAGTAGCTTTTCTCTTTCCGATTTGAGTTCTACCAGAGACGCTCCGCCCAGTTGACTCATTCCGAAGTAGTAGCCGTCGACAAGATTCGTTCCACGCCATCGTGGGGGCGCCTCAATGGAATCGAGGGCTTGAACGGGTTTACCTTGTGCCACGTTCTTACCGGCATCATCAAAAACACCAAGCTCACCCAGTGAAAAAATAAAATCGTTTTGACGCGTTGCCAGTTTCGTTGCGGTCACCCGAACAAAACGTCCCGACAATCCAGGAACGGGAAACCGTTGCGGCTTGACGCCTGGATTCACGAAGTCATTTACGGTCTGATCAATGATAACCTTGACCGCTCGTCGAAAATTCTCGTCGTCGCATAACTCCACTTTGAAACGGACAGGAAAACCAAACCCCGCACCAATGTTGTTAAAGTCGTCGTGACATCCCACAACTTGAACCGCCGTAACGGGGATTGATTGGCCGAGGTCAACCTGAACCCATTTCGCCGTATCTGCTTTTGTCTCAATCTGGCTGTGATACCCAAACTGAGCTGCTAATGGATGAACGTCAGGTTTGCTTGCCGCCGCAATTTTCGTGTCCAATTCCTTGAGTTTTTCGCCACCAAGTTCCGCAACCCTGGCTTGGAGTTGACGCTGCTTCTCTTTGAATTTCTTTTGCCCGGCCAATATCTCAGCCCGCCGGGCTGCGACTTGAGGATCGACATCGTAAGAACGGTCCGCGCGATCAAGAGCAGCAAAGACCGCCTGAAGCCGGTAGTAGTCTTCTTGAACGACAGGGTCGAACTTGTGGTTGTGACACCGCGCACACTGAACAGTGAGGCTGAGGAATGTGTTACAGACATTTGAGACCATGTCGTCCCGGTCCAGCAGCCGAGCAATCATCCCGTCGGTTTTTGATTCTGGAACTTCTGCATGTCCAATGAAATCCCACGGGCCTGCCGCAATGAATCCCGTTGCCGTGATTCCATCTTCGGTTGCTGGAAACAGGATATCGCCGGCAATCTGCTCTTCGATAAATTGGGAATAAGGCTTATCGTTGTTCAATGCTCGAATCACGTAGTCGCGATAGGGCCAGGCGTTGGGTCGAGGTTTGTCCTTGTCGTATCCATGAGTATCCCCGTAGTGAACAACGTCCAGCCAGTGTCTCGCCCAACGCTCACCGTAATGAGGCGATTCCAGTAATTCATCGATGAGTTTTTCGTAGGCATTCGGGTCGGCGTCGGCCACAAACGCGTCGATTTTTTCTGGCGTCGGAGGCAATCCAACCAGATCAAAATAGGCCCGACGCGCCAAAGTCCGACGGTCAGCTTCCGGCGATGGCTTCAGCCCCTTTTCACGCAGTCTGGCGATCACGAATGCATCAATCGGTGAGATTTTTTCAGTGGCCGCGATCGTACGGTTCGGCGAGTCAAATCCTTCCGCGGCCATTGCAGGCAACTCAGGCCGGACGAGTGGCTTCAGCGACCACCAGTCATACTTGTTGACAATCTTCGCTTTGTCGACGCCATCGGGCCAGTTTGCTCCCTGATCAATCCATCGATTGATCAGAGCAACTTGTGAGTCCGAAAGACGTTCTCCTTCGGGAGGCATTTTATCGTCGCCGCGGCTTCTGATCCGTTCCAAGAGCAAACTCTTCGCACTCTGGCTCGGCACAATCACAGCCCCGGAGTCACCCCCTCGCAATGCGGCCGACTTCAGGTCCAGCCGAAGACCACTTTTCGAAACCTTCTCGCCGTGGCACTCCGCACATCTGGAAAGTAAAAGAGGTTGAACGTCTCGAACAAAGTCGACTCGATCTGTAGCAACCTCATCGCCACTTCCAATCCGAGAAGTGACCAGTACGACGCTGACGATGAAAAGAGCCCGATTAACAAGGGAAACGAAACACCGTTTCAATCCGAAACGTTTAAACGTTGCTTCTTGCCAATCTCGGTTCATGTTTCAAATCTCATGAGAACAATCAACAGCTCGTGAACTTGCCGGAGCCCACGTACTCGATCACCAAACGTTTTGTGCCGCTTCAATGCTAACACAGTTCCCTGAGAAACGGCACGTTGACACATCGAGTTGCCTGAGGTTGCGTAAGCTAGCGCACCAGAGCGTTGACGTGGGCTGAACGGACAGAACGTCAGTTCCGGCGAAAAGCAGAACCGGATGCCAAACAACGCCAAAGAAGGGCCGATACAAACAAAGAACAGATCAACCTTGCACCGGCTCGTCGCCGCGAAGCGACTGAGAATACAGTCGCGGGCATTCGACCTCATTTGCAAGAATCTGATATTTGCTGACGGCGGCGTCAGAATTTTTTTCGTGACTGGTGTACGTGAATTCCGCGAGCTAGCGGCTCACGTTGGAAGCTCGGACTTGTTGGATTTCAGTTCGTTTATCGATCACGGACGAAAGCGTTGCCTGGAAATCCTTAGCGTTCGCAAATCCTTCGGTCCGCAACAAGAGATCTGCCTGCGGCGTCAGAAAAACAGTGCAAGGAAGGCGTTCTACTTCGAGTATTTTCGCGACCTTTGGTTCTTTGTCGAAGTCCAGGTGCACGGGCACGAACTCTCGCTCAATGAAGCTGGAGATCCGCTTGTCAGCAAATGTTTCTCGGTCCAGTTTATGGCAGAAAGTGCACCAGCTGGCACTAAACACGACCATCATCGGTTTATCTTGCTGAAGGGCCAGCTTTTGAGCCGCCTTCAGGCTCTTTTGCCACTGTACCTTTGTTGTTCCCGTAGCTGCCGTCGCCAGCTGTGCTGCGTCAATCAGTTTCACCATTGAACCAACAACAATGCCTGTACCGAGCAATTTGTGGCAAAAAGAGCGGCGATCCATGACCGAGCCTTCCGAAAACGGACAATCCTATGAGATGCAATCGTTACAACTCTTATCGGCGTTTCAGTCAGCACTTCTGGCATGGTTTCGTGTGTCACACTTGATAATTCTTGCTTATTTAGACAAGTTTTGGACGATTCCATCGATTTAAGGTCACGAATGTCAGGCTTATGCGACTTGTAACTGCTTCTTAAAAAGATCGTGCGCTGAAGCGTGATTTCATCGTTAAAAGTTCAGCGCCGACGAGACAATTCTACCGACTCGATGCCAAGCGAACTGGTAAACCATTCTACGGATTGAAGATATGACAACACCAAGTTCGAAGAATCCGCTGCATGGAGTCACCCTGGCAATGATGGTTGAGCAACTTTCGGATCATTATGGCTGGGATGAACTCGGCGTGTTGATCCCCGTGCGTTGCTTCCTTTTTGATCCAAGCGTCAAATCAAGTTTGGCGTTTCTGAGAAAAACCCCTTGGGCCAGGGCCAAAGTTGAGTCCCTTTATTTGAAACATGTTGCGGATAACGATTCTTCGAAAATCACTTAAAAACCGTAAGTTCTCTGATTGTCAAAGTTAAAGGCCTCGATTAATCGACGAAGAACGTTTTTCCGTCGAAACGATTTTCACAACAAAATTTCCACCGTCAGATTCGGAAGTGTGGATCAAACCGTTGCTAACCAGGCCGCAGCAAGCACGTAACTGCTGGAACTTAAACTTCTTCATTGCGAGTGCCAGTTACCACCTCATAGAATCAATCCGATTTACCCAAGTTAACAATTGTGACCTTTCTGGCTGTGACTTGGCTTTGCGCGATCGAATTTGATTCTCGGAACTGGCATGGCAATTGACTCGGAATCACGGAGTAAAATATCCCCTCCCTCAGGGATCGAACGTTACTGGCAATGGCGCTGGCTGGCCGGATTTGCGTTATTGTTTTTCTTTCCCACGATTTTTGTTTTCGTTGACGAAACCGAATTTGCGATTGTTGAACGATTTGGTCGGATCACCGCCGTTTATGACCAACCCTCACAACGCGGGCTTCATATGAAACTCCCTTGGCCGGTGGAAACTGTTCGCCGATTTGACCGTCGATTGCAGCTTTTATCTCCGTCAGGACGCGAGGCATTTACGAGAGACCGAAAAAACGTCACCGTCGAGGCGTACCTCTGCTGGAAAATCGCCGACGGTCAATTAACCGAGTTGCTCGATCGTCCAGTCGTTAAGTTCTTTCAAGGACTGGGAAGTGTTGACGTCGCCGAATCACGACTTGCAAGTCGATTACAGTCGATTTTGACGGAACAGATCGGTCGTAGTGAGCTTTCGGAATTGCTGAATGCTGCTCATTCCGAATCAGGCCCTTCAGACGGCCCAAGCCCCTTAGAGAAGGTTTCAGCAGAGATTCGTAAAGAATTTGAGCAACGCCCCAATGAAACACAGCCTCTCAGTGACCGACTGGGAGTCCAAATCGTTGATGTTCGCATTCGACGACTCAATCTTCCAACAGGAAATATGCAGGCGGTTTTCGAACGAATGCGGAGCGAACGGCAGAAGATCGCCGAACGATACCGAAGTGCTGGCCTCGCTGAAAATCGAATGATTCGCAGTCGTGCGGACCGCCAATCAGGTGAACTTTTGGCAAAAGCCAATGCCGATGCCGAGCGGATTCGCGGCGAAGGTGAAGCTGCAGCAATTCACATCTTGAACGAAGCACACGCGAAAGACCCGGAGTTCGCAGCGCTTTTACAAACGCTTGAATCGTACAAACAGATCCTGAACGAGAGGACCACGCTCATTTTGTCTGGCTCAAACAGTTTGCTGAATTTGTTGATTCGGGGTGTCCCCGTGCCAACAAAACCAACGACAATCCCAGACGCCGACAAGCCTGCCAATCCGCCCGAAAAAACTGATCGCGCTTCGGGAGTTTTGCCGTGAAGTTCAAGTCCTTACTCGTGATCGCTTTGGCACTCTATCTCTTGACCGGCCTCTACACTGTCCCCGCGAACGAAAAGGGTGTTGTTCGTCGTTTCGGCCGCGTCGATACACCGCCACGTTCCAGCGGATTGCATCTCGACCTGCCCTGGCCACTGGCAAGAATTGACAGAGTAAACTTCAACGAAATCCGTACCCTTTCGCTGGGTGAGATTGAAGCTGATCCGAATTTTCTTATCTCCACGACCGCATCCCGGCCCGCTACCTTTCTGACTGGAGACAAAAATCTTCTGCTTCTCAAAATCAACATGCAGTATCGAGTTTCCGAAGAGCACGTCATTGATTGGCTGTATGGTTCAGTTTCACCGATTCACCGTCTGCAGTTACTGGTCGAGACGACAACCACGGACATCGTCTCGCGGTGTGGAGTTGACTTTGTTCACACGCAAGGTTTGGCCGAACTTAATAATCGCCTTTTGCAAGACGTGCGACAGCAGGCGGCAGAATTGCGACTCGGTTGCGACATCGAACAGGTGACCGTCGATCGAGCGGAACCACCGGCGCGTGCAAAAGCAGAGTTTTTGGACGTTTCGAACGCTCGGGCCGACATGGCTCGCTCAATTCACGAAGCTCGCAGTTACGCGGAGCAGAAGCTTGCAGAATCACAGGCGGATGCCCGAAAAATCACGGACGATGCGGAACAAACTCGACACGCGAAAATCTCCGCAGCATCCGGTTCGGCGGACCGTTTCAATACGTTAACCAGTCAAATCCAGCGCGACGCCGAAAAGGGAAACGGCACATACGTCAATTCGAAACAACTCGTGATGAGTCGCCTCACCATCGAAACTCTACAGGAAGTGTTGAACCTCGCAAAAATGAAAATCGTGCTTGATGCTGAACACCCCGTCGATCTGACATTCCCTCCTTCACGAGGGGAAAAGTAAAAACTCATGCACTACATTCCTGAGTCGACGTCTGAGATGCTTCGAGGTGAATCGACCTGTTCTGTCGCGTCGCGGCCAAACTTTCACTACCAGTCAGCGCCGCTCTATCTCTTGACCGCAGTTGTTGCCTTGCTGCTTTTTGCCGACTGGACAATTTCGTCAGGAATCACTGGTGTTGGTCCTTCCAAAGCGACAGTCTTCGGGTTTCGATTGGCACTCCTGGCTGCCATCGTCGGCGGTTCGAGGATTCTTTATCACACTCTTGATGGATTGCTGTCGGGTCGAGTCGGAGCGGATCTGGCTCTAACGCTCGCTTGCCTGTCAGCGATCATCCTCGGCGAACATCAAACCGCAGGTCTCGTCGTGCTGATCTCGTTGATCGGCGAAAGCATCGAAGGGTACACGATCGACCGAGCCCGCTGGGCCGTACGACAGACGTTTGCATTATGGCCCGAGATTGCTCATCGAAACCGGGATGGACGCGAACTCGACGTCTCTCTCGATGATTTGTGTATTGGCGATATTGTCACAGTCAGGCCGGGAGAACGGATCCCCGTCGATGGGCAAGTCGTGTCAGGAAAATCGGTCGTCGATCAAAGCCCGTTTACGGGCGAGAGTTTTCCTGTCGACAAACAACGAGGTGATCGTGTTCTCGCCGGGACATTAAATCAGTTTGGTGCTTTAACTGTCCTTGCGGAGTCAATCGGCACCGGTACGGCGCTCGCCCGCGTGGCTCAACTCGTCGGAACAGCCGCATCAAAAAAAGGAGACATGGAACGAACTGCCGATCGCATGGCCAAATGGTTTCTTCCTGTGGTCCTTGCTGCCGCTTTGGCGACATTAATGGGCTGGCGGATTGCGACCGGGTCGTGGCAGAGCGGCTATCTGCCCGCACTTGGAGTTCTTGTCGTTGCTTGTCCGTGTCCGTTGGTGTTGGCAACTCCCTGTGCCGTGATGGCATCTCTCGCCTGGCTGGCAAGACGCGGTGTCGTGGTCAAGGGTTCTGCGGCCCTGGAACGCCTGGCGATTGTCGATACGTTTGCGTTCGACAAGACCGGCACACTGACGCAGGGAGCACTCACCCTGGGAAACGTCGTTCCGACAACTGGTCTGTCCGAGAGTGCCATCCTGCGAATCGCGGCGATCGCCGAACGCAACAGCGAACATCCCATCGCACGTATCCTCGTCAACGCGGCCGAAAAGCGTGGTTTAGTAATTCCATCTCCATCGGAATTTGAAGCACTCGCCGGCGCCGGAGTGATCGCCACAATTTCGGCTGA
>CAIOKO010000254.1 GCA_903858935.1 uncultured Schlesneria sp. | reverse complement strand
GTTACAGGGAGAAGCCAAAGCATGGTCGAGCGATGTCAATGACACCCAAAAGGGTGTCGACTGGCAAATGAAGATCGACGATGCTCGAATGAAGCTCAAATCGGTCTACCCGACAATTAAGCTGTGACAAAGCACTAGTGGGATTTCTGCGGGCGACCATGAAGTCTGAGAAGGTCTTTGTCGCTGATGCCTATACAGCATTTGTAATGCACTTGATTGCATCGGAAATTCCGATCCCGAGACCGGAATCAACACAGCAAGTGAAAGTATTCTTTCCAAGGTTTTACTTGGAACATAAAAAAGTGACTTGGAGGAAAACACTTTTGTCTTTGATGGCCCCGGCCAGAATTGAGGTCGAGGAAATTCGATCAGATCCATCAAAGTACGTGATGCTCTTCAGACCATCCATGTTGGACAGCGACTTTGACGGAAATCTCCCATCAGGCAGCAGATGCCTTTATTCCCGTTGGTCTGGCTACCTGGAACAAAAGGAATGGCAAATAACGAAGTCAAAACTCGCTGAAGCAAACGGTGACCTATTTGAGGTCCATACGAGCGGTCACATCTACGCAGATGACATCAAGACTTTGGTTGGAGCAATCAAGGCAAAAACGGTGATCCCAATCCACACTTTTGAGGCCGAGAAGTTTTCAGACTTCACTCCAAATGTGAAATTGCTGAATGATGGGGACGCTTTCCAGATCTAATGGCTTCAGAAGCCGATCACAAACGGATGACTTCAATACTAGTCAAAGACCATCCACCTTCCGTGAATCTCAAGATGCCAAACAACATTCCGCCAAACAACTCGCGAAACATCTTTCCATTTGTGATGACCAGAAGACCCGCCAACCCATCTGTAGTTTCCCTAAAAAACCACGATGGTGCCGGAGAATTTGAATACTTCTGGCAGAAAGTATGAATTGGACCTTTCTGAAGTTGAAGAACAACAGAGTCCAACAATAAGCGGAGACTTCGGCGATAGTGGGACAATGGATTTCATCTATCAGTCGGTGCCCCAGACTTTCGTTTGGCTGCCCGGCCTGAGGCCCAAAGTAAAGCCACTATTCCCAAAGAGGTGAAGTCCTGCTGCAACTTGAGGAAGTCCGTCCAAAAGCGGTTTCCAATGAGTATCTGCATTCAGGATTTCTTGAACAATCTTTTCAGTACAACCACCAATTGCCAGAATCGGTCGCATCAAGAGTTCTTTGGGTTCATCGGTTGGAATTCGGCATACGCGGGCGTCGAGATTCAGTTTCCGTTTTAATTCGATGGTCTTGCGGAAGGCCTCAAGTATGTTGGGTCTTTCGTTCTCAAAGCGATGGGTGTAATTCTGCAACTGGGTCAGTACCTCGGGAGGATCGCCACCACAGGACATAAGCCTCTTGTCATCAACTCTTTTGATTTCAACAAAGGCCAACTTCCTTAGATCCGAATCGAAATAGCAGAGATCGATCCTGTCATCACTTCTCTCTCCACCGGCGAAAGCAATTTCCTGATCAACCACAACGCCTTCATTCGCCCTGTGGTTCAGAACGGCTCCCAACATTTTCTTTTCTGGTGTAACCTGAGCCGCCATTTTATAGGCAGCTAAAACGTCTTCTGTTCCGAGTCCGAGAGGAATTGCAACCGGTGTCAAATCAAACTCTAGTCCACGTTCAGGGTTTAAAGTCATCTGAACCTGACCGCTACCAGTCGCCGCAAAAGGAACGTGGCGAAGACTGACAGAACAACTTAGCTGCCCCTGTTGGAGCTTCAATTCCCGCATGATCGCACACCCTGAATAGTACACTGTCACTTTATCCCTTCGAATTTCGGGATGAAGTCTTTTGTCAGCGACAATCTGTGGCCAGAACGGGGAGCTCAACAAGGTATCTACGAGATCTTGTGAAAGTTGACGATGGAACAAAGTCATTCTCCAGAAACACGGAAGTATGAAGAAACTCCCATTGTGGACGAGTGGCCTGACAAGCCTGGGGCACGGTATTTCATGATTTCCGACCAGTTTTTCAACTTCATCAATCATACCCGTACTTCACTCCGGGTGATACTCATAGCCCGTGGACTGAAAGTCGGCTTCTGCTCACGCTTTGTGCATGGGCAAAGCAGCAGACATTTTGAAACGCTTCGGACAGAGAGTCCGGGAACTGAGGAAGGCACGGGGCCTGTCCCAGGAAGCGTTTGCAGCTGAATGCGGTCTGGACCGAACGTACATGGGTGGGATTGAACGAGGAGAGAGAAATCTGGCATTGAGGAACATCGATCTCATAGCCAACACCCTCGGAATGAGCCTGTCAGATTTGATGAACGGCCTCTGATTCCAGGCAGCGAATGCGGCAAGACTGATGCTTTGCTCTACCCGTAAACCACAGCGTAGAGGTGAACCACGTCATGCCAAAATCCGACTGGAAGGAACCGTTCCTTCGGCTTAAAGAGAAACTCCGTCCACAATTTAATGAGGGGGAGAAACTTTTCCACGGGATCTTGATGTCACCGTTCTACGAAGAAAACGAAATCAAGGAAGTTGTCAAGAATCAAGCTGCGGCATATTCGGAAGAGCCGCTGGCCCTAACAATCGAGACCCCAACCGAAGACTGTAAGTTCCATGCACACTATTTTTACGGTGACAAGACCATCTGCCGTCAGTTAAACCGAGACCTTTCAGGGATTCATGACTGGTTGCTGGGAATTCCAAAGGGACTTCTTCCCAAGTTCAATTTGCCCCGAATCCGAACCGGATCTTCTGAAAACTTGATAACGTGGGTAAGCGTTGTTTACTTTCTGGCCTGGGAAATAGATGCTCCTTATCTCCGGGCAGAAGTAGATTTTCAGTCTCGACTTCATGAACTGACTTCCGTCCCTTGGGCTGAGTTTTCTTGGCCGCAAAACTGTAACCCACGACCAATATTGATTCATGAGGGGAATTCCAACCGTCAATTTGAAAAGTTTCTGGAAACGTTTTCGGAACCAGAAAAAGGCTCCTGGTGCCCAGACATTATCGGGGCCTACCTACACGGTCAGCCTTTTTGTGGGAACTTTATTGAAGCATCCCTGGCAGCGGTCGATGTCTTGGTGTTCATGTTAGAGCAAATTCAAAGTGACAAGGACGTTAAGAAAAACAAACCCTCGAGTTCGATTAAGAAGAAGTGGAAACCCAAAGGTCGCCGTCATGTCGATGTGGACGTAATCTTCCTGAAGAAGCTTCTTAGTCAACATCACGATTCAGTGACGAGGGGAGAAAAGGCAAATTTCCCTTTGACTGCTGAACAAATTGCCGAAAGTTTGGGATGGATGTCCAAATCAGGTAAGCCACTGCTATCAAGGGTACGTCGCCGAATGATCGAATACCTTGGGCCGAATGCAATGAAAAAATACCGCAGTGCCTTTGTTGGTGGAAGAATCAATCCTGGATTTAAGCGGATGCTGGATGACGAGACATACGACATAGAAGCAATAGACAATTCAGTTGAAGACAAGAATTCTGAAGAAAATGACTTCGACTGATTTCCAAAAACTGCACATTCAAGTTTTCGGTCGAAATGAACAAACGGATCTTTTTTAGATTTCCAGTACTCTTTTCCTGAAAAGGACTTACAGAGTAGATCGGAATTCTCGCGGGTAGTCATGAATGGCTCCTGCTGCTTGTGGAAGCACGATCCACAAACCAGCAGGAAAGGTTCAAAATGACGACCAGCAATGAATTCGGTTCAGGTGTAATCAATCCAGAAGAGCTCTACACGCTCAAGGCCTTCACACAGAGACTTGGAATCCGTGAGGCCACCCTCAGGTCTGCCCGAAGGGCGGGGCTGAAGGTCTATTACGTTCACAAGCACGCCTACATCCATGGCCGTGATTGGATTGATTACGTTCGAAATTCAAAACCCCATCAAAGCGAACAGTCCGCTTCAGATGCGGTCTGACCCTGGTTCGTCAAGTGCCTTCCCCAAGCTGGATCGCAGAGGAACTAGGTCATGGCCAAGCGTAGCGTACGCTCTTCACCACTCAAGAAGATCCCCAAGGTTCGGATCGTTCGTTACCCGAACCGTCCCTTCCAACTGAGGTATGACTGCCCTGTTGAAAAGCGGCAGATTCGGATCTCAACAGGGACCAGGGATGAAGACGAAGCTGAACAACAAAAAGCAGAGCTTGAAGCAAAGCTGCTGTTGGGAATTTCCACATCATCAGGACGAGAAAAAGTCCTGGGATCAGAGATGATTTGGTCAGATTTTCGAGAGCAATATCGGACTCTTCATCTGGCAACAGTTCGTGAAAGTACAGCCTTTCATGCGGAAAGCCGCTTGGATCTGTCAGAACGTATTCTCAAGCCAAAAACGCTTGGTGACATGGCTGATCCAAATGCTTTACAGCAACTTCAAGCAAAACTTTTAGCTGGCGAACAAAGTCGACGGAAGAAGCCCAGATCCCACCATACGGTAAAGGGTTATATGGGTTGCGTCCTGGCTGCACTGAGTTGGGCACACCTTCAAGACTGGCTCCCAGTGGCCCCAAAGATTCGGAAGCTTAAGACTCCAAAAATGAAGGTCATGAAGGGGAGACCGATCACTGAAAACGAATTCGAAGCGATGCTCAATGCGACTGTCTCAGTCGTTGGTGACGTTGCAGCAGAATCGTGGAAACATGTTCTGAGAGGATTGTGGACTTCGGCCCTGAGGTTGGATGAATTGATGCACGTATCTTGGGAAAAATCTGGAACGATCCGCCCTGTTTGGAGAAACGGAACCTTTCCAGTTTTGGAAATCCCGGCAGCGATGCAAAAGAATGACACCGAAGAGAACATTCCTCTACTCCCCTGGTTTGAAGGCCTTCTTTTGGAGACCCCAAAAGAAAAACGAAAGGGATGGGTGTTCACACCATTATCACTTCAATTCAAAGTCCGAAGAAAAGTCACTCAACTACGACCTCACGCCGATTGGGTTGGCAAAATCATTTCACGGATTGGAAAAGCAGCAAATATCGAAGTGGAACCAGCCAATGAAAGAACGGGAAGCCCTGCCAAGTATGCTTCCGCTCACGACCTACGCAGATCCTGTGGGGAACGACTTCGAAATGCCGGTGTGCCGCCCCTTGTGATTTGTAGGGTGATGCGACATTCATCCTGGGAAACAACGCGAAAGCACTATGCCCCTGGAGACGTACAAAAGGATGCTGAGGTTCTCAGTTCGTTCCTGATCCAACCTCGGGCTAAAGAAGAAATGGCAGAGTAGATTCAACGATTTCGATGAATCCATTCCGTTTAGCCAAATCCGACAAGGGCACATCCTCAGATGTGGCTCATCCCCTCAAACCAAGCCAGTTTCCGGGCACATTTTCTGGATGTACCCGGGTACAGATGGCTCAGAAAGAAATCAGCCACTTGATGTAACTCATTGTGGCATAAAGTACACCCCGCTGGGCTCGAACCAGCAACCTTCGGTTCCGTAGACCGATGCTCTATCCAATTGAGCTAGGGGTGCCCGGCCCAAAAGTCTAACGAATATGAGGTTTAACACAAGCGACCAATTCCCGGTTGGCAGTTTTTTGCGCGGTTCTGGACCGGTTCTACCGCTTTATTCCGGTTGTAAACTGCTTCGGCGTCGGGCGAAACGAGCGGAAGATCCCGGCGATGACAATTCTGCTGGCATAATTGTCGATATTTGTCGCGAAACGCTCATTTTGACGTAGTCTGACATTGCTCGCCACTTGCATTTATGGAACGAATGCGAATCCAGAAAACCCGACTCGGTTGTGACGGGAAGATCGTCTCGGGTATCGTGATGTATTGGAAATATCCGGCGGGTGAATTGAATTTGTATTGTGGGAGTGGTTCATGCAACGTTGTCTGGTGACGGGTGGGTCAGGATTTATCGGCAGCCACCTGTCTGAGCGTCTGCTAGAGATGGGAAACGAGGTGACAATCCTTGACGATCTCTCGACCGGCCGGCGGGAAAACCTTGCTCCGATTGAAAACCATCCGCGTCTGAAGATTCGAATGGGATCGATTACAGATCCAGTGATCCTGGCGGAAGTCATGGCGCACGCTGACGTGGTTTACCACATGGCTGCGGCGGTCGGGGTTAAACTGGTCGCAGATGATCCGGTTCGAACGATTCAGACGAATATCTATCCGACCGAAGAGTTGCTGCGGTTGGCGGTACAGCGAAATCAACGGGTGTTTATTGCTTCAACCAGCGAAGTCTACGGAAAGAATCCGAAAGAACGCTGGACAGAAGAAGACGATCTGGTCTTTGGACCGACGTCGCGACCGCGTTGGGCCTATGGATGTTCGAAAGCAATTGACGAATTTCTTGCGCTGGCTTACCACCGCAAACACGGCTTACCGGTCGTCCTGGGACGATTCTTCAACGTCGTCGGCCCCAGGCAGGTAGGGCATTACGGGATGGTCATTCCGCGATTTGTTGATGCGGCGCTCAAGGGTGGGCCAATCGTTGTCTACGATGACGGTCAGCAGGTACGCTGTTTCGGACACGTCCGCGAAGTCGTCGATGCTGTGATCAGCCTTGTGGAAACACCAGCAGCACATGGTTCGGTCTACAATATTGGCAGTGATTTTCCGGTCACGATCCGGCAATTGGCGGAAGAAATCATTCAGCGTGTGAATCCTGCGGTGAAGATCGAATACCTGCCATATCGTGAGGCCTATGGAGACGATTTCGAAGATGTTCGACGACGAGTTCCGGATGTCTCACGTTTGGAAAAAATTCTGGGAAAAAAGCCGACGATGTCGCTTGGAGCCATTCTGGATGACATCATCCGCTGGAAACGAGAGCAACTTGTTGCTAATTCCACACTCTGAACCTTGCTTTCAAGCGATGCAGCAAGCATTAGAAGTTGATCGGAGGGCTGCGGGAACACGAGCAACGGTATCCTGCGGTAATAGGACTGGCGCTAATCAACTGGTTTGTGATGATTTAAAGCGGAGTACGATATGACACCGGTCATACCGAATCCGGTATTGCTTAATGATGCAGACCTTTTGCGGGCGGTCTCGTCACCGCGAGACCGATTGTTTACGACCCTGAGCCGAGTCTCAGCATTTGCTCCGTTGATTGTAGTTTGCTGCATTCTGCCTGCGTTCCAGCTGCTGACCAATCCAGGGCTGAATGAACTTGATTCCATGTGGGGGTTACGAAGTCTGGCTGTCGCTAATTCAACGTCGATCAAATCGATTCTTGAACCGGGAATCAATGAAACGGGCCAGCCTTTAATTTTTCAGCCACCAGCTGCAGGCTGGTTGAACGGATTTGTTGTCCGGCTGATCGGACCATCCCATCCGTTCTCAACATCCCTGATCTCGCTGATTGCCACAGGTACCGCGATCTGGCTCGTGACACGATGTGCCTGTCGAATTGGGGGTGCGAATACGGCGCTGATTTCGGGGTTGCTCATGTGCAGCCATCCTCAAGTGCTGGAATCGGCGATCGTCCCGACGAATTGTGCCGTCGGTCTGTGCCTGATGCTTGCATCCATGTTCAGTTTTCAACGGTATCTGGAGCAAGGTCAATCGCTGGTCTCGTTGAATCTCTTTGGCAGCGGTGTTCTGTTTGGCGTTTCGTTGCTGACGATTGGTCCGATTGCGTTCAGTATACCTTCGATTTTTTTTCTGTTGGGGTTGATCTCCCCTCCGAGAACCAGGTCGATCAGTGAGTTAACCAATAATACGCGGGTTCTTGGGTCGCCAGCATTAAGGTCGATTCTGATTCTCGTCGTGGTTGGTCTCCTGGTTGGTGGCTGGTGGGAACTGATGATGTTCAATCAGCATGGAAGATCATTCTGGCGCGCCTGGTGGACCAGTCTTCCCAAGGAGTGTCTGGAACCTGGAGAAACCGATTGGCGGACGGACGTCTGTCCTCTTCTTCAACAGTCTTACAGCGATTGGCTGACTCAATCGGCGATGTTGATCGGTTGGTTATTGGTCGGCTTGCATCGGTGCTGGCAGGAATCCCGTGATTCAGCAGGCGGATTGTCTCGTCGGAGTTACGAGTACTTATTGTTGTGGTGGTCATGCCTGTTCGCTTGCCGCGTGATTGCGGGGATTACCGGAACGATGACCGTTACAAACACTTTGGTCTGGAACGTTGCGCTTTTGGCGCCAACGATTTTGCTGGCAGCCCTGGGGATTGGCTCGCTGATCGAACGAAAGGTCTCTCCTCCGGCTGAAGCGGCATTGATTGTTCTCGTTGCAGGTCTGATTGTTTCGAGACTAACGATGTCTTGCGTTTTGGGATTGCTTGGTGCCGCCCTGACAGGAATCCTGTTGGCGTTGGGGCCGAAGTTGGCATCCGCGATCAGCTTTAGTAACAATGGATGGACCGAAGCGGGATGGTGTCATTTGTTGCGGTGCACCGTGTATGTCTCACTGTTGGGTTGCATATCCGCGGGGCTTGATACACGGAACCGTGTTTCAGAGGACGTGCATCGAATGGCGGTCTTAAAGTCACGCCTCGAATTGCTGCCCGAAGTACAGCGGATTTCATTGATCTCAAGTCGCGACCCCATCCCTGTGGCACTGAAGTATATCCTTCGAAGTCGCTGGCCTCGGGCAGAACTGGTGACCACGGAAGGCTGGGATATTGGACTGACGAAAGCGATGGACAAAGAACGTCGGAAGCCTCAATCACGATTTCTTGTGCTTGAATGGACAAGGCGAGACATTCGCGTTTCGGCCGATACGGGTCAGGCCTGGCAGATCGCAGCTGTTGGCGATCCTCTGTGGTTTTATGGTCGACGGCTGTCGCTGGTCCTGATCGGCCCCCGGACATAAGCCTGTTACGGCACGACTCGATTAAAAAACCAGCCGCCCATTTGAATCTCCGAACTTGTCGGCTTCGACTCCGAACTGGTTCAGCATCGTGACGAAAAGGTTGGACATCGGCTGTCGTGGAGCTTTGAAAAAGCGATTGGTGGTGAAGGCACCTCCCGCGTGTCCGGCCAGAATCACGGGAAGGTTATCGTGGGTGTGGCGATTACCATCCGCGATCGCTCCCCCATAGACGATCATCGAGTTATGCAATAACGAGTTTCCGTCGACATCTTCGATCTTTGACATTCTTTCGAGAAATTTTGCGAAGCAACTGAGATAGTACTTATCGATTTCGGCGACCTTTTTCACCAGCACGGGATTCCGCTGATTGTGAGTCAGGTAGTGATGCCCTTCCGGGATGCCAATTTGTGGATAGGTCTTATTGCTGCCATCATAGGCCAGCAGTAGCGTCCCAATTCGAGTCGAATCGGTCTGAAAGGCCAGGATCAGCATGTCGTACATGAACTGCATGTACTCAGCAAAATCGGAAGGAATACCTGCCGGTGTTTGAACATCGGGTTCCGGGCGATCTTTGAATCGTTCAGCCGCTTTGAGTCGTTGTTCCATTTCCCGGACAACGGTCAAATACTCGTCAAACTTACGCAGATCTTGATTGCCAAGTCGTCGTCGTGCGTCACCGGTTTCTTCCAAAACGAAGTCTAAAATGCTCTTCTCGGTTTCTTGCCGAATCGCAAAATTCTTCTGACGGTCTACTTTGTCTCCGGCGCCAAACAGCCGTTCGAAGACCAGTCTCGGATTCGGTTCCGGGCTGACAGGCGTCGTTGGCGAACTCCACGCCAGGTTGTACTGATAGGCACAGGCATAGCCGGAATCGCAACTACCAGAATTGCGAACGACATCGGATGAGAGTTCCAGCGATGGAAACCGCGTGAGATGCCCAAGCTTCTGGGCGGCAACTTGATCCACCGAAACACCGACATAAATGTCGCTGCCGGCAGTCTTGCGAGCACGTGCCCCGGTCAGGAATGTCGCGCTTGCGCGGGCGTGATCCCCCGCGCCGTCCCGTCCGGCTGTGGCGTGCTGGTGATCCAGTCCGCCGATCACCTGAAAGTGTTGTTTAAGTCCTTCCAGCGGAGCCATGCTATCGTTGAGCGTAAAGTCATCACTGGGAAACCAGTGATCCTGTTGAACACCGTTTGGAATCGACATGAAAGCCATACGAAGTGGTGCGCCGGTTGCGGTCGTGGCCGGTCCGGTACCGGGCTTCGATAGTTCTTCGGCGATTCCGCGCCGGGACATCAACGAAGGCAACGTCGGCAATGCGATCGACACACCGACGCCGCGCAGAAACTGACGACGGCTGATCGCCATTGATCGTTGCTGCGAGTTAACAGCATTTTGCGAGATCCGAAGTGGCCTGCTCATAAGTCCCTGTCCCGTCTATCGTTGTTTGTGTCGAAAATGACTCTTACGCGATCTCAATTTGCATCCGTCTTCGACGATGCGACACTGGTGATGTTTCGTTGTTTTTGGAACGGTGCCGATTCAATCACTCCCCGAATCAACGCGCTGAATCGTCCGTCGTTTTCAGTAAGTCGCTGCACGATCAGGTCCAACGTTTGTTCGTCGGTTTCTTCCATTCCTCGTCCCAAGGCGTACGTCAGCATTTTCTCGGTAACGCAGCGGTAAAAATCGGTCGCGTGCCGGTCTCGCAAGATCTTTTTCAGATCACGTACATCCTGAAACGATTCTCCTGTGATTAATTTACCAGAGGCGTCGATCGGTTGGTCCTTTTCCTGATCCCGCCACATCCCCAGGGCATTGAAGTTTTCCAGAGCAATTCCCAACGGGTCCATGCGGGAATGACAGGAAGAACACAACGCGGACTCACGATGTGCGGCGAGTAACTCGCGTAGCGGCGGTTCGCGTCCCGCAAATTTCTTCGCGGTTTCTTCCAGATCAGGCACCCCTGCTGGAGCCGGCGGAGCGGGCGTGCCGAGAATGTTGTCCAGAATGAACAAGCCTCGTTTTACCGGCGAAGTGCGAGTCGGATTCGATGTCACTAACAGCATCGATGCGTGAGTTAACACGCCGCCACGCGGGCTTCCTTCGGGGAGTCTGACACGCCGAAGTTCGTTTCCGCGAACATCAGCTACGCCATATAGTGACGCAAGTCTTTCGTTCAGGAAAGTGTAATCGCAATCCAATAGATCCAGCAGGCTGCGATCTTCTTTCACGATATATTCAAAGCACAGCTCCGTTTCCCGTCTCATCGACTGTTTCATTTCGTCGTTGAATCGATCTGAAATCTGACGGAACTCTTCGAACCGTTTTCGAATCTTTTCGTCTTCAGGAGTCAGTTGGCGGCTGAGTGGTTGTCGTCGACGACCACGAAATTGCTCTCGTAGTTTTTCGTATTCTTCCTGATGTCCCAGGACCACGATCGGATCGATCGAGACCTGCGTCACGTCACGAGTCCTCAGCCATTGACCGACGAAATTACGGGCAAATTCGGCTGCCCGTTCGTCCGCCATCATTCGCTGGACTTGCATCGAGAGTTTTGTTCGCAGTTCGCCAGCTTCGGCCAATCGAAACAATTCTTCATCTGGCATCGTCGACCACAGGAAATATGAAAGTCGCGATGCCAGCGAAAACTCATCGACGACCGGAAATCGACCGCTACCGGCGGGTGTTGCAATTCCCTCTAACCGAAACAGAAACCGAGGCGAACTCATCACGGCGACCATCGCGTGAGCCACGCCTGCTTCAAACGTTTTATCGGGTTGTCTGTAGACGATTTCCGCAAGCTTGACCAGACGGTCGACCGTCGTCTGATCGACGTGGCCTCGAAATGCTTGGGTTGCGAACGTTCGAAGAATTTCTGTCGCGTAGATGTTTCGTTCGGCGAATGACGCGGGTGGTGCTTCACGTGGAAAAAACCTTGAGTAGTGGCGCGGGTGAACAAGGCTTGTCGTTCCTTGTGGTCCTGCGATCTGGACTGAGTTAATTTCGAAACTCGCGCTGGTGGACTCACGGCCAACACCGGCTTTGTTATCGTCTTCCGTCACCGCGGGAACTGGAGTTAACTCAAATGTGAGTTCGTGTTCACCCGCTTGCCAGTCTTCAATGAAATGATACTTCAGCAGCTTATTTTCATCCCAACCATATTCGTGAGTCGTACGAATCTGGCCATCGACGCGGAAAACGACGGTGTAGCGCGAAGGGTCGAAGTCGAACGTGCCTCGCAGCTTCACGCCGACACGCAAGTCGTACTTTCCATCATTGACGATGCGGGCGACATGTTTCACTGTGACGGCCTTCTTTGACGAAAGATTGTTCCCTCGGTCCTGACCGTCATCGCTACGAAAATCTCGACCAGTGAATTCCTGTTGAGGAATGTTCCATGTCACCTTGGGGACTGCCTGGTCGACGATTGCTTGAGCAGCTCGCAAATATTTTTCCATTAATAACGGAGAAAAGCTGAGAGCATCGCCGACATTATCAAATCCGTATCCGGAGTCATCTGCCGGTAAGATCAGTGAGGCATCGAAATTAATACCCATCAAGTCGTCGACGGTATTGTCGTATTCGCGTCGATTAAGCCGCCGTACTCCGATTCGACCAGGGTCAATATCACTGGGATCGATTCCAAAAACTTGAAACTTAATCCAATGGGCGACTTTTTCGATTTCATCAGGGCTCGGTCGATCTTCGCCTGCAGGGGGCATCACACCTGATCGAAGGTTTTTCAAAACCTTCCACCACAACTTTCGGTCACTGACCGCATCCTCGGTTGAAGAGAATTGATCAAGGGACAGGTTGCCATGTTTCGATTCCTGGCTGTGACATTCGAAACAATATTTTTTCAGTAATGGACGAACTTGCTTATCGTAAGATAATTCATCGGCGATCAGGTTCGAAACAGCTGGACTAAACAAAAAACAGGCAGCGAGAACGACGAGCCGCCCGACGACGCTACGACAGAAGAATCCAACGGGTGAAGATTCCATGAGACATCGCTCTCAATCACTGAGCCTGTAATTGTGGTAAGAAGTATCTCGCAGGATACGGTCAGGGATGCGGCAGCGTCAACAAACGACGTTATTGATGTGGCAAATGGACAACAATGCATTCAGTGCGACGTGTCAGCACGGTCATCGGACGAAAAAGGGGTCATTGATTCAGCGTCGGCACGAATTGCTCGTAGCCCATCTCTCGCAATCTTTCCGCGAGCAATTGGATTCGTTCTGGCTCTCGCATTCCATTTAATACGCCGTAGAGTACGCATCCCATTACAATGCTGGTTACGCGAACGACACTCATCGGAAGTCGAAACGGCGTCAGATCTGCGAAGATTTCGTCGACACTGCAATACTCGCCGAATTTCTGGCCATCATAGAGCATTTCGACACCGCAGAAGTCAGACGTCCATTCGTAGTCAAAAGGGCCGTACACTCTTCGTCGGTGTTTCACCCAGAAGCGACTCCCCTCAAGTTGGACGCCATGACTGCCGGACACAATGAATTCTCACTTGGACTTCGTATCACGTGACGGTTTCCCTACTGGAGGGAAGCCGTCTTTTCTGTTGGTGTAACACACTCAGAGTCACTACGCCTGACAAACACGGAGAAACAACACATGACACATCTGTTTTTGAAACTCCAGGAGTTAGACTCCGTCGTATTGATTATGGAGATCGTTGCGTTTTCAGCAAGATGGGTTGCTTCACTCTATTGAGTGACTTACTTCGTGGTCGATACGATCACAAATTACTTTTTTGAACAGCGGACGGAATTCGGCAATTCATGCCGGTGTTCGTCTTGCCTCAGCACCGGCGAGTAAACGATGAAAACGGCAGCTTTGCAAAAACTTCGCCGCAAACTGGCTGAAGATTCTCCAGTCTTCGGTCTGTGGGTCACATTGGAATCTCCGAGCGTCACCGAGATCGCTGTCGGCCTGGGACTCGATTGGGTTGTGATCGATGCCGAACATGGACACCTGGACTGGAAAGAGATACTCGAACATATTCGCGCGACCGTCCGCAGCGATACGGTGGCTCTTGTGCGGATCACAGAATTGAATGGCGGTCTGATCAAACGAGCGCTCGACATCGGCGCCGACGGGATTGTTATCCCCTGGATCGAGACAGCGGACCAGCTGAGACAGGCTGTCAGTTACTCGCAATATCCGGTAGACGGATTGAGGGGAATCGGGGGGGAACGAGCCACTTGCTGGGGACAGTGTCTGGTCGAGCATACCGCCGAGGCAAACGAGAACGTGCTGGTGGTGCCAATTGTCGAGACCGTTCGGGGGATTCGCCAGGTACCGATGATGTGTCAGGTTGAAGGTGTTGAACTGATGTGGTTCGGGCCGGCGGACTTGTCGTCGAGCGCCGGTTTTCGAGGACAATGGGAAGGACCTGGTGTTGCCGAACAGATCCTTCAGGCCAAGGACATCATTCGTCGTTCCGGTCGGCACTGCGGTGTTCTGGCGACGAGCAACGACGACATCAAGGAACGACAGAAACAAGGCTTTCGAGCAATTGGACTGGGGATGGATGCTGGTTTACTCACCAGATCGATTCGAGCGTCGCTGACGGTGCTTGGTCGTGATCGGGCGATTCAATCATCTTTCGTCCCGACTGCGTCAACGATTAATGCGGCGCCTCTGACGCGACCACCCGAATCAATGCGTCCAGATCGCGATGAAGTAATGAATCCCGTTGGTACAGGACCACGAGCCGAGATTGCTCGAGGTGTCAATTTCGAGTGTCTCGTGGGTCAGCACAATCACGCTCGTCATTTAACGACGGGGATCGTCACGTTTGCGCCGGGTGCCGTCCTGCCGTACCACTCACACATTTTCACCGAATCCATCACGCTGCTCAGCGGTTCGATCGTGATCGATGTAGAGGGACGTTCATACGGATTGAAGAAACTCGATAACGCGGTGATTCCTGCAGAACTGGCACATGCCGCTCGAAATGGTTCAAACACGGAACAAGCGGTCTTACACATCGCCATGGCAACAGACATTCCAAGCCGGACACTGGTCGATAAATTCTACTCCCGGCGTTCGATGCCAGAAACTTCTACGGGGGTCCCTGGGGCAGAACGAATTAACCGATTTGCCACAGCCAAGCGAAGTGCCGCCGGCCCCAATACCGAATTTATCGATTGCTTCAATCAGACGCTGCTGCCTGGAATCGAGATGAGCGGTGGTTATGGACTGTTTCTACCAGGCGGCCGTCTTCCCGCTCATGTTCATGATTTCGACGAATCGATCTGCATCATTTCGGGGACTGCGACATGTGTCGTGGAAGGTCGTCGCTATTCGATGAGCGATTGCCAGACCGCTCTTCAACCGCGAGGCCGGGTTCATTATTTTATCAATGAATCGAATGGCCCCATGGAGATGCTTTGGGTCTATGCGGGGCCGGTCCCCGAACGAATTATTGTCGAAGAACGATGTGCCACGGTCGAAGGGAATCCGTGGCAGACTTGAAATGAAATCGTCCCGCGACTTGAAACACGCCAATCATGAAGATACCCGACACCCATGGTGACAGTGAACGAGTCTCAGAACTCATCATTGACGCAGAGCGTTCTTCGAAATGCCGTGACTGGTCGCGAGCCGATGAGTTATTTCATCAGGCAATCTTACTGGATACCTCACCAGCGAGTCGAATTGCCTACGGCGTTTGCCTGTCCCGGCAAGAACGATATTTTGAAGCGATTTCGATTTTCACTCCGATCCTGGATGGTGATAACCAGCAGGCAATTGGAGTCGTGTGTCACAACCTTGCTGCCATTTACCGCGAGGTCGGTGATTTTGAACTGGCTCGCCGATTCCAGTGGCGAGCCACCCTGTTTCTCGACGACGCGGGAGCGGAAGAACTACTTGCCATGGCAAACGATGCTTTGGCGAACGAGACTTACCAAACTTCCGAATCTCTGCTGATGGCCGCCATCGAAATGAGTGGCGATGTCGCTGACGAAGTTCGTGACGGCGACTTGATCGCCACGTTGGGACTGATTCAAGCGGAAATCACGTCTCCTCAACAAGGGATGATATCACTGTTTTCCGCCTACCGTCGTCATCAGGAAGTCCAGGACTTTCGTGGTATGGGGAACGATCTGTTGAACATGTCAATCTTATTTGGCCGGTTGCAACGCCATCGTGCCGAACGAGCCTGCTTAAAACGGGCGATACGTTGTTTTGAGAAGGGGCCCGCAACTTGTTCAGTGAAGCAGGCAAATGATCTCGTCGACATACACGACCGTATCCAGTTTTTTAGACAGTTCGACGGACGCCGCAACTAAATTGTCGTCGAGGTGCGATCACAAAAACAGCGCGACCATGGTCGCAGCAATGACTTCAGGAATCGCCGTCAGGGTTAACGCGAGCGCCGTAATTCCGATTCCCGCTCGAATGGTCGTTGAAGCGGAACTGTTCGCGACTGGCGTGTTGCGGCCAGCGAAGGCCAGTGTGATGTCGAGCATCAGCATCGTGACAACGAAAGGTATGGCGATTCGAATGCCAAGAATCATCGAATGCCGGACAAGGCCGTTCAGCAAATCCACCGATGTCGACCACGACGCAGTGCCAACGGGAATTGAGACAAACGATTCGACCAGCGATCTCAGCAGTAGCCATTGACCACCCAATGGTTCTATTAACAAAAAAGTCGCAATCGCCAGCAGTGATGTCAAACGGCTACATGCCGCGTCACCATCTGACCAGTCTGGATTTAATACTCGACCCAGACCCAGCCCACTTGATCGATCGAGCCAATCACCTCCCAGCCACAATCCGCTGAAGACGGTAATTACACCGATTCCAAGCAATGCACCGAGACTGATTTCGCTGACGACGAGGCACACGAGGTCTTCAGCCGTCTCGGGGACATTAAGAACTTCCGTGGAGGTGTAATTCACATGACTTACGGCGGCATCATGTTCGGAAGTATCAATATCAAGCAGCGTCGGGGCAACGATCAGTGATAGCAGAATCACCAGCACGAACCGCAATGTAACTGGGACCGGAATTCGAAGTCCAACAGGTGCCACTATGAACACGCCGACCAACCGGGCCGCAACCAGCAGGAACAAAAAACAACTTTTTATTCCACCACTCGCCAGGTGCTGAATCACCAGCAGTCCCCAGGGGTCAGCCGCAAGTTGATCAAGCAATTCGTTCATAATTGATGGGGAATTTCACGAATTAAATCTGAGGCATATTCCGCCATTCGACTGAGCCCCCACGGAAGCAAAAAGAGGACCACCAGCGAAATACCAATCATTTTCGGAACGAACGCGAGAGTAGGGTCATGCAACTGTGTCATCGCCTGAATCAGGCCGATCGCTAAGCTGATTGCTAAAGCAGCAAGCAGCACGGGGCCACCGATGGTGAGCGCCAACAAGACTCCCGATCGACAAAGTTCTACAGCCGTGTCCGCCGTCATTCCGCCATCCTCACACTTTCAACGCACATTTCGGTGCCTTAGGCCATCCTGACGCTTTCAAGCAACATTCCAACGGTGAGGAACCAGCCATCAATCAGAACAAACAACAAGAGCTTGAAGGGGAGCGAAACCATCGAAGGGGGCATCATCGTCAGACCGAGGCTGGTCAGGATCATGGCGACGACAAGGTCGATCACGAGAAAAGGAAGAAACAATTGAAATCCGATCAGAAATCCAACTTTCAACTCGCTGAGGACATAAGCGGGTGCAAGTACGGTGAACGGCACTTCGTCGTAACTTTGCGGTTCTTGCCATGAACTGATTGACGTTGATCCAGTTACAGGTCGCTGAAAATCGAGCAGCATCCAGACTGCGTCTCCGTTGTTCGCCTTATCAATTTGTTCGCTCATAAAGTTTCGAACCGGGCCAAGCGTTTTTGCCAGCGCTGTGGCCTCATCGATCGCGGTTTCTCCTGCTGCCGGATTGGTGTAGGGGCGTATCCCTTCGTCATAGCTCTTCTGCCAGACCGGCGACATGATCAGAAACGTGAGAAAAATGCAAATCGCCGTCAATACCTGGTTGGGAGGACCCTGTTGCGTTCCCAATGCCTGACGAAGCAAGCCAAGAGCTACTGTGAATCGAACGAAACAGGTCGTCATCATGAGAATCGATGGCGCCAAGCTGAAAATGGTCATCATGGCCAGCATTTTCAAGCCTAAGCCGAGCTGCTGAGGTGACCCAATCTTTTGTGGATCGAATGACTGAGGTATTCCACGTTCGATTCCGGCAGGAAGATTTTCATGTGGATGCTCTTCAGCAACTGCAGGACGGACTTGGTTCACGTTTTGAGAACGCTTTACCGATTGAGCGACGCGATTCGATTGAGCATCAACAGGCGAAGCTGACGCCAGACAAAGCCCCACCGCCGCGATCGCCATGAAGACCCGTTCCGCTTTTGAAGACGAACTCAATTTCTGAGCTGGCGTACTTGTCGCGGAATTTCGAAACGTTCGGGCATCCTCCTTCGAAGGACTCCGGCACGCATTCGTCAACCGCTCGACTTCTTCTGGATCATCAATCTCAGAGAGCGTGCGGACTCCGTCGGAGCCGACTCCCAAGACAAGTATTCGAGAACCACATCTGACAAGATGGACTGCAATTTTTGGCTCGATCGTTCGTCGACCAAGTACTTCCAGTGCATCGATCGGAAGAGCATGTGTCCCTTGAAGTCCATACCGCTTGAGGCCCCTCCCGACAAGGACGATGGTTCCGACGATTAAGCCGAGCGAAATGAATGTTGTCCAGAGACTAGTCGAAGACGAAATCGTTTTTCCACGATTTGACGCGTTCGGAGTGACTGCACTCGTCCGGGAAGGAAGCGGTAAGCTGCGAGATGTTTCGCGCGACCGTGGCGGATATCCCTCTTCGGCCTGCCCCGCAGAATGTCCGACGAGATAGAGCGCAAAGACCATCGTCAGTAAACGGAAACGTCTTGTTTTCATGGGATTTATGACAACGAAACCCGTGGGACGGAATTGAAAAATGTCGGTATAATTTGGCCGCTGCCCATCTTTGACTTCTTATTTTTGCGACAACATTTCATCGTGAGAGTCCGTTTCGGCAGAAACTGCCGCACGGAACCGATGGTGGAATACCCTCGATCGAGAAAATGGACAAGATCAGGATCGCGGATTTTCCCGCCTGACTTAGGTATATTGCCCAAACGGACGCTTCGAGCTTGTTGGTCCACGGTGAGCAAAATTCCGTAGAGTCGACTTCCAGTTGAATTCTGATTCCACGGTGTGTGTATCGACGGGAAGCCTGCACTACGTGGTCTTCTTCCAAGCGTCTGTCAGCGAAGGATTACCAGGGAACAGATTTGATTGTTGTATGACATGACGGAACAGCAGTTTTTCAAACGGTATCGAATGGAGATCCGACTGGACGAAACGCCGGTTGCGTCCGCCGTACTGCCTGAAGGTTACATTTGGCGCGAATGGAATGAGTCGGATATCGAACGTCATGCGCTGACCAAATACCGGAGTTTCCGCGACGAACTGGATGCCGAAGTGTTTTCCTGTCTTGGGGAATACTATGGCTGCCTGAGACTGATGTCCGACATCGCCAGCCAGGAGACTTTTCTCGGTCCTGCAACATGGCTTGTCTGCCGGGTCGGACAAGGGGAGCTTCCCCAGGATTGCGGAACAATTCAAGGGATTGGTGTTGCTGATCAATCGGGATCTATTCAGAACATTGGAGTCGTTCCAGAACATCGAGCATTAGGGTTGGGTCGCGCGCTCGTCATGAAATCGCTGGAAGGATTTTTGAGTGCCCGAGTGAAGCGAGTTGTTCTCGAAGTGACTGCCTCAAACGTGACCGCAGTGGAACTTTATCGCAGCCTTGGTTTTCGAATCACACGCACCATGTACCGCGTCGCGCCGATCGAAGAATCCGCTCTTTGAATACGGTAACTAAATGAGGCCTTCAGCCTTCGTGTTGATGGCTTTCAGCTGGCATAAGCAATTGTGTGCAGAACTTTCGGAATTCTATCTGACATGGCTCGGTCAGGCGTCACGAATTGCAAAAAAAAATGCCTGCATCAAACGGTGGTGATATGAATTGCAGGTTTTGAATTTGACGTTTCGAAGTTCGCATGAAATCTCGATTTCTATCCCGTGGACTTGCCAAGAAAGTCTTCGCAATTATTAGAGTTTTCCCGTGAACCTTTTTCTGAACTCGGGCGTCAAATGCGTAACGGCGATAAAGCACATCGTCGAAGACCCCACACGTTTCAGGAAGAATCAACCTCAAAGGCTTCGCGGTTCATGATGTTTTCACAGTCGATATCCGATTACAGGCAGAGCGATACCAAATGGTTTACGGCACCGGCGAGCGTCGTCACGGTACAACTCGTGCGTCCCCCGATTCAGACGGACATTGTCCGACTGTTATCCGTAATCCAGACGTTGCGCTGTCAGTATCCGGGGAACGCAGATTTGCAATGCGCGCAACCCCCGTATCCCCCGCGCACGTGACATCGGCTTTCAGCCTCCCCAAGCTTTTATAAGCCCGGTGTCACACAAATGACACCGGGTTTTTCTTTTGTCCAAGACAAAGATTTTAAGACAGCGTCAAAGACAATGAACTTAAAACCGTGTCAAAAACAAAACGCTTTAAGCATCAGCGAACGGACTAGGCTCGCATTTAGGCGGCGACGTCGTTGATGGTCCAGTAATAACACATTCGGGGTGAGGGGCACCGGTTGCCCGCGTGTCTTGGGCACACGAGAAAGTCAGTTCGATTCTGACCATCCCGACTCCGCTTGGTGGTGTAACGGAAGCACGTCGTTCTGATAAGGCGGCAGCAGTGGTTCAACTCCACTCCAAGCGATTGTCAGCCTTGTAGAGGAGGGTTCCAGTCTCCTCGCAATTTTTTTTCAGCAGCAGACGAAAGCCGCCGCTGCTGCTGAAACATGTGGCTTGACGACGTTGATTCAAATAGTAACCGACAATTTCGAGCGATTCGAAAAGGAGAAAGCCATGGAACAAGAAGACGCAGACAAACGGAGCCACGTCCTCATAGGGGGTCGTGGTGTAACGGCAGCACAGCAGATTTTTAATCTGCCCGACGGGGGTTCGAATCCCCACGACCTCACTGCGGCTTCGCCGCAGTGAGAGTAGATCGGAGAAATTAGACGGAGAGAATTTCCGTTCTTTTCCCGTCTTGAGGAACGTGACGTTGTAAGTGTCGTCAAAGTTCCTTGGGATCATGGAGCGGAAGCTTCTGGCGAACCACCAGTGTCCGTTTTCTAGTCACTCACTACGACCCTCACGCTATCGGCTGCTGGTCTGTCGCTCAACGGTAAGAGCAGGCTCCTTATAAGATCGTGATGGAGGTTCAACTTCGCCCAAGCCTATTGAAAGATGAAGACTGGATCAAATTAGTAGGTGGCCGCACACTCCATGATTACCTGAGCAAGTAACGGCTCCATTGCGTATGGGATCAATTCAAAACCCAAACCAACAGAGAACACTGGAAATGGCACCAAGAACGAGCAGCAGGCACGCCAGCAGCGACCCCCACATGGCAATATCCTGAGTTCCACCACCGATTCCATACCGCTTTTCGCGATGCCGATGAACGATTGAACGGACAACTTCGATCACTATCAACACGATTAGGAAAGCACCAGTCGAAATGAAATTAATCATTAGCCACATGTGTGGTCATCCTGCATTCTTTAATTTGATCTCACACGTAGTCTAGCGGCGAAAACATGCGCCCATAAGGCGGCAATGCGGGCTCAAGTCGCCCTCTTCCTTCTCGCTTTGCGGGGTAGTTTCTGCTGGTAGAAATCCGTGGCTTTGACCCACGAGTCCGCAGGTTCGATTCCTGCCCCCGCATTTCATGATTTTTCAAGAAAGGAAGTTTCATTCAATCCACAATCGTTGCGGGATAGTTGCTGCTGGTAGTGATGCCGGGCCCTGAACCCGGAGGCGTTGGTTCGATTCCAACTCCCGCAGTTTACCGTTTATGTAAGTCATCCAGTTGGATGAGGAACCTTTCTTTAAAAAGTCGGTGGGAACATCTCGCATTTGGGTTCAATATCCAGAGCTTCGTTCTTGACTTGATTCGGTCCTGTAGCCTAAACACGTTCGAGTCACGCAGTGCAGCGGTGGTCTGAAAGCCGCATCCAGTGAGTTTGATTCCAGGCCGTTGCGACTTCCTGAAAGTCGGCGGCTTCAGTGACTCCGCGTCCGACGTGATTTTTTTTGTTTCTGACCAGAGACACAGGTCGCTACATCGCCGAGATTGAAGAAGTGACGCTGGAATTGACGAGCCGAATGGCCTTCAAAACACAGTTCGACGGGCTGGCGCAAGCCGATCCGCCGGGCTGTTTCGCTTTGATTTTTATCGATGCTGAATGAAAACGAAGAGGTTCTCCGTTTTTTGCGTGTCTGCTCCCATCTGGCATAATATGATACGTCTTTTGGTGGGACGGAATTTTCAAGAGTGAGGATCGAGATGTCGGTATTGAGCAGAGTCAAGAAGTTTAACGCTGGGCGAAATCGTTCTCTTCTCAAGTTGAAGTTCGATCGCATGAGCCTGAGTCCATTCACGTTCTTTCGCGGAACAAACCACTTGTTTTTAGACGCTTGGCACAAATTGTCTCCGCCAGACCCGGGGCCTTCAATTTTGATTTGCGGTGATCTACATGTCGAGAACTTTGGCGCGTTTCGGACTGAAAGCGGAAACTGGTGTTTCGGAATCAACGATTTTGATGATGCATCGATTGCGCCATGCGGCCTGGATGTGGTGAGGTGCGCATCCAGTATCTTTCTCGCTGCGATGGATTGGAAACTCACTCCGATCGCTGCGGCGAATCTCGTGTTGGTTTTCCTTGACGAATACCGAAGTGCCATTGCACAAAGCCAGGGATCGACGCCCAGTGGCCAAATTCAGGCTGGATCGGGGCGGGATTTGATCAGTCGTGCGCTTGGCTCTTCAAAGGTCGCGAACAGGAAACGTATGATCGAGATGTTGACCAATCAAAGTCGAAGCAAGATCCGACGCGATCCACTGAAAAGGCCTTCTCTTTCGAAACGATGTCAGGCTGCGATAAAGGGCGAAGTGGAAATATATTCGAAGCCAAAGGGATTCCACGTATTAGATGTAACCGGCCGAATTGCGGGAATTGGCAGTCTCGGTAATGACCGATTTGTTTCGCTGATTGTAAGCCAGCTGAAGCACGATGAAAGGATGTTAGATATCAAGTTGGCGGTCAAATCTCCGCTTTCGATTTTTTGCAATGCCGATCAACCAGACTTTTTTAATACCGAAGCGGAACGGGTTGTTGTTGCACAACGGCAGCTTCAGGGAGAAAACGCCGTTGGTCTCGATTTTACGACATTTCAAGCCAGGTCCTTTCGGGTTCGCGAGATGGTTCCGGATGAAGATCGTTGCCAGATCGATCGCTATCGGAAAAAGGTAGACAAGCTGGAACGCGCACTAAAGATCATCGGACGAGTCGTTGCGTGGTCTCATCTGCGCGGTGCCGAATTCAGTTCCCTGAAGAAACGTCATGATCTTGAGAATTGGACATCGGGTGCAAATCTCGACGCCGTATTGAAGTCTTCCGTTCGTTATGCACACCAAACGACCGAAGATTTTCAATCCTTTAAAAAATCTTACCGACCGAAAAGCAAGGTGGACCCCATTGCCTAGACCAGAAAACGAATTCATTGGTGATCCAAGTGCAAGTTGGACGCCCTGCGTCCTCCCTTCCTGAGAGGAATCCTTCCCGGCAGCCCGTTCTTTACTGACCACCGATCGGCATACTCGTGGGGTGCATTAATGGAATTGGATCAACCTTGATCAGTCGATCCCATTCACCGTAAACCGGGTTTGGAATAATGAACCAATTTTGACCCCAGTGAAAGGTCGAGCGATCCACCTCTTGTTTACGACTATTCATCGCTGCCAAGAGATCCGTAGCTGCGGAAGGATTTGGCAACTGAGGGTTCACAAATGCCTCTGAAAAGTCCCTCAGGTTGTCGCCAATCAACATGAGCACATTGTATCTTGCTGCAATCCGGTCCCGCCGGCCACTTTTATCCGACGTGTCTTCCTTTAAATACAGCCGATCTGCGACTTTCGTTCCAGCGATTTCGAGTCGCTCTAAGGCATCGATTGTGGATGATTGATTTATCTTTAGTCGATTTGAGACGTACACAACTTCAACACCCATCGCATATGCGTCATCGATGAACTCCTTTGCCCCAGGAATCAGAGTGACGTCCTTCGCGAAATTCTTTTCGTAGTTACCCCAAATCGCATCAGTGTAGTCCTGTCCCGAGAGATAGAGATAGGTTTGGAACGAGGAATTATCGAATACCGTTTCGTCGAGATCCATGATGACTGCGGGCCGCATTCCCGTTATGGAAATCGCTTCCACCAATTGATTCAATCGGTTGGAAGCACAGTTGTAGGTTTGCAGGCATGCGGCCTGATACTCAGCAGATGTCTGCAGATAGAGGTTGGCTCCGATACGCATCTGCGGTGTAAGCGGATTGGCGGTGGCAAGTGAAGAATTTGACGCACCGAACAGACGCTCGACCCAGTCCAGCTGACCTAACATTACACCCATGCAAAGTGCGGCCAGTACTGGCAAAACGTCATGTATTTTTTTCGCTTTCTCCATCAAGCACACTCTTTTCGAAAAAAGTCTTTGACTCACACAACCCCGAAACACTACGACTGCAAAGTGAGTACACACCGCTTAGATAAGGTTATCCGTAGCTACGGTAACTGTTGTTGATCTGCAGAGAATCGTTGACATGTTTTGGCGATCGGTGATGTATCGCAAGATGCGTTTGCAAAAGCAAGCTTCGCCGCGAGTAAACACACCCTGTTCGGGACACGGGAGGTTCATAAGCCTTCCATTCGATCACATAGCAGGCTTCTTAAATTGTCGAAGAAGCGTAATCGCAATCGCAATCGTTACACCACGAGTTAGTTAGAAGACGGCTCCGTAAGACTGGAAAGCCCATCCTGGAGCCGATTTGACTGTCACTCGAGTTCAAGCAGTCGCGAGACTCGCAAAAATAGCAGTAGATGTTTAAGGTTTCACACGGAGGCCATCGCATGGAACACGCACTCGAAATCACAGATCTGAATCACCGATTCGGAATTCCCGAGATCGTCAAAATCGTAGAAGGTCACGGTGGACTAACCAAGGTGGAAGTCACTTCTCGGTCGGCGCAAGGTGAGATCTATCTGCACGGCGCTCACGTGACGTCCTGGATACCTGCTGACGAAGAAGAAGTCCTCTTCGTCAGCTCACAATCGCAGTGGAACGAAAGTCGTCCCATTCGCGGCGGTGTACCGGTCTGTTTTCCGTGGTTTTCCAACAAAGCAGACGACGTCAATGCGCCGATGCACGGATTCGCGAGGACAACAGCCTGGCAGTTGGAATCGGTCGTACAGACTGGTAACACAGTAACCGTCGGCATGTTCATCGAAAGCGATGATACCACGAAGAAATGGTGGCCGGCCGATTTTCGCGCGGTCCTGCGTGCGACATTCGGTCCCGAACTGATCCTGGAACTCGATGTCTTGAACACGGGAAAAACGTCGTTCCGCTTCGAGGAAGCGCTGCATACCTACTTCCGGGTTGGGAACATTGAAACAGTTCTGGTTAAGGGCTTGAACGGGGTCGACTACGTCGACAAGAACGATGATAAGCGAAAGAAGACACAAGACGGTGCGATCGCGATCGTCTCCGAGACTGACAGAGTTTATCTGAATACGGACGCCATCGTGGATCTGGAAGATCCTGCTCTGCGTCGCCAGATCACGATTGCTAAAGAAAACTCCATGGCGACGGTTGTCTGGAATCCATGGATTCAAAAGGCAAAAGCGATGGCTGACTTCGGTGATAAGGAATGGCCGCATATGATCTGCATCGAAACATGCAACGTCGGTGATTCCTTCGTTGAGCTTATGCCAGGCCAACACCACCAAATGCAAGCAATCGTGCGAGTTTCGAATTTAAAGCAAACCGCATAGTTCTTCAGTCAAAAATCGATGTTTTGCAAACAAAGGACACTCGAGATTTTTGCAATCGTCGTGCGGATTCTTGGGGTCCTGGGCGATTACCCAGCTAGGCTGCATTAACGACGCGAATTTGTTCTATGCTGGCCGCCCTTTTATTGTCGGGTGGTCTTTTCGGCACAGCTTTTAGAAGCGTTGGCAATTAATCGGGCAGGCTCGTCGTGCCGTTCTAGGTCGACGTGGTTTTGCTGGCTGCAAGCTGTAAAAGTTCAGAAATGCCACTATTTGCCTGTCAACATTTCATCTTTCAGTCCTTTGAAATTGTTTTTTTGTCACTCCAAAGGATTATCATCGTGACGTGCTTTCACACGGGGAGACGCTTTTGTATTCACGTCTTATTCGAAACGTTCTGACTCTCCTTTTGGTGTTCTTCGTACGCGAGCGATTTCCATGCCCTGTGATGGCGGACGATGTCGCTCAATATGGGCGGGAAATTACGGGGGACGAGTTGGTTTCGACGCTTGAACAAATCTCAAAACAGGTCTCGAGGAATCGGGGGAGCATCCAATCATGGAAGGGGAAATGCGAATACAGGGATTCTGATTATTACTCCAACAGAGATAATCCAGCGTCCTCCCAAAACCGCGGAAGCGATGAGTACAAGGAATTTCAGTTCCCCGACGAGAAAATTGCCCAGGCTCAGGAAATGCTTCAAGCCAAAGAGGGGTACTGGTACCTCAGGGAAGGAACAGCAGAATTCATTTTGGATCACCAGAATCAGAAATATCGAGTCCTGAAACAGCCGAGCGATTTCGAGTATTTTTGGGATCCAGCGTCGGGATATCGGCACCGCCGATTTTACCAATCGCCGAAAACATACACTGTTTTCGACGCCGCGCAGGTGGTGGAATTCAGCCCCGATCGCTTATTGACACGCATCCCCAAACCTGGATTTGAGGACAAAATTTTTCCAAAGGCACGTATCGCTTATGCAATGACGCCACGCGAAGCGGTCTATCAGTCTTCGCTGATCAATCTGCTCGAATGCTTCGCGTCTGAATACAGCGTTTCGTTCAGCAGTCCTTCATCGAGATTCTTTTCAGGTTTTGCAGGAAAAATAGCCGCCAACCTTCGTGGAGAAGGTTCGGAAAGAGACCAGACACTGAGTAAAGAATATGCTCGGCTTTACACAACCGCTGAAGAACCTCCCGTCGTGACCCTCGTTTACGGAAAACCGGGACTAACGCTAACGAGTTCGATCTATCAGTTCGATGGAAAGGTCGGCTACAACGTCACCCGGTACATGCAAACCCTGAAAGGGTCCCCTAATATTTGGCGGACCATCAACTACACGGAAATTGGCGAGAAGTTCGTACCCTGTGAATTGCGGACCAGTCAAATTTCTGTCGTAACAGATTCCAAGAGCACTTTTGCGCATGCGCGGACACTCAAGATCGAAACCGAGGCTCTAAATCAGCCCATCGCGGCATCCGAATTCGAACTGGTCACTCTCGGCCTGAAATACGGTGATCGAAAATATGACGAGTCCATGAAAAAGTCTTATGCGTACGATGACCGATTAGGTTTTGTGCCGATGGAAGATTTCAATTTCGATCCGTTGAGGGCTGACCAAGGCAATTAAAGAGACTTAGCCACAGATCCATACTGAAACACACAGATAAACGCAAAAGACGTAAAAGAGTTTCGATCACGAATCTGACGAATCGCAAGAATAAGATTCAGGAGACGTTAAACGAATTTTCTGATTATCGCAGATTAGTGCCGATGAGTGTTCCAATCTTTCTTTTCCCCGTTTTCGGACTACCGAAAGGGGTGTGGCCACCATTCACCGCCTCTGTTTGCGTTTCGCGGCCATCCGCTAGACAATCTGAATATCATCGGGCTTCGCTGATGCGATTGGTAGGTTGTTTCAGAGGTCTCAAGATGCGATCAGTCTGCTGGATAGGATTTTTCTATATTGTCTCGAGCACCGTCTTTCTGACGAATGCCTCGGCTGACGACGGTCTGACTTCTGAACAGCTTCGTTTCTTTGAGGCGTCGATTCGACCTTTACTTGTTGAGAAATGCCAGACCTGTCATGGGCCGGATAAGCAGTGGGGGGCTCTGCGATTGGATACTCGCGATGCCATCCTGAAGGGTGGTGAAACTGGCCCCGCGATCGTCCCCGGTAAGCCGGAAGAAAGCTTGATCGTTAAAGCGATTCGGCGAACCGGCGACGAATTGAAAATGCCACCGAAGGAAGCTCTGTCCGAGCGACAGATTGCTGACCTGGTCCGCTGGGTCGAGATGGGGGCACCGTTTCCTCATACCGCAGGTCCATCCAAGCCAAAGCACCGTGATCCGGATCATTGGTCGTTTCGGCCCGTAATTCAGCCGACCGTTCCCCAGACGCAAAACACAGCTTGGGCCAGTGGTCCCTGGGATCAGTTCATTCTCGCCAAGCTTGAACAGGCCAATATCGTTCCGACTGATCGAGCCAATCCACGAACGCTGATGCGCCGGGCCACGTTTGATTTGACAGGCCTGCCACCGACACCCGATGAGATCGTTGAGTTCCTCGTCGATGACCGGCCTGATGCCTACGCGCGACTGATCGATCGGTTACTGGCTTCGCCGAGTTACGGTGAACGCTGGGGTCGGCATTGGCTGGACGTCGCGCGGTATGCCGATTCGAACGGGCTGGATGAAAACGTTGCACATGGAAATGCCTGGCGGTATCGAGACTACGTCGTCTCGTCGCTCAATCAGGATCTGCCGTATGACGAATTTCTCACCGAACAACTTGCTGGCGATTTGTTGTCGGCCAGCGATGATGAGACTCGCAGTCGGCACCTGATTGCTACAGGCTTCCTGGCGATCGGCCCCAAAGTCCTGGCTGAGGTAGATGAAACCAAGATGCAAATGGACATCATCGACGAACAGATCGATACGGTGGGCCGGGCGATGCTCGGTCTGACGCTGGGCTGTGCTCGTTGTCATGATCATAAGTTCGATCCGATCGATACGTCAGACTATTACGGGCTGGCGGGTATCTTTAAAAGCACTCGAACGATGGAGCACTTCAAGAAGGTCGCTCGCTGGTACGAAAACCCGTTACCGTCGGTCGAGGCTCAGTCGCGAAAGGCGAGTTACGACTCGCATGTTGCTCAGTTGAAAGATGTCATAAAGGGGGTGGTTGAAAAGGGTGATGCGTCGGTTAAATCGACCTTGCCGGCTGGTGATGCCCCCGCGACGTCAGCACAATTGGAGTCCAAGTACCCTGACGAAATAAAGACGCAACTCAAACGACTTCGCGACGAATTGGTTCAACTGGAACGAACTGCGCCCGAAATGCCCTCGGCGATGGGTGCCACGGAAGATGCGGTGGTCGATGTCGCCATTCACATCCGTGGGAATCCATTGAAACTGGGAGACGTCGTGCCGCGTCGGGTCCCCCATGTCCTATCCGGTCAATCGGAACCGAAATTCGATTCTCACCAGAGTGGACGCATCGAGCTGGCTAGATGGTTGACCGATCCAAATCATCCTCTCACCAGTCGAGTGTTTGTAAATCGAGTCTGGCGGTGGCATTTCGGTAAAGGACTTGTTCGTTCCATCGACAATTTTGGTTTACTGGGTGAACAGCCAACTCACCCGGAACTGCTCGACGGTCTTGCACGGAAATTCATGCGACAGAGATGGTCAATCAAACGGCTGCATCGCCAGTTGATGGAATCGAGTACTTATCAACTCGATAGCGACCTGGGTAAAGATACTTCAAACCAGATGGAAACCGATCCTGAGAATCGTCTGTTCGGTCGAGCAGAACTGCATCGGCTGGAAGCGGAAGCGATTCGCGACTCGTTGATTGCCGTCGGTGATAGCCTCGATCGGACGCTCGGTCAATCACTGCTGACGGTCAAAAACCGAGCTTATTTTTTCGATCACACATCAAAAGATTTAACCGACTATCGTTCCAGCCGTCGGTCAATTTATCTTCCTGTCGTGCGAAACAATGTCTACGACGTGTTTCAGTTGCTCGACTATCCTGATGCCGCCGTCCCGAATGGCGACCGCCCGACAACGACTATCGCGCCGCAGGCGCTCATGATGATGAACAGTGAATTCGTCGAGCAGTGTACCGCCAACTTTGCCGCACTGATTTGGAACGACCAAGTAAAAACTGACAACGAACGGATTGAGTTGGCCTATCTGCGTGCGTATGGACGCCAACCAACCGCTCACGAAGTCGCCGCTTCCAGGGCCTACCTGAATGATGTCGCGCGGGCGTTCTCCTCGACACAGGCATCGCCTGAACAGCAACAAAAATTATCGTGGAACAGCTTGTGTCACGTGATTGTCAGTTCCAACGAATTTATTTATGTAAAGTGAGTTGAGGCCAACACGATGACACATGACGAAAACATCAACTTGCCGACTCCCTTCTCGCGTCGAAGAATGCTTCAAGGGTCTGCCGTCGGATTTGGTTCTTTGGCATTAGCGTCGATGCTGGCCGATGAATCTCGCGCAGATTCAGCGAGAATTGATCCGCTCGACCCCAAGCTGCCGCAACTGGTTGCCAAGGCCAAACGAGTTATCTTCCTGTTCATGAAGGGTGGGCCATCTCACCTCGACACATTCGACCCGAAACCGCTGCTGGACCGGGACGACGGAAAGCCGCTCCCTTTTGCCAAGCCTCGTGTTCAGTTCGCTCCGACTGGCAATCTGTTGAAATCGCCCTGGAAATTCCGGCAGTACGGCGAAAGCGGTGCATTTGTCAGCGAACTGTTTCCGCATCTGGCTCGTTATGTGGACGACATCTGTTTTGTGCATTCGGTGCATGGAACCAATCCGGCTCATGGTGGAGCGGTCCTCAAGCTGCACACAGGCAGCGACAGCTTCGTACGACCGAGTATCGGGTCATGGGTCAGCTACGGGCTGGGAACCGATAATGCTAACCTCCCCGCATTCGTCACGATCTGCCCGACGCTGGCACATGGCGGAATCAATAACTGGGGCTCTGCATTCCTACCCGCGGCGTATCAAGGGACGCCCATCGGAAACGCGAGCATACCGTCGGATCAGGCTAAGATCCGTTACATCAGCAATTCCAACCTGCCGAAAGCAGTACAGCGACTGGAACTCGAACGCTTGAAAGCGATGAACCGGGAACATCAGGCCGCCAGCGGTCCTGATCCATCCCTTGAAGCGCGGATCAATTCATTCGAACTGGCCTTTCGCATGCAGACAGCAATGCCACTGGTTGAGGATCTGTCAGACGAATCTGCTGCCACACGACAACTCTACGGGATGGATGATCCGATCAATGCAAACTTTGGTCGGATGTGTCTGATGGCTCGTCGCTTCGCCGAACGGGGAGTTCGGTTCATTCAGGTGACGCACAGCGACAGCAAAGTGCAATGGGATCAACATTCCGATCTGAAGAATGGACACGAGAAAAATGCCCGCGAAGTCGATAAGCCGATCGCCGGCCTGCTTTGCGATCTGAAATCGCGCGGTCTGCTGGAAGACACACTGGTCTGGTGGGGCGGAGAATTCGGTCGGACCCCGACGGTCGAAGGAACCAACGGACGGGATCACAATCCCGAAGGCTTTACGATGTGGCTTGCAGGAGGGGGGGCGAAACCCGGCTTACATTACGGAACTACGGACGATTACGGTTTCTACGCCGCCGAGGACAAAGTTCATATCCACGACCTGCACGCGTCGATTCTGCATTTGCTCGGCCTTGATCACGAACGCCTGACGTACCGTTACGCCGGTCGAGATTTCCGCCTCACGGATGTCGAAGGGAATGTCGTTCACAAACTGTTCGCGTGAGACATCCGTAACCCGTTATGCAGTGGTAGTAAACGCGCTTTTGGCCTGGGAATGTGCGGTAAATTGTCCTGTTGAATGGTAGTCGTGCTGGTGCAATAGCCCCGTTCACCACCCCACGGGAGCGGTGGGGTTTCGACGGAATACCCCGTGTTGACTGGAAGAATCGATTGTTTGCCGCGATTATCTGCGTTTTCCATTGAGACCGACTTTAAGACTCGGCTAGCAGATCCCTACAAAATATTGGCGGCAACGTGACGTTTCCTGGATACGACTTCGCATCACATTTCACCGAGATCGACGGCTTGCGGATGCATTATCTCGATGAAGGGCAGGGCGACACCGTCGTCATGCTGCATGGCAATCCGAACTGGTCGTACTACTACCGAAACCTCGTAAAAAGTTTGCGAGACCGGTATCGCTGCCTGGTCCCCGATCACATCGGCTGCGGATTGTCCGATAAGCCGGGCGACGACCGTTACGAATATTCGCTGGCTCGTCGAGTGGCCGACTTGGGCAAATGGCTCGATCACTGCGGTGCTACCGGGAACCTGACACTGGTCGTCCACGATTGGGGCGGGATGATCGGCATGGCGTACGCCACCGAACATCCCGAACGGATTCGACGACTGGTGGTCCTCAACACCGGCGCATTCCATCTACCAAAGACAAAACCTGTCCCCTGGCAATTGAAACTCGCCCGCAGCCCATTAGGAGCCCTCCTCGTTCGCGGCTTCAACGCATTCAGTCGCGGAGCAGTCAAGTCCTGCGTGACTCGAAACCCAATGTCCAAAGCTGTCGGTGACGCCTATTGTGCACCGTACGATTCGTGGTCGAATCGAATCGCCGTTCATCGATTCGTGCAGGACATTCCGTTGAAACCGGGTGACCGAGGGTACGATCTGATCACCAGGGTCGGTAGTCGGCTTGAACTTTTAAAATCAGTCCCGATGTTCATCGGCTGGGGCGACAAAGATTTCGTATTCGACGAGCATTTTCTGAAAGAATGGCTCGCACGTTTTCCGAATGCAGAACTGCATCAATACCCAGACTGCGGCCATTACATCCTGGAAGACGCCAGCGAAGAACTGATTCCACTCATTGCCAAGTTTCTGGTTACGCATCCAATTGGACAAAGCACTCGTTAAAAGCCAAGAAGCAAAAACGAAGAACTAAGAGGATTTGAACACTAAACTTCACTAGTTCACGCTAATAAGAAAATGCGATTGGCTGAAGTGCGGGTAAGCAGGCATTTCTGCCAATGTTCGAGTTACGACTCTTTTTTCTCGAGAATTGGCAATACCGCGTGACCCGCGGAAGGTTGCTTTCGAACATTGCCCCATTCATGAACGCGAGCATTAAAATCAGTTGAAGAGGAAGTGGCAGATGTCTCCGTCTTGCATGATGTAGCTTTTGCCTTCGACTCGCAGTTTGCCGGCGGAGCGGATTTCTTTTTCGGTTTTGTAGGTTTCCAGGTCAGCGAGAGTATAGACTTCGGCGCGGATAAACCCTTTTTCGAAGTCAGTGTGGATCACGCCAGCGGCTTGCGGGGCGGTGGCTCCGATGGGGATTGTCCAGGCCCGGACTTCGATCTCACCGGCGGTGAAATAACTTTGCAGCCCCAGTACCCGATAGGCTTCCCGAGCGAGTACGGCGAGGGCTGGTTCTTCCAGACCGGCTCCGGCGAGCATTTCGGCTCGGTCGGCTTCGTCGAGTTCGGCAATTTCGGCTTCGAGTTTGGCACAGACAGGAACAACTGACGCGCCGACTTTGCTGGCAAAATCCCGGACTTGCTGGACGAGTTTCCCTTTACCCTCCAGGTCGTTTTCATCGACGTTGGCGACGTACAGAATTGGCTTGGCTGTCATGAGGCCGTAGCTGGCAACGACTTTTGATTCGTTTTCGTCGAACTCCATTTTTCGCAGGGGCTGGTCGGTTGTCAGATGAGCCAGACATTTCTTGATGACTTCGACACGCATTTTGGCGTCTTTGTCGCCGCTTTTGGCGGTTCGTTCGGCCTTGGAGAGAGAGTTTTCCAAGGTTTGGATGTCTGCCAGCATCAATTCGATTTCGATGGTTTCGATGTCTGAGACCGGGTTGACGGTTCCGGAAACGTGGATGACGTCAGGGTCTTCGAAACAGCGAACGACCTGCAGGATCGCATCGACTTCACGAATGTGCGTGAGAAATTTATTTCCGAGTCCCTGTCCTTCGCTGGCACCTTTGACGATCCCGGCGATATCAACAAGCTTAAGCGCTGCGGGAACCAGTTTTTTCGGGACGATGTACTGGCTGATTCGTCGCAACCGGTCGTCGGGAACGCTTACGACACCTTCGTTAGGTTCGATGGTACAGAACGGGTAATTCGCACTCTGAGCCGCCTTTGACATGGTGAGTGCGTTGAACAGAGTGCTTTTGCCCACGTTGGGTAAACCGACGATTCCAGCTTCCATGATACCGCGACAACCTTTGCGAGAAATTTTCAGGAGTGTTCGAATTATTGTTTCGGGGACTATTACCACGAAATCAACGTAATTCGACGCGGGATTGATATCAAACCGCTGAGCCAAAGTCACGCAGTGCGGCTTGTAATCCAGCGTGCGGACGATTCCGCTGGTCAAAGGGTCTATCGCATCGTACATTATTTTCAGAGGTTTCCGTGATTCGGAGAGTCCTGTGCCGCGACCGCCTTTTGATCAGTTTGATTCGAGACTGCACCGCCGCGACCTGATGCGGATGGGTGGTATGGCTGCGTTCACTTCGTGTCTGCCGGGGCTGCTTGGTTCTCAGGCAAAAGGGGCGTCGGCGGTAGAACCACCAGTGAATGCACGAATGTTTGGTCGAGCCAAACAGGTGATCATGCTGTTCTTGTCTGGTGGTCCGCCGCAGCACGAAACGTTTGATCCGAAGCCGCTGGCTCCCGTCGAAATACGTGGTCCATTCAAACCAATCAGCACAAACGTATCTGGTATTCAATTCTGTGAACTGTTGCCTCGCACGGCAGCACGAGCTGATCGGCTGGCTGTCATCCGGTCAATGTTTACGAATAACAATATCCACGGTGGAAGCGGATATTGGGTGTTGACCGGTCGCCCAATGCTGACGGGAGACGGTGAGAACGCGTTGCCGAGTGATTGGCCAAACATGGCCTCCGTCATTAAGCGGTTTCGACCGAGTGAACAAGTTCCCGCTTTGTCGGCAGTTTCGCTACCGGAATTGTTCATCGGCAACGGCGGAAATATCGAGTCAGGCCAATTTGCCGGGATTCTCGGACCGCAATTCAGCCCGGAATTGATTGAATGTCGTCCGGCAGAACCAAATTCGCCGCTGGGTGGTCTTTATGCCAGTCGAGTCCCCGTCAGTCAGATTCGGCAGCGAGTAGCACTGTTGGATGCACTCGGTCAGTCGTTTGATCGCATGCCCCGCAGCGCCGTGGTGGAGTTTCAACACGGGCTTCAGCGTCAGGCGCTTGATCTGTTGTCAACGGGAGGAGCCCGTGAGGCGTTTCGTCTGGAAGAGGAGTCTGACAAACTTCGCGACAGGTATGGTCGTCATCCGTGGGGACAGAGCGTCTTATTAGCACGGCGACTGATCGAAGCGGGTGTCCGATTTGTGACCGTGAACTGGCCTCGCGTGCCGGGTGATCGAGGGGTCGACAATCCTGTCTGGGATACTCATGCCCGGAACTTCGATCGAATGGAAGATTGCCTGGCACCGCAATTTGACGTGGGGTTCACCGCGTTACTCGACGACTTGTCCGATCGAGGTTTACTCGATGAAACTCTGGTGATCGCTGTGGGAGAATTCGGTCGGACACCGGCCGTCAACGCAAACGCAGGCCGGGATCACTGGGGATCAGTCTTCAGTTGCGTGCTTGCTGGAGCAGGGATCTCAGGAGGTCAGGTTTACGGTTCGAGTGATCGTGAGGGGGGATATCCTGCCAGTGATCCTGTCGATGCAGGCCATCTGGCGGCAACCGTTTTTCACCTGGCCGGAATCAATACTCAAGCAACGTTTTCAGACCGCCTGGGGCGTGAGCTTTCGATTACAGAAGCCGAACCGTTGTTCAAACTATTGGGCGAAGAACCTGCGACGTCCGCAAGGACGACTCCATCAGGTGATATCGCTTTTGTTCCACCGTATCGGTCGGGCCTGTTACTGCATCCTGATTTTTCGGAAACGACGCATTTGCAACCGCTGGATGCTCCGGCAAGCCCCAAAGGTTGGCGAGCAAGTCCGGTTGTCATTGAAAACAATGGGTTTGGTGCCCAATTGCAGGATCGCCCAGACCATCGGCGGACTGCGGCCGTGGGCGTCTGGACGAGCGGGCCTGAAGTCGTGCAAATCCCGGCGAATTCCAGCGCCGTGTTGACTCAACAGATTCGTGATCCTCAGTCCGGCTACTTCGCCGTCAAGGCATTCGTAGCAGGCGGAGGATCATCGGCAGAAACGTTCCAGCGAATTTTCGCGGCGAACTTCCGATGTCGGCTGGTGATTTTTCAATTTTCGCACGCATCCAAGTCAGCCATGCATCGTCAGGAACTGGCTTCCGTCGAATTTGTGCCGACATATCGAGAAAACGGTAACGAGGATCAGTTGCCAACAGTGACCGTCGAGAAGCGACTGGCACCAACCCCAGGAGTGAATTTCTCATTCGGATTAGGGATCGGAATCGCATTGATTGTCGAACAAAAGACCCGCAGCGCGATTTCGTTTTCGGCGAAAGCAGGCGAGGCCTACCTTCAAGTCAATCAAATCGAGGTCGGCTTCGAAGGCTGGAAAATCGGCTGACAAGTTTCGTCAGGTTTCAAGATTCTTCCCGCTTTCGCGCGTGTTAAGAAATAAATATCCTGGCAGATCCTGCCGCGACATTTTTAAAACCTCGAACCAACTCGTTTACTGTGCGATCGCAACTTCGGCAGCATGAATCTCAAAGCGATTTGACATCAGGTAGCAGAAAGGGCAGCAGAAGGTTCCAGAAATCACCAGAAACCGCTAGTTTTGGCCGGAACCAACGGGTTGAAACCAGAGACAATTATCATCCCGTTAAACGAAGAAAACCCCTGTAAAACAAGGGTTTTCGACAGTAGCGAGGGCGGGACTTGAACCCGCGACCCCAGGCTTATGAAGCCTGTGCTCTAACCAGCTGAGCTACCTCGCCGTGCACGTTGTCCAGTTGATGGGCAAACGTTCGGACGCTTTGGTTCGGTCAGGAAGTTTAACAATTTCACGCGAACGAACAAGCGACAGGTCTCCGCTGAAACGTCGCAAGATTTTTCTGGAACTGAAAGGAGAAAAACGTTTTGGCCACAGATGCACGCAGAATCACACTGATAAGGCCGGAGAAAATACGATGAGTGTTTCACTGACAATATGCTGGATTAGTATTTATCTGTGAAAATCTTCGTGAATCTGTGGCTGATACGCTTTTCCCAACCCAATAACCAATCGCTTTTTTCACTGATTTCAATCGTCACAGTTCCTGGCTGATAGTCGCTTTTTCCCAACCGGCAACGATCGGAATCCGTTGACGAACCCGTTTCAAAGCAGGAATTTGGCCGCTAATCCGATCGCGGCGGTCTCGATCCTCAGGATTTTACTGCCCAGTTGGATGGCTTTAGCTCCGGCTCGCAACGCGAGTTGAATCTCGACATCACTAAAACCTCCTTCTGGCCCGATAGCAACAAGAAGTGTTTTTTCCTGATTTGCCAAAACCGGCTCGATGGATTCGAGCAATTCGCCTTGAGGATGCGCAATTAAAACCGTGTGATCGGGAACAAATTGTCTGATGAAGTCGGGCCATGACGTGACGGAACCAATCTCCATCAAATGATTGCGGCCCGATTGTTTACAGGCGGCGACGACGGTCTGACGCAATTTATCGAGCTTGCTTGTCCGGGGATCAACGACACTGCGTGACGTCGTCAGGGGAATCAATTGACTGACACCGAGTTCTGTCGCCTTTTCGATTAACCAGTCGAACCGATCGCCCTTAGGGACCGCAGTCGCAATCGTGAGCCCTTTTTGAGGAAGCTTCTCGCGCCGAGCGGACTGCACTTCGAGTTCGACGTCGCGTTTACGTAAGGTGGCGATGCGACATGTCGCCACCAGCCCGTTGCCGTCGAAAAGCTCAACGATGTCGCCTTGCTGCGACCGCAATACGTGTGCGAGGTGATGGGCCTCCGAATCCGTCAATGTGACGGAACCGGCTTCAACGAGCTGTGGACAATAAAAACGATGAGACATCAGACCGAGGGTCTCACAATCGCCAGCCATCGGGCAGGATCGTGCCTTTGGGGATCACAATGATGCCGTCCTGAATGACGACCGGTGTATTTTCCGGAACTTTCAGCACGTTGCCACCGCGAATGTGGACGCCTTTACCAATCCGGCAGTTCTTATCGACGATGACACCGTCAAGCAGACTTCCGTCACCCACACCGATATTCGGAATTCCAGCCTGCTTATCCGCCAGAACGTCTGCGTCTGTCTGGTAATTATCGGCGCCCATCAGGATCGAGTTCGCGATGGTGACATTATCACCGATCTTGCAACGCAATCCGACGACGCTGTTCTCAACCATTGACCCTTCACCGATCACACAACCATCGGCGATCAAGCTTCGTTTAACGTGGACACCATCACAACGACTTGGAGGCAGGAACCGTGCATGCGTGTAAATCGGGGATTTTTCGTCTTCAAGTTTGAAGGGGGCATTGGGGAGCGTCAAATCAAGGTTGGCTTCATAAAACGACCGAATGGTCCCGATATCCTCCCAATATCCGTCAAATAGATGGACATGGACCTTGTGAGTCCGGATCGCCATGGGAAAGACTTCTTTTCCGAAATCCTGATAGTCAGATTTCGTGAGCAATTCGATCAGCGTCTGTAAATTAAAGAGATAGATCCCCATACTTGCCAGACAGTCGCGTCCATGACTTTTAATTCCACGCGCATCGATCCAGGCGGGATCAGTACGAACGTGTTGATCAATTTCCGCATCGGTTTTGGGCTTTTCGAGAAACCCTCCGATTCGACCGCTATCGTCGACTTTCATGATTCCAAACCCGCGAGCCGCATCCCGAGTGACAGGCAGGGCGGCGATTGTCGCTTCGGCACCAGACGCTATGTGAGTCTCAAGCATCTCGGCGAAGTCCATGCGATACAGCTGGTCTCCCGACAGGATCAAAACATAGTCGAAGCCATTCTGTTCGAAATGTCGCAAATTCTTGCGGACAGCGTCTGCCGTTCCTTCGTACCAGTTATGCCCTTCCATCGTCTGCTGGGCCGCCAATATTTCGACGAAACCTCCATCAAACTGATCGAAGCTGTATGTTTGCCGAATATGAGCATGCAGGCTGACTGAATTGAACTGGGTCAACAAATAGATGCGGTTGATCCCACTGTTAATGCAGTTTGAGATCGGAATGTCGATCAGACGATACTTTCCCGCCAGCGGTACCGCTGGCTTTGATCGAACTTCCGTAAGCGGAAACAGCCGGGTTCCCTTACCTCCACCCAGAATGACCGCCAGCACATTTCGCATGTCAATTCCCTTATCAATGTCGCTAGTCGCGTCGGCTTCGATTTTACGATCAATATCCACCCCAAACGGTGGGGCCTCAGACCGATGGTGATCAGCCTAGATACCAGATTCATTTTTTTTTAGAGAATAGCGATTAAGTCCACGAAACGGGAGTAAGCCCGACGGGATTTGAGCCCCGGTTTGACACTAAAATGTGATCGTGTCGCGGAACGACCAGTCGAGGCTTGATTTGAGCTCCGCCAATTCGACACCTAAAGAAGGCATCGCCCCGCTTCGTCCAGCAACGAGTGCACCAAACCGATTAGCCAGTTCGAGGGTCGAAGCCAGCGGCCATTTCTGCAAATGTCCAAAAATGATTGCAGCAGTAAAGGCATCTCCGGCCCCCACGGTGTCGACGACCTTCACAGGGACCCCACGAAGCTCGATCACTTCACCGCAGGTCACCCCCAGGCAACCCCGGCTGCCGCGAGTTACGCAGACTAACTGCAATTGCTTGTAATCGTCCAGCAACCGTTTGGCGAATCGAACTTCATCCTCGGGACGAAAATCGAAAAGTTTCGTCAGAACTTTGACCTCTTCGTCGTTGAGCTTGACGATCGTGGCATGTGACAACGACTTTGCGATCCAGTCCTTCGCAAAAAAAGGGGGACGCAGGTTAACGTCATACACAACCAGGCACTCGCTGGAAAGCGATCGAAGACACTGTTGGATGGTATGTCTTGAAACTGGCTTTCGTTGCCCCAGGGTTCCGAAGCAGATGGCCTGGGCCGAATGTACGGCCTCGAGCAATTGAGGAGTGGCTTCGAGAAAATCCCAGGCAGAATTCTCAAGGAACGTGTAATCCACATTGGCCTTATCGTTCGGAGTGACGGTGACAGTTCCAGTCTGGTGATTGGGATCGATCTGGACCAGTTCCGTGCTGAGTCCCTGTGCAGAAAGAAATTTCCCAAGCCCTTCACCCAATTCGTCCTTGCCAACCCGCGTTGCCACGGCAGTACTGAGGCCCAATTGTTGAGCGTGGAAAGCGACATTCGCAGGTGCTCCACCAGGTAATCGTTCATCCGGAAAACAGTCCCAGAGAAGTTCGCCAAGACCGACCATCTGAACGGGTTGATTCATCAATCTACTTTCAAGGACTTGGCGTTAAACTCAATGCTTTTTGAGTCGGAAAAATCTCGGTTCGAACATTGGAAGCGAATCGATTGTTGTCTGAGTTACTGTTCATACAGCCCGGAAAAATTCCATTTGCTGAAATAAGTGGCTTCGTATTGCCTTACTCCTAAAGCAATTCCTCGAATTTTCGCACGAGAGAACAAGATGATTGCAACTCATAAATCCGGTGATGGCGTTGGAGCTGGCGTTGGAGGTATTGGAGTGATGGCACGAGTCGACGGAGCGACTTGCGAGGAAGGAAGGCTGGGTGACGGTTGCAATTCTGCTGCTGCGGCCACCGCGAGTTTCAAGTCCCAGCCGGTTTCGTCGAAGGTGAAAAAATACGTTCCCGCCTTCAACTGATAACGCATCTGCTGACTGCGATTACCGGCCCGCAAAAACTCGATCGTCCAGATTCGATCTTCGACAAATGTCTGAACGTATCCGGGTTTGATTGAATAGACGGTTCCGTTCAACATGTAAGACAATTCGGAGGTCGCACCCTGGGGGAACATCAATTTGATTTCCCCTGCCCGCGAAGCAGGCTGAACAGGCGCGACGTTTCGCCGCGTTTCAATCACCACAGGAGGTTCAGACGGTGGAACCACCGCGATGGCAGGGAAGATCGAAGGACCGGACGAGATCACTGTCTGATACGAACTTCCCGGCGAATAAACGTACCCATTGCCATTGTGAGTATATTCGATCACACCGCCGCGAGTGGCGTTATTAAGAATAGTCCGCGACGGATAGACGCCGCCGACGATCACGTTTTGCGGAGGACTGATGGGATTCGCACCAACGACAACCGCTGAGCCAACGGGTCTGGTGTTTGAATAGTAGCCGCCGGAAACTCCAACGCTGTCCGTATATGAAACCCCGTTGTAAACACCGGGATAATACCCTCCGTAACTACCCGAAGCGTAGCCGTTCACCTGGTACTGACGGGGAACGCCAACGTTTGTGATCCGTCGACCGTAGTCATCAACGGTTGAACCGATTTGATCGATAACACGCCCATCGACATCGACGGCTCGGCCATTCGAATCGATCCCGCGACTTCGAGAATATTGCAAGTCGGCGGGAGTGCCTCTGCTATAGATTTGCTGCGCCGCGACATCGCCAGGCATCCAGTTTGCCAACCCGATGACAGTCACGGTCAAAACAAACATTTGAGAACGAATCATGATCCTGCCTTATTTATGGACCAGCCCGCGAGGCACCTGTCTCTTCGCTATTGTCATACAGTATTCAACAAATTGTCAATTGGCTCGGTTTTGAAATGGAACAATCGTTGTTCGTGTATGTTTCAGCCGTGATCTTTTGTATTCTAGACAATACGAACTGGCTCGGCTTGACCGGTCCGTCATCAATCGAGTTCAGATCGTTGGAATTGACTGTTATTCGTTGAGGCGGATGTTGATGCGTATCCTGATCGTCGAAGACGAAGAAGCCCTGGCACTGGGATTGAAATTCAATTTCGAGCAGGAGGGGTACGAAGTTCTGCTGGCAGGCGACGGCCCGACCGCAATGAAACTGTTTCAGACGGCCGTGCCTCGCATTGATCTGATTATTCTCGATCTGATGCTCCCCGGAATGAGCGGATACGAGATCTGTACCGCGATACGTGTCACAAACAAACTTGTGCCGATCATCGTGCTGAGTGCAAGGACGCTGGTCGAAGACCGCATGCATGCCTTCGATGTCGGAACGGACCAGTATATCACAAAACCGTTTGCGTTGCCCGAATTGCTTAATCGTGTCAAAAACCTGCTGGAACGATACCGCACAATTTTAACCGATGTCGTCTCCACCAGCCCCGTCATGGATGTTGCCAAGATCGATACCTTTCAATTTGGCGACGTGCGCATAGAGTTCCAGGCATTTGAAGTGTATGTCGGCGAAAAGAAGTACAGTTTGACGACACTCGAAATGCAGTTGTTGAAATACTTTATCGAGCATGAAGGTGAGGTCCTTTCGAGGCACCGAATTCTTGAGGAAGTTTGGGATCAATCCGCTGATGTGACAACGAGAACGATCGACAATTTTGTATTACGCCTGAGAAAGATCCTGGAACCCGACCCCGCCCAACCTCGGTATATCGTGTCTGTTCGAGGGACCGGATATCGATTCCTGAGCCACCGGAACCAACCTTGAGGAGAATGGAATTTGTCATCACAAATCCATTGCGTCACAGTTGTCTGCTTGATTGTCTGTTCCGTACTTGCCGCAGAGCCTCGTGCCGCTGCAACGGAACCGGTCGAACCTGGCCGGACGTTATCGTCACTGGAAACGACGTCGCTCAAAACATCTTCAAGCTCATTACATTTCACGGACCTGGAAGGACGACTCCAAACGCCGTTGTCGCAGCCTGACCAGAAGGCAATAATCCTGTTCTTCGTTTTACCCGATTGCCCCATCTCGAATGCTTACGCCCCCGAGATCAAACGGGTTTCTGCCGAGTATTCTCAACGGAAAATTGCCTCGTTTGTGGTTTATGTTGACCCCGATCTGACAATCGACGCGGCAAAGAAACATGCGAAGGATTACGGTTACGAATGTCCGGTGATTTGCGATCCTTCGCTGAAACTGGTCCAGCAGACCGGTGTCACGATCGCACCGGAAGTCGCCGTGCTGGACGCGAATGGGAAACGACTTTATCGAGGTCGAATTGATAATCTTTACGCGGGACTTGGCAAACGCAGGCCGAAAGCGACAGAGCTTGATTTACGGAATACACTCGACGCGATCCTGAATGGCAAACCCGTTCCGAACGAAACCACGCAGTCGATTGGATGTTTTATTGCGAAACCTGACCTGAATAAATCCGCTCCATAAGGAATGTGATCATGTCTGTACGAAACCAACTCTGGACAGTGATATCGGTAATTGTCTTCGAGGCGACCTGTTCCCAACGATTGTTAGCCGAAGCGACATTCACCAGGGACATCGCTCCACTCATTTTTCAAAAATGCACATCTTGTCACCGACCTGGTGAAGCGGCCCCGTTTGCACTTCAGACCTATGCCGACGTTAAGAAACGGGCTGACCTGATTGAAAGTGTCATCAGCGAACGGCTGATGCCCCCCTGGAAGGCCGATCGCGGTGACGCCGCATTTCGTTATGAGCGCCGGTTGGAAGACGAACAGGTGACACTCATTACAGACTGGATAAAAAACGGGATGCCCGAGGGGAACCCTGCCGACCTGCCGCCGCTTCCCGAGTTTCCTGTCGGATGGAGTCTGGGTGAGCCCGATCTGATTGTCAAAATGAAGGAACCGTTTATCGTCCCTGCGGATGGCCCCGATATCTATCGTAACTTTGTCATTCCCTTAGAGCTGGATTCAGAACGTTGGGTGACGGCAATCGACTTCAGGCCAAGTGCCCGGTCTGTCGTGCATCACTCGTTATTCTTCTTCGAAGCGTCTGGCCTGGCTCGCAAGATTGACGCCGAAGATGAGCAACCTGGATTTAAAGGGGGCATGGGAGCAATGGCACGTCTGAGGGGCGGACCACCCGTTCTCACGCCGGATGGGTCAGAAACGGGGCCCGGTCGTCAGGGGCGACGACTGCAGCCGGGTGTAGGCTTGGGCTTGCTCGGCAATCAAGCGGCGAACGAATCTCCTAAGTTTGGACCGCTGGGGGGATGGGCCTTGGGTGCACAGCCGCATCCGTTACCAGATGGATTAGCGTTTCGTCTCCCTGCCGGTTCCGATTTGATCCTGGCCACCCACTTTCATCCCTCGGGAAAAGTCGAGGAAGAAGCCTCGACCGTCGGTTTGTATTTCACCAAAGAACCGACGCGGCGACGGTTCACGGCAATTCAGCTTCCTGGCGCATTCGGCGCGTTTAAAGGTATCGACATCCCAGCAGGCAAAAAGGAATACGTGATCGAAGACTCGTTTGAGCTACCCGTTGACGTCGAAGCGTTCGGTGTCGGCGCCCATGCACATTACCTCGGCAAGTCCATGAAGTTGACGGCGACGTTGCCTGACGGCCAGACCCAAACGATTCTGTCGATACCTGACTGGGATTTCGCATGGCAGGAACAGTATCGGTTTGCGAACTATCTCAAGCTGCCGAAAGGAACTCGGCTGCACTCGCGAATCGAGTACGACAATTCGGCGGACAACCCCCGTAACCCGAGCCATCCGCCGGCTCGGGTTCGCTTCGGGGAAGAATCGACCAATGAAATGGGGAGCATCACACTGCAGGTGGTCGCCGCAGAGGAATCACAAATGCCAAAATTGATGGAGGGCTACCAGATTCATTTCCGTCAATCAGTGATGAAAACACCACTACTAAAGATGTTGCAGGATCGCATTCGATCAGACTGACGGGATGGCTATTTCAGGATGTTGTCAGATAACCATTCTTCCAGGCGTGATGGCCAGCGAGCGGCTGCCCCTTTGTTTGAGGTGCGGACGCCAAAGCCGTGTCCTGCTGCAGAATAAATATGCAGCTCGGCCGGGACGCCCGCTTCTTTAAACTTCAAATACGCTTCGGCCATGCCGTGCGAGATATCCTTGCGGTCAGCGTAGCCGCAGACGATGAACGCCTGGGGCATTCCTTTGGTGACGGCGATTCGATCGGATTTGCCGGGATAGATCAGACATTGAAAATCAGGCCGGGCACTTTCTTTTTCGACATCGTCCGCTGCAGCGGGATCTCCTGAACCATCCTGCATCGCGGCGAGAAACGCGAGTTCCCCACCCGCTGAAAATCCGAGTGCACCAACTCGTTTAGGATTCACGTGCCAGGCCTTGGCCTGACTACGAACCAGCCGAATCGCGCGCTGCATGTCTGCGACCGCGTGTCCCTCAAGCGTGTAGGTCGATTCTTTCTCACGACAAAGTCGATACTTCAGAATAAAGGCCGCCACGCCATGTTCCGCCAGCCATTTAGCCAGATTATGTCCTTCATGGTCCATGCAAAGTTTGCTATGTCCACCGCCGGGAGCGATCACGATGGCCACTCCATTCCCCTTGTCGACTTCCGGTAAGTACGGGGTCAGTGATGGCTTGTGAACTGAGGTAATATTCCGTTCGCCCGAGCCGGTAGTCTCGACCACTTCGTCCGCTGTCTTTCCCTCGGAACCGGGAGCACCATTCGGCCAGAGCAGAACGGATTGTGGCTCCGCGGCGAACATCGTGTGAGCGAAACCAACGGTCAAGCAGACGGTCATCAGTCGTAACATCGAATCAATCTCCAAAGCAGTTTCAGTCAAGGTTTCGTGACATCTGACGTAGGGTGGCGTCGAGTCTTCGAGGCCCACCAAACAATCGAAAAAATATTGGCTAAGTTGGTAAAGTTGACCAAGTTCCGTATTACATAGGCTTTTTTTCAGAGTTGAATTTGATCAAGTTGGCAAAGTTGGTCAAGTTGACCAAGTTCAATCTGGTGTGTCCGCAGAGTGCGGTCGAGTCTTCGAGGCCCACCACAAAACCTGTGCAAGCATTCGAAAATGCAAAACTTTTGAACAAAAGGCAACCTTGCGCGGGCTTCGCCCGCAACCCAATCACGAGAAGAATCTGAACCACGAAACACACCAAACACACGAAAAAAAACAGTCAAGGCGAGCCTGGGTGCGTCAGCCCCCGTACCCTTCCGTTCAACCATTCTTTCTCGGATTTCGCTCAAACCGAGTTCCCGGCAAGAATGGGTGTCACAGTTTGATCAAGTTCGATCGACTTCGACCATTCCTCGTAAATAATGGGCTTTTGGCAATTGTTTTCCCGGTTTTTGGGAGTGTTCGAGTTCGATCGAGTTCGTCGCAGTTCGATCAAGTTCGACAGACGCCCCAGTTGTGTGATTGGTCTCCCGACCCCACACAACCGACCAAAGTTCTCCTGTGATTCTCTTCCCTTCGTTAACTTCGTGTCCTTCTGTTCAAAAATCTTCTCTTCTGTCCTGCAGAAATTAAATCACCGCAAAATTTGGTGTCACAGTTCGATCAAGTTCGACCATTCCTCGTAATTCATAGGGTTTTTGTCGCTTTTTTCACGGCGCCCGAGTTGGTTCGAGTTCGTCGCAGTTCGATCAAGTTCGACAGATGCCCCAGTTGTGCGATTGGTCTCCCGACCCCGCACAACCGACCAAAGTTCTCCTGTGATTCTCTTCCCTTCGTTAACTTCGTGTCCTTCTGTTCAAAAATCTTCTCTTCTGTCCTGCAGAAATTAAATCACCGCAAAATTTGGTGTCACAGTTCGATCAAGTTCGATCAACTTCGACCATTCCTCGTAATTCATAGGGTTTTCGTCACTTTTTTCACGGCGCCCGAGTTCGTTCGAGTTCGTCGCAGTTCGACCGTCTTCGAATCCCACCTCTGCTCCCAGGCGAGCCGAGCAGCGTAAGCCTTCGGACTCTTCTTGTTTTCTCTACTCACGACTTTCACATGACGACTTTCTGCAGTTTCGGCCCGCCCTCGGACTCTTCGTTCTCTTCCGTTCTACCGTCATCACGCACCACGAAATCTGATGTAAAAGTTCACCTGAGTTCGCGCGACTTCGACCGATCCTTGTAAATAATAAGGTTTCAGAGATCACTACCCCGTTTTCTGTCGTTAAAAAGTTTACCCGAGTTCACCCGAGTTCGATTGAGTTCACGGTTTCGAGGTTTCGCATTTTCGTGATCAGTCTTCATCTTCAATTCCGGTAAAGCGAACACACCACAAGGATCGCGAAAACAACAAAGGGCGAATACGCGAAAAAATGCCGCCATTGACGGCCGCCAAAAAACGAACCGCCACGGATCGTTCGCCGCCAAAAACGATGGCGGCTCGATCCGTATTAAATTTGTTTTCCAAGATGTCAAAGATCAATCGTCGTTGTCAGGTTTTGGTTTCAAAAAGTCCAGGCGAGGCGTAGACACGAACTCACGGACTCTTTGTCGGCAAAAGCGACTCTCGAAATCTCATATGACCATGGTTTTCCCCTTCCTGAAACTTTCGATTCCATTAAATAAAATAGCGACAAAAATAATACATAGATATTACCGCGGAAGTCAATAGGAAGTAATGAATTGCTTCTTAACGTTTGGAAGGTGCTGATGAAATGATCCACTTCCATCAAAATCGGCAGCAGCCTTCTGGGTCGGAAACGGCGTCCGGTTGGCTGATCGCTGTCGACGCTGCCAGCGTCGGCCTCTTCAAGACGAAAGTTCGCCCCCGTTGACGTATTTCATTCTGCCGGAAACAAGTGCCGTGCACCTGGAATTGATCTCAAATCGAGTTTAACGAATGAAACGATTCTCGTGCGCTGGCAAGCGACCGCGAATTAGATCCGAATCCCCGTCGATACAAGAGAACAATTGGAAGAAGATCACGAGATTAACATCGCGATGATTTGAACGCATAAGGAAATGCAATGAATCTTGCGCGGAGATCCACGCAACTTCGCCGCATGAGGCGTTGGCGGGACAAGTCCGTCAGATCGCATTTCCGTTTTCTCGCCGAGCTCGTCTTTCTCGCGATTCTTTTGGGGCTGCCGTTTCAGTCGGCCCAAGCCAGTAACCTGGAAGCCTTTTCGCAATCCGACAATCAAAAAAGTGATTCGCTGCCGGCAACAAAGCCGTCACCGTCGTCGGCCAGCGAAACACCTGCCAAACCGATCACCGATCCAAACGCGAGACAATCGTCACCCGCAAACGGCGACACAACTTCTGGTCAATCTCAAACAGAAACCAAACCCAAAACAGACGACAAGAAGCCGGCCAACGCAGCAGGCAGTTCGACGCCATCGCCGGCAACGGCTCCATCGGCACAAAATGCTGCTAATCCAGTCCCGCGACCAGCAGCGGCCGCACCACCCAGTTTCGGGCAGCTTGGTGCCGGGCAAGGTCAGTTGCAGTCCAGAAATCACGTCCCGGGATTTTTTGGCGATTTTTTTGCACCTGGCGGAAACGTACTGAACGTCCCTGGAACGCCGATCCATAATTCTCCTCAAACGCCCGGTGCAACACCTCTTGCACTCGGCTTCGCGTCGGTCTCAACACCGGGCACACCCACTCCGGCGCAACTTTATTTCCGGTCCGTGAATACAAGCGGACCTGTGTCTAATCCGTTTGTGCCAGCGGCTGGCACCGAAAACTACGTCTACAGAACCAACGTTCCGGGCATCAACAACACAACGACACCGCCAACCTACCAGCTCAACACCATTCCCCCGAATTCGGCCAATCCGGTTGGTTACTTTATTCCCTTCACAAGTACTCAAGTCAACACGGGGCCCGGGTTTATAGGTCAGCTCGGCACTTTGCAGAGTGCCCCTCCCACATCCGTCAATGGACACCCGCTGAATGACGTCATTGCCGTTGGTGCGCCGATTACAAAATTTGGAACGACGCAAAGCGCCGTCGATACGGTCTATGCGTTTTTCAGCGACACGCAACCGCCAAACTACCATGCTCAGCCCATCGTCTTTACAGGCGGGGCCAGTTCGACGACTCAAGTTCCTATTCTTTCAGTCCTGACTTCGAATACGAGTACGAGTGTGTACTCGCCGAGTCTCGCCGCAGGAGGTGTTCAGAAACTTGTTGATAACGCGAGTCCTGTTCCGCGTGACCGGGTCTTTTTTAACTACAGCTATTTTCAAAACAGCGCCATTGTGGTCGATGGGCATGCGATCAACGTCAATCGGCTGACCCCCGGTTTCGAAAAGACATTCTTCAACCAGCGAATGTCCGTAGAAGTCCGAGTCCCGTTTGCGACGACAATCGATAGCGTGAACCTGACCGGCGTGACAAATACCAGCAATATCCTGCTCGGTAATCAGACGACATACCTGAAAGCCCTGCTCTACACTGATTCGAAACTGTCGATTGCAACTGGACTGGGGATTCAATTACCAACGGCTGCCAGTACCGAATATTCCGTGAACGGATATTCGATCAAGGCAGTTGACGGAGCTTATACTCAGACGAGTTCGATTGACATTCTCAAGATCCGAAACGAAGCGGTCCACCTGATGCCGTATCTCGGATCGGTGTATACGCCAAACGACCGGTTCTTCGCCCAATCGGTGGCACAGCTTGACTTCGCGACCAACGGTAACACGGTTTATAACGCGGCCGTGTATCCGGTGCTGAACAGTTCCAATCCAAATCCTGCGACGTGGACCGTGACCTCTGCCACAACGGGGCTTTCGCGAGCGGGTTCGCTGAATGATACGAATTTCATGTACCTGAGTGCGAATACGGGCTATTGGATTTACAAGACAACAAATCCCTATGAACGCGGCCTGACGGGATTCGCGCCGACGATCGAAATGCACTACAACCAGTCGTTGCAACGCGAAGACACGGTGAGCGGTTTCTACGGAAACCCCGGCCAAGGGACGAAGAATATCTCGCAGCTCAACGGGGTGATTGGTGCCACGACGGTGTTTGGCAATGACAAGTACCTGTCTGTCGGTTACGTCCTGCCGTTCGAGACGGGTGTGAATCGTGCTTATGACGGTGAGTTGCGCGTCATGTTCAATTACTACTTCGGCGCACCCAGGGTCAATCCCCGGTTCCGGAATGTCCCGTCATTTTGATTTCGCGTGAGCGGAGCTCCATTAAAAGCGCAACCCCACCCCCCCTGCGGGGGTGGTTAACGGGCCTTTGCCCTAGCCCGGTTTATTCGTTAGTACGACGCACAAGCGAAGGATCTTCTCTTCGGTTTCACCGGAATATGATCCATCGCTTGCGCATCGGGCTAACGTTTCAGAGTGTTTTTTGGAAATTCCGTTAAAACGTATCGATGAACGGCGGTGCGGGCTGGTGCAAAGGTCCGTTAGCCACTGCCGCAGGGGAAATGGGGTTTCGTTGGATTGACTTCGTCGTTGCCGTTGCCCGAATTCTTCCATAACTTCGAATCCTGCCCAGCTGGCTCATCCAGCTAATCCCATCTGACCGGCAATATCGTTCTTGCAAATGCTTATCTGCTTCTCGAGAATTCATTCACTTTTTAAAAATGGCGATTCCACTTCGTGCCGAAATCGTCCAAAGGAATTACCTTGTCACTTCTTGAGACTTTGTTCCGCCAGTTAGCAATGACTCCGGCCCGGCTGCAGCCGCGGCCTCGGCGAAGTATTCCATGGGCTGCCCAACAGCTCGAGTTACGAACACTGCTGAGCGCCTCGCCATCGGAGTTCGTTGACCCGCACCCTCAAGTTGGAAATCAATTCGGCGCAACGGTGACTCCGGTTGCCAACGGTAACGTCGTGATTACGGCACCGAACGACGACTCTGGCGGAGGAAGTACAGTCGGCGATTCCGGGGCAGGGGCGGTTTACCTGTACAACGGTCAAACCGGGGCGTTGATCAGCACTCTGTCTGGATCGCATCCGGGAGATCACTTGGGCTCAGGTGGTGTGTCGGCGCTGACCAACGGCAATTTTGTGATCGACAGCCCAAAATGGAATGGCGGTCTGGGAGCGGTGACGTGGGGTAACGGAACTTCGGGCGTCGCGGGGAGCGTGAGTGCTGCGAACAGTCTGGTAGGAACTTTGCCAAATGACCATGTAGGCGACACCAGTAACGGTGGCGGCATCACAGCACTTAGCAACGGCAATTATGTCGTCGACAGTCCGGCATGGAACAACAATTTCGGAGCGGTGACGTGGGGCAACGGGACATCTGGTGGGACAGGAACTGTTAGCGCTGCCAATAGCCTGGTCGGCATCGCTAAAAATGATTTTACGGGAAGCAGCGGTGTCACGGCGCTCAGCAATGGCAACTATGTCGTCGACAGTCCGGCATGGAACAACAATTTTGGCGCTGTGACGTGGGGCAGCGGGACGTCGGGGGTGAAGGGAGCCGTTGATGCGACCAACAGCCTGATTGGCAGCTCAAAAAGCGACTCTGTGGGAAGCAGTGGCATCACGGCATTAAGTCGTGGAAATTATGTCATCGACAGTCCGGCGTGGAACAACAAGATCGGTGCCGTCACGTGGAGCAGCGGGACGGCGGGTATCACGGGACTCATCAGCGCGACCAATAGTCTGGTCGGGAATGTGTCCGGCGATGCGGCGGGCAGTCAAGGGATTTTGACGCTTTAGGACAACGGCAACTACGTTGTCAATAGCCCCGGTTGGGCAAACGGCTCGGCGATGAATGCCGGAGCGGTAACGTTTGGAAGCGAGACGACTGGCGTAACGGGGTATATCAGCGCTGCGAATAGCCTGGTCGGGTCCACGTCGTATGACGCTGTTGGGAGCGATGGTGTCACGGCGCTCAGCAACGGTAACTATGTTGTGGCAAGTTCGCATTGGAATAACGGGTCGATCTACGGTGTGGGCGCCGTGACCTGGTGTAGCGGGACAACTGGCGTGATCGGCGTAGTGAGTTCAGCGAATAGCCTCGTCGGGTCCATCTCAGGTGACACCGTGGGTGACGGGGGTGTCACGGCATTGAGCAACGGCAACTATGTCGTGGACAGTTCGTATTGGCATAACGCGGCGATTGCCAATGTGGGTGCTGTAACGTTGTGCGATGGGACAACAGGCGTGAACGGCGTAGTGAGTTCAGCGAATAGCCTCGTCGGGTCCACGTCAGGTGACCACGTGGGCAACGGGGGTATCACGGCATTGAGTAACGGCAACTATGTCGTGAACAGTCCGGATTGGAGCAACGGTGCTTTCGCCAACGCTGGTGCTGTGACCTGGGGTAGTGGAACAACGGGCGTGATTGGGATCGTCAGCGATGCCAATAGCCTGGTCGGTTCCGCGGATTATGACTCTGTTGGGTTCGATAGTGTCACAGCGCTCAGCAACGGCAACTATGTCGTGGACAGTTCGTATTGGCATAACGGGTCGATTGCCAATGCGGGTGCCGTCACGTGGGGAAGCGGGACAGCAGGCGTGACCGGCGCGGTGAGTTCAGCGAATAGCCTGGTCGGGTCCACGTCAGGTGACAACGTCGGACGTGATGGTGTTACGTCGCTCAGCAACGGTAACTATGTGATCGACAGTTCAAATTGGAATAATGGGGCCGTCGTGAAAGCGGGAGCGGTCACGTTCGGCAACGGTTTAACCGGTGTGATGGGAGTCGTCAATTCAGCCAACAGCCTGGTCGGGAACACAAAAAATGATCAGGTGGGCACAGGCGATGTCACGGCGTTGAATAACGGCAATTACATCGTCAACAGTTCCTTTTGGAATGGAGATCTTGGCGCAGTCACATTTGGGGACGGGACGACAGGTATCAGCGGTGCCGTGAGCGGTCAGAATAGCCTGATCGGGATGTCGGCGAGTAAAAATCCAGGCTCCATCGGGATCATTACGGACAATTCGTCAGGTGCTGTTTATGCCAATTTTCCGCAAGATCGATCGGGGCATGTCTATCGAGGATCGATTGCGACCGGCTTCTCACTTGTCACGACCAGCGGCCCGTCGATTGCCGTCACGGATAGCCTGGGTAAGGTCACGAACGGAAACGGAACCCTGAGCTTCGGTAATACGACAGTAGGCGCTCCGCTCGCACAGGTGATCACCGTCACGAATAATGGAACAACGCAACTGATCGTGCAGCCGGTCACGGTTCCGGCCGGATTCAGCGTGTTGAATAACTTCTTACCGAATCAGTCGATTCCTGCGGGTTCCAGTACCCAATTCACACTGCAACTCAATGCCATCGCGACTGGCTCGTATAGCGGCGTGGTCACGATTGCCGATAATGACCCATCGGCCAGCCCGTTTCGTTTCAATGTCTCGGGGACGGTAACAAAAAACGCCACACTGCAGTTTGTCGATCCACATCCCAAACCGGGAAACCAATTCGGTGCCACAGTCACTGCGTTGAGTAACGGCAACGTCGTGATCACTGCGGTGAACGACGATGCGGGGGGTGGCAACACTTCGTCGGGAACCGGGGCGGGAGCGGTGTATCTGTACAACGGACAAACAGGCGCGCTGATCAGTACGCTCACCGGTTCGCACGCGGGAGACCAGATCGGATACGGCACGGTTTATGGTTTAAGCGGAATTACTGCGCTGACCAACGGAAATTTTGTGATCGACAGCCCGAATTGGAATGGAGGCATTGGTGCCGTCACCTGGGCCAGTGGAGCAACTGGCGTCAACGGGATTGTGAGCGCAGCTAACAGCCTGGTCGGGGCTATGCCAACTGACTCGGTCGGTGGCGGGATCGTCACGGCATTGAGCTATGGCAACTATGTGGTAAGCAGTCCGTCTTGGAATAATGGGTCGATGGCCAGTGCGGGTGCCGTCACTTGGGGGAGCGGGACAACGGGCGTAAAAGGGCTGATTAGTTCAACGAATAGTCTGGTCGGGTCTACGTCTGCTGACTCTGTGGGTGGCGGGGGTGTCACAGCATTGAACAACGGCAACTAAGTCGTGGACAGTCCATCTTGGAATAACGGGTCTGTCGCCGGTACGGGGGCCGTAACGTGGGGCAGTGGGACAACCGGCGTGGCTGGCAAGGTGAGTTCAGCGAATAGTCTGGTCGGGTCCACAGAATATGACAATGTTGGGTATAGTGTTAGCGCGCTCAGCAACGGCAACTATGTCGTAGACAGTCCTTCCTGGACTAACGGGTCCGTTGCTCATGTGGGCGCCGTGACCTGGGGCAGCGGGAAAACCGGCGTAAAAGGGGTGGTGAGTTCAGTAAATAGTCTGGTCGGGTCCACGTCAGGTGACTCTGTGGGTTCCGACGGTGTTACGAAGCTCAGCAACGGCAACTATGTCGTGGACAGTTCATTTTGGAATAACGGCGCGACTTCATCTGCAGGCGCCGTGACTTGGGGCAGCGGGACAAACGGCGTGATTGGCGTGGTGAGTTCAGCGAATAGCCTGGTCGGGTCCACTCCAGATGACAACGTGGGCGATGGGGGTGTCACGGCTTTAAGTAACGGCAACTATGTCGTGGAGAGTTCGTATTGGAATAACGGGTTGATTGCCGGCGCTGGTGCCGTGACTTGGGGCAGTGGGACAACTGGCGTGAAAGGGGTGGTGAGTTCGGCGAATAGTTTAGTCGGGTCATCGCCAGGTGACAACGTGGGTCTCAGAGGTGTCACGGCGCTCAGCAACGGCAACTATGTCGTGGCCATTCCATCTTGGAATAACGGTGCGCTCGCGAGGGTCGGCGCTGTGACCTGGGGGAGCGGGACAACGGGCGTGGCAGGCGCGGTGAGTTCAGCGAATAGTCTTGTCGGATCCACGCCAGGTGACAGGGTGGGCTTCGACGGCATCACGGCGCTGGGCAACGGCAACTATGTTGTGGACAGTTCATCCTGGAATAACGGGGCGATTTCCAATGCAGGTGCAGTGACGTGGGGCAGCGGGACGACAGGTGTGAAGGGTGTGGTGAGTGCAGCGAATAGCCTGGTCGGATCCACGTTTAACGACAGTGTTGGGGGAGGGGGGCAGCCCGGGGGGTGTCACCGCGCTCAGCAATGGCAGCTATGTTGTGGACAGTTGGACCTGGAATAACGGGGCGATTTCCAACGCAGGCGCAGTAACCTGGGGCAGCGGGACAGCAGGTGTGACTGGCCTTGTTAGTTCGGCAAATAGCCTGGTCGGTTTCACGTCTGGTGACTTCGTCGGATTAAAAGGCGTCACGGCATTGAGCAACGGCAACTACGTCATCGCGACGACGACTTGGCACAACGGTGATTTGGCCTACGCGGGTGCCGTAACCTGGGGCAGTGGAACGACAGGCGTCGCAGGACCTGTCAGCCCTTCAAATAGCCTGGTTGGGTCCACATCAGGTGATTATGTGGGTAATGGAGGCGTCACTGCATTGAGCAACGGCAACTACGTTGTCGACAGTAACCATTGGCGCAACGGAGCGGTGACCAACGCGGGCGCGGTGACGTTTGGAAATGGAACCAAGGGTGTAACAGGTTCCGTCACCGTAGCGAACAGCCAGATCGGAATCACGGCAAACGATCAACTGGGTTCCGGCGGGATCACCGGCCTGAGTAACGGCAACTATCTCGTCAACAGTCCAGGTTACAGTAATAACCTCGGCGCACTGACGTTTTTTAATGGAACCACCGGCGTCAGCGGTTCGAATAGTCTTACGGGGCAATCCGCAAGTTCAAATTTCCAGGACGTTACAATCCAGCCAGACGATGCACATCGTGCGTTGTACATTGTGCCCTTCTCATTGGGTGCGGTTTATCGCGGGTCCACCGCGACTGGTTTTTTGAATCTCACGAATACCGGCCCTTCGATCGTGGTCTCGGACTACGACGGCGCCGTCAATAACGGGACCGGCCTGGTTGACTTTGGGACTTCCAATCTTGGAACGCCGCTTACACAAACAATCACCGTTACTAATTACGGCAATACCGCCTTAATTGTGCAGCCGGTCACAGTGCCAGCCGGCTTCTCGATCGTCCCCGGCACAAACTTCACGGCGAATCAATCGATCGCATCGGGCGCAAGCGCTAGCTTTACGCTACAACTGAACGCGAATCTGACGGCAACGTCGAGCGGTGTGGTCACGATTCCCAACAATGTCTCGACCGGAAGCCCGTTTACATTCACCGTCACGGGAACGCTGGTCTCGCCAAAGATTGTGCTCCAGCAGGGGACCACAGCCCTGGCCAACGGGTCCGGAACGGTCAACATGGGAAGCACACTTATCGGGACACCCGTCACACAAGTGATCACGGTATTGAACAACGGCAACATCCCACTGGCCATGACGTCGGTATCAGTTCCGTCAGGTTTCTCGATTGTCGCCGGGATCGACTTCACCACGGGCCAATCGATCGCCCCAGGTTCAAGTGCCACGTTCACACTGCAGCTGAACGCCACCGCAACCGGTTCACCGTCGGGCACTGTGACGATCGGTTGCAACGACAGGGCGGCCAGTCCGTTTACGTTTAACGTCAGAGGAACGGTCACTGCTCCGAAGATCGTGGCCCAGAAGGGTTTGACGGTCCTCGCAAATGGCATAGGAACGGTCAACCTCGGAACGACACCGTTCGGCAGACCGGCGACGGCGGTCATCACCGTGACGAATACAGGGAATGCGCCGCTCGTTGTGCAACCAGTGACGGTGCCAGACGGATTCTCCATTGTGACGGGAACGAACTTCACGCCGAATCAATCGATCGCCATCGGGGCCAGTGCCAGCTTCACCTTGCAGCTGAGCGCCGCGGCGACCGGTGCATTCAGCGGAGTTGTGCTGATTGCCGACAGTGATACGACGTCCAGTCTGTTTACGTTCAACGTCACGGGGATTGTCAGACCGATCGGAGCGACCGATCCTGTGCTGGTGGTCCAGCAGGGAGCAAACACTCTGACGAATGGAACCAGCACGATCAACATTAACAGCGATCCTGCCGGATCAGCAGGATCACAGGTTTTCACGGTCACAAACCAGGGGAATGCACCACTTGTCCTGCAACCCGTAACGGTCCCCAGCGGGTTCAGTGTCATCAATAACTTTTCGGTAAACCAATCTGTTGCGGTGGGGGCCAGTGTCAGCTTGACGTTGCAGCTAAACGCCAATGTCGCAGGAACGCCGACAGGGCTGGTCACCATCCAGGACAATGACCCGACAGCCAGTTCGTTTACGTTCTGTGTGGTTGCCAATCATCGACCGACCGCCGTCTCGCTCAACTCCAATCTGGTGGCCACCAATCTGACCAGTGCGACGATGGTGGGGACGCTGACAACCACCGACCCGGATTCGAATTTTGTGCCACAGACTTTTAATTATTCAATTGCAAGTCCGACGTTTTTGAACGGGCCGACTGCAGTCCCTCTCTTTTCTATCGATGGAAAGGGCAATCTGATGCTTGCGGCGTCAGTGCCGGTGGGGGTCTATAAAAATGTCCCGATAACGAACACCGATCAGGGGGGATTATCCCTGACCCAGAATTTCACTATTTATGTCACGGGGACCAGCACGACTGGTATTGCGGCGTCAACGTCAGTCGCCAGTGG
>CAIOKO010000253.1 GCA_903858935.1 uncultured Schlesneria sp. | reverse complement strand
GTAGTTTGAAGTACATTGACTACAAAGAGCCTCCCACCGGATCGTCTCCCATGTATCCCTGGCTCCATTGGGGTCTGACAACCACAACAGAAGGTCATCAACGACATCACCAATCAGGGAATCAAAAAAGCCACTGTTTAATGCTCCTTCTGCTGATTTTTGCTGAAGATCAGAAACAGGAATATCAGCAAGCATTCCCAAAGCCCGACGTAGGGATGTTAAACTTGCCTGATCCTTGGCGACCGACAGGTGCAAACCGCCCTTTTCCGTCTGGAGGTAGGCGGCGATGGTCCAGTCTTTTGAATTGACCTGGGACCAGATCACGCCCCGATATTGTAGCTCGGCCAGCGGTTTCAATTCGTGGGGGCAATCCTCGGTGGCACGTAAGGTTGCCCGGCTCACCCCTGGTAAATAGATGATCGGCACTGTGCCTGTCGGCAGAGTTACATCGGCGATCTTCCCGGCGAGTACGCATCGCAACCAAATCGCGGGTCCAGTTCGATGAGTGGCGTCATAGGGACCAAAGGTCAAGAACTGCGGCAGCACCGCCCGGAGCCTGGGAACCAGTTTTTCCCATTCACGTTTTTCATCCGGCCACAAGACTGCGGCAGGTGGAACGGTGTCGTCCCGGTTGTAATCCGCAGCCTTCTGGAACGCGTTCAGGAGCGAGTCGAAGACGGTCACGGGGCTTGAGGTCGGCACGGCCATTAGTTCGCCCCCTTCTTCCGAGAACGAGCGGCCTGCTTTTCAGCATTCTTTAGGTGAATATCGTTGACGCGATCACCGACGAACTCTTTACCGTCGCAGAACCACGGATAGTCATTTTTGCTTCTCTCTGGTTCAGTGCCACGATCTTTGCCCCATTTGATATTGGGCTTTTTGCGGAGAAGGTCAGCTTCCATGAAGGGACGGATATTCATCCGCACGCCATCGTGTAGGTCCGGGTTCCAACCGATTGCTTGTTCGTGAAGCGGCTTCCACCTAACGAAAATGTCGTAGGGCGGCTCTCCAGCGAGAATCAGTTTCAATTTCACTTGCAACTCCTGGGCAGCACCGAGCCTGGAGTCAGCCCCCGCCTTGTCGGACTTGCCTTGAGCGGTGATCCAATCGCCGAGATACGAGTAGGTCAGGTTCTCCAATGACTTGTGGTCGAGTTTGTGGTAGTTCACCAGCGCTGCAAAACCATCCTTTCGCCCGTCCCAGATATGCCAAATGAACGGACGGGTGTGGAATCGCTTGCAATGCTGCTCGAAGAACTGATTGCGAAGCCACTCGTCGAGCGTGGTCCCTGCCTTGCATCCAGCATCGTTGAGAAGTTTGTGCAGAAGAGAATCAGACCATTTCTTGCCATACTTAGTATGCAGGACTTCTAGGAGACGTTCGGAAGCAGCAGCTTCCCCTCGGACTCCAGGTAAACACAAGATGCCGTCGCTATCGGCCAGCTTGTCTATGGCATCAGCCTTGGTAGGCTGTTCGGGCCAACGGTAAGAGAGCAATCTTGCGACCGCGGGGCAATCGAGCGTCGAAGTTATGGATTGATTGTTGCTTAAACCGTCGATTTGGGAAGTCCCAATTTGTGGGTACTTCAAAAATACGGGTATCTAGCAACGGAGTCAGATGTGTCCACGTCATTTATTGAAACAATTGCGAATCACTTTGAAGAAGTTACAGACCCTCGAGCGGATCGTGGTCTCAATTATCCCCTGGTGGAAATGATCTTCGTGGCGCTGTGTGGAACCATTT
>CAIOKO010000252.1 GCA_903858935.1 uncultured Schlesneria sp. | reverse complement strand
TTGCCCATGCGGTTTCATGGTTGCCCATCGATTGTTGCCTAACCTCCGCCAGAGTTGCCCATCAGAGTTGCCTAAATATTTTGAGACTCGAATTCCGAAAGAGCCCGTGAAAATCGCCATTGTTGCCCAAGAACTCCCAAAGTTGCCCATGCGGTTTCATGGTTGCCCATCGATCGTTGCCTAAGCTCCACCAGAGTTGCCCATCAGAGTTGCCTAATATTTATGAGACTCGAATTTCGAAAACACCCGTGAAAATCGCCAATGTTGCCTAAGAAATCCCAAAGTTGCCTAAGCGGTTTCATGGTTGCCCATCCATAATTGCCTAAGCTCTGCCAGAGTTGCCTATCGTCGTTGCTGAAACATTTGAGACACGAACCGTACCGCGAATCAAAGATCAAAAACCTTTCGCGAAAACTCGAAAGGTCGAAAACGCGAAGTTTGTCGAACTCACTCGAACGCAGGTGAAGTCGCGCGAACTCTTGTACTTGAGAAAGAGAAGCAATGACCGCCAAAAGCCTATGAATCATGGGAACTGGTCGAAGTCGCTCGAACTCGCGCGAACTTTGACATCAAATCTGTTTTCGATGGGACTTATGCGACATATGGGGCATGTGAGTGAGGTGCTCGGCAGGCGTTTTTGCCGGGAATGGTTCGGAGGATTGAGGAACTTGTTTTTCCTGCATTATGCGGGAGTTCCCTTTGTTCAGACTTGTTTGTCCAGATCGTTGACCAGCGGTTGACCCTGGCGCACTCGTTCACGGACGTTGGCGGCTCGTTGAGTAATCACTTGAACTGCAATCCGCGTTTCTCGAAGAAGCAAAACTGAGCCGTGAACCATTGCGCTGACCGCGATCATTCCAGCGACGACGGCTGCGATTTCCAGTGGGACCACGAACATTGCCAATTGCGCGGGGGCGAGAACGGCCCCAATCAGTGATGTAAAAGCCGAAGAGGCAAACGCACCTAATGCGATATAGAAACTTCTCAGACTGTGAAGCAGCAGTAATGTCCGTTCTTCGGTCGCTGTGAGCTCATTAAGACGCCGCCTGGCTTCCGTACAATCGAAGTCGGTTGTTTCTTCAAGCTGCCTCGAAAGATCCCTGGCTCGATCAACCCCTCGTGCCAATCGATTGCTCGTGCTCATAATCAGCACCGATGTCGCGTTGGTCAGGATTGCTGGTGCGACGATCAACGACAGCACGGCGAACGGATTTGAGTCCATAGGTTCAGGCAAACTTGATTAAGACTGATGAAAGCAGTTCCGCGTTCGTGGCATTACATCGTATCGCCCCCGAGACCTACCGGGAAGCCGTCGAATCGAGGGGGAAAGTGTCATTTGTTCTGCGAACTCCAACGCAACGACGTAAGGCCCCTGCGGATCCGAGAAATAGATTCCGCTTCGATTCGACGATGCTTGCAGGCTGTGCAATGCATCATCTTTTAGCCGCAGAGCCGCGACCGAGTAGAGCCAGGGGCGGTTTCCGCCCAAGGAAAAGTCACAGAAAACAGGCGTTAAGCTCCAGGGGGCGGCCGATCTTCTGAGTTTTAAACCACGATCACTTTGGCAACGTCACGCTTCCGCGTCTGAGTTTTTTCACTCGGTCGCCCCGCTGGGGCTGAGGTTATTTTTTTAAAACGAAACCAGGGGCGGAAACCGCCCCTGACTCTACTCGGTCACCGCTCTGCTGTTACATAGCACCATTCGAACGACGTTAAAATCTGGTTTTTTTCTTTGGATTGACCGCAGATCGTTTTCAACGACTTTCCTTTAATCCGCCAAAAGCCGCGAAGCAACTGTTTTTGTGCAGGATCTCCACCTCTTGAAAACCGACCTTTCGTAACAGCTCTAACTGATACATCAGCGGACGCGGTGTGTCTTCTTGTTCAATATAGGCGTAAACGTGGTCGCGATAGGCTTCGTTTTTGAAATTTGTCAAATAGTCGCCGTATCGCTTCCACATCAGTGATTGAACTTCGCCGATGGAACTTTCGATCAAATCAAAAATCCAGATCGAGCCACCCGGCCTGAGCGTTCGATGAAACGCTGTAAATACGCGTTCCCATTCTTCGTCCGTCCGTAAATGATGTAATACGGCTGCCGCGAGGATCACATCACACCCTGATTCCGGCAGTGAAATCTCACGGATGTCCCCTTGGATACTGGTGACTCGACCTTGCGTCTGCGGTTGAACTCGCTGGACCGCTCGATCGAGCATCGGTTGGCTGAGATCAATCAACGTGACATCCAGATTGGGAATCTGTTCAAGAAGTTTCAGCGTGTAATTACCGGCACCGCAGCCGACATCGACGACATGTTTTGCCTGTGGAGTAACCGCGGCCGCCGCCTGGGCAACGAGTTCCATGGCCAGTGGGGCATCGACCGTCGCTGATTGACCGGTCTGGAGATTTGAGAAACGTTCTACATCGGCATCAAACCGCTGTCGGATTTCTTCGACCGATGACTTCATATTGAATTTCCCTGGTAAACCGACGACAACTTCGGCGTGCTGGCCAATCGACACGGGGCAACTATCATCCCTCGTCGTCTTCACTTCAAAATAACCCAATACGCGACGATTAAGGGTGAGTGTTCCATGAGCGACGTTGTAAAGCAAGTCGATTCCACTTGGACAGATTTGCCAAAGAATATTCCACGAAATGGCCTTCGCCTCTGGCCAGCGATCGTGATCCTCGCGGCACTCGGGCTGGCTCGAGTCTGGGCTCTGATGGGTGAAACGTCTCCTTCGAAGTTCTTTGGCGGTCTCATCATAGCGCCTGTGCTCGTCACGTTGCTGTTGAATCTCTGGTGGTTATTCGCCAGCCGACTGCGCTGGGGTGATCGATTGCTGGGAGCAGGAGCGTTCTTCACCATCGCTGCCGGGACCATGAAAATTGCCGGTAAGGATTTTCCTCCGATGGCACTGATCATGTACGCGCTGCCTGTTGCCGCCTTGGCTTGGGTCGGCTGGTTAATCCTGAGCTGGACGCTTGCCTGGCCCGTTCGCCGGCTCGGTCTGCTGCTGGCCTTCCTGGGGGTTGGCACTTATTACTCGCTGCTTCGCGTTGATGGCATGGACGGCAGTTTTAATTCCAAAATCAGTTGGAGATGGACGCCAACATCCGAAGCAAAACTGCTCTCGGAATTGAATACGGTAGCAAACCTGTCGGAATCCACTCAATCCGCTTCGATTGCTGACCTGACGTTAAGCGAAGGGGACTGGTCAGGCTTTCGCGGTCCAGCGCGAAATGGACAATTGGACGGCGTTCGCATTGGAAGCGACTGGGATAAAACACCACCACGCGAATTGTGGCGGCATCGGGTTGGTCCAGGCTGGTCGTCGCTTGCCGTGGTTGGCAATCGACTGTTCACTCAAGAACAGCGTGGCGAAGACGAATTCGTAATTTGTTATGACGCGGAAGACGGCAAAGAGGTCTGGTCTCATCGGGACACGACGCGATTCGAAGAAATCGTCGCCGGTCCGGGACCTCGAGCCACTCCGACGTTTCATGAAGGACGTATTTATGCGATGGGTGCAAACGGACGGCTCAACTGTCTGAATGCGGCCACCGGACAACTCTACTGGGGGGCCGACATTGCAGCGGATTCGCAGGCAAAGATTCCACAGTGGGGGTTTTCCAGTTCGCCGTTCGTGCTTCAAGGTCTGGTTTCTGTCTATGCAGGTGGACCTGATGGCAAGAGTGTCCTTGCTTATCATATCGAATCAGGCAAGCTGTCCTGGGCCTCTGGAGAAGGATTGCAAAGTTACTGTTCGACTCAGTCAGCCATGATCGGACAGGTTCAGCAATTGTTGATCGCCACAAACGCCGGCCTGTTCTCGTTTGACCCAGTATCAGGCGCGATTCTCTGGGAAAATCGCTGGCCCGTGGAATCGGCCCGAGTTGTTCAGCCAGCAGTTCTCAGCGACACTGATGTGCTTCTCGGAACGGGCATGGCAGGGGGAACTCGACGCCTGCACGTCACTCGGGACGAAGACAAGTGGAATGTTGAGGAGCTCTGGACGACGAAATCAATCAAGCCTTACTTCAACGATCTTGTTGTTTCGGGTGAATATCTTTACGGATTCGATGGCGCCGTTTTCATGTGCGTCAGCCTGAACGACGGTAAGATCAAGTGGCGAGCCCGAGGTTACGGCAACGGCCAGGTTCTGCTTCTAACAGAAGATCAACAACTGCTCATTCTAACTGAAACAGGCGAAGTGGCTCTTGTCGCGGCAAAACCAGATTCGCACCAGGAGATCGCAAAAATCAAGGCGATCGAAGGAAAGACATGGAATCATCCCGTGATCGCACATGGAAAACTGTTCGTACGTAACGCCGAAGAAATCGCCTGCTTTGAACTGCCTCCGGCGCAGTCGTTTGATGCGCGTCGCACGACGGGTTCAGAATAGGGTTATCGTTTGTGCGTTCACCAGCACAGCAGGTTGGTGCGCGTCGCAGACGGGTTCAGAATCCCATCGTCGTTTGCGCGTTGATCGGGAGTGCTCGGTGGCTGCCGATGAAACTAGCTGAAGAGATGATGATTGGATTGCTGGGGACTAAGTTCAACTGGAATAATAATTCGTGGAAAGGGTGACCCGGTTTTACCGTCTTTGGTAAGGCTGTGCTTTTGTAACGTGTTATAGAACCATGAAGACACGGCCTTGTCGCAGACTCCAGCGAGGCTTTGCCTCAGACCAAAGTAGCTATTATCGCTCCGTGTAATGAGCATTGTTCGAGAACCTACCAAATTCCAATCCGCATGGTCTCAAACCAGAAATTCAAACGGAATATCTGTCCCGATGCGTCGGCAACGTTTGAATCGTTTCCGACGGATTCTCATCAAGCGGAGCGATGATGGCTACTTTGGAAGAAATCCTGAAACCTGACTCAATGAGTCAAGTTTCAGACCCGAAGAAGTCCAATACCGTGGCACCTCAAGTTTTGATCACCAGTATTCGGATCATAAAGCGCAACCGAATTTCCCCCCCCGCCTGTCGGTTCTTTTCATCATCAGGCCAGAATGCGGCGGCTGGAGGCCGCCGCTACGTTGACCACCCACGCTTCGTACCTAATCATCGGCATCTTCGTCATCGTCATCATCATCGTGCTTAGGGGTCGGGAATACGAAGGCTGCTCGTACTGGCGGGGGCATTTCTGAATCGGCGCCTTTAACCGCTTTCCAGATGATTTCGTTAAACACCAGATCGTCAGCTCGGTCTTCGATCTCAAGATCGAGTTTCATGGATGCGTCGGCTCCCCACGCAGATGCGACATTTTTCTCGTTCAGATCATATGTCGCGGGCCGATGAATGTACGGTGTCAAATCAGGTTTGTCCGTGAAAGCGTTCGACATCGGTCGTGCGGCGGCATCGAATTGACTCATCGGCTCAAGACCGAGAATCAGTTCCATCGTCCTGAGCATTGATGACGTGCTGTACATCGTCGAATCGACGGAGTGCCGCTTGATGTAGGGACTGATAGCGAATGCGATTGTTCGATGAGCATCGACATGGTCGGAACCATTCTGGGCATCATCCTCGACGACAAAAATCGCCATTGATTTCCAGAACCGGCTTTTCGAAAGTCCCTCAACGACTCGTCCAAAGGCTAAATCGTTATCGGCTACGTAAGCTGTCGGGGTTGGACTGCCGGGCCTGGTTCCCGACGTATGATCGTTCGGAAGCCGCATCACGATCAATTTCGGCATTTCTCCGGCTTTCTCAAACTCAGCGAGTTCCGTCAGGAAACGCTCGGCACGAAGTACGTCGGGATAGTTGAGATCATAGCTGCGAAACAGGGGATCAAAATGTCCCTCAAGGGTCTTGATCTTTGTGACTCCTGGATCAGCAGGAGTCGCTCCATTTTGCGTAAATTCGCCATAGCTACGATAGCTGACACCTTTTTCTGCGGCACGATCCCAAAGATAGCCACCGAAGGGGCGAGCAATTTCCAATGCTCCTTCCGAAGGATATGGAACCCGACGATCACCTCGGTAACTGAGCGGCCAGGTTCGTTCGACGTAGTCGCTGGCGTAAGCTCCCATCGTCCATTCGTGACCATCGGCGCTGACTTCTCCATCGACGTAGAAGTTATCCAGCAATACGAATTCCTTGGCCAGGGCGTGATGATTTGGAGTAATCGATTCGGGGAACAGACAAATGCTCGGCTCACCGTTCCCTTCAGGAATGTCTCCGAAAACCTGGTCGTAGGTCCGGTTCTCTTTGATGATGTAAACACAATGTGTGATCGGGGACGGGGCACCGACTTTTGCAGGAATCGGATTACCGGGTGAAATGGTGCCGACGACGGCTTTGGGATCTTCGCGTTTGAGCGGACTACACTCATATACGGTCTTGGAAAATGCTGCCATTTCCTGTGGACCGGGCATTGGGATAATTGAAAGGGTCCCTTGGAAGAGACCGCCAATGTAGTCTCTCAACCGATCCCCTTTCGAAAGTGGATTCGGCCCGTCGCGGTTTGACCTGGACGACTGACCTTTACCGTTCATAACGTAGATCGTTTTATTATCCTGAGACAGTCGGACCGACGTCGGATACCAGCCCGTGGGAATGAATCCGAGGGGTGTGCTGACGCCAACTTCTTTCACGTTAATGACAGCCAGATTATTTGTATTTGAATTTGCGATCAACAGGACCGACTCATCAGAAGTCAGGGCGAGAGAACTCGGCGTACTGCCGCTGGGTGCTCGAGGATCAATGGCTGTCCCGATAACCTCGACGGCCTTTCCCAGTTCTGTATCAAAGACGGAAACAGAGTTCCGATTCGCGTTGGCAACGTACAATACGTTTCCACCACGAGCCAAAAGCATCTCGTTGGGATGCTCTTCGGACTTCCAACTCCCCTTGATTTCACCTGAACGACTATCAAGCACAGCGACTTCGGCCTTTCCCCAAAGACTGACGTAAAGCCGATTGCGGGACTCGTCCAATGCCAGCCCATAGGGATAAGAATCTTTGGCGAGCGGCCATTCACCTTCGAGCGTGCCGTCGCTTGTTTTGAACTTCGCTACAGTATGACCAACAACATTTGCCACCCAGATTGTCTGGCCATCGTTTGAGAGGACCAGTCCTGCGGGCGTTCGCCGTTGCTTTTCGCCGAGCGGTTTGGGATAGCCAATCTTCACTTGATGCGAGAGCAATCCGTCGGCGTAATCGAATCGGTAAATGACGTCGTCCCACCCACCGCCGACAAACAGCGATTTTCCGTCGCGAGACCAGACGAGGCCCGCGAACGTCTCTGGCATCGAAACTCGACCAATGACCTTACCACTGTTTGCATCGACGGTCGCGACTTCGTGTTCACCGTATCCTGCATGCAGAACCGCAATAATTGAATCGGTTGGATGAAGTTCAGCAAGGACGGGTAGATCACCAAGACGAGACTGACGTCCTGCCGCTTTGATAGACCATCCGTTTGGCAGCAGAACGGTACCGTCACGCATAAGACCCGGCCAGACCGTCTTGGCGACTGGGGCGTTTTGTCCGATACCAGACTGAGCAAATCCGATTGCGGCTGTGGCAATAATGATCGCTAACAGAAACGAGCGTTGTCGTCGCATCGCGTTATTCCCCTGAAGGCGAAAAGTTCATGCGCCATATCCAGGTTAACATCGATGATGCGACTGGGACATGACGATCTTGCCGTCACGTTAGCGATTTGAGACGAGTCCGGCCATCGTCACGACGTTGGTTCAGCGAATCTTCATCGAAACCTCATCGTTGAGGACTCGATGCGATCGCTTTTTGGGTAAGATCTAAGAGGAAGGAGCGCTTTTAATCGGCAATTGACTACTTCACCGAATTGCAGCCGCCAATCTGAATTCGCAACTTCTTGTTTCTTTGCGCGCCGCCAGAATCTACTTTCAAGTGCGTGATGGTCACGCTCGCGTCGGGAATTTTCGACTAGGCAGGTGCAACCATGGCTTGGTCATTGCGTTTGGGAAGAAACGCTGATGCTGCGGCACCGAGCGTCGCAAACAAACAAACCGTCGCGAACCAGTCACCAAATCGGACGTAAAGGCTGCGACGTCCATCCAACGGGACAGTATGTATTATCGCGGCGTTAAGCTGTTTGTGCCAAGCACCGGTTTTCGGATCGCGAGAAGTCGTTCGTGGCGGCTTTTCAGCATTTTTGCGAACATCACCATCAATAAAAAGATCGGGTTCGCGGATCGCCCCGTCACCATCAATCACGGCTGAAATGCCTGTATTGACGGCTCGAACCAGTGGCGTCCGGCATTCAACAGCCCGGAATGCTGCCGTAATGAGATGCTGGTCGAGTTCGCTGGAACCGTGAAACCATCCATCGTTCGTCAAATTCACGAGGATGTCGACGGACTTCCCTTGGTCAAAATCTGATCCCGAGGCAACGATCTGTCGTACGAGATGAGGAACCGTATCTTCGAAACAAATCACGGGGGCAAGCCGCCAATTTCCGTATTCGAATATGGCTGCTTCTTTCCCTGGAACCATACCGCTCGATTCACTATAGGGGGAAAAAGCCTTCAGAAATGGGAGAACTCCCGCGAGTGGAATGTACTCGCCAAATGGAACGAGGTGCATTTTGTCGTACCGACCGGCGATGCCAACATCTGGTCTCACGAACACCGCCGAATTGTGTTGAGAGACATTATTCTTCTTTGCCTCAACGGAATTGATGCCAAATATCAGAGCCGCTCCTGACCGCTGGCTCTCTTCGAGAAGCACCGAGCGAACAGTCTCGTCGCGCCACATCTCGGGTTTAACTCCGGGGACAAGCTCACGCAGGTCATCATTAGATAAATCGCTGGCTGGTAACATCATTGGCCAGGGGAACATTCCTTCCGGCCAGATAATGATCTGCGCCTGTTCCCTGACGGCACGGGAATTCAAACGCAAATGCGTCAGATAAACATCGTCGTGGGACGGAGGTTCCTGCCGTAGCGACGCGACAAAATTTCCTTGAATCAACGCAATTCGTGGCCCCGGCTGAAAATCGGCTTGAGCCCGCCGAACGTAACCATAGCCAAGTGTGGAAGCGAATACACCGAAAGCCAAAGTCACCTGAATGAGTTCTGACAGACTCAATCCCGACGCAGTGATCGGCCCGGTCGACGGCAGAACGAGGCGAAGCCGAATCAACCAAGTGTGAGGCACCATCAACGTCAGTGCTGCGGCAGACATAGCAACCACAAAGCTGACGCCGTAGGCTCCAACGATATCGCTGATCTGGATCAATTCCAGCCAGCGATATTGCGAATGACCAAGGAAGTACCAGGCAAATCCCGTCATAAAGTGTGCTCGCAGGTATTCCAGACCGGTCCATACGATCGGCCCGACGGCGACCAGCGGAAGTGACCATCGATGAACAGCAACGCGCGAAACCGCGACAAAGGCGACGGCGTAGAGAGCGAGATAGAACGACAAGGCTGCCCATGCGATGTACATCGTTGGATCACCTAGACGCATCCACTGGAGCGTTGCAAGCTGGCTGATCGCGCTTCCCGCGTAAATTGCGCCGTACATCCAACGCGTGCGCTCTTCAATTCTAACAAGCAGCAATAAGGGCAATGGAGCCAGCCAGGCGAGCGGGCTGGCATCGACGGGGGTAAAGCAAAGCCACATCAGAAGTCCTGACAGGAATGACATCCCCAACGCACCGCGCACGCCAACACGGGTCTTTGTATTCTGTCGGATGGTTCGAGCCGAAGCGATAATTTCGCGAATCGACCGATCAGATTCGTGCCTTGTCTCTTTCATTGTGACCGTCGCCATGTCCGACTCCCTCCCTGGATTGTTGGATCAGGTTAAGTTAATCCAATGCGACAATTCAGGGAAGCCGATGTTTGAGGGAGAATGAATTCATATGCCGTGGCCGCAGATTTCCGACAGCGAAGTTCTCTCGGTTCGGTCCCAGAAAAATTCGCTCGATCCGTGGAAACCCTATGCATTTCTGGTGGAACCGGAACGATCAGCTGCAGGAAGCATTGACGAGGTCTTGACGATTTTCCTCACCAATCGAGAGTGCCCATTTCGATGCACAATGTGCGATCTGTGGCGGAATACTCTGGATGAGCGAGTTCCGATCGGCGCGATACCGGCGCAAATCGATTACGCATGCGAACGATTACCACTGGCGAATCACGTGAAACTCTACAACGCAGGAAATTTTTTTGATCCTCAGGCAATCCCTCGGGAAGATCATGCGGAAATCGCCAGGCGAGTCAGGCCGTTCAAAACGGTCATCGTCGAGAACCACCCGCGTTTTACGGGCGACCAGTGCATTCAATTTCGAGACTTGATCGAGACGAACCTGGAAATCGCAATCGGATTAGAAACGATTCATCCCTCAATCCTGACAAGTCTCAATAAACGCATGACCGTCGACGACTTCGATAAAGCTGCACAAATGTTGATCGATAATCAGATCGCCGTCAGAACATTTCTGTTGCTGAAACCACCTGGTTTGGACGAAGAATCGGGTATCGACTGGGCATTTCGATCAATAAAACATGCAGTAGAAATTGGAGTCCACTGTATCAGCCTGATTCCGACTCGATCGGGAAATGGATTGATGGAGCAACTTGAAGCTTCAGGCGAATTCTCACTTCCACGAATTCAAAGCATGGAACGTATCCTGGAACAAGGTCTCGAATACGTCAAAACGACAAGTCCAATGACTCGCGTCTTTATGGACGTTTGGGATGCGGCCTGTTTTTTTGTCTGCGAAGAATGCGGTCCAGCCCGAATCAACAGGATTCAGCGAATGAACCTTACGCAGCGGATTGAACCTACAATTGAATGCCACTGCAATCAATCGTTGTTTATTGATGCCAGAAATCAGTAGAAAAATCGTTCCGCAACAAGAGTTTCAATCCTCATTCATTCGCTTCAGCAGATTAATTTCCGGAGCAATTTCATTGAGATGAAGGATCGAAACAACACCCCGTTCCCTGGGAGGTCGTTTTCCACTAGCACCCTTTGGCGATGATACCTCACCGTAGATGCCGACCACTTTGTGATCCTTATTCAATATTGGACATCCAGACCAGTCGTTGTCGGTCAAACCAAATTGAACGGAAATTCCTAATTCCTTGCTATTTTTGGGCATCGCCCCCATTTTGGCTGCCAGTTTTTTGGAACGACGCTCTTTCGGTGGCCCAACCACATCCGACTTGTATGTCAGCGAATTAGCGGATTCATCTTCCTCGTTTTCAAAGGGGAACCCCACCATCGCAAATGTCGTCTCTTTGGTGTTTTTGAGAGATCGCGTAAATAACGGCAAACTCGCTTCGAGTGGGTCCGCCGCACTCACTTCAAGCACAGCGATATTGTAACGTAGCTGCATTTTTTGGGCGGCATCAAGCTTCTTTTCCAGTGAAAGTTCTGCCGCTTCTTTTGCCGCTTCGGTCGCCTGCCTGTAGCTAATATGCATTCGAATATTCTTGATCGGAAACTCTTGCGTGGAGGCCGGATGAATGGCGACGGCTGATCGCTTTTGCTTGCGGTATTTTTCAATCGCCGTTGCGACTGACGCAGACGTAACCAGATGGCGGTCAGTCACTGCCCAGGCAGTCCCAATCTGACACTGCCCATTTCCATCAGGATCCTCAAGGACAATTGCATAAAGACTATCAATTGTCGCCTGTAGCACAGGGGACATGGAAACATCATCAGGATCTCCGTTTGGCATAACCATTTCCACGGTCGAGGCCATAGACGGATCGGAATCTTTTTCCATAGACTCTTCGCCGTCAGGATCTGTTTCCGTCATTTCACCCTGTGCCGTGTCGACTGATTTTTCATCCTTCGATGGCACATTTACTGGTGGAGCCTTTTCGACCGGCGCACGTTTAATTACTGGTTGCGCCTGGATGTTTGACGGGACGGGAGCAACGCTAGCAACAGTCGTTTCCTGAGCCTGCTGATTATTAATGGCACTTGGCAGGTTTTGACTCGGCTGACTTAACGACTTCCAAAGGAAACTTAATAGGAGCCAGGCAACCAGCAGGGCTAAACCGGCAGCCGCGCAACGTCCCACGATCATCATGATCCATTGCATTTCGTCTTTATCGCTCGAGCGACGCCGCCGAGGGGCTTCCGGCAGGTCATCCCAAGACGATGTTCGTTGCAATTTGGGTAAATTGGCTTCGAATTCGTCATCTGTCGGCTTACGCGCTGGAATCTGACCACTACTGCCGGGTCGCTTCGCACTGGAAGACGTGTTCTTCCCTTCCGATCGCTTTGTCGATGAAACTCCATCCGCTGGCGTTTTCACCGAGCGCATTGTTGAAGATGATGGCGGTTTTGTCGCCGGGATCGTCCCGGATGACGGAGGTTTACCCGTTCCGGATTGTCGGGTCGAAGCAGTTCCTGCCGCTGGAACTGTCCCGGAAGATGGTTTTCGTGGTGTTCGATTTGATCCTGACGGCGGGGAATCGTCATCGTCAAGAAGCAAACTCATTACCCCTGCGTCAGGACCATCAGTTACGGGTAGAAATTCGTCAATTGGTTCAAATGTTACCAGAGGACTATTCTCCGTCAGTCGGATCACGTCTCCCGGCTTCAAATAATGAATGCGAGCGGGCTTAGCGTTTCCGACGATCAAAGAATCAGCCTCACGCGCTTCGATGAGCCATTTACCACCGATTTCACGAATGACCGCATGGTTGGGCTTGATTTCTTCGACGTCAGTAAATGACACCTGGCAGCTTGGGTCACTTCCGAGCGAAATCTCTTCTTCACCAACCGTAATGGGCGGTCGTCCGTGAATAGCGAGCGTAATTGGCATATGTCGATCCTCTCGTCAGCGTCTTGGCTTTGTCAACCACCCGCCCCTAAGCAACGTAAAAAAGGATTTCGACGATCACGACTTTCCAAAGTTCGTGCAAAAAAACAGTATTACTGATTTTGGCAAATTTGCAGCGCAATCACAGTAGCTTTCCGCACCGCAGAAACTCGTGAAACTATAACGACTGTCTCAACATGAATTGCGAGCAAATTCGAAAAGGTAACGCGGAATTCTACATTTTTTTATCAGAATGCCAGAAACTGATCCAGACAAAAAGGTTTTTTTGAAATTGAAGCCGAATTGAGAGGGGCAATTAATTGACTTACGCGACTACTTCAGTGCCTTGCGTTCGGAATTCGTAGACTTCCATTCTCGGACCGTTTTCGATGCGACGTTTGTTCCCGTCAAATCGAGATTCATCAAACTTTCCTTACTGAGCAGATATTTGCGGAATCCTTCGTCCGTGATCTTGGTCCGAGCCAATCGCAAATCACGTAGTTTTGGCAATTCCGCAAGCTCCTTCAGCCCCGCATCTGTGACTTGAGTATTATTCAAATCCAGTTCTCGCAATTGTTTCAGACTCGCAAGATACCTGAGAGTATCGTCATTGACGTCGGCATTAGCCATTTGCAAAACCATGGTGTCAGTCCTGCTCGCAATAACGGAGTAGTCGTGACGATCCCATCCTGTCAAAGTGATATGTCTTTCGCCGGCTACAATACTTTCCAAAGGCCCCAGGCTGATCAACCGAGTTAGCGCCGAATTAATCACGATGGGCAGGCCGGTCATCAGTACGGAGAGCACGAGCAGAAGCGCGGGCACCTTCAAAATCTTCCACGGCATCTTTCGCAGCCAGACTTCTATTAGACGCAGGAACAACCAACAAAGTCCGATCACCCCCAGGACCGTTCCAATAATAATCGTCACCGCCGCAATTCGTTCCAACATCGTCTACACTGTTCTCCGTTAAACTGCGGTTCTACCGCCATATCCTTCTGGAGTTTAAGATTTGCCCGTCCGGCTATTCTTTTGTTAGCGTTTCATCAAGGTTCAGAAGAATTCTGCTGACAACTGTCCATGCTGCTGCATCCGCTGGGGTAGCTCCCATGGGAAGCTCAGGCGGATGCTCGGGGTCGTTGGCTGCCAGATCCCAGGGCTTTGCAGCATTCGCCTGGAATCGAGCCTTTTGCTGGGCGAGCATTGCGATCAACATCCGATGTTCGGCTTGCGAGGGGAAGCGCGATACACATCTTCGAAATGCAAACGTTAATTGAGCATTCTCATCCGCCCCTCCTTCTTTTATCGTCAGAATTGCCAGACCACGAGCGGCTTCCATAAACAGAGTTTCATTGAGCGTCGTTAGTGCTTGAAGCGGTGTATTTGAACGCGGACGCCTGACACACGAAAAATCAGCATTCGGAACATCAAAATTAGTAAGCATCGGGTAGGGCGTTGATCGACGTCTGAATGTATATAAACCTCGCCGGTATCGGTCGGGACCCGTCGCGTCAGTCCATGTGAATGGACCGTAACTCGCAGGAGGTAAAAACAAAAATGCTGGTGCGGGGGTGAAAACACTAGGGCCACCAAGCTTTCCATTTAACAGTCCGCTCGCACTGAGCGCGATATCGCGAACAACCTCACCTTCAACTCGAATTCGAGGCCCCCTGGCAAGCAACCGATTAAACTGGTCTCGTTCAAACAATTCTTGCGTAACGTAACTCGACTGATGATAGAGTGAACTGCCCAGAATCAACCGATGCAGATGCTTAAGGCTCCATGGCTTTCGAATGGTTTCACCCGGAAGCATCAAAGTCGGTTCCATCAATTCGACAGCAAGCCAATCGAGTAGTTCAGAATGACTGGGAGGTTCGCTCTGTGTTCCAAGATCTTCAGGCGTACCGACGAGACCTGTCCCGAAATAAGACTGCCAGATACGGTTCACGATCACTCGCGCAGTTGTTGGACTGCGTCGATCAACCAGCCACTTTGCCAGCGTCAGCCTGTTCAAGTCTTGCGGTTCGCCTTCATTTCGGAGCGGATGAAGAAAAGCGGGAACGCCCGGCTTCACAGGCTTTTCCGGCTTGAGAAAATCGCCCCTCTTCAACACCCTTGTCTCGCGCGGGACCTGCCTATGCTGCAGCGTCAACGTCGTCGATCCGACAGGCCATTCCCGCCATAATGCTTCGATCTGATCGTTCACCGATTGAAATTCAGGAACGGTCGTCTGCCAGAATGAAAAGACGGTATCAGTCTGCTCTGTGGTCCGTTGTGCACGCGGAACGACCAGCACTTCGCGAACCGATTTCGGAACACGATCCGCCTCGGCGTTGACGGCTGTCGTGACGGAAAGCCGGAATCGCCCGAGATTGTTATTCATATGATCATCGCTGTTCCACCCTCCATGATTCTGCTTGAGAGCAATGTTCAGCGTCGTTCCGCCCTCGTATCCGAATGGCTGATCCGCAACAAAGACGGCGTTTCGAGGAACATTCCGGCGACCCGGCCCAGCGTCGATTCCCCAAGCGGTGTCGTCATTACCATCAATCGCAAAATCAACGGGTCCAGTAACTCGACGCTTGTTTGATTTGTCATAAAAGTTCGGCTCAAGTTCACGCTCGGGATTTCCATAATCGGCTGTTGCCCGAACAAATTTAATTGTCCGCTTGTTCTCGGGATGACTGGACTCAACCACTTCGACCGAAATTTCGGTCAGGGCTGAGGTCCCCATAAACGACCGCCCTGGACCACCACAGGGAAGATTAGGATCATTCAGCAATTCCAAACGAACGGCCATCAACCCGGTTTGGTTAGTCGTCCCTCTTAACATTGTCGAGTACTTTGTCGGAGCGTATCCCTGAGCGAGAATTGACCCGTCACCCATATCAAAATATCTCTGTCCGTTATCCCCCGAATTCGCGAGAGTCAACGTCGTCCACTCCGAGTTTAGTGCCCCATTTTCATCGGATTTGCCAGACGTGGGGTTTTTCGCCTGCGTAGCTGCTTCCCACGCTTCGAGGCGTTCTTGCCAGTCGGGGAATTGCTGTTTGAGTTGCCGTTCGATTTCGGCCATTTGCCCCTTCAAACCCGCGATTTTGACGAGCTCTTCCCTCGTATAAACGACCCGCTGTTCTTCATGATCGTTATTGAGGAACGCAAAAAGCCTGTAGTACTCTTCATGCGTCATCGGGTCATATTTGTGCGAATGGCACTGAGTACACTGGATCGTCAGTCCCAGAATGCTTTTGCCGATCGCGTCCATCCGGTCGAACATCGCATCCATCCGGAACTGTTCAGGATCAACCCCCCCCTCTTCGTTCAGCATTGAATTCCTCAGGAATCCAGTCGCCACGATCTGGTCTTGAGTCGGATTTGGAAGCAGATCACCCGCGATTTGTTCAATAACAAATTGATCATAGGGCAAGTCTCGATTCAAGGCATCGACGACCCAATCGCGATAGAACCAGACTTGTCGGGACTTGTCCTTTTCAAATCCGTCCGAGTCAGCATACCGAGCTGCGTCAAGCCAGTGTCGCCCCCACCTCTCGCCATAATGAGGCGACTTCAGAAGACGCTCAACCTGTGTAACATCAGCATTGGGACTGTTGTCCGCAACGTAAGCATCGACGTCTGAAATCGAAGGAGGGAGACCGACAACATCCAAACTGAGCCGCCTCAACCACGTGATCCGGTCTGCTGGATTTGAGGGAGACAAGCCTACTGAATTGAGTTTAGCCAAAATGAACGCATCAATCGGATTTCTCACCCAATTCGCTTCATTCGCGTTAACATTTGGCACTTGCGGTCGTTCTGGAGCTTTAAACGCCCAGTGCGATGTGTATTCGGCACCTTGAGCGATCCAACGATTCAGCAGCTTGATCTGGCCCATTGAGAGTGAACCTTTGCTGGACGATGGAGGTGGCATCACCAATTTGGGATCAGCATCGTTCACTCGAGCTAGCATCTGGCTGGCGGAAGGTTGTCCAGGAACAATTGCGAACTCTCCCGATTCGGCGGGGCCAATTGCTGATTCACGTCTGTCGAGTCGTAATCCACCCTTTCGGTTCGCTTCATCGGGACCATGACACACAAAGCAATTTTCCGAGAGAATCGGACGGATATCACGACTGAAATCAACGACAATCGGTTCGGACGCGACGACTTCGTTTCCGATGATGCCGATGAGACAAACGAACATGATTAGATAGTTACAACCCACAACGACTACCTCAATGCGAATTGGCGCATCTCAAATTAATCGACGGAAAAGTCACGTCGCATTGGCCAACTATGATGATCTCGCCAGCCACTTGTCACAAGCACGTCTGTTGCCACACTCAATCCTCAGAGGGCAACAAACGCTTGGCAACTTTCTTGGGAAATTGACATGTCTCACGCCGATTTGACAATTTCAAAGGCCTGTTCGGCCGCACCCAACGTCACGTTGAGATCGTCGTCCGTGTGTGCGGCAGAAACGAAATTAGCTTCAAACTGACTGCAAGCCAGATAAACTCCTCGTTCCAGCATGGCATGGAAGTAACGCCCAAACGCTTTTGTATCGCTCTTCGATGCGATTTCGAGGTTTGTCACGATGGAAGGATTAAAGAAAAATGTAAACATACTGCCGACTTGCGGAATCGTGTGAGGTACCCCCGCTCTTGTCGCCAATTTCGAAAGTCCCGTAACCAGAGATTTTGTCATCGATTCCAAAAGTGGATACGGGTTCGATTCTTTAAGCCTTTTCAATGTAGCAATCCCGCTGGCCATCGCTACGGGATTACCCGAAAGAGTTCCTGCCTGATAAACCGGACCAACGGGTGAAACAACATTCATGATATCCGCTCGACCGCCGTATGCGCCAACGGGCAAGCCTCCGCCGATGATCTTTCCCAGCGTGGTTAGATCCGGCCGGATTCCAAAACGAGACTGTGCGCCACCATAGGCAACACGGAATCCCGTCATCACTTCGTCGAAAATAAGCAGCGATCCATACCGATGACAGACATTCTGCAGTGAGGTTAAAAATTCTGGTGTTGGAACCACAACTCCCATGTTTCCAACGACAGGCTCCAAAATGACCGCAGCAATCTCTGAGCCACGTACGCCGAAAGCCTCTTCGAGTCGTTGGGGATCGTTGTATTCGAGCACAATCGTGTCCGCGGTACATCCGGGCGGAACACCTGGACTGGAAGGGGTTCCCAATGTCAAAGCGCCACTGCCAGCTTTCACCAGCAGACTATCAACGTGTCCGTGATAACAACCAGCAAATTTAACCAGCAAGTTTCGACCGGTGAAACCGCGTGCCACGCGAATCGCACTCATCGTCGCTTCAGTACCCGAATTGACCATCCGAACGCGTTCAATTGACGGGACAGCATCGATCACGAGTTCTGCGAGTTGGGTTTCCAACTCGCATGGGGCACCAAAACTCGTCCCCTTGGAAAGAGCCGCAATAATTGCCTCGATTACGAGTGGATGTCGATGCCCCAGAATATGAGGCCCCCATGATCCGATGTAGTCGATATACCGGTTGCCATCGATATCGTACAGATACGCTCCGTCGGCGCGATCCATGACAACGGGCGTTCCACCTACGGCTCCGAACGCGCGGGCAGGGCTGTTGACTCCGCCCGGAATTGATTTTTGGGCACGCAGGAAATGTTCCTGACTTTGCCGCTGAGTGAAAGTCATGAAGTCGATCTAGCCAGCGAGTTGGGAAAAGGATTTACTTCTTCTTCGCCGCGCCTTGCAGACGAATCAGATCAAGCTTGGACAACGGCTTGCCATCGGGACCTGTTGTCGGAATCGGTTTGGACACTTCAACCGGTGGAGCGGGTTCGGTGGCGACCACTTGTGTTGTGGCAACTGGCGCGGGCGCATTAGAAGCGGTCTCGACGGGTGCGGGCGCAGCAGCCTTTGCGGCTTGTTGCTTGCGAATCATATCCAAAGGCGAGGGCTTGCCGGTTCCTGCAGCCACTGGCGCCGCTCCGGATTTCGCAGCTTGCTGGGCTCGGATTGCATCCAGGGGGCTTTTCCCGGTTGATGCAGCAGCGGGTTTTGCCGCAGGCTGTGCCTCGGTAGCGGCTGCTTTTGCAGCCGGCGCTGCCTTCGCCGCCGGCGCAGGAGCCTTCTTGACAGGTGCGTCAACGACCTTCAAATAATCGGGGTCGATGTCGTACCATCCAATATCAACGGGACCATCGAACTCAACCAAAGCTCGACAGTTCATGTTGACCGTTCTGACTTTGCCGGTCCAATTTTCGAACCGACGTAGCTCAGGAACGTCTGCATCGACGACGACAAACTTGTCCGTGAGCAATTCTTTCAATTTTTCCGCACGTTCGATCGACATCTGGCCATCGCTCCGCAGTCGTTTGGATTTTCGTCCCGGCAATTACCGGTTCCACCGGTCTTACAGGGATTCTGAAAGAAAGGCCCGTCGAAATCAAGCAGGAGATGATCTCAACAACGGATTCTTTCGGATGCCGCTTGCCAAGTTGTATTGATTATTGAGTTAACAGGCGATTCGTCAGTTCGGGGATCATCCATGTCAAAAAATAGGCCTGAAGCATCGTTAATGCACCAACTAATGCAGCGAGTACGACGCTGTGCCAGAAGACGAATCGCAAAATCGCCCCTTCGCCGCCTGTTTGCTCGGTCGCCACCGCTGCAACCACAATGCTTTGAGCATCGATCATTTTTCCCATCACACCTCCAGTGCTGTTGGATGCAACAATCAAAGTCGGATTCAGTCCAAGCTGTTCTGCCGTAATGCGTTGCAAACTTCCGAACAACGCATTCGACGAAGTGTCGCTGCCAGTCAATGCAACACCCAGCCACCCCAGCAACGGTGCAAAAAAGGGATAGAGTGGCCCTGTTCGAGTGAAGGCAAGCCCCATTGTGGCATCGCTACCGCCATATTTGGTAGTAAAAGCCAGGGCAAGCATCGCTGCGATCGTGAACAAGGCCCAACGCATTTCCCAAACGGTGAGTCGGAACTGCCTGAAGAATTCGTCGGCAGGAATTCGCAACCAGAATGCCGTGAGAATCGCGGCAAGGAAGATTCCTGTTCCCGTCGTGCCAAGCCAGGGAATCTCAAACACCGCTTTCTCGGCATCGACAGCACGGTCAGCCCCCATGGCGACGGGAGCAACGGGCGCTGCTCGATAGATGCGGTTGTGCAATCCGGGGACGGGTAACGAAAACTTTGTGTACCCCGCCAAAGCATTTGGCTCATGGTCAGCGCCGCCATTCAAGGGCACTTTAAGGGAACCCCACGTAAAAACGAGGACCGATAAAAAGACCCATGGCATCCATGCGAAAATGATTTTGCCCTTCGTGAGCGTTTGTGACGAAACAGTCGCACTGACCGTTTCATTCGGAAAACGCCAGATTATTTTGGGTTGCCAGAACCGTAACATCGCGGCTAGGACGATTAAAGAACCCAGTCCTCCAACAACATCAACCAGTGCGGGACCATGAAAATTGGACATCACAAATTGCAGAAATGCGAATGTTCCCCCGCAAACAAGAATCGCTGGCCAGCATCCAATGACCCCGCGCCATCCAGACATGACTGCCACCAGCCAGGCTGGAACGATCAGCGAGAATATCGGTAACTGTCGCCCCGCCATCTGGCTTAACGCCATCTCATCCAGGCCAGAAACTTTTGCCAACGTGATAATTGGCGTTCCCAGGGCACCAAACGCAACAGGCGATGTGTTCGCGATTAAAGCGAGTCCCGCAGCATAAAGTGGCGAGAAACCAAGTCCAATCATCAGTGCCGAGCAAATGGCCACAGGCGTGCCAAACCCAGCAGCCCCTTCTAGAAATGTCCCGAAACAAAATGCGATCAGCAGGGCCTGGACTCGACGATCCGGGGACAAGGCCGCTACCGATCGCTTGACGACTTCAAATTGTCCTCCCATGACCGTCAGATGAAATAGAAATACGGATGCGACGACGATCCAGCCAATTGGTAACAGGCCAAAACAGGCACCATAAGCCGCCGAAGCCATCGCCGAAACGGCAGGCATACCAAACCCGAAAATCGCCACAAGCAAGGCCGCGATCAACCCCGCCAGCGCTGATTTCGGGGCATCAACCCCGCCCGCGAGAAGCCCCAGCAAGGCAATGATCGGTAACGCAGCGAGCAGTGTTGACCAAAACGGCGAGCCGCAAGGATCGTAAACCTGAACCCAAACCATCAATTCCCTCTTTACAACTTGGAACCACGTGCCGGCATCCACGGTGAGAATGCGCCGATCCCGTGAAGCTTTAACTTACGTTTCCAGATTTTGTCGTCACTGAATGCGAAGAGAGTATCGAAATCCTTCCCACCAAAACAGAGACCGAAAATGCGACTTCGATCAGGGAGCGGGATGATCACCTGAGTCGGTCCATCGTCGGCACAAATCTGAACTCCCCAGCGTGTTGCGACGAGCATTTGACCTTCCTTTGCATAACAAATCGACTGAGCACCAGCGTCGTCTTCCCAGTCAGGGACATGCAACCAGAAAAAACGTTCCTGGTTTGTCAGCGACCCATCGGAATTAATCTGGAAGCTGTGGACCCATTTCGAATGCCCGTCAGCCACTGATAGAAGCCATTGATCAGGCCGGTAAGCCAGCCCATTAGCGAATTTTAGTCCTGTTCCAACTTGCATCTTTTTGCCATCTTTAACAAACCACACGGTGCCAGATTTCTGACCGTTGGTTGTATTGCTGGTGACGTATAAACCGCCCCCGGGGGTGGCGAGCGCATATTGACTTGGCAGTCCTTCGATATCCAGCCGCCCCTCAACATCAAGACTGCCATCACTCCTTAAGAGATAACTCATCACCTTTCCTGTTCTGGTCGACACCGTGTACAGACGCCCGTCTGAACCGACGGTAAGACCACTCGCATGACCGGCATCGGACAGAAATTCATTGACCTTTCCGTTGACGTCGATCAAGCGAATCTTGTTATCCGAAGGATCGACAAAAAGGACTTCCCCCTTTGGATTGGACGTGGCACCACCGAACTCCATTTTTCGGACTTGCGAGACCATTTCCCAGTTCTCACCAGGAACAAGAACCTCTTGTGCCCGGGGCGCACTCGGTCCAGCCTTGACCGGTTCGGGCCAGTCTTTCCAGATGTAGCTCATCGCCTCTGAAAAATTCTCGTAATAGCCCGCAACGTGTCCGCCGTTGATCGTCCGGAATTTGTAATCGTACCCCGAAAACCGCAATGACTTGTCCATCTCTTGATCCAGCAGAAACCAGTCACCAGCACAGTTTTCCATGTCTCTCATCCCGGTCGTCAGAAACGCGCGAATCGGTTTCGCTTCGAATTTACGAACCAGCGTCGGGAACTCATGACCGCCACGAAAAGCAACGAAGCTGCCACTGTTGGCGTAGACTCGACTGAATGCATCAGGACGCTCCCATGCCGCATTAAAGGCAGCGATGCCGCCACTGCTTCCGCCAGCGATACAGCGATCATTTCCGCTGGTCGACATTTTCAGATCGAATTTCTCAGCGATAAACGGCAAAAGCTCATCGACCAGAAACCGGACATGATGATCCCCCACGCCATCGTACTCGAAGCAGCGATTTCGGCGGCCCATCGTATTCTTCACCGTGGCAGGCAAGTCGCCGGGCCTGACAAAGACACCGATCGTTACGGGAATTTCTTTCGTGGCGATTAATGTTTCAAGTATCCCCTTTTCGTGCGGATTATATCCGTCGGTTTTGACATAGACGCAAGCGGGCTTGGATCGATCATATTGAGCCGGAATGAAAACGGTCACATCTCGAACAGTTCCCGGATAAATCATGCTGCTCGAAAACGAAAACGACTTGATTTCACCCACAGGAACATCTGCAGGCTTGATCTCAGGAATGACATAAGTCGATTCCGCTTCTAATGTGTTATTTGCATTTGGCGTAACAGTTCCTGCAAGTGGTTTGATGATCCATTGCAGATGCTGGTCGTCGGCCTTGTATGTCCACAAGTCAATCTTCGCTCCGGGACGCTGCTTTCCACCAAAGTGGTCTAATCCCAATTGAGGCGCGTGCTTGGGAATCAGACTGTAGAAACCGCTCTCGTGTTTTTTTAGCTCCCAAAGTTGCCACGATTCGCCTTTGTCCTTTTCGAGAACAATTGCAGTCCCATGAGCCATGGCTCCTTTTGCAGCAGACAGGACAAGATCAGACCCCGAAACCAGCTTGATTGAATATAGGTTATCCCCGCGTGGCGTGATGATCCATTTCTGATTTGTTGTTTTGCCCGGTTTGCCAATTGAGACCACCGTTCCGTCATTTGCGCCGGAGTCAACAGCTTCGAGAACAAGAGAAGGGGCACTCACAGGAATGATCGCATAGGCCCCCCAATCCTCGGCATGCAAGTTTTTACGGTCAATCGCACAGGCCCCGCTCAGCGTGAGGAGATAAATTGCTAGACCGATTCTGTATTTATTCTTCAAGTTCTGGTTTCCAAAATTCTGAACGCTCTTCATTTTTCCATCATTTCTTTTTCAGACGTTCCAGTTCGATTACGACGTCCAGATAATTGTTTCAAAAAGACAAATCCAGGCTTTGGCTGGAATCGCGACCGAACAATAAGGATTGTCACATTTTCCGCGAGGCATTGGCAATTCACAGAGTTGAATAAGCCGCAATCGTTTTCTTGGCAGGATGGCCAGTCAATGTGTTTAAAAGGATGTGTTAAACCGCAAACTACGCCTCTTCAGCCTTGATTAATTCACGATCACACTTGAAAACTGTCGGACTGACCTGTTACGAAAAGAGGTATCAACTTTGAGAATCCTTCCTTCGATTCGCTCCATCGCTAATGCCATCGTGGCAATACCGATTTGCCTGACGATTGGCGCGGCAAACAGTCGCGCAGAGCAACACCCTGCAAGCGGCCTGACGGCACGATCTCACCTGGGGATGGTCGTCTCTGTCTCAAAACCCGCTTCCGAAATTGGTCGCACAACTCTGGACGCTGGCGGTAATGCCGTCGATGCGGCGATCGCCACTGCATTTGCTCTCGCGGTGACCTGGCCCGAAGCGGGTAACATTGGCGGCGGCGGCTTTATGCTTATTCATCCTGGTAATAGCGAACCTCCAATTGTCATCGATTATCGCGAGATCGCTCCCGCAGCGGCTTCAGTCGATATGTTTGCAAAGGGGATCGGGTCTCAGTATCGACTCGTCGGTATTCCAGGAACCGTTCGTGGACTTAAGCTGGCGCACGAACAATTTGGTCGCCTCGCCTGGAAGGATCTTGTCGAACCAGCAGCCGCATTGGCTCGTGATGGCTTTCAAATCAGTGCTGAACTCGCAATCTCATTGAATCAAGTCATTGAAACATCTCCCGACAATAAAGAACTTCGACGAGTGTATGGGCAAGAAAACGGCAAACGAATGTGGAAGGCTGACGACAGGCTCGTGCAAATTGAATTGGCGAACACACTCGCCTTGATTGCGTCGGAAGGTGCTGACGCTTTCTACACCGGTAAAGTCGCCGATGCCTTCGAAGCCGAAATGAAATCTGGTGGAGGGCTCATCACCAAAGCTGATCTCGTCGGGTATCAGGCCAAAATTCGCACGCCGATTCACGGAACCTATCGCGGTTTTGATATCTTCGCGTCCCCGCCGCCAAGTTCCGGCGGTACGGCAGTCGTGGAAATGCTGAATATCGTTGAACCATTTAAACTTCGACAAGAGGGACGATGGTCTGCTAAGACAATCCACTTCATGCTCGAAAGCATGCGCCTAGCCTACTACGACCGTGCTCGTTGGCTGGGTGATCCCGATTTCACGAAAATCCCCGGACAACTCACGACGAAGGAATACGCTGCAGAACTAGCGAGTTCTATCTCACTCACAAACGCCACTTCATCCGCAAAGTTGGGAGCGGAAATCCTGTCGCCGGAAGAACCTCCAAATACAACTCATTTCAGTGTCATCGATCGTGACGGGATGGCGGTCGCCAACACATATACGTTGGAAGACAGCTGGGGCTCACGAATTGTCGTTCGAGGTGCAGGATTCGTGTTAAACAATGAAATGGGCGATTTCAACCCTCGACCGGGCATCACGAATTCAAAAGGCCTGATTGGCACGAAACCCAACCAGATTGTCGCCGGAAAGCGAATGCTCAGTTCGATGACCCCCGTCGTCGTTTCAAAGAATGGCCACGTGACGTTAGTGACCGGCAGTCCCGGCGGTCGAACGATCATCAACACCGTATTCTGCATACTGATGAATGTCCTGGAATTCGAAATGCCACTACGAGACGCAGTCGACGCTCCCCGTTTTCACCATGCCTGGATGCCTGACACTGTCACGATGGAGTCTGCTTTACTCGAAAATCGCAAAACGCAAATCGATCTGTTATCGAAAATGGGACATCACATCAGCCACACACCAAAACGCCAGGGAGACGCTCATTCAATCTCCGTGAACCTGCAAACCGGCGAACGGACCGGAGCCGCCGATCGACGTCGAGACGGCTGGGCCTCCTCCCAATGATTTGCACGCGCGTCGCGAGACAGGTTCAGAATAGGGAAATCGTTTGCGCGTTGGATCAATCGTTCAAAATACTAATGACTGGCAAAATGAGGTTGGACATTTCGTTCGACCCGCTATTCGCTTCATATTCTCCGATCGTTCGAAGTCTGCCGATCGTTCGGCTACACTTCCTTGCTCAACCATCTTCAACGGATGACCGTAAAAATTGTTCGACAATAAAATTGTACTTTTTGGAGCCTGTACCGATTCATGGAAACGATCGCCGGTCACCTTTATGACTACCCGAAATACTATGACTTGATCTTCGGATCGGACTGGGCTGCTGAATTCAAGTTCTTAAACAACTGCTTCAAGCGCTATTCGAAGCGACCGGTCAAACGGTTATTTGAACCCGCCTGCGGAACAGGTCGACTGGTCATTCAGTTTGCCAAGGCCGGCTATGAAATCTCCGGCAATGATCTTAATGAAAAGGCAATCGCGTATTGCAACGCACGTCTGAAAAAAGCCGGGTTTCCCGAATCAACGTACGTCGGCGATATGGCGGACTTTACCGTCAAGAAAAAGGTTGACGCCGCATTTAACATGATCAATACGTTTCGCCATTTACCAACGGAAGAGACGGCTGAAGCCCATTTCCGTTGTGTGGCAGACTCATTGAATAAAGGAGGACTTTTTTTCCTGGGCCTCCATTTGACTCCACGGACGCCTGCCAAATGCACTTCCGAGTCTTGGTCGTCATCGCGAGGCAATCTATCGGTGGTCTCTAACCTCTGGTCGATCGAAACTAATTTAAAAAAGCGTCAGGAACGAATCGGCGTCACTTATGACGTCTATACTCCTACGAAACAGTTCCGGATCACGGACGAGACGATTTTCAGAACCTATACTGCAGAGCAGATGTTTTCACTGATTGCGACCGAGCCTCGTTTGCGGTTACTGGAAATGTATGACTTTCGCTATGACCTCGAATGGCCGATCGACATCTCGAACGATACCGAGGACGTCGTTTATGTTTTTCAGCGAGTTTGATTTTTTCTGTTGAAAGTTTGTAATGCTTCGGTTTGCATTTCGAAACCTCGTCAGTCGCCCGGTTCGTTCGGTGCTCGCACTGCTGGGGTTGACCGTCGCCATTGCTGGTATGGTCGGTCTGTTTTCGATTGCCACAGGAATCGATGACACGGTCGGAAAGACGTTCAGTCGAATCCCTGGTCTGGCGGCCATGCAACCCGGTGCGCCCATCCCGCTTTTTTCTCGATTACCAGTCGGTTGGAGTCAGGAAATCGCCGCGATTCCAGGAGTTCGAACTGCTCGTTTAGAAGTCTGGGCCCGCGCCCAACTCGTCGAAGGCAAACCAACGTTCAGCCCCCCTCGGTTTCTGTTTGGCACTGACATCGAAGCAACGTTGAAGCTGAAACTTGCAGTCTACCGGGACGACATCACCTCTGGTCGTTTTCTGACGCGGGACGATGTCGGGACGATGAATTGCGTCATCAGTCGAACCATTGCCGAAGCGTTTCACAAAAAGGTTGGCGATAATTTGCGTGTCGATGGATTCGATCTGTCGATTGTCGGAATTTATCACTGTGGTTCATTACTGCTCGATGTGGCGATCGTCCTCGATAGCGAAAGCGTCAGAAAAATTGGACATTTTGACGAGGCGTTAATCTCGTCAGTCTACATCGAACCCGATGGCACAGTTTCCAAATCACAATTGACGGAGGATGTCTGCAAGCACTTTCGTGGTCGACGAGCTGACGATTGGCGAGCCAACGCCATGGTGGCTTTTCCCGAGGCGGGTGCGATCAACATGCTGAATGCCGCTGCCAAATTATTGCAAGGAAAAGGAAATGGCACTCCGGCCAACGACGCTCCTTCGGAATCAATTAAGACATCGCAGAAAGCCGAACCTGAAAAACCGCCCCTCGAAGAGGCGATCGAAGTTCGGTCGGCCCAGGATTGGGGTGACAAAATCGCAGAATTCAGTTCCGACCTCGATATCTTTCTGTATCTGATGACAGGGATCGGTGTCCTGATCGCACTGCTCAGTATCTTGAACACGATGCTGATGAGTGTCGCCGAACGGCTGATCGAATTCGGTGTGCTGAAGGCCAACGGGTGGTCCGCCTGGGACGTGATGAAGCTGATTACATGGGAAAGTGCGCTGCTTGGATTGAGCGGCGGTGTGCTTGGTTGTCTGGCGGGATGGGTTGCCGTTCAAGTCGTGAATGCGATTTTCCCCACAAAACTGCATCTTTACGCCAGCCCCGGCCTGTTACTCTTCAGCTTAATCTTCAGCACGGTGCTGGGAATGATCGGCGGTTTATACCCCGCCATCTGGGCTTTGAAGATGTCGCCGATGGAAGCAATCCGGCGAGGATAATGACAAGAAAGATTAGAACATTAATCTGCACTAATCTTCGCTAATCAGACAATTCAGATGGATTCAACTGAGAACAGACCATGGACTTGAACATTACAAGCGTTATTCGAAGGCGACGAACCATTGGAGCTTTTCGCCCGAACGTCCCTTCGTCGCACGAGGTCGAAAGCGCAATCGAATTGGCTCGCTGGGCTCCGAATCACAAAAAGACCGAACCATGGCGAGTTTATTGGCTCGGCCCCGAAACCGCCCGAGCCGTCGTCGATTTGAACTCCAGCATCATTGCGGCGAAAAAAGGGGAGGCTGAAGCTGAGGCAAAACGAAAGTCATGGTCTGCGGTCCCTGGATGGCTTGCCGTGACATGCATTCGTTCAGACGATCAATTCCGTCACGAAGAAGATTATGCCGCTTGCTGCTGCTTCGTTCAAAACCTGTCACTCGGTCTGTGGTCGAACGGTATCGGGACCAAGTGGTCAACGGGAGATGTCACCCGCCACGAGAATTTTTTTGAATTACTTGGCATCGACCCAAACCTGGAACGAGTCGTCGGGTTGATCTGGTACGGTTATCCAGCTGTGATCCCAGAACAGACCCGGCAACCGGTTGACTCGTTCTTGAGACGACTGAAATAGCCATCGACACCATCCGTCAACGCGTGGTGCCTCTGCATCGAAGTCTTCTCCGATGCAGTGTTTTTGACTTGCAAACCCTCGTCGAATAACACTGCTTGGCCGAGAACGGTCAAGCAGAGGCACAAGTCAGTTACGTTCGTCTCTGACTTGCCGACGAAAAACACTTCGTGGCGCGAACGTTACATCACACCCGCAATCGGATCGTCTGCATGAGAAAAGTAGACCGGGCGATTGGCAGACGTATAAAGCGGCTTTGAACGATCGATCCCCAGCTTTTCATAGATGGTTGCGGCGTATTCTTCCGGCGTATGAGGATCGTCGAGAACATAGCCACCTTGTGTATCCGAGCGACCGATGATGCGTCCTCCAGGAACCCCCGCACCGGCAAAGACAATCGAATACGCGTCGGTCCAATGATCACGACCACCAAATTGATTCAGCCGTGGTGTCCGACCAAATTCCGTCACGAAGCAGACCAGAGTTTCCGCAAGTAATCCCCGCTGGTCAAGATCTTCGATCAATGCGGCGAAGGCCCGGTCTGTACTCCCCATCATCACCCAGTGGCCAATTCCGTAACGCCCCTCACCACCCGCTTTATTACGAATTGTCCCGCACGAACCTGACGTATAAATCAAGTCGTGATGATCCCAGTTCAGGTTAAACCCACCAGGCGTTTCATCGGTCAGCGGCCAGCGAGTATCGACCGTCACAAACCGAACTCCCGCTTCGATCAATTTGCGTCCAACCAGATAACATGCCCCGCGATGGCCTTGCCCATAAAGTTCACGAGTCACCACAGATTCCGTCGCAAGATTGAATGCATTTTCGACACCGGGACTGGTCAACGTGTCAAATGCCTGGGAATAGAATCGGTCCATCCCTTCCACGCTATGATTCGTCGAGAATCTCGCATCGAGCGACGCAAGCATCTCACGACGGCCATTCAAACGAAGACCCGAATTCTCGCTTCGTGGTAAAAGATCTGCGACTTTCCAATTCGGAGCGGAAACATCGCGACCCCCTGTCTTGAAGACTCGCGAGGCAGCGGGAAGGAACCCGGTTCGCGCGGACGCATTCTGCTCGTCGTTTCCCGGCACCATAATATACGGCGGCAGATCGCGACATTTGCTGCCGATCAGTTTTGTGACGATACATCCGATATCAGGCATCTCCATCGGACTACTGGGATGCGACCCGGAAAGCATGTACTGCGTTCCGTCGGGATGTCCGTTTGCGCCCGATTTCGGATGCCGCATGGAACGGACGACGGCGAGTTTATTCGCCACTCGCGATGTGTTTGCCAACAATTCGGTGAACTGAATTCCCGGAGCATTGGTTGAAATAGGTTTGAACGGACTTCGATGATCGGACGGCGCGTCAGGCTTGGGGTCCCACGTATCCATATGGGATAACCCACCTTGCTCAAGGATGACCAGCACGTTTTTTGCTGCGGGTACACGATTGCCAGAATCCGCCCGAGCTTTCATGGCCAGCAATTCCGGCAGCGACAAACCCAACAGGCCCGCCGAACCGATTTGAATCGCACGCCGTCGAGACAGTAATTTCTGGCGTTGATCAAAGTATTGAAGCATCACGCTTTCCGCCTAATTGAAAGCCAATTTCGACCTGATTTAAGACTTTTATCGTCATTCATCTGACGTCGAAAGTCCATTCCTGGAATTTTTGGAAATTTCAGCGACGTCTCACGTCGGAGGAAGCGGTCGAGACTTCAAGGCCCACCAGATCATCGATAAAAGTCGTCATCGAATTCCCGGAATAGGTTCTATCTGTCGTATAAGACCCATTCGTGCCATCGAAAACAGTTTTGTGTCAAAGTTTGATCGAGTTCGATCGACTTCGACCATTCCGCGTAATTCATAGGCTTTCGTCCATTTTTTTCGTCGCGCTCGAGTTTGTCACGGTTCGATCGAGTTCGACCGAGTTCGACAGATTTGTCGTTTTCGTGATCATTTCTCGTTTTCATTTCCTGAACCGCAAAAGCACCAGGATGATCTCAAAAGGACGAAAAATCGGAACGTGTCTTTCTTCACTTCGTTAACTTCGTTTCCTTCTGTTCAAAAATCTTGCCTTCTGTTTCGTTGCGATCAAGGCTCGCAAATTTGCTGTCAAAGTTTGATCGAGTTCGATCGACTTCGACC